>DASSMA010000076.1:0-179490 GCA_035689115.1 Acidimicrobiales bacterium
CGCGTCCCTCGTCCCCCGCCGGGCGGCCCGTCCCTCGTCCCTCGTCCTGCGCCCCGTCCCGCGTCCCTCGTCCCCCGCCGGGCGGGCCGTCCCGCGTCCCTCGTCACCTGCGCCCCGTCCCGCGTCCCTCGTACTGCGTCCCGCGTCACGCGTCCCTCGTCCCCCGCCGGGCGGCCCGTCCCTCGTCCCTCGTCCTGCGCCCCGTCCCGAGTCCCCCGCCGCCCGTCCCGCGTCCTCGTCCTCCGTCCTGCGTGCCCCTCCCCCGCCCGGGATTCCCGGCGACCGTCAAGATTCCCCGCGAGGAATGGGCGTCCCCAGGGGCGTACCTCGGCATGGTCCTTCTGTCCGAGCTGTTGGAGATCCACCCCGCCGCCCATCCCAAGCCGGTCGTGCAGAGCACCGGCTTCCTCCTCGACGACCCCTACCTGGAGCAGTGCTGGGGTGGGGTCATCGGGCCGAGCGCCGTCGCCTTCCTGCGCCACTGCATGTGGCACTGGCAAGACGAGGTACCCGCCCGGGTGCGGATCCCCGACTTCGCCGGCGAGCTGGGCCTTGGGCGCGGGGTTGGCCCCAACAGCCCGCTGTGGCACACCATCGGCCGCCTGCTCCACTTCCGGCTCGTAGCGGCGGGCGAGGACCGCTACGAGCTGCGGGTCTTCACCCGGGTGCCGGCGTTGTCGCAGGCCCAGTTGTACCGCCTGCCGGGGTGGGTGCAGGAGCGCCACCAGCGCCTCGTCGGGCGCCACCGACTGGCCCTGGAGGCGGCCGGGGGGGAACCGGAGCCCCCTGCCCAGAACCGCGGGACGGCGTCGCTCTCGCTGCTGACCGGCCAGCAGAAGCCGAAGGCCAGGCGGCTCGGCCGATGACCGCCAACAGGCCCCGTCCCGCGTCTCACAAGCCCGTCCCGCGTCCTCGTCCCGCGTCCCTCGCGGCCGTCCCTCGCCGACGCGCGGCCGAGCGGCCCACGCTCCTCTCAGCCACCCCCCCGACCAAACACACCCTTGCAGGTTTCCCTCCGGGAAACCTGCGGGACGATCTCGCGGCGCGCGGGACGTGTTCGTGAGGTTCACCGTCACCGCCCTCGGCTCGGCCGGCGGCCGCACCGTCGGCCAGGTCGTCGCCGACCTCGTCCGCTACCTCGAACCCCGCGTCCCCGAGGCCGCGGGACCGGCTCCCGGCACGCCGCCGGTGCCTTCGGGCGACGGACCGGCCAGCTACTACGCCGACCGGGGTTCCGAGGCCGGCCGCTGGCTCGGCTACAGCGCCGGCGAGGCCGGCCTGGTCGGCGCGGTGGACCCGCAGGACTTCGCCCGGGTGCTCGCCGGTCGCGACCCGCACACCGGGGCCCGGCTGCTCACCGCCACCGGCTCGGCCGGTCGGCGACCGACGCTCGGCGCCGGGCAAGCCACCCGCACCGGCCCCGACGGCCAGCCGCTCTACGACACCGCCGACATCGCCGCCGCCCTGCACATCACCCGCCGTGAGGCGGAAGCCCTGCTGGACGCCGGCGAGCGCCGATCCCCCGCCGGTCCCGCAGGCGAGGGAACTACAAGGGGGACGGAGCCCGAGGGCAGCTACCTGATCCCCCTCGTCGACGACGACGGCGAGCGGTGGGTCACCGGCTCAGAGCTCGACCGTTGCGAGGACGCCCGCGCCCTCGGGACCGAGCCCGAGGCGGTGGCGGCCGGCGGCACACCCACCGATCAGCTGTCCCTCGTCGAGGCCGCCCGGCTGGCCGGCGTCACCGCCCAGTACCTGCGCGGACTGTGCCGGCGGTGGGAGACGCATCGGGACCGGATCACCAACGAGCTGGCCGAGGGCAAGGTGCCGAAGCGGGCGTACGTGGTGGCCCACCGCGGGACCAAGCGGCAGTGGATCATCAAGCGTGGAGAGCTCGTGGCCTTCCTGCAGCGCCGGACAGCCCCGGCGGTGCGGGTCGGCTACGACCTCACCCTGACCACCGAGAAGTCCCTCGGCGTCCTCGCGGGCCTGGGCGGCGAGGACATGCGCCGGGCGGTGCTCGACGCCATCCAGGCGGGCAACGACGCCGGCATGGCCTTCCTCGAGTACCACGCCAGCGCCGGGCGCTCCCGGGGCAAGGAAGTCCTGGCTCGGGGACTGACCATCGCCTCCTTCCGTCACCTGACCAGCCGGGCCCTCGACCCGTTCCCGCACCATCACAACGTGGTGGCCAACGCCATCATCGACGAGCACGGGTCCCGCCGGGCCCTCGACGCCCGGGGCCTGTACCTCAACGCGCAGGCCGCCTCCGCGCTGGCCACCGCCAAGATGCGCCACCAGCTGACCGCCACCCTCGGGGTGCGGTGGCGGCGACGGCCGTCGGGCAGCTGGGAGATCGCGGGCATCTCCGAGGAGGTGCTGCGCGAGTTCTCGCGCCGGCGCAACGAGATCGAAGACGCCCTGGCCGAACTGGAGGCAGCCATCGGACGGCGCTCCAGCCTCGACGAGGTCCAGGCGACGGTGACCGGCACCCGCCGGCCCAAGGAGCACGTCGACCCCGCCGACTTGGTGGCGGGCTGGTGGGAGCGGGCCCGCCACCACGGCCTGTCGCCACGCAGGCTCGCCAAGTGCACCGGTGGCGGCGCGGTGACGGCCGAGGTCGACGAGGGCCACCTCTTCGCCATGCTGGCGTCGCCCACCTCCGGCGTGTGCGCCGGTCAGTCGCTGTTCACCCGCTCCGACGTCCTGGTGGCGCTGGTCGACCTCGACTACGACGACGGCCCCCTCCTGGTCGCCCCCGAGGAGGTCGAGCGCCTGGCCGACGCCTTCCTGACCAGCCCCCATGTCGTCGCCCTCGACACCTCGGGCGAGTCCGGTGCCCTCGGGCGCGCCCAGGTGTTCACCACCACCGAGATCCTTGGCCTGCAGCACCGCATCGCCGCCCGCTTCGAGCAGGGCGCAGCCGCCGGCATGGCGATCGTGCCGGCAGCGATCATCGAGGACACCCTCGCCGCCCACCCGCACCTCACCGGCGAGCAGCGCCACCTGGTCTCGGCCTTCTGTAGCAGCGGACGTGGCGTCCAGTGCGCCATCGGTCGGGCGGGAGCTGGCAAGACCACCACCATGCGCGCCGCGGCGGAGGCGTGGCGGGAAGCCGGCTACGAGGTTCTCGGCGCGGCCGTCCAGGGTGAGGCGGCGCGACAGCTGTCGGCCGGCGCCGGCATCTCGACCGAGACGGTGGCCTGGTACCTGGCCCGGGCCGACCGCCCACCGCTGCACGAGCGCAGCGTGCTGCTGGTCGACGAGGCGTCGACGCTGTCGGACCGGGACCTCGACGCCCTCCTCCACTTGGCCGGGCGGGCCGGCGCCGCGGTGCGGCTCATCGGCGACCCCGACCAGCACGGCGCCGTCGCCGCCGGCGGGATGTTCCGGTACCTGTGCATGGCCGGCGGCGAAGCCACCCCCGAACTGGCGACCGCCCATCGGGTCCGCGACCCTGCCGACCGCGAGGCGGCCCGCCTGCTCCGCGAAGGCCACACCGCCGACGCGCTCACTCAGCTCGCCGACGCCGGGCACCTCCACCTGGTCAACAACGACCTCGACCTCTACCTCGGCATGCTCAGCCACTGGTGGGACGCCCACGACGGGGCGTCGCCCCACCCGATGGTGGACCGCCGCCACGCAACCCGTCACGTGCTCAACCGCCTGGCCCGTCAGATGCGCTCGGCGCATGGCGAGCTGGGCACCGAGGAGGTCGTCGCAAGCGGAGAGCGACGCTTTGCCGTCGGCGACCGCGTCGTGGCGCGCATGGCAAGCCGCGACCTCCACGTCGCCGGTCGCCCCGAGGCCTACGTCCGCAACGGCGCGTCGGGGACGGTCGTGGCCGTAGACGCCGCCCCACACCGGGACCGTGACCGGGTGTCGGTGCGCTTCGACGACGTAGGCGTCATCGACCTTCCCCGCTCGTTCTTCGACGAGCACCGCAACCGCCATGGCCGGGTAGACGTCGGGATCGACTACGCGTACGCCGTAACCAGCCACGGCGTGCAAGGTGCAACCTTCGACGAGTCGACCAGCCGCATCGACGAAGGCGCGACTCGCTCCGAGGCGTACGTCGATATCACCCGTGGACGGCAAGGAAACCACCTGTACCTAACCCGGGCAGCCACCTGGTTGGATGGCGAACGCCTGCCGGAGGCGCCGCCTCCCAAGATTGACGACTCAGTCGCCGACCGGCTGCGCCGGTCGGGCCCCGAGCGCGTCGCCGTAGAGTTCCAACCCAAAGTGGGCCCGCCCCCGCTCGATCCGGCCGTGGCGGTCGCGTGGGACGAGCGGTTTCCGAGGCCGATCGACGGGCCCGTCCACCTCCGCCATCGCTGGGCGGCCACCAAGGCCGCCGCCCTCGCTAACCGGATCGATCGGCAGCCGACCCCCTGTGATGCCGAGTGGAGCTGCGCGCTCAGTGCTCCGGCGCCCAACGACCGGGCACAGGAGGAGCGTGACCGCGCGGTGAAGCTCATGAACGCGTACACCGCGGCTGTCACGGCCGAGTGCGCGCTGCGGACGCCGGTGCCCACCGAAGGGTTGCCAACCGACGTCGTCGTCGCGCCGGCCGGTCGCCCGGAGGCCATCGACGTCCGACGAGATGCTCCTGACCGCCAGAGAGGAAGCCGTCGCCGGTAGCGGCAGGCGGAACCAACCCAACAAGGCTAGCCCTCGAGCCAAGCTCCGCGTCGCAACTCCTGGCGCACCGCATTGACGTAGACGGCCGAGGAAGTCCACGCAGCGGCGAACGCGGTGGGATCGTTGGCTGACTCCCCCAGGGAGGACAGGAGCTGTGCCGCCGCTGGCATGTTCACCCGTCGCAGGCGTGAAGCATCCTCGGAGAGGCCCGCGGCAGCGAGCGGGCCGCAGGCCGCCCTTCCTGCCAGGACTCCCCTCTCCAGCCGTCGAACGAGCGGCTCGATCGGAGAGGTCGTCGCTGTCGACGGCAAGGCGACGTTCGCTGGCCGATCCCCAGCCGCGGGGACCTGCGCTCGCTGCAGCGTGTCGAGGCCGAGGTTCACGGTTCCGCGCCATGAAGGCGGCAATGCAAGGTCGTCACCTGTCAGCGCAATCCCGCGAACCGTGCGTGGCGTAGCGCTGTCCATGCGGCCGATGACCGCTACTTCGAGCCCCCGCGCCGAAGCGAGAAGCCTGAGGTTCGCATAGCCGGGCAGGTCGTCGTGCTCGACGGGGCTTGTGATCCGCAACGGCCGGCCGTCGACTTCGGCAGTGATCACGAGGGCGGTCCGGTCGGCTCCGACCACGCTCCCCCGCACGAACAGCAGCTCGCCGATCGAAAGTTCGGCGAGCTGATCCGCGAGTGGAACGGTGAATCGTGACGCCACCACTGGCTCCTCCCAGCCGGATCCCAGTCGGGTCGCCGCCTTGACGCCCTTGCCGCTACCAAGGCGCCCATCCTGCGATGCCGTAGCACCACTGACGTTGAGGCCCGCCCGACCAAGCTCTCGGTGTGCCAGCGCTACGTCGCCGATCCGGGCGGGCCCGAGGTAGCTCGCTGCCACGTCGGCGACGTCGCCTGGCATGACCGCCGGGACGGTCCAGATCCGTCCGTCTGTGGAGATCAAGTACGTGACAACGCCAGCAAAGCCGGCGGCGCTCACGACTGGCTCAGAGCACAGACCGGTGAGGATGAGTCCGCCGACAGACTCGTACGCAAGACGAGCCCGACCGATGACTTCGGGATCGACAAGGTTCGGGCTTCGCAGCATCTCGTGCACCGCGGTGGACGCGTCGGCGACGTCACCGATGAGTGCACCGACCGAGAACTCGCTTCGATCCGCGTGGAGGTCGCGGATGCGTCGGACGGTACGGAGCACCGCCGCCGCTGGTCGCGCCATCGACGAACTCCGACAGGTCTGTGCCGCGCGCAACAACTCCGCCTCGATGAGCAAGCCCGCGTTGGTGGCGCCGACCGACAGGAGATGGGCCATCCCGCGTGCGGTGCTCTCGGCGGCCGCGATCTGTTGTGGCGTCAGTCGAATCGAAGCGGTGGCTGCCTTCTCGACCTCTCGGCTCGCCTCTTCAACAGCTGAAGTGGGCTCGTCGGTGTCTAGTGGCAGCGTGCGAAGGACCGCCGCGACATGCAGGCACGCCGGAGCGAGAAGACATGAACATGTGATCTGATCGGCTCGCGTGACGATCCCCTCGGAGCTTGATACGACCACGGTCGCGTCATCTCCGGCCATGACGGTGAGCGTGTCGGTGTCCGATAGGCGGGCCCAGCCCGCCGCGAGGTGCGTGTCGGCGTCGAGACGGCGGACGAGTCGTGCCGGAAGTCGCCCGATGAACTCCGCCACGACCTCGGCCCGCACACACGGCTCAGTCATCGGATCTGTTCACCGATCCAGCGGGCGAGCTCAAGTGGGCTCAGCGCGGCGACGGGCATTCCCGCGTTCACCACAAGCTCGGCGGTCGCAACGGAATACCGCGGCGCGCCTTGGTCGTCGAGCGCAGCGAGCCCGATCGGCTTCACGCCGGACTCGGCAAGTGCGCGTACCTCCGCCAGAAGCTCCCCGACCGGCCCGCCTTCCTCGAAGTCAGTGATGAGAACGACGATCGTGCGGGTCGGGACCGTAACGAGCGTTCGCGCGTAGCGGAGGCCCTTGGCGATGTGTGTTCCTCCGCCGACGCTGACCTCGAGCAGGAGAGACAGTGGGTCATCGACGCGATCGCTCAGATCGACGACCTCAGTGGAGAACGCGACGAAGTGGGCTGTGACGGCGGGAAGCGCGTTGACGATCGCGCTCATCAGCGCCGCGTAAATGACCGACGCCTCCATGGATCCCGAGACATCGACGACGAGAACCACTCGCCAGTCCAGAGACCTTCGCGTCTTAGTCCTGAACCAGAGCTGCTCGGGTGTGATGCGGATCGTTCCCCCGTCACCGGCTCGCGCGGTGTGAAGGTTCGCCTTGATTGTTGTGGCTAGATCGAGAACACCTGTGGGTCGGCGCGTCCGCCGGTTCGACACCGCACCAACAAGAGCCGGACGCGTGCGGGTCGACAGCTGACGCACTAGGTCGTCGACAATCCCGGTGACGAGCACACGCAGTCGCCGCAGGTTCCCCTCGCCTAGTCCGCCCTTCAACGAGAGGACCTGCTCCAGCAGTTCGATCGAAGGCCGCACGGCTTCGGGATTCAACGCGAGCGCCGCGTCGATGCGCCCTTGCTCGGCGGCCCGCGCTAGCACCTCGTCACGGACCCGGGTGCCGAACAGGGCTTCTAGTTCTTCACTCCACTCCCGAACAGACGGGAACGAAGCTTCGCTCCCGCCGCCGCCTCCCACGGAGCGAGATCCCTCACCGCGGCCTTGGCCATACAGCTCATCGAGCGTGTCAGCTGCGCGTCGCGCGGTCGGCGGCAGTTCGTCGCGTTGGCAGCCGAGGATGAGTCGCCATCGGTCAGCCGGGGCCAGCTGATGGTGCACCCCTGGCAGCGCAGGCGGCGGCGAGGTTGATCGCGCACCAGGGTCTCGCTCTATGAGCTGTGCGGCGTCGAACGCTTCGACAGCGCGGCGTCCCACGAGGTCGGCGTGCGCCCAGGACGCCAGTCGGCCTGGGTCGTCTTCAAGTGTCGTGTGTCCGCGAGCGTCGATGCCGAGGCGGTCGAGGACGGAAACGAGGAAGCGCTCGCGGGCGGCTGGAGACAGGACTTCGAAGCCACTGCGCAACGCTGGCAGGCGTCGGAAGAACGAGTCGTCGTCGATCGTGTCCACGCGCTGGATGAGCCCATCGAGGACTTCGAGGGAGGACTCGATGATCGGTCCTGCTGTGACCAGGGCGCCCGATAGTCGTCGACTCATGACGTTCTGCGCTTCGGATGTCGTTGCCTCGTCTATCCAGCTTCCGAGGAGGGCGGCCGCCTGGGCGGCACTGGTCCGACCGAGGAGGAGCCGAGCTATCTCCGCGGCACCTTGCATAAGGGCGCCGCCGCTGAGCGCGATGCTGTCGAGGGACCATCCGAGCCGGACGCGCTGCTGGTCGTTGGCGTCGACTAGGCGGTGCACAAGCGATGCGAGCGCGCGAGCGTCGGCAGGCTCGTCGCTTCCGGCGAGACCATCGACCGCACGTAGGGCCGCTTCGAGGATCTCCAGCGCGATCTGCTCGGCCTCAGTTGTCAGCTCCGCTGTGGGGCGGAGTCCAGGGATTAGGCCCGACCCGGCGCGTTCGACGAGGTCGAGGGCAGCTAGATCCTCAGCGAGTGTCCCGCTGGCTGGAGCTTGACTGCGGATGTCGGCGAGGGCTTCGTTCGCCAGGTTGTAGTACGAGCACTCCGCTGCTCCCTCGAGCAGCATGAGCGTGGCGGTCACCTCGCCGGATTGCTCGATGGTCTCACGGCATTGCCTGCGCAGCAGTCCCTCCGCGGCTTGTTCGAGGGTGACGCCATTCACGCTTGCGAGCTCGAGGAGGGCGGAGGTGGCCGGCTCCCATCGCAGTGACCAGCGGAAGGTGAGCGCTTCGGGCGCTGCTCCGCTGCCGGACAGCAGGCGGCCGTATGGGATGCGACAAGCCTCAAGTCGACGCAGGGTCACGTGCCTTTGATGATCGAGCGGCGAGCGGAGGGGGTCGAGGCGGATGTCGACGGCCTCCGCGGCCGCATCGATGCCAGGGAGTCGCAGCTCCTCAAGGATTCGTTCGACATCGTGAGCTAACCCGGACCGAGGCGTACCTGGCGCGAGCCGGCCACGACGCCGCCCGACGAGAGCAGCATCCATGGCGCGGGCGACGACCCGACCCCTTCCGAGTAGTTCGCCTTGAACAAGGGAGGTTTGCAGCGCCTCGACGAGTTCTCGGCGGGCGGGAGCGCGCTGGTTGCGGAGTCGGGCGAGGTCGCCCGCCACACGGGTTGCTTCTCGGGCGTCGGGAACTCCAGCGGGGTGGCCGAGACGACGGAGTTCGGTGGTGACAGCCGTGATCGTCGCGGCTGTTGCGTCCGAGATCGAGTCGGGGTCACCGCCGGACTCGTAGACCTGTTGCTGCCAGCGAGGGTCGCGGATGCCCGCCGGATAGCCGGATCGGCTGTCGAGGAGCTCGAAGTCGTACGGTACGAGTGAGGTGACCACATCCGCCAGCTCGTCCGACGCGGGTTCGCTAGGCAGAGTCGAAATGAGGGCTGGAGCGTGGAAGGAGCCGACGACGACCGTGACCCGGGCGGCGCGGGCAAGTGCGGAGCCGAGGTGTTGTCGCATCCATTGCTCGCGGCGCAGGTCGGACTCGCGAACATTGTGGGCTGTCTCGGCGTCGTGACGCAGCGCCCAGCCGATTGCCAGCGCGGCGCGGCGGACCTGTTCGGGCGTGCATCCCGGCGCGTGGGCCTCTACTAGCCGGTCCCACAGGTCGTCGACGTCTCGACAGTTATGTTCCTTGAGGAGCTGTGGGATCAGGTCGCCAGTCTCGGTCAGCTCTGGTAGCTGAACTCGCTCCTCGCCGATCTCCTCCCAGTGTTTCGCGCCGACCGGGAGGTCGAACGCCTCGACGGGGACGTTGTTCGCGCGTGCCCAGCGGATGGCTGCGAGCTCCGGGCTGAAGTCTGCGAACGGGTAGAACGCCAGGCCGCGACCGTCGCTTCGAGCGGCGCCGAGCGCGACCGGGGTTTCGAGTTCGGGGTGGCTGAGCCATTCCAACCAGCGCTGAAGCTCGGTTGGCAGTTCGACGAGCAACAGGGTGGGCGCTGAGCTGTCGAGCATCCGCACAATGGCAGCAGCGATCGCAGGTGAGTGATGGCGAACGCCGATGAGGTGAGGGTTCGTCGCGTCGGCCAGTCGGTCGAGCGCGTCGGGTGCATCCTCGGCAGTCACGTCTCGAGGATTGAACGGAGCTCCCAGAGGCGACGCCAGACGCGGTCGCCCGCGTCGCTCCGGCGCTTGACAGCGGCATCCCAGTAGCCAAGGAGGCGGGCCTGATCAGTGGGGTCGTCCTTGCGGACCGTGCCCAGGAAGTAGCCGGGCAAGAGACTGAGGACGTCCCGGTCCTTGGTGAAGTACGCGGCTTGGATGCCGAGTGACGTCGCGATCGACACAGCTTCGGCCGTGGAGAGCACCGAGCCAGGGCGTTCGACGCTCCAACCTTCCTTCGTGCGACCGATGCGAAGGTCTCGAAAGGCAGTGACGAGCGCGTCCAGGACAGCATCGTCGACATCGAGGGTCGCGCCGGACCGTGTCAGCGCTTCCGTGGCTTGTCGCCGGACGAGCGCGACCTCTGCCGCGTGGTCAGCGATGGGTTCGACCAGTTCGAAGTTGAAGCGGCGCTTGAGCGCGGCGGACATCTCCGAGACTCCTCGGTCGCGCAGGTTGGCAGTGGCGATGATGTTGAAGCCCGGGACAGCGGGCTGTGTCGCATCGCTTGCAAGGTCCGCAGCGAGCTCAGGGATGCTGATGCGCCGGTCGGAGAGGATGGAGACGAGCGCGTCCTGAACCTCTGGAAGACACCGTGTCACTTCCTCCACACGGGCTAACGCGCCATGCCGCATGGCCGTCATCACCGGGGATGGCACGAGTGCAGCCGGACTGGGGCCTTGCGCAAGAAGGAGCGCGTAGTTCCAGCCGTAGCGCAGGTGGTCCTCGGTCGTTCCAGCGGTCCCTTGGACGGTCAGGCTGCTCGTCCCCGAGATCGCCGCGCTGAGAAGCTCTGAGAGCATCGACTTCGCGGTGCCCGGCTCTCCAACGAGAAGGAGCCCTCGTTCGCCAGCGAGTGTGACGACGCATCGCTCGACGAGCGCACGGTCACCGACGAACTTGGGAGTGATGGTGAGCTTCCGAGGACCATCACCCGCACTCACGCCCCTCGGAAGCGCGAGCGCGTCGGGTCCGCTGCCCATAACGAAGGTCACGACCGCCTTCGGCGTGCGCTTCCATCCCGACGGGCGTGGGCCGTCGTCGAGTCGTGCGAGGAAGTCCAGCTCGATCGAGAAAGCTTCTTCCGGTGTCGGCGCCTGAACGCTGTTGGATTCGTTGGTCGACGGCGGCCGGGCGGTCATCGCCGCTTCCGTTCGCCCGCGCGAGGTCCAGTTGCCTCGAGTCCCGGGCCATCGCCCGACGATGCGCGCACCCACGCGGAAGCGAACAACTCATGTACCGGCTGCAAAGGGAGAACGCGCCCGAGCGGCGGGATCAGAGCCCCGGACTCCGTGCGTTCCAGCCCGTAAAGCGGCAACTTCCAAGCTTCGAGCGGCAGGCTCGGCGCGCTGACCGGCTCCCAGCCGCCAGGAAGGAACACCTCCCGACCAGCCCGCGCCCGTTTGCCGCTGGTCGCCAGTCCCAGTTCGGTGAGCTCAGCCGCTGCCTTCTTGTGCGTCGACGCCGTCCAGTTGTTCCACGTCATGACGAGCTTGTTGGTCGGCTCGTGGAGTGTGAGGAGTTGCAGATACAGAACGGCAGCCTCATGACCTAAGGAATGCGCCGCTTCGACAGCCTCCACGATGTCCGGTGCACCGTGCTCCGGGTTCATCTCGTAGCAGCCCGCTGGAACGGGCGTCGATCGGATCCGCCGGACGATCGACGACGCGCCGTCGCTGAGCGCGAACCGGATCGCTCCCAGGGGACTGTGGAGGTTCGGCTCGCCGGCAGCGACGACGGCACCGAGCCACGGATCATCGATGTTCTTCGCGAGAACGCTCGGCCGCACGTACACCGAAGTTCGCCACTGCCCCGTCACGAACACAACGGCGCCGGCATCCCGTGCCGGCGGATGGGCGGTGGACCGCGGTGGCTTGTAGGTCGGCAGCCGATCGAGTTGAAGGGAAGCAGCTTGCTCCGGACTAAGCCCGGTGAGGCCCAGGAGGAGACCCGGGTTGAGGAGTCGTTGTCGGACCAGGTCGAGCACGGTCGCAGCCTGGGTTCGCAACACGTCGCCGACAGGCAAGGTCGCGGCGATCCATGCGGCACCCCGGGCCGCCGCATGGAGCCACGCGGTGGAGAACTCCTTCTCGATGGCATCCGTGTACGCGGACAGCGTGCCCTTGTCATTGACGAACCAAGTGGCGTCAGCGTTCAGAGGATGCACCGCGCTGGGGTCGGCAACCGCCTCCAAGAGCTGGTGGCCGGTGATGCCATGCGGAGCGAGCTTCTTCGCTTCGGCAGTGAGGTGCTCGGGGATCGCGATCCGTCGGCCGAACCGCGCGGCCCATGCCCGTCCGATTCGCGTGCCTACCGCGACGAGCGGTTCCTTCCAAAGTGCGGACGGGTCCGGCGGCATGGCCTCGGCGAGGATGTCTAGGCGGAGTTGTGCGGGCACCTTCTGGAGGTTGGCTCGCGCAGCGGCTGCCTCGGCGACCTTGAGCTCCAGCAGTTCCCGGGTCGACTTGTCGAGGAAGTTCTGCTCGTAGCGGTCGAGATTCGGCAGGCCTGCCGCGAGCAAGGCTGCCTCGGCGCGAGTGAGTCCGGTCTCGGACTGGATCGCCTCCATGATCTGCGGATCCCACTGCAGCCGCCCCCTGTCATGGGCAAGCCCTGAGAAGGCGCGAATGTCCTTCGACGACCACCGCCCGGAGAGCTCGTCGGCCGACTCAACCGCCATGTTCGGCGGGGAGGCGAACCGCCCGGCTGGCGCATGTTCGATCACGGTGATTCGCCGGGCTTGGTTCGCTACGAAGGCGCCAGCGAAGCCCACGATGAAGTAGCTGTTCTCGCCCGTGCGCAGCAACGACTGGGTCGCTTGCCCGATCGGCGCGCCTGTCGAGTCGGTTTGCGTGGCGCGGAGGCGGCGAAGCTTGCGGCCAGAGCCGGCGAACACGGAGTCGGCCCACGTATCCAGCAATGCGAGGAGCACAAGTCTCTGCTCTTCGGGCGTCGTGGGCAGTGCGGCGCGATATGCGACGGCTTCGATGCGGCCGATGAGCCCGGTCCACTCGACCATCGACGCCGGGAGTGACGTCGGCGCTGGAGCTTGTGTCTGTTGACGGGCGGTCGGTCGGAGACGGTCGCGCAGACGACGAGACGATTGCTGAGTCGTGGCTGCTGGTGCGGCGGTCATCCACGACGAAACGACTCGAATCTGTTCGAGCGTGGCGCCGGCCGAACCGCTGCCGTACCACGTGCGGGCGCCGGTCAGTCCGGCAAGTGCTTCGCCGAGCTCCCGATCCGTCGGGTCTGGCAGCCGAGTCGTCGCAGTGGGCGCCTCCGCGGCCGTGGGGGGTGTGTCGGCCGCAGCTTGAGCGACAGTCTGCTGCAGCCATGCGGCGGCCTGAACCACGCCCAGGACGCCCGCCACCAAAGATGCGTGCGTGAGGTCCGGCGCGACTTCGCTGAGCAGCGCTCGGGTCTTCGGCAACGGTTCGGGCTCGAGGGCGACGAACGTCTTCCGGACGCGGATTTCGTTGGACTCTGCAGCGGCGGAGTGCAGGAGCCTGGTCGCAGCGGCGTCGCTCAGTCGGCGCAGTGCGGTTGAGCCTCCAAGATCACGGGGACGCATCGAGTCCCACACGACCGGCGGGGGCACGAACGGGGTGCCTTGCGCGAAGTTCGGTCGTCGGGCTCCCAGTGCCGCGCTCGCCGACACGAACGTCCCGGTGGGATCCCACAACTCGAGCTGCATGTTCCGGCCGAGGCGATCGTGTCCGGTGTAGAGGGCTCGAGCGAGGGCGTCGCCCGGAAAGCGGACAATGATGTCGGGTGCCTTCACGTTGAGCCGTCCGCGCCAGTCAGCTTGAGGCTCGCCGAGCTTGGCTGTGAAGACGGTGCCGTCGACACCGACGACCTCGGTGGTGCCGTCTCGGCGGACTCGCACACGATGCCCGGCGATGCCGTTGGCAGCCGTGCTTACCGCACCAAGGCCATCGGTGACGGGCACGAGCCGGCACGACCTCGGGAGGAGTTCCCAGTCGGGGTCTCCATCGGTCTCCAGGAGCGGGGGAACCGTCGTCCGACCGGCCTGTCCGGTGGTCGCGTCCAGCTCCCGCCAACGGACGCTTCCGTCGTCCCGTGACTGCAAGACCCACCAGTCGGTGCCGTCGCTGAACGGCGGACCGACGATGTGGAGCTTCGAATCGCCGGCGCCGAGAGGGCGCCCACCGAAAGATCGGCCGCCAGCCGCGATGGGAATCGACGCGACGTCGCCGCGCCCCATGTAGAAGGCCGGAGCGCCTTCGAACTCCATGACCGCGGCCGGCTGCTTCGACCAGTACGCGAAGCGTCCGCCCTGCCCCGTCCACGTTACGAGCAGTTGACCGTCAACGAACGTGAACCACGGGAGCCCATACCGCTTGTTCGACGGTGGCAGGCGGAGGTCGTGTTCCAAGAGCACGCTGTCCGGGCCGACGACGATTGCCTTGGCGTTGTCGCTGACGATCGCGTAGGGCCAGCTGGTGCTGACTTGTGTCGCTGACGCGGACATCGCTCGCTCGACCTGCTCGAGAGCGGGCCAGCCCAATTCGTCGAAGATGCCGGCACGCAGCGTTCTACCCAACGCGGCGCCGACGTCGACGCCGCGGATCTTCGCTGCGGCCACTGGGTTGAGAGCGACGATCTCGGGTGTGACGGCACGGGTGACACGGTCGAGTTCTTCGCGCAACGTCGGGAGCCCGCCGCCACTGAGGAGTCGAGCGCGATCGTCGAGCCACCGGATGAGGGCCGTACGTAGACCTGGGACGGGCAGCAGCGGGAGCGCTGACTTGTCCCAGAGGTAGCTGTGGACGCCGCGATCGAGAGCCGGCCCGTAGTCCGGGTCAGCGGCAAGGTGCTCAAGGGATCGCCGGCGTGACGGAGGCTGCGCGAGCCAGCGGTTGACATCGATCTGCGAGCCGGCGAGCGGTGGCTCGACGGGGACGTCGAGGGACAGGAGCTGATCGATGACGTCGGCTGGCTGGTTGAAGCGGCGTTGGGGAGTACAGCTCACGGGGAGGCCGTCACTGCGAAGGCGTTCGGCCATCGAGTCGATCAGTGGGAACAGGGCCGACCAGTCGATGTCCCGCCAGCTGCGGCCGAGGTGCGAGATCATGCGCGACAGCCAGGCCGCTGGCCCGCCGGCCGGCTCCGCAGCGGCAGGTACCTGACCGGCCGTTCCTGTGAGTGAGGCGGTCGCGCCGCTGTCAATGAGCAGTTGCAGCCACCAGCCGTCGAGGTCGCTACCCCCGCGTCCGGGCTTGGGGAACAGGTTGAGCAACTTCCCTCGAACCTCGGGGCTCGCCGCGGCGAGCGTCAACAGCACGGGCCGCAGGGGCTTCCAGAAGCCGATCGGAGCAAGTGCGGTCGCCGGAGCATCAAGGAGCTCTTCGAGCAGCCTCTCGTCCTCCGCGCGTTGGTCGAGGCCCGCCGCCCTAGCCAGCCGATGGAGGCCGTCGAGCATGCCGGTCCATGGGGGCAACCCGCCGAGCGTTC
This sequence comes from Acidimicrobiales bacterium, assembly GCA_035689115.1. GTDB lineage: Bacteria > Actinomycetota > Acidimicrobiia > Acidimicrobiales > JAHFUS01. Next base: position 15,338 of record DASSMA010000076.1, read on the forward strand.
GCTGGACCGCCAGTTGGCGGAAGTGCCCGAATGCGACGAGCGGTTCGTACGCATTGGCGAGCTGCTTGCCGTAGTCGTCGAGCGATCGGGCAGTCAGCGCGCCCGCGAACGCGAACTCGAGAAACGCGTCACGGCGGACGTCCTCATCGACGGCGAGAGAGAACGCAAGCTCGGCGTCACGTGCCTTGCCGAACATCGTCGCCGCCATCGAGTTGTTCCCAGCTTCGACGAAGAAGCGGCCTGCTTGCTCGAAGTAGGACGGAAGAAACTGTGGGACGGACCGCTGTAGGCGCCCCGCGATTTCCTCGAAACCGTCCTTGGCGTTGCCCGGCTTCGACTTCGCGACGCGGGCGAGCCGCTCCATCTCCTTGACGACTGCGAGTGCGTACCCGGCGTTGTCGGGGTCGTTCACCAATGCCCAGCCCGGGAAGCCCAGTGCCTGTCGCCGAGCGAGTCCAACGGACTTAACGACCTGAGGCCCCCCGAAGCCGAGGAACTCAAGGGTGAGGTCCTCCGCCGGCGCCAGCGTCGTCTGCGTAAGTCGGACTACACGACGATCGCCGAGCGCCGGGTGTTGGTAGGCCCGGGCATCGAGCATCTCGGTGGCCTCGTCGCTCGGAACCGAGGACTTCGGTCGCAGGATCGCGCCCGCGGCAAGAAGACCACGCACGCGGTCTCCACTCGATGTGGTCACGCCGCGTCCTCTTCGTCGTCGACCTTGCGAGCGGCGTAGATCAGAGTGGCCATCCGGAAGCCTTCGGACCATGCGACTGGGCCCACGTCACCGAGCTTGATCTGACGGCTGTTCGCGTCCACCCACACGACGTCACCTGTCCACGTGGGTGCTTCGGGCGCGTCGGCGCCGATCCAGTAGCGCGCCTCGACAAGGGCACCTCGCTCCCACACCTTCGTCACCGCGTAACCGCCACTGACGACGACGCCGACGGTCCGGCAGCGGCCGAGTGCGTGACGAAGCTCTTGGAACTGGGCGTCGGCAAAGTCCGACAGCGAGGCGGCCTCGAGATCGACTTCCGCTTCCTTGTTGAAGGTCTCACGGAACAGCTGCGGGATGCCCTGCTGCACGTTCAGGTCCGACGCGAAGTCTCTCCACTCACCCAAGTCCTCGAAGAGAACCGGATGAGGGATCGCAAGCTCTTGGACGGCGAGCCGGGTTGTCTCTCCGTCCAGCGTGACCGCGCCAGCGCCTCGGTCATCGACCTCGCGAAGCAGGCCGGCGCGGTGCCAGTCGAGATCGCCGCTCTTCCCGATCGGTGCGACAACCGTGTCCTCGAGAGCGCGTCGCCAGCTCGGGTCGGCCCAGAGCGGAGCGATCGCCGTGAGCGGCGTCGGGAGAGACCTCAACATCCAGCGCTCGACTGTTCCGAGACACGATGCGTCGTGCGAGGCCAGCCAGTCACGCAAGGCTCGCAACTGGATTGCGACCTCGCTGTCCTTGAGCGCAGCCGGGACTGAAGCCAGCCGCTTCCCTTTTGCATTCCGACAGACAAGGCGCGTGCCGTCAATGGCCAACGAGTAGCCCTCGGGTGTGTCGATCCAGTTCAGGTCGGCGCTCTCCGCTTTGGTCATAGGTGCACCAACCGTGACAACGCCTGGCCCGAGAGGCTCCCGACCATCCGCGTCGGCGGGTCGGGGGGTGAGCAACGAGTGCCGGCTGGCTGCATCAAGCGCTCACAATCCAATCCGTGGGAATGAGCTTCTCCCCGCTGCGCCAGTTGTGGACCACAGCACCTTGGAACCAATCCTCGGGCAGGTTGGCGTGATCGCACACAATCACCTGGAAGTCGGGAGCGAGCTCCGTCACCGTTTCCAACAGAAGCCGGAAGACCGCGCGCACCGCCTCCCGGTCCGTGTCCTCGGTTGGCACGCCGTCCCACTCCTCCACCTCTGAGGGGTACCAAGCTTGGGTCGGCTGGTCGAGCATCAAGAACCGCGGGACTGGCCGCGCACGGGTCGTAAAGAACTTGTGTAGGGCAAGATGCGCTATCACGTGAGCGCCGATCCAGTTCTCGGCGCTGCCGACGCGCCATAGGGGCGCCGGCCCCTGGTCGGTCTCAGTGATTACCGTGAGTTTGCTGAGGTCAAGTCGCATCGCGCCCGAGTGTTCGAGCGAGAGACGCTGACCCTGTGCAGTCATCTCGCTCCCGATCTCCAGGAGCCGAGAGTCGAGCTGCATCGCCACTTCGTCGTCGTCGAGCTCGGCGGTCAGCGCGTCCACGCGAGTTGAGACGACCTCAGCCTGCCGTCTCAGTTGAGTGAGGGTGTTGTCGTCGATGCGCCGCATCACATCCAGGGTTGCGCTAATCCGACCACGGGTGAACTCACGGCGTTCGGAGGCGGAAGTGGGATCTACTGAGTCGTCTCCGTCGGCGACGGCGCGCGCCGCTGCCTCGACAACCCGGAGCTCCTCTCGGAGAGCGGCGACTCGGTCGTCGAGCTTGCCAAGGGCCAAACGCCGGGTCGGTTGGACGGTCTCGAGCCCAGCAAGCTGTGCCCGAAGTGCCTCGAGCGACTCCCGCAAGTCATCTGCTGACGCGTCGGCCTCGGCAAGTTGCGACGAGCACACCGGGCAAGTTGCGCCCGCCTCACCACCGGTCGCCGCGTTAGGAATCAGCTCAATGCTGGCCAGCCTCGCTACCTGCGTCGAGGCTGCCGCCCTGTAGCCGTTCTCCTCGGCCTCCGCGTCAAGCAAGAGCCGTCGCTCCGCCGTAGCGGCTTGGAGTTCATCCCGGAGCGCGCGGCGACGCTGCTCGAGGTCGCGTCGCCCATCATCCTCACCGGCGTCGGCAACCTGCACTGTCTCAGGCACCGTCGCTTGCCGGGAAGCGAGTTCCAGCGTCGCAACGATGCTTGTTCTGTCGGCATCATCGCCCAACGCGCCGACCAGTCCGACCGCGACGGCCTCAGCGAGTAGGGCACGTACTTGCCCATCCGCCGACAGCGCCTCGGCTTCCGCGAGCGCGATCTGACTTCGAATGCGGGCGAGATCGCGCTTGGCCTCTCGAAGCTGTAGACGCCGAAGAGCCTGATCGCGTGCGACCGCGCCTAGGAAGTACGGGAGGGTGTCCTTGAGTGCCTGCTCCATGCCTGGCTCGGCCTGGCGGTGGAACAGTTGGTTGCGATTTGCGATCTCCTCCTGTCCTTGGAGGCACAGGAGCGCAGCGTGACCGAGATTCGCCTCGAGCGGCGACCGCAGCGAGAACTCCCCCGGATCCGTCAGGTTCTCCTCGATGCCGATCTGGCGACCAAGCTGCTCTCGCAGCGCCCTCGTGTCGCTGTTGACCACGAGCCGTTGAAACGGCAGCAGTTCCAGGTCCGCCCCGAATTCGAGCATCGCTTGCTGCGTCGATGCTGAGCCTTCGCGAGGCGCAGGCCGTGCCAAGAACACCCGCCCACCACCCGGCAGTAGGAACAACGCTGCGTACCAAACGACCGTCGACGTGATTGGACCGACGGGCATCATGATGGTGTCCCGCCCGAGGCAATACTCGACCATGTCGAGGAGCGCGCTCTTGCCGGTCTTCGACTCGCCCGTGACGATGTTCAGCCGACCAGGCTCAAACGGCACATCGCGTCGAGCACCTTCCCGGTTGTACACCGCGAGCGACAGCAGCTGCATGGCTACACCCGAACCCCAAGGATGGCGAAGGCCGTAGACGGGTGGTCGACCTTGGTCATCCACCGTCCTACGAACGTCGACTTCCTGATCAGTTCGGCAAGTTCAACCTGAACTCCGGTGGCGCGCACCGAGCCCGCCTCCAGGTGGCCTCCGACGAGCGACAGGGCCTGACTCCTCACCCCGAAGCGGATCCCTTGCCGCACCGGTTCGACGAGGGACGCCGCCCTCAGGGGGAATCCAGCACGGATCGACGACTCACGGGAGACCCAGGTCGGAAGGTGAGTGGAGACGCGGCTTGGCAGAGCATCTCTTGTACCGCGGTGCAGAACCAGCGGAGCGACCACGAAACTGAGTCCCCACGGCATCCCTACGTTCGTCTCGTGTCGATGGCCGGCCGCAGCGGCGGCGAGAACGACCGCTATGAGACCGGGGTTGAGCATCGCGGAAGGCACCGGTGATCGGGCGGACCAGCGACTGCGGCTGACTGGTTCACTCCCGCTCGTCGGCGGCTGAAGATCGCTCACGACGAGACCTCGATGCCAAGGGCACGCTCGTAGTCCGGGTGCCACCCGATCTGCATCTGGTCTGCAAGCTCATGGCGCTTCCCACGCGCAAAGAACGCGTCGTCGTAACGTGGGCGAACCCTAACGCTTGTCGAGGCGAGGAGCTTGCGCAGGAGCGCGACACCCGCGGCCTTCAGCTCCGCCTCCGAGGCGTCCGCAGCGAGACCAATCTTCATGAATTCGAACTCGCTCTTCCACTCCTCGATTAGTTCGAGTCCGAAGTTCACGAGTTCGGGCAACCCGATGAGGTCGTCATCAACCCATCGGGTCGTGTGCACAAACGCTCGGTAGTAATCGATCAAGGCTCGCTGGAGATTCTGTTCCGGCCAGTCGATCAAGCGAAGTTGCGCGACAAACGTCCGATCCCCGACGAGCTGTATGACCTCGTCTCGGTCAATATCGGCGAGGTGTAGCAGTGTCGGCAATCGGTCTGCAGCGAATTGATCTCGGATGTCGGTGACGCGCTCTTGGACTTCCCCAACACCAATAGAGCCCCTGTGCCCCATGAGGAGCGAGAGCGCCTCATGATTCCACCAGCCCCAGAGCATCTGCATGAAGAGATCCTCGCGACCACGAGGCATCACCCAGGTCAGCTGCTTCCGGACGGCGCTGTCGAGGTCGATCGCCTGTGGCGCCCCATCGACGAGATACATGCGGGAAATCATGCTGTGGCGGTCGATGTCAGTCATGGCGAGGAACCGAGCACGGTTCGCTTCTGACTCCTGTGAGGTCGATTCGGCTGCCGCCAACTCGATCAGTCTGAGCGCCTCGGCAGGCTGGCGCGAGCCCGGACGGAGCAGGCTCACCCCGCTTCCGTCGGGAGCCAAGGCAGTTGTCACAAGGACCAGGACCGCGCCGTCGGGGTCTGCGGGGCTTGCTTCGTCAAGCCACACCCCGATCGTGCGCCATAGGTCAACAGCCTTGTCTCCGATTGACGCGGCGCGGTTCAAGTGGTGCTTGAGCTGCAGCCTCTCCGTCGGGGTCCCCTCCGCATCCCAGGCGACGTCGTCGTGCAGCTCGAGCGTGATGCGGGCATCGGGCATGTCAGGCCCCCGCCGCAGCAACTCGAGTAGTGCCCAGGCAGTCTGGTACCAGTAGCCGACCGCGCTCCCAGCAGCGCTGTGCCCCGCCGTCACTCGAACTCCTGAGTCTTCGCGCCAGGCTCTCCAGCGTTCTCATTGACCACCCGGCGCACGCGATCGTCGAAACCTTTCGCGGCGGCGATGATCTCAAGCGTCAGCTCGACGTCCGCGCCAGGAGCTGCGCTGAGGTGCTCGACGATGTTCCGAAGAATCTCGTCCAGCTGGCGGCTCGCGCGCACCGAGTCGAAGTCGAACTGCCTATCGAACGACTCTGGGTCCGCGGCGGGCTTGGCGCCAGTGGCTACCGACTCCGCGAGGCCGGCCGACGAATCGCCCCGAGCGGTCCGAGACTGCCGGTCGCCCTCGGCGTCGCATGCGGCCGCGCAGCGAGCATCAAGTGACCGCCGCGCCGCCTCCGGCTGGACGACAGGGCCACCCGGCCTGGAAGCGACGTGCTGGGTGGTGGTCAGCCCGAGCCAGCGAGCTCCATCGTGGGTGTCGGCGTACTCGAAGGTCACGACGCACCACGTGAGATTCGAGGCGCCATCGCTGATGGCGTTCACGAGAATCTCGAATCGAGCGAGCCTTGGCAGGTAGGGGAACTGGTATACGCCCTCCACAAGGCGTGGACACCGATGTCCGCCGCTCGGTCCACAGCGGAACGCGATCGAGATCCATGCGAATGCTCGTGCCGCCGTACGCCTCCACGATGTCGCGGGTGAGGATGATGCCGAAACGGAGCCCGAACTTCTCGTCTAACTCCTGTTGCCAGTGCTCGACGAGGCGGGCCCGGAGCGATTACCACGCACCGGTCCAGATCACCCTGCAGCATGAGCTCGGGGATGTAGAGCCCCAATACTGTTCGTCTTGCGCTGCGCCGGGATCGTCAGCGAGCAGGAACTTGAGCGGCTGGAGCCGCCGCAGCCTGCCGCAGACGGCCGCGGTTCTGGTTGGGAGCGGTTGGATCGTTGCTGAACTGGTCGCCGCAGATGGATCGAACAGATGCTCCAGCTGGATGCGCCGCGCGTCCGGTGCAAGCTTGAACGCTGGCCGTCGGCACCGAAGGTCGAGCGGCGATCCTCGGCGACCTCGATAGCAGCTAGGTGCGAGGTCTCCAGGAGCCGGTCGGCGATGTGGCCGTCGTCGTCCCGGAACACGACGATGACGGTCCCATCGCCGTGAAGCTCGACCGGGACGATCGTGGCCTGGCCCGCGGCGACGAGGCCCCTTACCCTTAGTCGGGTCTTCAGTTCGTCTAGTTCGAGCATGCCGAGTCCGCTTCTGCCAGGCCTAGCGACTTCGGTGGTGGTCCCTTGTAAGCCGACGTCTAGAGACTACGCAGGAGCAGTGCCGGCTGCCCCGCTAGAACTGGAGCAACAGGGTTGCACCGAGGCGGATGGATGCCTGCGGATGTACGAGGGGCTCGCGGCGGAGCATTGCACCACACGACATGAAATGTCAGCGCAGGGCCGCTCCCGACAGGTCAGGCGGAGGAGACTACTCCCTGCGCCACGAGCTCCTCCAGCGCTCGCCGGGGCACCACGATTCGGCGCCCCAACCGCAGGCGGGGCAACTCCCCCCGGCGCACCAGAACGTACGCCAGGCCACGTGAGATGCCGAGCAGCTGGGCGGCCTCCTCAACCGACAAGGTCAGGCGGTGTTCGTCCATGGCAGCTTTCCTCCGATCGCTCCGGTCCACTACAGAGCTATGCCGTTGCGAGCCCTCGATTCTCGCGGCGAGCTTCCCCGGCTCTCCACATTCGCGAAGACGGCCGCGCGCGTGCTGTCATGGCAGCCCTCTATCTGGGCGTGAACCACGACGCCACGACGAGCGGGGGGATCGCGGTGCACTCGGTGGCTGTCGCTCGCGGCGATGCAGTTGCTCATGCTCATCGTTGCACCATCAACCGCGTATGCTCCCGCGTATCTGGGGCGCGATACACCGTTCTGCGTGTACACACTGGACTCGGCCGTCGACAAAACCGCAGGTCAGCGCCTTGCAGGGCAAGTCGTAGACGCCCAGCAGCCGACTCTTAATCCGCAGGTTCTGGGTTCGAATCCCAGGGGGCGCACGAGCTTCACCCCTTGCACGGCAACGATTCGACGGCGAAAAGCGCACGCTCGACCTACTGCTACGACGCCGAGAGGGACCGGATCGACGTGGAGGTGCAACTGCGGAGCACGGGAGTCGCAAGCCCGCCGCCCGACCGCTGCGCTTCGGCGTGGGGCCCGACCGGCGCGTGAAGCTCGTCGCGCCGGGCGCCCTGGCGGCGCTGCTCGGTCCCGGGCTGGTGGAATGAGCGTCCCCGACCGCCGGACCGGTCGGCTCGTCGCCCTGGTCGCCGTCCTGGCCGCCGGCATCGTGCCGGCCGGCGCGGCGACGGCGCCGAGCCCGCTGGCGGGGACTCGGAACATCCCGGTGGCCGCGACCTTCGACGTCGTCACCGCGTACGAGAACCACAGTCCCGCCCACGGGATCGTCCACGCCGTGCGCCGGGTGGAGGGCGCCACGGTCCTCTACTGGTCCGAGGGGTTCGCCACCGAGCGCGCCTCGTTCAACGGTGCCCAGCCGGAGCCGTCCATGTCCGACCGCTGGAAACCCACGGAGCTCTTCGCCCCGCCGGCGCTGCTCGACACGGTGGGCCTGAAGGCGTACACGACGCTCGTCACCGAAGATGGTGGCTCGTGCCTGTGCACCCCCCTCGTCGCTCCTCGCGACGAGGCCGGCACCATGTTCGTCTTCTACAACGTCTACCCCCCGCTGCCGCCCGAGACCAGGACGGTGTCGGTCCGCATCGGGCTCGGCACGGTCATCGCCGACGTGCCGGTCACCGTCGGCCCGTTGCTGCCCGCCGTCGACCCCGCCAATCCCATCGTCCTGGGCCAGGGCTGGCCGCGGGTCGACCCGGCGGCAGTGGCGGCCGCCCCCGACAAGGACCGGTCGGTGTCCCCGCTCCAGTCCCGCCTCGAGGATGTCGCCGACCACCTCACCACCGTCCAGGCCCCGGCCCAGGTGTCGGTGGAACTGTCCACCGACGTGCTCTTCGCCGTCGACTCGGCGGTGCTCAATCCCGCCGCCCAGGCCACCGTGGCCAGGGCGGCGGCCATCGTCAACGAGCGGGCCAAGGGCGGCACCATCGCCGTCACCGGCCATACCGACAACACCGGCACCGACGCCCACAACGACGTCCTCTCCCTCCAGCGGGCGCAGGCGGTGCGGGCCGCCCTGGCCCCTCTCGTCACGGTGGCGGGCGTCACCTACACGGTGGAGGGCCACGGTGAGCGGGAGCCGGTGGCCGACAACAGCTCCGACGCCGGCCGCCAGGCCAACCGGCGGGTCGCCGTGGCGTTCGCGCCGAAGGACTGACATGGCCGCCACCCAGCGCACCCGCACCCCGGTCGTCCTCGGCGTGGCCGCCGTCGTGGTGGTCGCCGTGCTGGCCGCCCTCGTCCTGCGGGGAGGAGGCGGCGGCGGCGGGACGAGTCCGTCCACCACCACGGCCACGCCCGTCTCGGCGGGCGGCACCGGCCTGGCCGGCGAGGGCGAGGCCCTCGCCCGGCGGGCGCTGGCGTCCAAGGGGGAGGGCGCGCCGCTGGTGGCCAGCGCCAACGGGACGGTGGGCACCCTCGGGGCCCAGAAGACGCAGCCGGCGGTGGCCGAGGTCCTGGGCGTCGAGGCCGGCGCCAACGACATCCTCCTGCGGTGGCGGCTGCGCAGCACCGGCCCGGTGCTCGACATCGACACCCTGTTCTTCAGCCCCCGCTACGAGCCGATCTTCCAGATGAACGGGGTCGCCCTCGTCGACCCGTCGGGCAAGGAGCGGGGCACGCCGCTCACCTACCGGAACGCCCGGGGAGGCCTCCGCTGCGCGTGCTCGATCACCCCGTTCTACGTGGACCAGCGGGGCCTGGAGCTCCAGGGCCTCTACCCCCTCTTCACCCACGCCCCTGCCCAGGTCGAGGTGCAGATCCCCGGCTTCCCGCCGATCACCGTCCCCGTCACCAGTCGGTGACGCCGACCGTTCACCGGACGGCCCGGTCGTAGCTGCGGGCGGCGGCCAGGGCGCCGATCCCGAAGGCGAGGGCGCCGGCGCCGAAGGTCAGGAAGAACAGCGGCGGCAGCGGCGGCCGGCGGTCGTCGGCCAGGTAGAGCGGCTGGGCCGTGTGGGCGGCCGGTCCGGCCAGCGGCTCGAGCTCGTGGCCGACGCCCGGAGGGTGACGGCGGTGCCGGCCGGCACCGCGACCGGGGCGTGCGGCCCACCGCCGAAGGGGAGGAAGGCCAGGCCGAAGCTCACGAAGGCGCCGATGACGAGCATGGCGCCCCCGAAGCGGAGCACGGCGCGGATGTTGGACGGCGAGAACATCGCCGTGGCCGTCACGACGATCTGCGCTCCGGGCGGAACGTGCGCAGGATGGTGACCACCTGCGACCGGTCGAACGCGTCGGCGGGGGCGGTGGCGAACACGGTGAGGCTGAGGCCGTCGTCCACGTCGGTGAACAGCTGCGCCGAATGGACGGCCTGGGTGCCGCCGTCGGTGGTGCGCTGGTCCTCGGTCCACTCGAGGAGGACGGCGTCGCGCACCCCCGGCCAGGCCACCACGGTGCGGCGGATGCCGGTTGCCTTGGCGGTCAGCTCCTTGGTGGTGGCCAGGACGCGGGACTGCTCGAAGACGCTGGTCCTGCCCTGCTTGGTGTCCCGGAGCACGCCCACCAGCGGCCGGGTGCCGCCGGCGCCGGTGACGCCCCCCGTACCCGGCCCGGTGAGGGCCAGGAGCGGCTCGCCCTCGGTGGAGGTGCCGTCCTTGCGGACGAAGCCGGACGGCGCCCGCAGGGTGAAGCCCTCGCCCCGCACCACGACGAAGCCGGCAGGGATCTTGTCGAGCGGTTCGAACTCGTCGGGCGTCGTCTGCACCTTCTCGGGCCCGCCGAATGGCCGTAGGATGCCCACCTGGCCGAGCCGGGTGCTGGCGGCGCCGGCCGCCGGTGGGTGGTCGCTCCCGGCCCCGCCGCACGCGCCGGCAGCGACGACCACGGCAGCGACGGCCACGAGGGTGAACACCCTCGGACCTCGACCGGTCAGCCGCCGCACTCCATCCTCCTCACCCAGGTGGTGCCGTCCCAGTAGGCGGCGCCCGTGCTGGTCTGGCTGGCCGACTCGACCGACGCCCCCCACCGCTGCCCCATGGCCGAGCCTACCGGCAGGTGCACGCTCGGTTTCGGAATATCCCGCCCCGTCGATCTCCCTCCGCGATTCGCCGCGAAATGTGCTTGCCGCCAAGCGGTCTGCTGCGAGGATGGCGGCGTGGGTGACACCTTCCGGCCCTTCGACGCCTTCCTCGTGGCGGTTGCCCCGCTCCCGGCCTGGTCCGACGCCATGGACCCCGCGTACGACCCGGCGGTCGAGCCGGCGCCGGTCGACCTCGCCAGGCCGGTCCTCAGCCACTTCGCCTTCCTCGGGCCGCTCGGCTTCGCCGTCGCACCGCCCGACAACTGGGAGCGGGGGGCGGCGGTCGCCATCCCGTTCGTCCGCGACGACACCGTCGTGCTGGTCGTCGTCGCCCCGGCAACCGTCGGCTTCCTCGTCGTGGTGACGCCGGGCGTCGTGGGCGACGTGACCGCCGTCGGGGTGCTGCAATCGCTCGCCGCCGCCGAGGGGCGAGCGCAGCGGGCGACCTTCGGCTCGTTCCCGGTGCCGGCATGCACGCCCCAGGGGTTCGACGGCCTGGTCGCCAGGCACGCGGCCGCCTTCGCGGACGCGGCGGCGACGTTGCTCGCAGAGCGACCGGCCGACCTCCGCCACATCGCCGCCCGGACGGCGGCGGCGGTCGACGAGGTGAGCCGGGCCGTGCAGGTGGCCCACACCCGGCGACGTGGCGAGGCGGCGTGGGCGGAGGGCCGGGACGGCGCCACCGTCCAGGCCTACGAGCGCCTCTCGGAGCTGGACACCCTTGACGAGGACGAGGCTCGACGCCTGGCCACGGCACGGGACCGGGAGGCACAGACCGCCGCGGCGCTGGAGCGGGGCGACGACGACGAACGGGAGTGGCTCGACCGCCGAGCCGACCACGTCCGCCTGACGCACCGGGCAGTCCACGAGGCGTTCGACCGGCGGTCGTCGGCCGGCGCCTTCGCCGCCTGGGAGGACGCGGCGACGGCAGCCCACGAGGCGTTCGAGATCATGTACCCGCGCCGGTTCTGGGACGACGTCGAGCGTCTCCGGGCCGGCGATCCCGACGCCGTCGAGCCGCTGCTGGCGTTCCTCGAGGCCGACCCGTGGTGCTTCCGCTCCGGCTACGCCAAGGAGACGATCCTGCGGTTCCTCCGGCGGCACCGGCTGGACGGCGGGCAACAGGCACGGGTCGAGGGCGTCCTCCTCCATGCCGTCGACGCCGGCGACCGGCGCGAGTTCCGGATGAGCTGCAAGCTGGCCCGCGCCAACGCCACGCCCGGGCTGCGAGCGGGCCTGCACGCCCGGTTGCGTTCGGCCGACCCCGGGGTGGCTCGCCGGGCGCTGTTGATGCTGACGTCGATCAAGCGACCGCGGCTGGATGCCGCCGAGGTCGCCATCGCCCGGGGGGTCGTCCTCCGGGGCGCCGAGCGCCGGAGGGCGCCCCGCTGGGTCGGCGAGCTCGCCTGGCGGTTCTGGTCCGACGACTGGGAGGACGAGCTGCGCTCCGCCGCCATCAGTGGGGCGCCGGGGAGCGACGCCGCCCTGCGGGTGCTGGCCGCGCTGCCTCGGACCCACCTCGACCCGGAGAGCAGCGACCGCCTGGCGGCGCTGGTGCTGCGTGTGGTCGACCACGGCGGGAACGAGAGTTGGTTCGAGCGCATGGCGCCCCGGGTGGACTCCCCCGCGCTCCGCGCAGCGCTCGAACGGCGCCAGGAGCACCCGGACGACAACGTGCGGCGGCGGGCCCGGTGGGCGCTCAACGCCATGGTGCGGGCGGAGGCGCGGCGGACGGACCCCTGACGTCGTTGCTCAGCGGCGCCGTCGGGGCCCGTCCCCGGCACCATGGTACGGGCCCGGCCCGCCGCCGCTCGCAAATGCACCCTTGACGCCAGACCGGCTCCGGCGACGCTTGGTGAGCGCCATCAAGGGCGCGTCCGTTCCGGGGTGGGGGCATTCGGGAGGGCGTGGCTCGCACCACGCGCGACGACGGCCCGTCTCAGAAGACCGTAATTGCTGCATCGTTGCCGGGGGGACTGCTCGCCGGAGGCACGCTGTTCGCGCAGCCGATCGCCGGCGCAGCCGGTGCCGCGACGGCGTTCGTCACCAACGACCCCGCTCCTGCCGTACCGGTCCGGCACAGCGAAGGTCCAGGAGGTCAGGAACCCGTTCCAGGTCGACTGCTTCGCCGCGCAGGTGTTCCACCACAACGTCGACGTCCCGGCCGGCAAGATCGTCGTCTCGCAGACGGGGCCTCGACCTCTACGTGGGCTCGGTGCCCACACCGCCTACATGTCGGGTGGCAACGCCTTCGTCACCGTGTTCCGCAGCTCGGCCGACGGCGCGGTGGCGATGTGGACTTCAGCCTCTCGGGCTACCTGGTCGACGCCCGAGCACGGCCCGGCGGTCCGGACACGCGCATGCCGCTGCGCTCGAGGGGGGCGAGGAAGGCCGTCGGGTCGGCGACGAGGTCGGCCAGACTGCCGGCGCCGGCGCGGCAACGCCCGGCGGCGAGCCACACGGCCGCCTCGGCGGCCACCTCGCCGGGGGCACCGGTGGCGGTACCGCCGCGGGACTGATGGGCTCCGTCGACGCCCTCGCCGCGGATCTTGACGGCCACACCGGCCGAGCGTGTCGGCGACCGGTGCCGGACGACGACCCGCGCCTGAGGGAAGGCCCGCTCGAGGAGCATGAGGGCGCCGTCACGCCCGTCCTCCGGCCGACCGCGGCCGGGCCACGCCGTCACCCTCACGTCCCGTATGCCGGCGAGGTGGCGGGCCGCCCGGCGGGCCAGCAACCCATCGAGACCGGGCGACAGCCCGGCACCGACAGCTACCGTGCACCCGGCCTCCCGCGCAGGCCCGTCCAGGTCCAGAAGAGCGCCGACGTCCTCGGCCGACTGCGACAGCGAGACGACGTGGACGCCCTCGGCGACCGCCTCCTCGGCCAGCCGGCGATGTGGGGGCGGGCACGCCAGCACGGCGACGTCGAATCCCCGCTCGGCACCCGGCGGCGCGGCGGCGGCCGTACGCCACACCCTCGGCCGCCACAGCCCCCGACGGGCCGGGGCTCCGAGGGAGAGCACCAGGATGCCGGCTCGGTCGAGGACGTCGTCGCCCCCGTGCCGCCCGACGACGACCAGGTCGGCGAGCTCCGCGTGGTGCAACAGGCGGCGCGCGGTGGCCGAACCGACGACACCGGGCCCGACGACCACGACGCGCAAGCGACGCCCCTTGTCCCTACGGTGTGCCCGACGGCTTCGGCCCGACGGCTCGGCGTGGCAGCCACCACAACCGGCTGCGCTCGTACCCGGTCGCCAGGAGGGCGCCGCCCGCGGCGCGGTCGAAGGCCAGCCGCTCGAGCAGGCCGAACCGGCGCTGCCAATCGCCGGTGCGCCCGGCGCCACGGAATTTGCCCTCGCCGTGGTCGAGCCGCCCGAGGTCGGTCGCCTCCACCGCCCGACCCACGAGGTCGTCGTCGTACGGCATGCCGCAGAAGTCGAGGAGGCGCCGGGTGCCGGCGAGCGGGTCGGCCCTCAGGTCCTCGTAGCGGACCTCGTGGAGCCGGGGCCCGAGCCGCTCGCCGAGGATCCGCATCCTGTCGACACATCCACGCCAGGCCCGGGCCCGGGTGTAGAGCGGTCCTATCGGGAGTTGGACGCGCACGGCGAGGCCGGCGGTATCCACGTCGAGGAGCGCCGGTCGCCACCACGAGGCCCAGCCCGTCGCCGCTGCGCTCCATGACACGACCACGTCACGCCCGTCCCGCAGGACGTGGACGAACGTGGCCTCGGGGAAGACCTGGCTGATGAAGTCGACGGCATAGAGGTGGCTCGGCGTCTTCTCGACGAGAAACCGGTGGTGCGGCTCCAGGGCGGCGCCCAGCCACTGAGCCGCCAGCGTCCGGAGGTCGGCGATCGCCCGCTCCCGTCCCACCAGCTCGCCGACCGCCCCGCCCCCGGCGGGCGGGCGCCAGTGCATGCTCGAGGCGAACCCGCCGAGGCCGGCCTCGCCGAAGAGGAAGGACTCGAACACGCACGCCGCCTGCGGGTGGCTGGCCAGCAGGTCATGAACCCAGGTGGTACCCGATCGGGGCATCCCGACGACGAAGATGGGACCGCGCTCGAGTTGCCGGAGCGGCTCCGGCAGAGACGTCGTCGGCCCCGGGCTCGTCACGCCAACCGCGCAGGAGGTCCGCTCAATATCGCATCGCCCCTTCGGGACTTCGCACCAGCGAGTCGCCGGCAGACAGGCCTCGCGGGCCGGTCATGCGGGCGGCGACCGCCGTCCAGACGGCCTGCAACGACTCCTCCACGGTCTGGAGATGGGTCGGCACCACCACCTCGGGCCGCTCCGGGGGTTCGTACGGGTCGTCGACTCCGGTGAGGCCGCGCACCAGCCCGGCCCGCTGGCGGGCGTAGAGGCCCTTCACGTCCCGCTCGGCGCATGTCGCGACGGGCGTCGAAACGTGCACCTCCATGAAGCGCCCGTCGTGGCGGGCCCGCACCTCGTCCCGCTCCCGGCGGTAGGGCGACACGAGTGCGCATACGACGACGACACCGTTGCGGCACAGGAGGTTCGCCACGTAGCCGACCCGGCGCACGTTTTCGGCCCGGTCCTCCCGGGAGAATCCGAGGCCGCGCCCCAGCTCGGTGCGGACGGCGTCGCCGTCGATCACCTCGACGCGGTGCCCGGCTTCCCGCAGCCGGGCGCCGAGGCGGCGAGCAAGCGTGGTCTTGCCCGACGACGGCAGCCCGGTGAGCCACACGGTGAGGCCCTCGACGGTCACAGCAGCATCGCCGTCAAGGCATCGAGGAGGTCGCCGCCGACCTCGGGTGGGTACGCCACCGCCGGGAGGACCCTTTTGCACAAGGACCGCAGCAGCTCCGGTGCCAGCTCCACCTCCGACCCTTCCTCCGACCTCGGCTCCCGGACGCCGGCGATGCGGGGACGCGCCTGTACGCCGGCCGCCCTGCCCGACCATCCGCCGATTTGTCCCGTTTGCGATGTTCCCGGGTAAGTCTAGGAACCTGCGCTCCTCGTCCCAAGGGCCATCCTGAGCGCCGACCGTTCGTCGGTGGCGTCCCCCACACGGTCCGGTGGCGGCCCACATGTCAGACTGCGGCCGTGGTCACGAGGGTGGTGGTCGACGCCGCCAACGTGATCGGATCCCGCCCGGACGGCTGGTGGCGCGACCGCCCTGGCGCGGCGCGCCGCTTCGCCGAGCGGGTACGCACAACGGTGGTGGCCCGCCGGCTGGAGACGCCCGTGATCTTGGTGCTCGAAGGCAGCGCCCGGGCGGGAGCCGCCGAAGAGGACGTGGGCGGCGTCCAGGTCGTCCACGCGTCCGGGTCGGGTGACGACGCGATCGTCGCCTTGGCCGACACGACCGACCACGTGGTCGTGGTCACCGCCGACCGCCTACTGGCCGCTCGCGTGAGGGCGATGGACGCCGACGTCGTCGGCCCGGGCTGGCTGCTCGACCGCTTGGTGGATTGAACACCTGCGTCGAGCGCAATCGGAACTCCTGAACCACTCCGTCTCTGGTTTCCTGCCTGGGTCCGCCGAGGGCAACCACGGTTCGAGGAGAGCGTCGAGGTCAGCGTCCGTCATCGGCCCGCCTGTCAGCCCGCATTACGAGTCTGCATCGGCGAGCTTCCAAGGCGGACTCTGAGGAAATGCGCGGGCGGACGAGTTCGTCATCAGAGGTTGGAGACACCACCTTCTCAGTCCTCGACGCTCGGCCGGATCGGCGACAAGAAGGGGTCGACATGTACCGCAACGTGTCCCCGAGCCACTACCCGAACCCGAAACTCGTTTCCACCAGCTGCTTCGGGGAGATCGTCGTCTCGTTCATACCTGACCCCATTCAGGCAGTGCAGCGTGACCGCCAACGAGGGTCGGTTGATGGACGCCACTCGGTCCTGAAGCTCCTGGATACCTTCCTGCAATGTCCCCGTGTCGACGTCGACCGGGGACTCGGCAATGGAGCACCACCACTGAGCTCGTACATGGCGTTCAACCTCTCCCGGAGGGCTGGGTGTCGATGACTGGGGCGACTCCGTACTCGGCGCCGTACCGCTGAAGAACACTTCTCACCTCCGCGTGAGGTGGTCCGTCGAAATGGAAATACGGGGTTCGGCCTGAGTCCATCGCCGCTTCGAAGGTTGCACGAGCCTGCAGTCGGAAACGCGAACTGAGGGTGAAGTTCGCCGGCTTCGACTCCGCCACATAGTCCGTCGCTGATCGCGTCGAATTCGCGGCCCGCATTCGGCCTGAACCCGATGGCGTCGGCCTCGAGGCCCGCCTCGGTGTCCCAGAGGATGCGAGTGAGGACGAACGCATGAAGGGGTGCGATCCCTACGAAGGGCGAGGCGATCTGTGAGCGTGAAACTACACGAGACGGCGACCGAACGCCGGATTCGGTCAGAGGCCCGCCGGCACACCGTCTTCCCCGGCTTGGCCGCCAAGGACGGTTCCGCAGGATGTCGCCGGTTCGTTGACGGCCGGGCGTGTCAGATTGCGGCTGTCCTCACCCAGGATGCCGGTCGGCGCCGCCAACGTGCCGGAGTCGCCGGCGGATTCGGCCTGGCCGCAGGCCCGACCGCCAGAGGAGGAGGCCGCCGCCCACCAGGACCGCACCGGCAATGACGATCCACAGCGCGCCGAAACCGGTGCGCGCCAGGCCGATTCCCGCCGAGGGGTCCTGCGACGGGGCCGCGGCCGGGTCGGCGCCGGCTGCCGGCTTGCCGGTGTTTCCGGCCGCCTGGGTGCCGCCTCCACTCGCGCTGGACTTCGTCACCGCCGCCGGCGCCGACGCGGCGGCGACACCACCGGCGTTGGTGAGGGAGTACACCGCCCTCGGCTCGAATCCCTCCGCCTGGGCGAGGACGGCATAGGTCCCGCCCGTGTTGTTCGCGACGAACGCGGGGGCGGTGGCCACGCCGGACCCGTCTGTGTAGGCGACGACGGTGGCCGCCGTCTGTCCGCCCATGGAGAAGACGCCGCTGGCACCGCTGGTGGGAGCGGTGAAGGTGACGGCCGCGTCGAAGATCGGGTTGTGAGACGCGTCCACGAGCTTCGCCTGCAACGGGGTGGCGAACGAGTCGCCGGCGGTCGTGGTCTGCGGCGTGCCGGCGACGGCCGAGATGAGGGCCACCGGACCGTTGATGTTGGTCAGGGTGAAGGTGGCGCTCGAGGGTATGGAGCCGGCCCGGGCCACGACGTCGTAGGTGCCCATCGACGCGTTGGCCGTGGCGCCGATGGCCGCCACGCCGCTGGCATCGGTGACCGCGGTGCCCGACGCCCCGCCCCCGAAGGTGGCGCCCGCGCCACGGGCCGGCCCCGCGAAGGTGACCGGGCGGTCGGGTACCGGGTTGCCGTACTGGTCGGTCACGGCGACCGACAACGGTGTCGCAAAGGGCCGCCCCACCGCTGCGTTCTGCGGCGTGCCCTTGGTGGCCGTGACCTGCGTCGGGAGGTCGGCCACGTTGGTGATCGTGAGCGACAGGCGCTGGGTGGTCGCGGACGGGCCGGAGCCGACGGTGGCCGTCACGTCGACCGTGTAGGTGCCTGCCACCGTGTTCGCCTGCGGGCTGAAGGTGGCCACGCCGCTGGTGCTCGTGCGGCCGGAGCCACTGGAGGGGTCGAGCCCGGCGCCGCTCGACGGCACCGTCCACGTGACGTTGGCGAAGTAGAGGGGCTTGTCGGCCTGGTCCCGGAGGGCCACGGCGAAGGTCGGCCGCTTGCCGACCACGACCGTCTGGCCGGCCCCCTGGCACACCCCGAACAGGCTCGACTGCACGGCCAGGGTGTGCTCACCCCCGGCGGACACGGCCTGGGCGCCGGACACCGCGCCCGCCGTGGCCGCCAGCCCTGCCACCGGGGTTGGCACGGCGAGGTCCCCGGGCGAGCCGGTGCCGAGCTGCGCCTGGTCGTTGGCGCCCCACGCCAGGAGCGATCCGTCGGCCTTCAGGGCCAGGCTGAAGTTGCCGCCCGCCGCCACCGAAACGACCCCGCTGCCGGCTCCAAGGCCGTCCACGCCGACCGGCACGTTGCTCGCCGCCGTGCCGGCGGTGCCCAGGTCGCCGCGGTCGCCGTTCCCCCACGCCAGCACCGACCCGTCGGACTTCAGCACCATGCTGTGGTCGCCGCCGGCGGCGATCCCCACGACGCCGCTGCCGGCCCCGAGCCCGCTCACCTGGGCGGGGACGGCGTTGCCGGCGTCGTTCGCCCCGGCACCGGTACCGAGCTGGCCTCTGGAGTTGTCGCCCCATGCCCACACCGACCCGTCGTCCTTGCGGGCGAGGCTGTGCTCGGTCCTCGGCGCGCCCCCCGGCATGCCGCCGGCGGCAATGGCGACGACGCCGCTGCCTGCGCCGAGGCCGGGCACCCCGACCGGGCCGAGTATCCCTCCACCCGGCCTGCCGGCCCGGTCGCCCCACGCCAGGACCGTGCCGTCGCTCTTGAGGGCCAGGCTGCCGTTGCCGCCGGCGGAGATGGCCACGACGCCGCTGCCGGGGGCCAGGTCGAGGACGGGCACGGGAGCGGACCGGTCGGCATCCGTGCCGTCGCCCAGGTCCTGGTCGCTGTTGTGACCCCACGCCCACACGGATCCGTTCGCCTTGAGGGCGAGGCCGTGGTCGTAGCCGGCGGCGAGGGCGATCACGCCGCTTCCCGGCCCCAGCCCGACCACCGGCGTCGGCGTCGCCACGATGCGCCGAGTCCCGGGTAGGGACGTGGTGCCGTCGCCGACCTGCCCGTAGTCGTCGTCGCCCCAGCCCAGCACCGTGCCGTCGGCCTTCAGGGCCAGGCTGAAGTTGCCGCCGGCCGCCACCGCCGTCACCCCGGCCGAAGGATCGAGCCCGGCGACCGTCGACGGGCTGGTGACGTAGCCGGTGGTGGTCGGCGGGCCGAGGCGGCCGAACTCGGCCCGGCCCCAGCCCAGCACGCCGCCGAGGACGGGGGGCGGGCTGAGGCCATGGGCGGCGGGCGCCGGGGAGGCACACGGGTCGGCCACCGTCTGGGCAGCCGTGCTCCCGGCGCCGGCCAGGCCCGCCGAGGTGGCCCCGACGAGCGCCGCCGACACCAGCGCGACCCGGCGGCGAAGGGTGGTTCGTCGCCTGGAGACGCCCGCCGGGCTTGCGCCTGCTCCTCCTGCCATGCGGTCCTTACGGTGAGTGGTCTGCGGTATCCACGTCCCGCTCGCTCCCCAGACTCGAAGTCAACCACATCCCGCCGGCCCTGCCCACCCCATTCGTAGGCCGGCGCTACTTACGCGATGCTCGCCTTCGGCTCCCGCCTGCGGACCGGCTTGGGGCACGGCCGCCCCTGAGCCCAGTACCGGTCGAACGCCTGCGCCTGCACCGCCGCCGCGCCCGGGTGCTCGATGAGCAACGTGGTGGGGAAGCCGATCTCCGGAAGGGAGGGGTCCATCATCGTCACGATGGCGATGCGCCGGTCGGCCACCGCCAGTTTGATGGGGAGATCCTCGACCAGCCGGCCCTTCACGCCCGCCCGGTGGTAGGCGGCCATCGCCTCGCGGAAGTCGGCCGCCGCCTCGTCCTCCCACTGCTCCGCCTGGTACAGCGTGCGTATCGCCACCCCGCGGTGGAGCGCCTCGAGGACCTCGGGGTTGACCTCGTCCCGCGCCTCGGCCTCCTTGGCCAGCACGTGCACCGGGTTGGCGGCCGCCGAGTAGGGCGGCCGGTTGAAGACGAGGAACTCCTCCTTGGCGTCGGCGAGCATGCGGTCGTAGATGTCCCGCGTCTGGGCCGGGCCCTTGATCACCTGGAGGTACGGCATCGCCACCGTGGGGACCTCGGGGAGTGCCTCCGCCAGCATGGTGCGCACCCGCTCGGCCCGTTCCCGGTACAGGCGGAGCTTCTCCTGCTCCGCCGCGTCGAGGCGCGCCAGCACCTCGTCTCGGCCGGGAGAGGCCCACACCGCAGGGCCCTCGCCCGGCACCCGCACGGCCAGGCGGCGCACCGTCAGCGCCTCCAGCACCTGGTACGTGCTGGTGCGCGGGACGCCCGAGATCCGGGCCAGCTGCAAGCTGTTCCCGGAGCCGATCCGCAGCAACGCCAGCAGCACCGACGACTCGTACGGGCTGAGGCCCAGGGCCTCGAATTCGCTCTGCAGCCCTTCTGGTGCCGGGGCGACCGCGATCTCGTCGCGAGCCGCCCGTGACCCCTGACCCCCGGCGCGGACCACTCCCATCTCCTTCGCCACCTCAACCAGTCCTGCCGTGGCAGCTCGCTCTTCCGCCGCGGCGCGGCCAGGGTACCTCATCGCCGATGCCGCGCTTGTCTTCCACCGCTACTAATTGGTTCGACGGCACCCTACGAGGTCCCGTCGTTGAACCACCCGTCCACGTCGAAGATCACGTCCACGGTGCCGAAGGCGTTGTTCATCTTCACCTTGCCGGTGGCGCCCAGCTTGACCGCCACCAGGTTGGGCACCGTCTGGCCGGCCGTGTAGTTGAGGTTGGACACCCCCGGCTGGGCCACGTCGGAGGGCCACACGGTGAGCACGGAGGCGGTGGAAGGGTTGGTGACCGTGGCGTTCAGCACCACCCCCGACACCCCGCTGGCCGGCACCCCGCCGGCCCCGGCGATGGTGACGTCGGCCGTCTCCGGGTAGGAGTTGGCCCCGAGGGTCCCACACGGCGACGGCACGCAGGCGCCGGTGAGGAACGCCGCTCGGGTGTCGAGGACGCGGGCGGGGGTGAGGGGGGTGAACCGGGCGCCGGCGATGGATCCGGCGGTGCCGTACCAGCCCACCACGTCGAAGATGACGTTCACGGTGCCGAAGGCGTTGTTGACCTTCACCTTGCCGTTGGCGCCGAGCTTGACCGTGACCAGGTTGGGCACGGTCTGGCCGGCGGTGTAGTTGAGGTTGGACACCCCCGGCTGGGCCACGTCGGAGGGCCACACCGTGAGCACGCTGGCCGCGGTGGGGTTGGTGACAGTGGCGTTGAGCACCACCGCCGTCACACCCGACGCCGGCACGCCTCCGGCCCCGGCCACGGTGACGTCGGCCGTCTCCGGATAGGAGTTGGCCCCGAGCGTCCCGCACGGCGAGGGCACGCAGGTGCCGGTGAGGGAGGCCGCTCGGGTGTCGAGGATGCGGGCCGGGGTGAGGCCGCTGTAGCGGCTGGCCGCCACCCCGGTGCCGTCGCCGTACCAGCCCACCACGTCGGCGATGGCGTCGACGGAACCGAAGGCGTTGTTGAGCTTCACCCGCCCGTCGGTGCCGAGCTTCACGGTCACCAGGTTGGGCACCGTCTGGCCGGCGGTGTAGTTGAGGTTGGACACGCCGGGCTGGGCGTCGGTGGAGGGCCACACGGTGAGCACGCTGGCGGCGCTGGGGTTGGTGACGGTGACGTTCATCACCACCGCCGACACTCCGCTGGCCGGCACCCCGCCGGCCCCGGTGACCTGGAGCTGCTCGGTGCCTCCGGCGCCGATGGTGGCGCACGCCTGGGAGGACCCTCCGGAGGAGAAGCAGGTGCCGGTGGCGTTCCTGGTGTCGAGGATGCGGGCCGGGGTGAGGGCGCTGAACTCGCCGGCGGTGACCTGGGGGAACACGGTGTTGGAGGTGGTAGAGGGCCCGCTGCCGTTGGCGTTGTTGGCCACCACCGCGAAGCTGTAGCCGCCGTTGCCGGCGATGGTGAGGGAGTTGGACAGGGCAGTGATCGTGGTCGAGCAGGTGGGCGAGCACACGCCCACGTTCACCGGGGCGTGGGTGGCGCCGCCGGCGGGGGCGTTGGTGGTGACGGTGTAGCCGGTGATGGCCGAGCCGCCGTTGCTGGCCGGCGGGGTCCAGGTGACCAGCGCGGCGGTGTTCTCAGCCTGGGCGGCCAGGCCCTGCACGGCGGTGGGCACGCCGGCGGCGGCGAAGGTGAAGGTGGGACCGGTGGGCGGCGACGCGCCGCCCGCGCTGGTGGCCAGCGGCGGCACAGCGCCCGACACCCCCGAGGGGGCCACCACCGTCAAGGTGGTGTCGGGGTTGGTGGCGTTGTGGGTGACGCTGGTGCCGGCCACCCCCCCGAAGGTCACCGAGGTGACCGACGCCAGGCCGGTGCCGGTGAGGGTGACGGTGGTGCCGGCCGGGCCCTGGGTGGGCGAGACGGCGGTGACCACCGGGCGGGGCGTGTAGAGGTCGCCGGTGAGGACCGGGGTGCCCGATGCGTTGCTCCCGCCGAGCTGGAGGTAGTGCCCGCAGTTGACGCCACAGGCCGACACCGGGCCGGATGGGAGCAGCGCGCCCGTCCCCACCCCGTTGTAACGGGAGGTCGTCGGCGGCGCCGGCTGCCAGGCGCCGGACGCCGGGTCGTACAGCTCGGGCACCGATCCCTGGGGGCCCGAGACGACCAGCACCTTTCCATTGCTCAGGAGCGAGGGCATCCCGGAGCCGACGGCGTCGCGGCCCGACGCCAGCTGACCGGTGGCCGCCCAGGTGCCGGCAACCGGGTCGTACAACTCAGTCGTCTTCAGGGTTGGATAGCCGCCGATAGCGAGGACCTTGCCGTTCGGGAGCTGGACGCCCCACTCGGCGGCCCTGGGCGTCGTCATGGATCCGGTGGCGCTCCAGGTCCCGGTGGCAGGGTCGTAGAGCTCGGCCGCGGCCAGGGGGGCCGGGTTGTTGAAGGGGAAGCCGCCGGCGACGAGCACCTTGCCGCAGTTCGACCCGCAGTTCCCGGTGGACGCGCTGAGCAGCACGGCAGGGAATCCGGCCCGGGCGGTCGCCATGTTGCCGGTGGCCGCCCAGGTCCCGGTCACCGGGTCGTACAGCTCGGCGGTGTTGACGGCGGTCGTGCCGGACGGGCCGCAACCGTGGGAGAAGTCCGGGCACCCGCCGGCCACCAGCACCTTGCCGTTGGGCAGGGTCGCCATGGCGGCATGGATCCGTACCGTCGTCATGTTGCCGGTTGCGCTCCACGTCCCCGTCGCCGGGTCGTAGAGCTGGGCACCGCCGCCGAGCGCGCCTCCCGCCAGCAGCACCTTCCCGGTGCTGAGGAGCGTGAGCATCCCGCCGTCGCAGGTGGCGCAGGTGCCGGTGGCGCTCCACGTCCCGTTCAGCGGGTCGAACAGCTCCACCGCCGAGGTCCCGTTCTCGCTCACCACGAGCACCTTGCCCGACGGCAGCACCACGGCGCGGGGGTCGCTCGGCGTGATGTTGGACAGCGCTCGGCAGGCGCTCACGCAGCTCGACGTGCCCGCCGACCAGAAGCCCTCGGCATAGAAGAACGAGGGTCCACTGGCGATCACGATGGACGAACCCTGGGCCGTGGTGACCGAGACCCCGGCCGCGCCCGACGCGGCATGGGGCGCAGTGACGGCGGTGATCTGGGTGGCGGAGTTGACAGTGAAGCTGGCGGCCGCCGTCCCGCCGAAGGACACGGCGGTGGCGCCGGTGAGGTTCTGGCCGGTGATGACCACCTGCGTCCCGCCGGTCGTGGGCCCGCCGCCGGGAGCGACGGACCCGACGGCGGGGACGTTCCCGGACCCGAGCTTGGTGACGAAGGGCTCCTGCGCGCAGCCGAAGGAGGAGCAGGCGGGCCGGGAAGGCTCGAAGGTGCCCGACGTCGTCGGGAAGTCGGCCGACGACGTCTGGCCGGCCAGGTAGGCGGAGCCGGCCGAGTCCACGGCGATCCCGGCCGGGCTGTCGGTGAGGCTGCTCCCGGTCAGCTCGGTGGAGTAGGTGGCGGCGGTACCGGTCGTGTTGAATTCGGTGACGAACCCGGCGTTGAGCCCGGGCGTGGTGATGATCTGGAGGGCATTCACGAGCGGGAAGTTGGTCGACGAGGTGGTACCCGCCACGTAGGCGTTCCCCGACCCGTTGACGGCGACGGCGAGGCCGGTGTCGGTGCCCGAGCCGCCGAGGTACGTCGACCAGGCGGCCGCCGAACCGGTGGAATTCAGCTTGGTGGCGAAGGCGATGCCGTTCGGATTGGTACTGGTCGGCTGGAACGAGCCCGCCGTCGTCGGGAAGTCGGTGGACTGGGCCTGGCCGGTGGCGTAGGCGTTGCCGGACGCGTCGAGGGCCAGGGCGTTGACCTGGTCGGCACCCGTGGTGCCGCCGAGGAAGGTGGAGTACACGAGACCGGTCCCCGTCGGGTTCACCTTGCTGACGAAGCCGACCCAGATGTTGTTGCACTGGGGCGCCGGCGTGCACGTCGTCTGGAAGGCACCGGCGGTGGTGGGGAAGTCCGCCGAGGCGGTCCACCCGGCGGCGTAGGCGTTGCCCGAGGCGTCGACCTTGACGGCCAGCCCGTTCTCGCCGATGGTGCCACCCAGGTACGTCGAGTACGCCAGGCTGGCGCCGTTGGCGGCGACCGCGGTCACGAAGGCGTTGGTGCCACCGACCGCCAGTTGGGTGGTCTGGAAGGCGCCGGGGGTGGTCGGGAAGTCGGTCGAGCCGGCGGTCCCCACGATGTGGGCGACGCCCGCCGAGTCGACGGCGATGGCGTTGGACTGGTCGCCGCCGGCGGGCCCGCCGGTGCCGCCGACATAGGTCGAGTACACCAGCCCGGTCCCGGTGGCGTTCAGCTTGGTGACGAAGGGCTGGCCGTTGCCGGCGTCCTGGTTGGTGGTCTGGAAGGCGCCCGCCGTCGTCGGGTAGTCGGTCGAGTTCGTCACGCCGGTGAGGTAGGCGCTGCCGCCGGCGTCGAGGGCGATCGCCGTCCCCCTGTCGTTCCCCGTGCCGCCGATGTAGGTGGAGTAGAGAAGGGCGGTCCCCGAGGGGTTGAGCTTGGTGACGGACAGCACCGAGTTGGTGTTGCTCAGCGTGGTCTGGAAGGCGCCAGGCGTCGTGGGGAAGTTGGGAAAGCTGGTGTTGCTGACGATGAAGGCGTCGTTGGACGAGTCGAGGGCGATGCCGGCGGCGGCGCCGCTGCCGAGGCCGGACGTCGAGGGGCCGAGGTAGGTGGAGTAGCTGAGGGTCGGGTCGATCAGAAGCGACTTTGCATGATCGTAGGCACCGACCCGGAAGCCGACCCTGCCCCCGTTGAGCGTGAAGGCGCCCTGCACCGGGACGGTGCTCGATCCGGCGGTCTGCGACAGTTTGGGTGCCGCCTGGGTGAGCGTGCCCGACGCGGTGTGGATCAGCAGGTTGCCGTCCTGGTCGAGGCTGAGCGTGCCGCCCTTGACGTCGAGGGCGATGGCGGCCGGATCGGCGCCGGGTGCGACCACCATGTCGTACTCGGGTCCCCCTTGGCCTCCGTGGAACACCATGTCGATGCCCGGGTACACGCCGTGGTAGGTGACCGACGAGTAGCCGGCGACGCCGGTGTGCCACTTCGAAGGGTCGGCGCCGATCAGGTAGTTCGAGACGCCCGGCAGGGGGTCGGTGCCCTCGATGACCGGCGACGGGTTGGCGCCGACCGGCGTGAGGGTGACGACGTTGCCGCCGCCAGTGGCCGGCGGCGTCGCGTGGGACGCCGCCGCTCGCGCGGCAGCGAAGGCCGAGCCGGCTCCCGTGCCGACCTTGGGCCTGGCGGCCGGGGCGGCGGGCGGCGCCAGCACGGCCATCTGCACCTGGTTCGGGCCGAGGAGCAGTTCGTCGTTGCCGGCGCGGGCGACGAACCGGGCGGCGGAGTCGAACTGCCCGACGTTCTCCTCGAAGCGGAGCGGGAGCCGGGCCAGGTTCCTGGTGGCTGCCCGGGCGGCGGCCGGGGAGGCCGCCGCCCTCGCCGCCGGCGCGGCGGCGGGCGCGGCGCTGGACGGCGCGGCAGTGAGGAACAGTGCCGGTGTGCCCACGGCCACCGTGACCGCTACCACCGTCCGCCACCCGCGGCGGGCGCTACGGGAGGGCGAGGAAGCGGCCGGGACCCTGGAATGGACGGCAGACGTCATGCCTTTTTGACCTCGTCAACACAAGGTGCGGCGTCCGGCGGGCGGGAGGTACCCGCCGGCCGGCAACTGCACAGTCCGAAATGCGAACCCCGCTCGGCCCCGCCTGTATCAGACGACCGCCGTCAAGCCCCTTCTCGCCGCTGGACCGGCGTCAGTCGCCGGCCACCGCCTTGGCCCGCCGCCGACCGACCATCGCCACGCCTGCGCCGCCGGCCAGCACCAGCAGGCCGACCGCCAGCAGCGCCAGCCCGACGGCGGCCGCCGGGGTGGATCGTCCCGACACTGCGGCCGGGGCGTTGGCCAGGCTCGCCACCGCGGGCGCATGCGAGCCCGTGCGATAGCCGCTGCCCGACGTGCTCCACACCGTGCGCGTCAGCGCGCGGACCTCGTCGCTCTCCGGCACCGACGCCTGCAGGGCCTGCCCACTCGGTGCCGGCGACACCGCGACGGGTGCGCTGGCCGGCGTGGGCACGGCCCCTCCGGACGGTCCGGCCGCTCGAGCCGTGGCCGGCCCGGCAAGGGCGGCGGTGGCCGGGGACGCGGTGGTCGAACCTGGCGCGCTGGAGTCCGCCGCCTGGGCGCTCGCCGGCTCCGGCGAACCGACCGGGGCCGATGGAGACTGGTCCACGGCCCCGACGAGGGAACCCGGGCGCGCCGGCCGGACCAGACCGGGCTGCTGGCCGTCGGATGCTCCGCTGGTGACGATGAACGGGAAGGCGGAGGCGCCCTCACCGTTCTCCACGAGACGGTGCGACTCGCTCCACGCGACGACGTCCACGGCGTTCCATCCTGCGGCGGCCTCGGGGATGGTGATCGGCACGGCGAAGGAAGGGCCGGTCGCCGTGGCGAGGATCGGTCCGTCGGGTGCGCCCCAGTGGAGCTCGACCGTCTCGGCGTTTACCAGCACGTTGCTCGTGTCGTAGAAGCCGCCGTAAAGACTGCCGGTGACCATCACCGACTCGCCCGGCGCGGCGGCATCCACCGAGAAGTGGAGTTCGCCCGGGTGGCCGGTGCAGGCCCAGGCCCGGCTCTCGACCGCGAGTGCTGCGGCGAGGACGATGACGCAGCCGACGACGACCGAACGACGGACACCAAAGCGGAGTTCCACGTGTTGCTCCCGTCTCTGCACAAGCACCGGACGACCCGGACGGGCCCGCCGAG
This sequence comes from Acidimicrobiales bacterium, assembly GCA_035689115.1. GTDB lineage: Bacteria > Actinomycetota > Acidimicrobiia > Acidimicrobiales > JAHFUS01. The sequence continues at coordinate 42,804 of DASSMA010000076.1, forward strand.
TGGAGTCAACCACATCGGACGGGCCGAGGCAACGTGTTTTGTAGTTGTCCGCTACAAGTCGCCGCTAGTTCGGTCTCGTCAGGAGCGCCGTCGCCGGTCGGCTACGTGCAGGCCGGCGAGCACCAGCAGGAGGAGCCCGGCACAGCCGAGGACGGCAAGAGTGACCAGCGTCAGGGGTGACCGGCCGCCGTGTTCCGCCCGGCCGATCGGTACCGCTGCACCAACCGCCGGCGGCGGGGCCGCCTGGCCCAGGAACGACAGCTTGTCGAGGATCCCGCTCCCCTGGACGTAGACCCAGCCGCTGTACACCGAGGGGTGGAACGCCTGGGTGCCGGCGGGGAAGAACAGGGGCACCACCGGTAGATCGGTCGCCAACTGCCGGAGGGCTGCCTGCACCGCCTGACCGCGCGACACATGGTCGGTGGTAGTGGCGATGCGTCCGGCGAGTTCGTCGAAGGCCGGGCTGGTATAGCCGGTGTAGTTCAAAGACGAGGGCCCGGAGGCCGGCCCGAACAGCCGGCCGAGGATGCTCGGGTCGTCGGAGGCGAGGGCGGGCACGCTCCAGAGGGCGACCTGGAAAGCGGGTGGCGAGCCGTCCTCGCCGACGGCGGCGGCAAGCTCGCGCTCGGGCATGGCGTCGATGCTCGCCCGGATCCCGAGACCGGACATCGCCTGCGCTATGAACCGGGCGGCAGCCGCCTCCGCCGGCTGGTGGTCCGCCACCAGGATCGAGACTGGTTCCGGCGTCGGGGCGGGGAGCTGCTGGTGGGCGTCGGCCGGGTCGTAGCGGTGCAACACGGCGGGCGACGCCCACGGCGACCGGGGATCGAGGTAGCCGTGGTCGGCGGGGACCACGCCCCCTGCCGCAGCTGCCACGGCACGGAGGTCGAGGGCCTCGGCGACGGCGCGGCGGGTGGCGAGCTGGTCGAACGGCGGGCGGCGCACGTTGAACATGAGGACGGTTCCGGCGAAGGACGCCCCGTCGACCAGCTCCGTCCCGAGGCCCCGTACCTGCGAGGCCTCGCCCGCCAGCAGATCGACCGGGATGGCATCGAGCGAGCCCGACTGGAACGCGCGCAGCATCGCGTCGCGGTCGTCGGTGATCGGCACCTGGATCGCCTGGACCGCCGGCGGACCGAGGAAGTAGCCCGCGTTGGCCTCGAAGCGGTAGCCCGTCGCGTCGTGGCCGACGAGCCGGTACGGCCCGCTCCCCATCGGCAGTCCCGGCGGGGCGGTCTGGCCCGGCGGCAGGTTCGCCCAGATGTGCGCGGGCAGGATCGGCAGGTCGGCGAGGGGTTGGTCGGCGAAGCCGGCAGAGGGCTGGCGGAGGTGGACGACGACGGTGGTCGCGTCGGTGGCCACTGCGGACTCGACCGGAGCGACCTCGGGCGTGAAGCGGGGGTGGAAGTGGGCGGCGACGTAGCGGAAGGTGAAGGCCACGTCGGAGGCGGTGAGCGGCTCGCCGTCCTGCCAGCGCACGCCGTCCACCAGGCTGATGGTCACCGTCCGGCGGTCGGCCGAGGTGTCCACCGACCGGGCCAGCCAGGGCTCGGGCACGTCGTGCTGGTCCCGCCAGAGCAGGGTGTCGTAGAGGAGCGTGACCAGCGGGTAGCCCAACTCGAAGGTGTAGGGGGTGAGGGAGCCGTCGTCCTGAGGGAAGGGCAGCCGCACGAGGGGGACGGTCACGCCCGCCGCCGGCGCGGGCGGGAGCGCGGAGCCGAACAGCACGGCGACCGAGACGGCCATGACGACGAGCCGGCGGAGCGCGGGGCCGGTCCTCGTCACCGGCCAGACCCTATCCGCCTTCCGTCGAACGATTTGTAGCGCGGCGCGAGAAACGTTGGTACGCTCCCCGACGGCGCCCATCGACGGAGGTACAGACGCACCTATGTCCCACCCAGCGCGGCGTCGACCGAGGTTCCTCCGGGCCCGGAAGAGCCGGCTCGGGTTGTGGACCGCATTCGCCTTCCTCCTCCTGCTCGCCGCCTTCCTCGGGATCGTCAACTACGCACAGCCGCACGTCGCCGGGGACCGGCTGCGATTCGACACGTACGTCAGCCTGGCCGCCACGGGCCAGATCCGGAGCGCCCGGCTCCTCAACGAGGACGGGTACGTGGTCGGCACCTACGTGCCGCGACCCACCACCGCGCCGGCACCGAGCGCTGCCACGTTCAGCTCGATGGAGTCGCTCCACGGGCCACCCGCCGCGCCCCGACCGGCGGTGGCGGGGCCGACCCGGCGGTACTTCGCCCCCATCATCGGGAGTCTCCAGGTGCCGCTCGTCCAGCTGCTGATCGAGGACGGCGTCCCCGTCACCATCGACCGGCAGAACGGGAAGCGCTACGCGGGAGCAGCAGGCGTCGTGCTGCCGAGCCTGCTGATCGCCGTGCTCCTCGCCTACCTGATCCTGTCCTACCGCTCCGGCACCGGCCTGTTCGGCGCCCGGAGCGGCGCCCGCAAGATCCAGGCGCACAAGGTCGGCGTCACCTTCGCCGACGTCGCCGGCCAGGACGCGGCCGTGGCCGACCTGCGGGAGATCGCCGACTTCCTCGCCCGGCCGGAGCGATTCACGGCGATCGGCGCCGACGTGCCGCGAGGCGTGCTGCTCTACGGCCCTCCCGGGTGCGGCAAGACGCTGCTGGCCAAGGCCCTCGCCGGCGAGGCCGGAGCGAGCTTCTTCTCGATCTCCGGCTCCGACTTCGTGGAGCTGTACGTCGGTGTGGGAGCAGCGCGTGTCCGGAGCCTCTTCACCGAAGCACGGGAGAACGCCCCGTCCCTCGTCTTCATCGACGAGATGGACGCCATCGGCCGGGCCCGGGGCATGGTCGGCACCGTCCAGTCGCACGGCGAGCAGGAACAGGCGCTCAACCAGATCCTGACGGAGATGGACGGTTTCAGCCCGGGCGGGGGCGTCATCGTCATCGGCGCCACCAACCGGCCCGACGTGCTGGACAAGGCCCTGCTGCGCCCCGGTCGCTTCGACCGCACCATCGGCCTCGAGCGACCCGACGAGCGGTCCCGACTCGCCATCCTGCAGGTGCACGCCAAGGGGAAGCAGCTCGACGCGACCGTGGATCTGGCCGCCACCGCCCGGCGCTGCGTGGGGCTCACCGGAGCCGACCTGGCCAGTGTCCTGAACGAGAGCGCCATCATGGCGGCGCGCGCCAGCAGGACCGCCGTCTCCCAGGTCGACGTGGACGGGGCGGTCCGCCACATCCTCCAGGCGCCGGAGCGGCAGCGCCGGCTGTCGCTGCGGGAGCAGAGCGTCGGCCGGCGCTTCGCCGCCGACGAGCGCGTCACCTTCGGCGACGTCGCCGGCGTGGACGAGGCAATCGAAGAGCTGGTGGAGGTCAGGGACTACCTGGCCGAGCCGGAGCGCTTCGCCCAGCTGGGCGCGCGGGTACCGCGCGGCATCCTCCTGTCGGGCCCGCCCGGGTCCGGCAAGACCCTCCTCGCCCGGGCAGTGGCAGGCGAGGCGAACGCCGCGTTCATCGCTGCGTCGGCCAGCGAGTTCGTCGAGGTCTTCGCCGGGCAGGGTGCATCCCGGGTGCGCAACCTGTTCGCCGAGGCCCGCTCGCTGGCCCCCGCCATCGTGTTCATCGACGAGATCGACTCGATGGGAGCGACACGCGGAACCGGGATCGACGGCAGCCACGAGCGCGAGCAGACCCTCAACCAGCTGCTGGTGGAGATGGACGGCTTCGAGGCGGCCAGCGCCGTCATCGTGATGGCGGCGACGAACCGCCCCGACATCCTCGACCCGGCCCTCGTCCGCCCGGGACGCTTCGACCGCAAGGTCGCCCTGACGGTTCCCGACCGCGACGGCAGGCTGGCCATCCTCCGGCTGCACGCCGCCGGCAAGCGGCTCGCCGCCGACGTCCGGCTGGAAGCGGTCGCCGGCCTCACCCGAGGATTCTGCGGCGCCGACCTGGCCAACGTGCTCAACGAGGCGGCGCTTCTCGCCGCCCGCCGGAACCTCGACGAGGTACCCATGTCGCTCGTCGAGGAGGGCATCGACCGGGCCCACCTCGGGATCCGCTCCGGGGCGCTGGCCGACGAGCAGGAGCGCCTCGTCATCGCCTACCACGAGGCGGGCCACGCCCTCGTGGCCCGGGCTCTGCCGGGGGCAACACCGCCGCACAAGGTGACGATCCTCCCCCGCGGCGGAACGCTCGGCTTCTGCGCCTTCCTCGACACGCACGACCGGGTCGTGGTCGGGCGCTCGGAGCTGCTCGACGGGATGGCCGCCGCCCTCGGGGGCTGGGCGGCCGAACGCCTCGTGTTCGGGCAGGCGAGCAACGGGAGCTCCGGCGACCTGGAGCGGGCCGGCGCCACCGCCAGGCACATGGTCGAGGACCTCGGCATGGGCGAGGAGACGGGGCCCCTCGCCGTCTCCCGGCGGGGGATCTCGGGCCACGAGGCACGGCTCGTGTACGAGGAGGTACGACGGCTCATCGACGAGGCCGTGCTCCGGGCGGGCGAGGCCCTCGCCGGCCAGCGGGCGGCGCTCGACGCCGTGGCCCACGCGCTGGTCGAGCGCGACACGATGTCGAGCGACGAGATCGAGCAGCTCGTCGCCCATGCCGCGCCCGCCGGGCCGGCGAACCGCCACCACGCCATGTCGTGACCGCTCCGGGAGAGCGGTCCATCGGTAACCCGCTGGTGCGACATCCCCCAGGGATGGCACCAGTGACCGCTCCGGCGGTGGCCGGGGGTGAGCAGGCGCCGGCGCTCGGCGGCCGGCGCCGGCGGGGCGTCGCGCTCCTCGCCGCCGGAGCCGCGATCCTCGGCACCGGCACGCTCCTGCTCGGCGCGTCGATGCCGGGCGCCCGCACGGCGACCGTCGGCCCCAACCTGGCCATCGACGCCGAGGCCGCCGACAACCGCCGGCCGACCGCCAACAACTCGCCGTCCCTGGTGCGCAACCCTGTCCGCCCGGCCAACCTGGTGGTGGCCAACCGCATCGACAACCCACTGTTCTCCTGCGCCCTCCATGTCTCGTCCGACGCAGGGGCGTCGTGGGCGGAGACGGCCATTCCCTTCCCGGACGGCGAGGAGTCGCCGCCCCGCTGCTTCGCACCCGACGTCGCGTTCGGCCCCGACGGCCGGCTGTTCGTCGCCTTCTCCACCCTGATCGGCGCCGGCAACAGCCCCCACGCAGCATGGATCGCCACGTCGGCCGACGGAGGCCGGACGCTCTCCGTCCCCACGAAGGTCCTCGGGCCGCTGGCCTTCCAGGTCCGGCTCACCGCCGACCCTGTCCGGCGCGACCGCCTCTACCTCGCCTGGCTCCAGGCCAGCGGCGTCGGGACACTGTCGTTCACCGAGGAGGGCAACCCCGTCGACGTCTCGCGGTCCGACGACGGCGGGCGCACGTGGTCTCCGCCTCGCAGCATCAGCGCCGCCGGCCGCCGCATGGTGGTCGCCCCGTCGCCCGTGCTCGGCGCCGGCGGCTCGCTCTACTGCGCCTACCTCGACCTGGGAGACGACCGCCTGGACTACGAGGGCGCCCACGAGGGACGGGGGGGCGAGCCCTACAACGGCACCTGGCAGCTCGTGGTGGCCCGGTCCCTCGACGGAGGCCGGACGTGGCGCGACACGGTCGTCGACCCGGCCCTCGTCCCGACGACGCGGTTCGTGGTCTACCTCCCCGAGCTCCCGTCGCTGGCCGTCGACCGGGCCCGCCGGCGCGTCTACGTGGCGTACCAGAGCGCACGCCAGGGCGACAGCGACGTCTACGTCTGGACGTCCACGGACGGGGGCATCCGCTTCAGCCGCGGTACCCGCGTGAACGACACACCCCGGCACGACCGGACCTCGCAGTACCTCCCGCAGCTGGCGGTGGCACCCGACGGCCGCCTGGACGTCGTCTACGACGACCGCCGAGGCGACCCCGCCGACGTGCTCGACAACGTGTCGCTCCAGTCGTCCGTCGACGGAGGTCGCTCGTTCGGCTCGCGGATCCGCCTGTCGGACCACGCCTTCGATTCGCGCATCGGCTTCGGGAGCGAGACGGGCCTGGCCGACCTGGGAAGCCGGCTCGCCCTCGTGTCCACCGACGGCGCCGCCCTCGCGGTGTGGCCCGACACCCGTGCCGGCGGCGTCACCACGCCCGCCTCGGGGGGCTTCGAGAAGCAGGACCTGGCCCGGGCCGTGGTCGCCTTCCGCCGGCCCTCGCCTCTGCGCACCCCACTGCGCGCCGCAGGGGCGGCGCTCCTCGGACTGGTCGGCCTGCTGCTGGTCGCCGGCTCCCGGGGGTGGAGGAGCACGGGCGGGCGTGGCCGACGACAGCGCTGAGGGCGGTTCCCGGCGCACGCTCCTGCCGGAATCGCTCGTCGCCGATTTCGAGGCCCTGGGGCTGGGCGCCTACGAGGCCAGGGTCCTGCTGACGCTGCTCCACGTCGAATCGGCGACCAGCGCCGACCTGGCCCGCCGCTCCGGCGTTCCCCGCACGAGCATCTACCAGGTGGTCGATGCCCTCACCGAGCGCGGCCTGGCCTTGCGGGTGCCGGCCGGCGGCCCCGCCCGCTGGTGCTCGCCCGGGCGCGACGAGGTCCTCGACCGGATCTACCGGGTCGAGGAGGACAGGCTCCGCACGCAGCGGGCCCGGCTCGGGCGTATCCGGGAGGTCCTGAGCGATGCCTTCCCGGAGGCGACGGGCACCGTGCTGGCCTACGCCCACGTCGTCCACGGGGCGGCCCAGCTCCGGGCGCTTCACGACCACCTCCTGGAGACGGTGACGTCCGAGCTGCTGGTCATGCAGCAGGCGCCGTCCTCCAGCGAGGAGCCGGCCAACCCGCTCGTCCTGGCCGCCCTCGGGCGGGGCGTCGACCACCAGATCCTCTGCCAGGGCGACGGTTGGGGCCTGACCGCGTACCTGGCAGCGGGAGCGCGGGCCCGCCTCGTCCCCACCCTGCCCATGGCGATGGTGGTGGCCGACCGGGCGGCGGTGCTGCTCTCGGTCGACGGCGCCGGCCAGGCGGCCACGCTGTTCGTCGAGCACCCGGGCTTCGCCGCCGTCCAGGCCACCGGCTTCGAGCGCCTCTGGGAGACGGCCCGCCCGCCGTGATGCTCAGCCCGCCCCGCGACGGGCAGGCCTTTACTGCGTGCGCAGGGCGGCCGCCGGCGACCGCCGGCCGGCCCACCAGCCGGCGGCGGCCCCGCCGGCCGCCAGGATCGCCAGGCCGGCCACGACCACCCGCAGCAGGAGGGCGGCCGGCGCCGGCCCGTGCTCGGCCACGCCCAGGCCGTGGGCGCTGGCCGTCCACGCCCACCGCCCGACGGCGATGCCGAGCGGCACGCCGAGCACGGCGCCGGCGCCGCACAGGGCGGCCCCCTGGCTGGAGACGGCGCCGACCACCTGCGGTCGGGTGAGGCCGAGCGCCCGGAGCACGGCCACCTGGCCGGCCCGGGAGCGGGCCGTGGCCACGAGGGCCTGGCCGGCGGCCAGCAGGCCGAGGGCGGCCACGAGGGCGGCCACCCACAGGGGGTAGCCCCGGACGAGGTCGAGGTTGCGCACCGAGCCCGGCGGCTTGGCCTGGTTGCTCACGAGCCCGGCCCGGCGCAGCCGGGTCAGCGCCTTCGCCCGGTCGACGCCGGACCGGAGCCGGAGGACGGCGTCGCTGTAGCCCGTGTCCCGGGCCAGCCGGTCGAGCGTGTCGGGCGTGGTGACGCCGCCGACGGCGAAGCGGTCGCTCTCGATGGTGGGCAGGAGGCCGATGCCGACGACGCGCAGCGCGGCCTCCTCCGCCCCCGGGCCGGCCTGGACGGTGACGGTGCTCCCGATGCCCTTGCCCAGGTCGCGGGCGGTCCGGCTCCCGAGCATGACCTCGTCGCCCTGGGCCGGCGCCCGGCCGGCCAGCACCGAGGGCCCGATCGCGCCCCGCACCCGCCGGAAGCCGTACAGGTCGCCGGTCGACGTCCCGATGCGGGCCGAGCCGGCGATGCGGGCCACGGCCACGTCGCCGACGTCGGCATTGCCGAGGGCGTCGTTCACCAGCTTGGCGACGGCGTCCGGGTCGTCGCCGCCGCCGGCATCCACGTCGAAGGTCCACCCGTAGGCGGCCGGCGTGGTGACCACGTGGTCCAGGGCCGCCCAGTAGGTGAGGGCGGCGACCAGGGCGGCGACGCCGGCGACCGTGCCTCCCAGCGCCGCCCGCCCCCGGCCCGGCCTGGCCCCGTCGCGCCGGGGAAGGGCCCACCGCACGCCGATGCGGGGTGCCGGTGGCAGGGCGGCAGCCGCCCGGTCGAGCAGCCCCACGCGGGCCGACCAGTCGTCGGCGACCTGCGCCGGCCGGGCTCGGAAGGCGGTGACGGCGGCGGTGCCCAGCACGACGAGCAGCAGGAGCGCCGTCCCCCCGGCGAGGACCACTGGGTCGGCGGCCAGGCCGGGCGCGGGGCCGAGCCGCAGCGACACGCCGGTGGGGAACCGGCTCGACGCGGCGACGGCGACGGCGACGGCGAGCACGGCGCCGCCGGCCGCCGCCGGCAGCACCGACGCGGTCGCCAGCCGGGCCCGGGCCGGCCGATCCAGGCCCATGGCCTGAAGGACGGCGAGGTCGTCGGCGCGGGCCCCCACCCCCCGGGCGACGAGCTGGGCGAGAGCCAGGGCCCCGGCGCACCCGGCGGCCAGGGCGACCAGGGCCAGGGCGAGGGCCTGGACGCGCGTGGCGTCGTGCACCGGCGCCAGGGAGTCGGCGATCTTGTTGGCGTTGAAACCCTGGAGCACCTCGGGGCCGGCTCGTTCGGCGACGTGGCGGGCGCCGGCGACGACCCGCCCGACCCCGGTGCCGCCACCCACCCGCACGTCGAGCTGCGGCGGGAAACCGAAGATGGCGTCCCCGTGGGCGCGGTAGAAGGCCGGTGAGGCCAGGGCGTAGCTGCGGGCATAGCCGGCGTACCCGAGGTCGAGGCGGGTCCGCACCACGCCGACCACCCGCACCGTCGGCTTCGGCCCATGGATGTCCAACTCGTCGAAGCGGCCGGCGAGCAGGGCCTCGCCCTCCTCGGTGGCGAGGGACTGCAGCGCCGTCCGGGTGCCCACCTCGAGCCGGTAGCGGGTGGCGGCGTCCTCGTTGACGACCACGTCCTCGGCCGAGTCCGCCCGGGGCAGGCGCCCCCGCACCACGATGGGCCGGTCGATCGAACGCATCCAGGAGCGGTCGGCGGCGGCGAAGACGAGGAAGTCCTGCCCGGGCAGCACGTCCTTCCGGTCCGGGGCGGCGAACAGCGGGGCGTAGGAGCCGGCGGCCCGGACCCCTCGCACCCGCGCGATGTCCGCCCGCACCCCGGGCGGCAGGTTGTCGAACTCGGCGTCGGGAACGGCGCGGTCGGTGAGGAAGGCGTCGTAGGCGGCAGCCGTCCGCCGGGCCCCGGCCGAGAGTGCGAGGACGATCCCCCCCACCGCGCCGATCACGACGAGCAGGGCCAGGTGCGACCGCCAGCGGCGGCGGAGCTCGCTCCCGAGCCACAGGCGCACGAGGGTCACGCGGCCATCGAACCATGGTCGCCGGCCGGACAACAAGGGTGCAGGCCGCACCCCGAGCGCGGGCAGGCCACTCTTGACAGGTGACCATCCGGTCACCTATTCTCTCCGCATCGACACCGTGTTCAAGGCCCTCGCCGATCCCACCCGCCGCCTGCTGCTCGACGAGCTGTTCGCCGGCGACGGGCAGACGTTGCGCGCCCTCGAGGCCCGGCTGCCGATGACCCGCTTCGGCGTGATGAAGCACCTGCGGGTGCTGGAGGAGGCGGGCCTGGTCACCACCCGGCGGCGGGGCCGGGAGAAGCTCCACTTCCTCAACCCCGTCCCCATCCGGCTCGTCCACGACCGGTGGGTGAGCAAGTACGCCGAGCCCTGGGCGGCCACGCTCAGCGGCCTCAAGACCTACCTCGAGGAGGACAGCGTGAAGACGGTCAAGACAGTCTCATGGGCGGACGGCACGGCACCGGTCGCCGCCGGCACGGCGGTGTTCGAGGTGTTCATCAAGACGACGCCCGAGCGGCTCTGGCAGGCGATCGTCGATCCGGAGCAGCGCCGCAAGTACAGCTTCGGCGTGGAGACGCACTCCACGTGGCTGGAGGGGTCGGACTACACGGCCGGCGTCCCCGGCGTGGTCGACATCGCCTCCGGGCGCAACGTCGAGGTCGACCCGCCGCGCCTGCTGGTCCAGACCTTCGACGCCCTGTGGAGCGACGACGTCCGGGCCCAGGGCACCACCAGGGTCACGTGGGAGATCGAGCCGGTCGGCACCTCCTGCCGGCTCACCGTCACCCACGACCAGCTGCCCGACGGCGCCAACGCCGAGCTCTACGGCGGCTGGCCGATGATCCTCTCGGGCCTCAAGACCCTGCTGGAGACGGGCGAGCTGCTGGACACCCCCGGCTCCCTGCGGTTCGGGTCGGGATAGCGGTCACTCGGTGCCGAGGAGCGGGGCGGGAGCCAGCCGCCGGGCGGCCCGGGCCGGCCCTGTGGCCACCACGTTGGCCACCGCCACCAGCGCGGCGAGCACCGCGCCGAGGAGGGCGAACGGGAACACCGGGTCGGGTACGGCGCCCACCCGGCCGGCGAAGGCCTCGAACACCACCCGCCCGGCCACCACGCCCAGGGGCACGCCGAGCAGCAGCGGCACCACGACGAACGACGTCGCCTGCCAGTGCACGGCGCGGGTGAGCCAGGACCCCTCGGCGCCGAAGGAGCGGAGGAGGGCCACGTCGCGGCGGCGGTTCCGCAGCGACGTGGCCAGCAGGTGCACGACCGTCAGCACGGCCAGTGCCGCCACCAGCCCCGCCAGGACCCACGGCACAGGGCGGAGCCGGGCCAGGTTGATGATGACGGACGGGACGCTGTTCTCCTGGAGCGGCCCGAGTCGGTCCCTGGTGTCGGCCGGGGCGCCGCGCCGCAGCCTCACCGCGGCCACGCTCTCTCTGGCGTCCGGGTCGACGGAGGCCATTCCCCGCTTGGTGACCACGGCGTCCTGGCCGACGCCGTCGAGCCCCTCCACCGAGGGCACCACGGCGATGCCGGTGACCCGCAGCCGGCGGGCGCCGGCCGCCCCCTCGGCGGGCAGCACCGAGCCGACCCGGGCGTGGAGCGTCCGGGCCGCCAGCCGCCCGAGGGCGACCTCGTCGTCGTCGGCCGGCAGCCGGCCGGACAACACGACGGGGGCCAGGTCGCCCTTCACCGGGTCGAGCCCGGCCAGTTGGAGCGTGAAGCCACCGACCCGCACCTGGCCCACGGCGTAGAGCATGAGCCCGGCCACGTCCCGGTCGCCGGCCAGCTTGGCCCGGACGTCGTCGGGCACCGCGTCGCCGCCGGTGCCGTAGTACAGGTCGCCGTTGGTGCCGAACCGCGAGCCGTCGGTGACCAGCCGGCCCAGGCTCACGCCGAACACCACGCTGCCGGTGAGCAGGGAGACGGCGGCGACCATGCCGACCACCGCGGCCCGCACCGAGCCGCGGTCGCGCCGCGTCGTGGTGGACGCGAACCGCAGCCCGGTGGCCAGCGGCGCACTCCTCGCACGGGCGGCCGCCCACTCGACGAGGGCCGACGGCGGCCGGGGCGCCGGCACCCGCCGGGCCAGCAGGAGCACGAGGACCGTCCACCCGATGAGCACGGCGGCGAGCGCAGCCGCCCCGGCGAGGAGGAGCGGCCAGTCGGGCCGCACGCCGGGATAGGGCTCGATGCGCCGGACGAAGCCGGCCGGGAAGGCACCGGAGGCGGCGCTGGCGAGGACAGCGGCCAGCGCCGCTCCCACCACCACAGGCACCGCCGCCCGGCCGGCCGACTCGGCCAGCACCTGGCGGCGGTCGTAGCCGAGCGCCTGCAGCCCGGGGGCCTCGTCGGCCGACTGGCGCACGCTCCTCGTCAGCAGCTGGCCGAGCACCACGACGGCGGCGGCGGCGGCCACGGCGGTGACGAGCCACAGCGCCGTCGCCTGCCCGTCGACCGCCGTGCGCAAGTCGGCGCTCACCAACGGCGCGCCGATGAGGTGCAGGCCGGCGCCCCCGGGCAAGGTGTCGAGCTGGGCCCGGAACGAGCCTCGGTCCGTGCCGGCGCGGAGCCCGACCGTCATGAAACTGGCCGCCACGCCGACGTCCCCCTGGCCGAGCAGGGACGGGGGGAAGGCGGCCAGCGGGGTGGGGTCGTCGAGCTGGTGGGGTCCGTCGACGACGCCGACCAGCACGGCGTCGAGGGCCGGCCCCTGCATGCCTTCGGCGGCGGCGTCGAACCCGGCCCGGTCGGCCTGCTCCTGGGTGAGCGTCCGGAGGCGGAACCGGTCGCCCGGGCCGATGCCGTGCACGGCGAAGCTCCGCGTGACGACGAACTCCTCGGGGTGTGCGGGGCGGGGCAGGCGGCCGGCGACGAGCCGGGCGCCGAACGCCTCCGAGTCGCCGGCGAACACCAGCCCGTCGGGCGGCTTCGGGCCCCCCGCGCGGTCGAGGCCGCCGAAGACGAAGGTGATGCCGTGCACGGAGGCGGCGCCCGGCAAGGCGGCGATCTCGGCGGTCCGCGGCGGGCCGGCCTCCTGCTCGACCTGGACGTCGGCGAGCGGCCCCGGCCACGCCGCCGTGTACCGGTCCGGCGTGGTGGCCGTCCGCCGGGCGCCGGCGGCGAAGGCCAGCACCACGCCGGCCACCGCGGCCACCGCCAGGGCGAGCGCCAGCGTCGCCCGCCACTGGCCCCGCAGCAGGCGGGTGACGCGGTAGGCGACGGCCCTCATGTCGCCGTCCAACGCACTGGCATGCAGAACGTGGAGAGGTCCACTGCGTTCTGCATGTCAGTCCTCGGGGAGGGTGAGGGTCGTCCCCTCGGCGGCGGCGACCACGGGTAGGCCGGCGCCGGCCAGGCCGGCGACGAGGGCGTCGAGCTGGTCGTCGGTGCGGCCGGGGTCGTGATGGAACAGCACCAGCCGGCGGGCGCCCGCCTTCCCGGCCAGGCCGAGGGCGTACTCCACCGCCGAGTGCCCGTAGCGGGCCTTGGCGGCGAACTCGCCGGCGGTGATCTGGGCGTCGTGCACGAGCACGTCGGCGCCGGCGGCCAGCCGCAGGGCGGCCTCGTGGTACTCCCCCAGCCCGTCGGGGCCGGGGCCGATGCCGATGGGCGAGTGGTCGGAGAGGTAGGCCACGGTGGCCCGCCCGTCGGACACCCGGAAGCCGAAGGTGCGGCCGCCGCTGTGGGGGATGTCGAGGGCCAGCACGTCGAACCCCCCGACGCGGCGCTCCCCCGGCTCCAGCATGGTGAAGGTCCAGTCGCCCTCCAGCTGGCTGGGGCGGATCGGGAAGTGGGGCGGGCTGAAGGCCCGGGCCAGGACCTCCTCGGCGTCGTCGCCCTGGGACGGCACGAACACCTCGACCCGGCTGCCCGGGCGGTCGCCGGCGGCGAAGAAGGGCAGGCCGTGGGTGTGGTCCCAGTGCAGGTGCCCGAGCAGGATGGCGCCCTGGAACGGCTGGCCGTCGAGGACGCGGGTGAGCCGCTGGAGCCCGGTGCCGCCGTCGAGGACGAGCGTCGGGGCGTCGTCCCCGTCGAGGGACAGGGCGACGCACGAGGTGTTCCCGCCGTGGCGGACGAACTCGGGGCCGGGGGACGGCGTCGACCCCCGCACCCCGCAGAAGGTCAGCCGCACGCCTTCACCGCTCGTCCTCCCGGCGGTGGCCGCCGGCCACCTCCTCGAGGGCGGCCCGGTCGACGTCGTCGGCGCCGGCCACCGCCACCTTGGCCCGGGTGACGGCGCGCAGGGTGGAGGTGCGCCGGCCGCCCTCCAGCACCGCCCGCTCGCCCAGGATGGCGCCCGGCCCCACTTCGGCCACCGCCTCGCCGTCGACCTCGACGGCCAGCACGCCGTCGAGGAGCACGAACAGCTCGTGGCCCTCCTCGCCCTGGCGCACCAGCTCGTCGCCCTCGTCGACGGTCTTGACCTTCGGCTTCTTGTCGCCACCCATGATCGTGCGGGAGAGTTCCCGCTCGATGGCCGTCTCGGCCACGGTGACGAACGCCGGCGAGTCCTCGTCGCCCCAGGGCGTGTGCCCGCCGAAGGCGGTGCGGTACCACTCGTCGAAGTCGATCATGCCGGTCTTGGCGGCCAGCTTGCCGCTGTCGTCGTAGACCCAGTGGCGGGGGAAGGGGCTGGCGCCGGTGAGCGTGAACTCCGAGGTGCCGTCGGCCCGGATGACCAGCTCGAGGGTGGACCAGGCGGTGGGCGCCGCCATCTGCACGAACGGCGGCCGGCGCACCCGGCGGGGCGCCGGCGCCCCGGTGCGGCCGCCGGCGGTCTGCACGAAGCGCACGGCCGTGTGCCCGTCGATCTCCTGCTCGGAGCGCAGGTCCGGGAACGACACGGCCTGGAACACCATGGCCCGCTTGCCGAGGCGCACGGTGGTGGAGCCGATGTGGCCCTGGCCGGTCTGCCCGTAGCCCACGATGTGGCCGTCGCGGACCTCCACCCACGCCCGCAGCTCGTTGGCGAAGCGGAACCGGTCGTCGAGGCGGAGGGCCTCCAGGTCCTCGAGGACGTCGGGTGGCGGGGCGTCGTAATGGGCGACGCCCAGCTCGAAGGGCAGCTTGGTCATGCCCTCGACCGCCTCCGAGGGGATCCACGACAGGGCCGTCACCGAGGATTCGTAGCGCGTCATGCCACCGAAGGTACGGCTCGGGGACGGTCGCGCTCAAGGGTGCAGGCCCACCGGGCGGGGTGCGGCCTGCCCTCTTGACCGCCGCCGCTCCAGGCTGTCCACTCTTGGCATGGACCAGGGGCGGATCACCGTGTTCCTCGCCGACGACAACCTTCTCGTCCGCGAGGGCGTCCGGGCCCTGGTGAACCTGGAGTCCGACCTCGACGTGGTGGGCGTGGCCGCCGACTACGACGAGCTGCTGGCCAAGGCGGAGCCCCTGGAGCCCCAGGTCCTGGTCACCGACATCCGGATGCCGCCCACCTTCCAGCAGGAGGGCATCGACGCCGCCAAGCAGCTGCGCAAGCGGCACCCCGGCACCGGCGTGGTGGTCCTGTCGCAGTACGACGACCCGGAGTACGCCATCTCCCTGCTCGGCGAGGGCCGGGCCGGCTACGCCTACCTGCTCAAGGACCGCATCGCCGAGGGCGACCAGCTGGCCCGGGCGATCCGCGAGGTGGCCGGCGGCGGCTCCATGCTCGACCCGTCGATCGTCCAGGCCCTCGTCCGGCCGGTGAGCGGCAAGGACGACCTCGACGAGGACGAGGAGGAGCTGCTCCGCATGGTGGCCGAGGGGAAGCCCATGAAGGCCATCGCCGCCACGCGGGGCACGACGGCCGAGGCGGTGGCCAACCAGGTCGAGCGGCTGTTTCTCAAGCTGGCCCAGCAGGCCAGCGGCGGCACCGAGGGTCCCCTGCGCCGCCTGCGCATGCTGCACCAGGCCATCGTCGAGCGGGAGGAGCAGGGCGAGACGTTGAGCCGGCTCCTGCCCGGCGGCCTGGCCGACAAGGTGCGCCGGGAGGGCGGCCGCATCGGGGAGACCGAGACGCTCGAGGTCACGGTGCTGATGTCCGACATCCGGGGCTACTCCACCATCGCCGAGCACGCCGACCCCTCGATGCTGGCCGCCCAGCTGAACGAGCACCGGGCGGAGATGAACCGGGCCATCCTCGCCGTGGGCGGGACGGTGATGCAGTTCGTGGGCGACGCCGTCATGGCCGTCTTCGGCGCTCCCCTGCCCGTCGACGACCACGCCGGCCGGGCGCTGGAGGCGGCGCGGGGCATGCACGCCGGCCAGGCCGAGGTGAACCGGCGCTGGACCGAGCAGGGCCGGCCGGCGTTCGACCTGGGCATCGGCCTCAGCACCGGGCAGGTGGCGGCCGCCCTGCTCGGCTCCGAGGAGCGCCTGGAATACACGATGGTGGGCGACACGGTGAACCTCACCCAGCGCCTCCAGCAGTGGGCCGGGCCGGGCGAGACGGTCGTCAGCCAGGCCACCGCCGACGCGCTGGCCGGCGTCGACCTGGAGCCGCTGGAGCCGGCGCTGGTGAAGGGCCGCGACACGCCCGTCCATGCCTTCAAGGTCCGATGAGAATCGCTTCGCAAGCAGAGCTTGCTCAGCGAGCTTGTCGTGCCGGCCTCCGGCCGGCTCCCATGCCGCCGACCGGCGAAGCCGGCCCGGCGGCTTCCTGCGGGGGGGCTGCGCCCCCCGCACCCCCCGTGCCGCCAGCCGAAGGTGGCCGCCTGCGGCGGCGGGGGGCGGCAGCCGGCATTCTCATCGTTCGCTGGTCGGCCCGGCCGGGTCGGTGGGGGCCATGACCGGGACGATCGGTCCCGGTGCCGGACGGGGCCGGTGCAATAGCCTCGCCCCATGCCGATCCGGCTCGTCCTGGCCGAGGACCACTACCTCGTGCGAGAGGGCGTGCGCCGGTTGATCGAGACCGAGCCCGAGCTGGAGCTGGTGGCCAGCTGCGGCGACCTCCCGAGCCTGATGGCCGCCATCGAGGAGCACCGGCCCGACGTCGTGCTCACCGACATCCGCATGCCTCCCACCGGCACCGACGAGGGGCTGCAGGCCGCCGACCGCCTGCGCGAGCTGCGGCCCGACGCCGGCGTGGTGGTGCTGAGCCAGTACGCCGACCCCCAGTACGCCCTGGCCTTCCTCGAGCACGGGTCGAAGGGCCGGGCCTACCTGCTGAAGGAGCGGGTGTCCGACGTCGACCAGCTCTTCGGCGCCATCCGGTCGGTGGCCAAGGGCGACTCCTACATCGACCCCAAGGTGGTCGACGCCCTCGTCGCCGCCCGGTCCCGCTCGGCGGCCTCACCCCTGCGGTTCCTCACCGCCCGGGAGACCGAGATCCTCCAGGAGATGGCCCAGGGCAAGAACAACTCGGCCATCGCCGCCTCCCTCGCCCTGTCCGACCGGGCGGTGGAGAAGCACATCGGATCGATCTTCTCCAAGCTCGGACTCACCGAGGAGCAGGACGTCAACCGCCGGGTGAAGGCGGTGCTCCTCTTCCTCGCCGAGCGGGAGGCCTAGCGATGACCGGCGAGCACCCGGTGTCGGTGATGATCGTCGACGACCAGGTGCTGTTCCGCCGGGCGGCCGCCTCGGTGGTGCGCGTCACCCCCGGCTTCGAGCTGGTGGGCGAGGCCCAGTCGGGCGAGGAGGCGGTCGAGCTGGCCAACCGGCTGGAGCCCGAGCTGGTCCTCATGGACATCAACATGGCCGGCATCAACGGCATCGAGGCCACCCGCCGCATCACCGCCGACCACCCGGGCACCCGGGTGGTGCTGCTGTCCACCTACCGCCTGGAGGACCTCCCCTCCGACGCCCACACCTCGGGCATGGCCGCCTACGTCAACAAGGACGAGTTCGGCCCCGACGTGCTCACCGACGTGTGGCGGGGGGCGCCGGCGTAGCAGTCGGTGAGGTTTCGGATCGGGACCCGACAGGGTCCCGATCCGATACCTCGACCTGGCGGCTCAGTGGTCGAGGGGGATGCGGCCGGAGATGCGGGTGCCCTCGCCGAGGGCCGAGTGGACGGCCAGGCTGCCGCCGATGGCGCCGACCCGGTCGCCCATGTTGACGAAGCCGGCGCCCGAGCCGCGGTCGCCGAGGTCGAAGCCGGCGCCGGTGTCGGCCACCTCGAAGAGCAGGCCGCCCTCCTCCTCCCACACCCGCACCGAGGCGGTGGCCCCCTCGCCGGCGTGCTTGCCGGCGTTCTGGAGGGCCTCCAGGCAGCAGAAGTAGACGGCGGCCTCGACGTCGGCGGGGTACCGGCCGACGCCGTCGGCGTGCAGCTCGGTGGGCAGGGCGGCCCGGCCGGCGGCGGCGCTGAGGGCCTCGACCAGGCCCCGGTCGACCAGCAGCGGCGGGTAGATGCCGTGGGCCAGGCTGCGCAGCTCCTGCACGGCGTCCTGGATGCCGGTGCCGAGGTCCTCGAGGATGCCGGCGACCATGGACGGGTCCTTGTCGGCCAGCGTGCGGGCCAGGCGGATGTTGACGGCGAGGGCCACCAGGTGCTGCTGGGCGCCGTCGTGGAGGTTGCGCTCGATCTGGCGGCGGGCGGCGTCGGACGCGGCCACGATGCGGGCGCGGGAGGCCCGCAGCTCCTCGGCCTGGCGGCGCACCTCGTCGAGCGACGCCTGGAGGGCGGAGTCGAGCCGCACGTTGTGGAGGGCGACCGCCACCTGGCGGGCCAGCTCGGCCAGCGCCAGCTCGTCCTCCTCCCGGAAGGCGTCGCCGTCGGGCGCCCGCACGGCGACGATGAGGCCGAGCAGCCGGCCCGAGTGGACCATCGGCGCGACGCGCATGAGGCAGTCCTCGCGCCCGGCCAGCAGCTGCGGCAGCCACACCTTCACCCACGCCGGCCCGGACACGCCGGCCCGGGCCACCACCGACTCCTCGCCCGGGTTGAGGGACAGGGTGACCACCGGCGCGTCGGGCACCGACACCGACCGCTGGAGCTGGCCGTCGGAGCCCGTCCACACCTCGGCCGCCTGGCGGCCGAGGACCCGGCGCACGGACTCGGCGACCTGGAGCAGCAGCTCGTCGAGGGGGACGGCCCGGGTCATGCGGTTGCCGAAGGTGCGGATCACCTCGTCGGGCGCCTCCCGCTCGCCGTACACCAGCCGGTTGGCGTAGCGGTTGAGCCGGCGGCGGGCGGGGGCGTAGAGCAGGGCCGAGACGGCGGCGGCGACCATGGACAGCCCGAGCAGCGGGCGCTCGTCGCCGGTGGGCGTACGGCCGAGGCCGAGCACGATCACCGAGTAGACGGCGACGACGACGAAGCTGAGCCCCGCCACTGACACGGTGTGGGCCAGGAGCGTGTCGATGCGGCCCAGCAGCGTCTTGGACGACCCCAGGGCGAGGGCGAGCGGGATCGGGACGACGGCGAGCACGGCGACGGCGCCGAGGGCCGACGGCCAGCCGGAGAACAGCCGCAGGGCCAGGGCGATCAGCGCCACCTCGACGCCCACCGCCACCGCCCAGCCGAACCACTGGAGGCGCTGGCGCTCGACGCCCTGCGAACGGCGGTAGCGGTGGCTCGACACGGCCAGGCCGACGGTGAGGGCGACGAGGGCTTCGATCGCCAACGGCCAGGCGGGCACCGACGGCCGGCCCATCCAGACGACGAGCCCGGCGACGACGCCGACCGCGTAGCCGGCGGCGACCGAGGTGCGGCTCACCCGGCAGGCGCCGTCGGGCAGGCCGAACAGCACGTGCAGGCCGACCGCCGGCAGCAGGGCGACGGCCAGGGCCAGCGCCAGCTGGGCGGCGCCGGAGCCGTCGGTGACGCCGGCGGCCAGGACGGCCACCCCGCCGGTCACGGCCCCCGCCAGCAGCAGCACCGACAGGCGCTCGCCGGGGCGCCGGCGGGCGACCACTGCGGCGGCGAGCGCCCACGCCGCCACGACCAGGGCCCGCTCGACCTGTCCGGCGATGCGGCCGTCCCCGGCGGCGGCCACACCGGCCACGGCCAGGGCGGCGGCCGCCGCCGCGCCGAGCACGACGGCCGACCCGCCCCTGGTGTCGGCGGTGTCCAGGGTGAGGCCGTCCGCCACGGTGGAGAGCTCCGCCGTCACCGGCCGGCCGCCTACCCGCCGGCGAGGGTGCGGGTGGACGCCGCCGCGTCGCCGCCGTCCCCGTCGGCGCCGTCGGACTCGATGCGGCCGTCGCGCATCAGCACCAGCCGGTCGGCGGCGGCGGCCACGTCCTTGTCGTGGGTCACGAGCATGATGGCCTGGCCCTCGCGGTGCAGGCGCCGGAACAGCTCGAGCACCTCCATGCCGCCCGCCGTGTCGAGGGCCCCGGTGGGCTCGTCGGCCAGCAGGAGGGTGGGCTCGTTGGCCAGGGCGCGGGCGATGGCGAGCCGCTGGCGCTGCCCGCCGGACAGCACTCCGGGCGCGCTCTTGGCCTTGTCGGCCAGGCCCAGCAGGTCGAGCAGGTCCCGCGCCCGGCTCTCCGCCTGCTTGCGGGACGACCCGGCGATCACCGCCGGAAGGGTGACGTTCTCCAGCACGCTCATGCCCTCGAGGAGGTTGAAGAACTGGAACACGATCCCGATGTGGGCCCGGCGGATGCGGGCCAGCTCGTTCTCGTCCTTGCCCACCAGCGACTGGCCGGCCAGGGTGATCTGCCCGTCGCTCGGCGTGTCGAGGCCGGCGATCAGGTTCAGCAGGGTGGACTTCCCGCAGCCCGACGGGCCCATCACCGCCACGAACTCCCCGTCCTCGAGGACGAGGTCGACGCCGCGCAGGGCGCGCACCGGCACGCCCTCGGACTCGTAGGTCTTCCGCACCCCGCTCGCTTCGACGACCGTCACCGCACGCTCCCTTGCTGTTCCTGGTCCCATTTGGCACCACCGCCGGCTCTGCTGCAAGTGTGCCGCCCCCCGGACCGGTGTTCGGACAACCCCACCTCAATCTCGCCGCAGCACCTCGGCCGGGTCCAGGCGGGCCGCCGCCCGGCGGGGCGGGACGGCCGCCACCTGGGCCAGCGCCAGCACGGCCAGTGGGATCCCGAGCAGGGCGACGGCCGGGATGGACGCCACCGGCGGCAGGTCGATGGCGCCGGTGACGAGCGCCCACACCGCCCGCCCGGCGACCACCCCGAGCAGGACGCCGATGGTGCAGCTGCCCAGCACGAGGGCCAGGGCCTGGGTGCTCACCACCGTGCGCAGCTGGCGGGCGGTGAAGCCCAGGCAGCGCAGCACGGCCAGCTCGTGGCGGCGCCGGCGCACGGCCGTGGCCACGGCGTGGCCGAGGCTGAGCACGGCCACCACGACGAGGAACCCGGCCAGCAGCCAGGGCACCAGGCGCACCTGGCGGAGCCGCTCGGCCTGGGCGGGCGGCGCCGGCGCCCGCACGCCGACCCGGTTGCCGGGGTCGGCGTAGCGGGCCGAGACCCGGGCCAGCGAGGCACGCGGGCGCAGGGTGAGGGCCACGTTGTCCGAGCATTCGTCGTCGGGGCCGCAGCCGGCGAAGCCGAGCCGCCGGGCACCGTCGCCGGACAGAGCCACCCCTTCGCTGCTGGACCCCCCGTCGGAGCGCACCGGGAACACAGCCTCGCCGACCACGTGGAACGGGGCGGTGGACTCGCCCAGGCCGATGGAGACGGTGTCGCCGACCCGGGCGCCGGCCGCCCGCAGGGTGGCGGAGCCGAAGAGCGCGTCGTCGGCGCTGGCCAGCTGGCGGCCGGCCAGCAGCACCAGGCGGGAGTCGCCCTTGAGGGGCGTGACGACCAGCCCCGTCGTCGGCCGGCCGCCGGCGGTGAGGCCCACGCCCTCGCTGATCAGCGCGGCGGCGGCCAGGTCGGCGTCGCCCCGCACCCGCTCGGGGTCGACCGCCCCGTCGTCGAGATCGCTCGTCTCGGTCCCCGTGATCGCCGCGTCCCATCCCCACCCGTACAGCCGGGGCTGGACGAGCAGCTGCGACGAGCTGGCGGCGAAGACGACGGCGGCCAGCACGCCGACCACCGCCGCCACCGACGCGGCGGCGGCCGCCCGGGCCGGCGTCACCTCCCGCCCGCCCCGCCGGCGGGCCAGGAGCAGGCCGGCGGTGACCGCGGGCGGCACACCGGTGAGGCGGGACTCGAGCGCGCTCGGCCGCACGGGCGCCGGCCGGCGGCTCCTCGTCGCCTGGACGGCGGCGAACACGGCCAGGGCGGCGACCCCGACGGCACCCAGGGCGGCGCCGGCGGCCAGCACGAACGGGTCGGCGACCACCCCGTGGCGCGGGTCGGCCAGGCGGGCCTGACCGACGGGCATGGTGGGCGACGCCAGCACCGACGCCGCCGCCCCGGCCACGACGCCGCCGGCGGCGAACAGCGCCCCGGGAACGGCGATCCTGCCGATCCGGTCGGCCCGCCGCACCGCGAGGGCCCGCAGGGCGGCGTCGTCGCCCTGGGCCGCGGCCGCCGCCCTGGCCAGTGCGAGCCCGACGGCCACCAGCCCGCTGACCGCCATGGCCGCGGCCAGCGCCCACAGCCCGGTGCTCACCACGTCGCTCGGCGGCCTGAGGGCAGCCTCGATCTGGGAGGCGCCGAAGCTCCCGTCGACGCTGGCGCCGGGCGCCAGGTCGCGGAGGCCGGCGGCGAAGCGCTCCGAGGCGCCCGGCGCCAGCCGCACCAGCGCCACCCGGTCGAGGAGCCCGATCGAGCCCCGGTGTCGCTCCAACACCGCCGGCGTGAGCGGCGTGATGGCGACGTCGCCCTCCCGGCCGCCGAGGTCGGTGGCCTGGCGGAGGATGCCGACGACGCGCAGCGACAGGGGCGGCCCGTCCGGTGCCACGTCGCCCGCATCCTGGAGGCGGGCGGCGGCGGCGGCCGACCAGGTGTCGAGCCGCAACCGGTCCCCCACTCCCAGGTGCAGCCGGCGGGCGGTGGCCTCGCCGAGGGCGATCTCGTCGGCCCGGGCCGGATCGGGCCGCCGGCCGTGCACCACCGGCTCGGTGAAGAACGGGCGACCGGCGCCAGGGCCGTCGGGCGCGAAAAGGGGGAAGAAGTCCGAAGCCCCCACGCCATGGGGCTGGGTGGCCAGCAACGTGTACGTCGCCGCCCCCCGGACGCCGGGCAGGCGGGCCAGGTCGGCGGCCCCCGTGTCGGCGGGCAGCCCGAGGACGAAGGCATCCGGCTCGGCGGCCGCCGCCAGGTAGCGGGCCGGCGCGCGGTGCGCCCGGCGGGCGCCCGCCGCACACGTGAGGACGGCACCGGTGACCAGGGCGGCGAGCAGGGCGACCATCAGCAGGGCGCGCCAGCGCCGCCGCAACTCGTTTCCCACGAGCAGCCGCAGACCGTCACTCATCGTCCGCCCCCACTCATCCACGTCGAGTGTGGCAGCCGGAAGGCCGGCCGGCGAGGGGGCCAGCCCACCCCACCGCCCTCGGGCCAGCACCCCGAGAACGTCGAGCCTGCCCTCTTGGCAGCGGGGGCACGGGATGCCATCCTCTTGGCCGAAGGGCTGACGGGACGGGGCGACGCCGGGGGGCGGCGGCGGGTGGCCACCTGCTGTCGTGGCGCCGGATCGTCCGTCGGCCCCTCACCGACATCCGGGGGGACCCGGCGGACTTGAGGAGGATCGATGAGGACAATGGGACGGATCGCAACGGGGGCGGCGGGCATCGCCGCATCCCTGCTGCTGGCGGCCGGACCGGCGCTGGCCCACGAGTGCACCAACGCGGCGCGTGACTCGCACGACCCGAGCAAGGGCGCGCAGATCATCTTCGGCTGCGGCGACGGCGACATCATCAGCGCCAAGAAGCACGCCATCAAGGTGATGGAAGCGGGCGGCTTCCCCAGCGGCTGGATCGCCTTCGACGTGGACTGCGACGGGGTGGCCGACGCCGGCACCTACATCGTGGGCCCGATGGGCGAGCTTCCCGAGCAGGCCCAGGCCGGCGGCTCCACGACCAACGGCGTGATGAACATCTGCACGTACTTCGGCCTCCCCGACGGCTGCACCGACGGGTAGCTCGCGCCGGGACGCCGGCGCCGCCCTTGCGGCGGCGCCGGCGCTCCACCCTCGGTCACTCGCCGCTGTTACCGGTGGCGTACCGCACCACCTCGGAGTCGGTGATGGCGAGGAGCTGCTCGTCCTTGTCGCCCGACGTGTAGTACACCCGGCTGCTCACCCCGATCCGGGCCCGCGACGACAGGACCACGGCCCGGCCCTCGTCGAAGACCAGTTCCGGATTGCACACCGAGTTCACCGTCGTCAGCTCGAAGGGGATGTTCCGCGAACTGAAGTCGACCGTGTAGTCGGCGGGGATCGAGAACGCCGTCGTGCCGACGGGGTTGTTGTCGTCGCTGAAGCCCTTGTACCAGCGGACGACGACCCGCGCCGGCTGCTCCGACCGGTTGGTGACGCTCACCACGGTCGCCGAGCGGATCCGCCCCCCGACCACCGAGTTCATGTACGTCACCAGGAACCGGGGCACGACGAGTGGGAGTGGGACGCCCACCAGCTCGTCGAGATCGCCGATGGCGACCGCCTGCTCGAGGCGCTTCCGCGCCCTGGGGTCGGTCGGGATCTTCGGGGACTTCTCGGGAATCAGGTACTCACTCATGGGATGTCTCCAGACCGGGCGGCGGGTGTGACCGGCCGCCGTCCGGAGACCCCGGAGTCGCCGCTCCTCAGCCCCCCGGGTCCAACGATCCGATCAGCGGGGCGGCGGCGCTGATACACGGAGCTTCGTTGCGCGCAAGCACCAGCGAGGCGACCGTCGCCAGGACGAAGCCTGCGGCACCCGCCGGCGCCATGCCCGGGCGGGCGCGGTCACCGAGGGCGAGGACGCCGACCGCCGAGGGCAGGAGCGACTCGACGGCCAAGCAGGCGGCGGTGGCGGCGGTGGCGGACGACCGCCGTAGCGCGCCGCCGTAGAGGTGCAGGCCGAGCACGACGTAGCCGGCCAGCGCCCACCCGAGCGGGTCGGCGAGCAGCGCCGGCCGGGACCCCGCGCCGAGGGCCCGGGCGGCCAGGGCGAAGCCGGCGAACGCCGTCCCGCTCAGGGCGGCGAGCACCGGGCCGGTGGCGCCGGCCGGCCGCCGGTCGAGCAGCAGGGCGGCGGCGGCGACCAGCGGCAGGCCGGCGACGAGGGCGCCCGCCGTCCATCGGGCAGGGTGCGGACCGGCGGGCGAGGCCGCCGCTGCGGCGAAGGCCAATCCGCCTACTGCCGCAATGACCGCGAGGCGCTCGCCCCGGCGCAGCGCCTCGCCGCTCACCAGGGCGGCGAGCAGGGCGGTGACGGCGAGGCTCGAGGCCAGCGCCGCCTCCACCACGAAGACGGGGAGCACGCGGATGGCCCACGCCGAGAGCACGAACCCCGCCCCGTCGAGCGCCACGCCGGCCTGGAACGGCCGCTGCCGGCCCAGCCGCAGGAGGCTCCGCGGGTCGCCGGCCCGCCACTCTGGCGCGCGGGCGGCGCCGGCGTGCTGGAGGACCGAGGCGGCGCCGAAGCAGGCGGCGGCGGCGACCGAGGCGGCGACGGCCGCACCCGTCACTCGAGCGGCTCGCCGGCGGTGCAGACCACCCGAGGGGGCGGGAAGCCGTTGAAGTGCGAGGCGTAGCTGGTGGTGTAGGCACCGGCGGAACCGATGTAGAGCCGCTGGCCCTCGGCCAGGTCGGCGGGGAGCAGGGCGCCGTAGAACATGGTGTCGCTGCTGTCGCACGACGGGCCGGTGACGGTGAAGGGCACCAGCGGCGCCGAGGACGTTCCGCCCGCCCGCAGGGGGAAGCACCACCGGCCACCGGTCTGCACGGCCTCCATGAGGCCGTTGTAGCCACCGACGTCGAGATAGCACCACAGCCCACCGGGCCGTCGGTCGACGCCGATCACGGTCGCCGCCAGCACCGCGCTCTCGGCCACGAGGAACCGCCCGGGTTCGGACACGACGGAGGCCGGGCGGACGGGCAGCCGTCCGAGGGCGGCCCGGATCGGCGTCGCGATCTGCTCGATGGTCGGGACGGGATCGGCGTACACGGCGGGGAACCCGCCCCCGATGTCGAGGAGTTGCAGCTCGATCCCCTCGCGCTCGAGCAGGCGCAGGAGCAGCCCGCACTGGGCGATGGCCTTGGCCCACGCCTCGGCGTCGGTGCACTGCGAGCCGACGTGGAACGTCACCCCGTGGGGGACGAGCCCGAGCCGGCTGGCCAGGACGAGCAGGCGGCAGGCCTCGTCGACGGACGTGCCGAACTTCTCCGAGAGCGGGAACAGGCTGTGGTTGTCGTTCACCCGGAGGCGGACGAAGACCTCGCTCCGCGGGGCGTGGAGGGCCAGCTTCTGGAGTTCTGCCTGCCCGTCGAACCCGAACCGCCGCACGCCGGCGAGGTGGGCCGCCCGGATGTGGGCGGACGGCTTCACCGTGTTGCTGTAGAGCACCCTCCCCGGCTCGCCGCCCGCTTCCTGCACCAGCTCGAGCTCGCGCAGGGACGCGATCTCGAAACCCGCTCCGAGACCGGCGAGGGTTCGCAGGATGGGGAGTGACGGGTTGCACTTCACGGCGTAGTGGACCTCGACCTCCGGCAGCGCCTCCCGCAGGAGCGCGTACCGGTGGGCCACCACCGAGGTGTCGCAGACGAGGGCCGGCGTGGGCCCCTCGAGCCGGTCGAGCACCTGCGGCTGGAGCGTGGACGGCCAGTGGCCGTGCCGGTCCGGGCGCGTGCAGACAGCGTTGATCGACATGCTTCGTGGATCCCCTCCGTCGGTCGCGCCAGGCGCGGCGCTGGAACCGATGTCGGCCGGCCGCTGTCCCGAGTTGAGCGATTTCTGCCGGTCGCGAGCGGTTTGGGCCTTCAGTCCCGCTGCGCCGGTGCCGATTGCACCATTCGTGCAGCCGCGCCAGGGACCGTCGACCGCCTTCCTCGCCCAGGCGACCGGCGCGGCGCTGGTCACCCTCGGGTGGCTCGCCTTCCTCCTGTTGCACCAGAGGACGCCGGCCGGCGAGCTGGTGTCGAACATGGGTCTCATGAGCGCCGCCGGCGTCGCCGCCGCCTCCTGCGCCCTCACTGCGTTCCGCACCGCCGGGCCGTCGCGCCGCGCCTGGCTGCTCTTCGCCGCCTCGTGCGCCAGCTGGGGCGCCGGCCAGGCGATCTGGACCTGGTACGAGACGGTGCTCGGCCGGGAGGTTCCGTTCCCCTCGGCGGCCGACCTCGGCTACCTCGGCGCCGTCCCCCTCGCCGTCGCCGCCCTCCTCGCCATCCCGAGCGCGGCCCAGAGCCGGGCGGGACGGACCCGCATGGTCGTCGACGGGCTGGTGACGGCCAGCTCGCTGATGGCGGTGAGCTGGGTGCTGGTCCTGGGCCCGATGTTCGAGGGCGACCGACCGCCCCTCTTCCAGCAGGCCATCGGGCTCGCCTACCCGCTCGGCGACGTGGTGATGATCACGATGGCCGTGGCGTTCATCTCCCGGCGCCGGCGCACGGTGGGGATCCCGGTCTGCGCCCTGGCGCTGGTCTGCGCCGCCCTCACCGCGCTGGCGGTGGCCGACAGCGGCTTCACCTACCTCACGACCGCCGGCGTCTACAGCTCGGGCAACGCCATCGACGCCGGCTGGTTCACCGGGTTCGCACTCCTGTTCCTGGCGTCGCGCTGTCGCAAGCTGTCACCGGACGTGACGGCCGAGGAAGCGCTCTCCCGGCGGGCGGCGGCGGCGGCCCCCTACGTCGCCGTGCTCGCCGCCCTCGTCGCGGCCGGCGCCTGCCAGGTCTTCCGCCGGTCGGTCGAGGGCTTCGTGGTCTGGGACCTGGTCGTGACGATGGTCCTGCTGGTGGCGCGCCAGTACCTGGCGATCCTCGAGAACCACGCCCTCGCCCGCACCCTGGAGGAGCGCGTGCGCGAGCGGACCGAGGAGGTGCGGAAGAACGAGGAGCGCTTCCGGTCGCTGGTGCAGAACTCCTCCGACGTGGTGACGATCCTCGACCCCGACGGCACCATCCGCTACCAGAGCGCGTCGGTCGAGCGGGTCTACGGCTACGAGTCCGACCTGCTGGTCGGGACCGCCTTCGACAGCCTCGTCCGACCCGACGACGCCCACGCCCTCGCCGAGGCGCTGGAGGACGTCCAGCGGCGGCCCGGCGGCTCGGCTCTGGTGAAGCTGGCGCTGCTCCACCGCGACGGCCAGTGGTGCCACTCCGAGACCGCCATCACCAACCTCCTCGACCACTCGGTGCGGGGGATCGTCCTCAACACCCGCGACATCAGCGAGCGCAAGCGGCTGGAGGAGCAGCTGCGCCATCAGGCGTTCCACGACCCGCTGACGGGCCTGGCCAACGCCGCCCTGTTCCGCGACCGGATCGGGCACGCCCTCGCCCATCGCACGACCCGCCGGCGGACGGTCGCTGTGCTGTTCTGCGACCTGGACGGGTTCAAGCGGGTCAACGACAGCCTCGGCCACGCTTCGGGCGACGAGCTGCTCCGGGCCGTCGGCCGGCGCCTCGTCTCCCTCGTCCGGCCGGCCGACACCGTGGCCCGCCTGGGCGGCGACGAGTTCGCCGTGCTGCTCGAGGAGGTGATGTTCGCGGCCGAGGCCAACGTCGTCGCCGAGCGGCTCGCCGACGCCCTCCGCGAGCCGATCGTCATCGACGGCCGGGACCTCTTCCTCAGCTTCAGCGTCGGCATCGCCGTCGCCGACTCGGAGACCGACACGGTCGACGCCCTGCTGCGCAACGCCGACCTGGCGATGTACCGGGCCAAAGCCGAGGGCCTGGGCAGCTACAAGCGCTACGAGCCGGCCATGAGATCGGAGGTCGTGGACCAGACCGGGCTGGAAAGCGACCTCCACCACGCCCTCGCCCGAGGCGAGTTGTCCCTCCGGTACCAGCCCATCGTCGACCTCGAGACGGGCCGGCTGGTGGGCGCCGAGGCGCTGGCCCGATGGAACCATCCGGTCCGCGGGCTCGTGCCGCCAGCGGAGTTCATCCCGCTGGCCGAGTGGTCGTCGCTCATCGTCGACCTGGGCCGGTGGGTGCTCCACGAGGCGTGCAGCAAGGCCAAGCGCTGGGCGGAGCTGTGGCCCGACGACCCGCCGGCGGTGTCGGTGAACCTCTCGGGCCGCCAGCTCCTCCACCCCGGGCTGCCGAACGACGTGTCCGTCGCCCTCGAGCTCACCGGCCTCGACCCGGGCCGCCTGGTGCTGGAGATGACCGAGAGTGTCCTCCTCGAGCACAACGACGAGACGGTCGGCACGCTCCAGCGGCTGAAGGAGCTGGGCGTACGCCTGGCGATCGACGACTTCGGGACGGGGTACTCGTCGCTCAGCTACCTCCACCGCTTCCCCTTCGACGTGCTGAAGATCGACCGCTCGTTCGTCGAGCGCCTCTCCTACGAGTCGCGGGAGCGCAGCCTGGCCTCGGGCATCGTCCGGATGGGCCGCGGCCTCGACCTCGTCACCGTCGCCGAGGGCATCGAGGGCGAGGAGCAGCTCCGGGCCCTCCGCTCCCTCGGCTGCGACCTCGGCCAGGGCTGGTACTTCTCACCCGCCCTGTCCGCTCCGGAGCTGGAGGAGTTCGCGTACCGCTGCCGGGCCGGCGCCGCCATGCCCGGCATCGGGGAGTCCCTCCGGCTACGGCCACTTCCCGCCATCCGGCCCCGGACCCCGGCGGCGCCGCGGGGAGCCGGCGCCGGGTAGGCGGCCGGACATCTGTGGTCGCTGAACGCCCGCTGCTCGGCACCGCCGCTGGTCCCCCGGGACCGCAAGACGCTCAGCCCACGCGTCATCCAGCAAGCCGGAAGGCGACGCCGAGAACGAGAAGGATGGCAGCGGAGATTCCGAACACCGCCGCCCAACCGCCGGATCGGAGCCAGGCATCGAGGAGCCACGCCGAACGCGACCATCGCGTCCGCGCCTCCTCGGCATTCCTCCGGGCCCGGGCTACATCACCGAACCAGTCGTGGCGACTCATGAGCCAAACGAGAACGGCGCTCCCGAGGAGTACGACTCCACCGGCGAGGAGTCCGTCGCCTGTTCTCGCCATGGCGGATGATCGCAGCTGGACGACCGGCTTACCCGTGACTTCCGGTCGTGCCACACGAGTACCCCGGCGAGCTCACGCAGCCCGGGGCGGCAAGGGCGACTGCTAGTCGAAGGCGATCGCCTCGCAGCCCGCCGCAGATCCGCTCCGCTTCGCCGTCAGCGGAGTACGACCGGCGCCAGACGAGAGACCCGCATCTCCCACTCTCGAACGGTGCGTGGACGTCGATGACCGCGGAGCCGAGTGCGACGACGAGCAGCAAGGCGCCGGCGCCGCCGACGATCGCCCTGCGGACTCGCGCCAGCGCCTCCGAGCCCGGGTCCGGCGCGTGGTGCATCGGGGCGTCGATCGCTGGGACGTTCTCGTTGTCCCGGGTGCCCGGGTCAGAAGAGGACCGGGACCTCCTGGGGCCAGTGCTTGGCGGCGACGGTCTTGTCGACGCCGCGCTTGGGCAGGGTGACCCGCTTGTGGTCGGGCGCCTCGTACGGCACCTGGGCCAGGAGGTGGCTGATGATGTTCAGCCGCCCCCGCTTCTTGTCGTCGGTGACGGCCACGAACCACGGCGCCCACGACGTGTCGGTGGCGGCGAACATGTCGTTGCGGGCCTTCGAATAGTCGTCCCACCGCGTGTAGGACCGCAGGTCCATGTCGGTGAGCTTCCAGATCTTGCGGGGGTCCTCGATCCGGCTCTCCAGCCGGCGGGACTGCTCCTCGGGGCTCACCTCGAGCCAGTACTTGAGGAGGAGGATCCCCGAGTCCACCATCGCCTTCTCGACGGCCGGCGCCATCTCGAGGAAGCGCTCGACCTGCTCCTCGCTGCAGAAGCCCATCACCCGCTCGACGCCGGCCCGGTTGTACCAGCTGCGGTCGAAGATCACGACCTCGCCGGCGGCCGGGAAATGTGGCACGTAGCGCTGGAGGTACATCTGCGACCGCTCCCGGTCGGTGGGCGCCGGCAGGGCCACGACCCGGAAGACCCGGGGGCTCACCCGCTCGGTGATGGCCTTTATCGTGCCGCCCTTGCCGGCCGTGTCGCGGCCCTCGAAGACGATGCAGATCTTGGCGCCGGTCGCCTTGACCCACTCCTGCATGGCGACCAGCTCGCCGTGCAGCCGGCGCAGCTCGTGCTGGTACTCCTTCTCCTTCATCCGGGCCGTGGTCGGCGCCTCGGCCCCCTTGTCCTGTTCGACCTTCTTCGCCATGGCAGCCTCCGCGAACGGTCCGTCGGGCCGAGGGTAACGAGCGACCCCCTCCCGGGCGTCACCCCCCGTGGGTGAGGACGCCGTGCTCGATGGCGAAGAGGGCGGCGGCGCCCCGGGTGGACACGCCGATCTTGGTGTAGACGTGCTGCACGTGGTGGTCGGCCGTCTTCGGGGCGATCACCAGTCGCTCCGCCACCTGCCTGGTGGTGAGGCCGAGGGCGAGGAGGCGCAGCACCTCGACCTCGCGGGGGCTCAGGCCGGCCGGCATCGCCGGGCGGGCCGACCGCCGGTGCCCGGCGGCGGCCAGCACCTTCTCCACCGCCTCGCCGTCGAGCCGCCCGGCGGCGGCCATGGCCCGGAGCTCGGCCGCGGCGGCGGCAGGGTCGTGGGCCGGGCGGTGCGGCCGGTCGGAGATCATCGCCTGGTAGCAGTCGGCGGCGGCGACCACCCGCTGGGCCCCGTCGAGGTGGGCGCCGGGCAGGCGCCGGTGGTACCCCGACCCGTCGAGGCGCTCGTGGGCGGCGGCGGCATCGGCCAGGGCGGCCGTGTAGGGAAGGCGCCGCAGCAGCTGGTCGGTGACGAGGGCGTGCGCCTCCGCCCGCTCCCGCTCGTCGCGGGTAAGCGGGCCGGGCTTGTCCCAGACGGTGTTCGGCACGGCCACCCGGCCGAGGTCGTGCACCAGGGCGGCGGCGTCGGCGACCGGGCCGCCGGCCTCGGCGGCGAGCGAGGCGACGCCGCGGGAGTGCCCGCCCGTCCACGGCGACTTGAGGTCGGCGAAGTCGGCCAGCACCAGGAGGGCCTCGTAGGCGGCGGACTCGGTGAGCGGCCGGCACGGCGGCGCGGCGGCCAGAGCGGCGTCCCAGGGGTCGGCGGCCACGGCCTCGTCCCACCACGCCGCCCCCTCGCCCACCACCAGTCCGGCCAGGGCGGGGTCGTAGGCGCGCCCGGCGCGGTCGGCCACGACCTTCATGGCCTCCGGCGGGCCGAGGACGCGGGCCAGGACCTCGAACTCCTGGCCCAGCTGGGCGACGCGCTGGGGCAGCGGGATGGCCTCGCCCGCGGCGCCCGACGGGAGCCCCCGGCCGTTCCACCGCTCGAAGGTGGCGGCCAGCGACGCCCGCACGTCCTCACCGAGCCCCAGCCGCTTGGCCAGCACGTCGGCCACCTCGCAGGCGGTGCGGAAGTTGCGCTCCGCCTCCTTCTTGCCGCCGGCCATGACGGAGAGCACCGACCCCAGCCGGGCCGCCGCCGAGCGTCCGCTGCCGGCATGGCGCACCATGATCCCCATGACGTCGAAGGGGTTCGCCATGTCGGCCTGCAACGCCCGGGCCCGCATGTCGATCTCGTCCCCGAACACCACGGCCATGTCGTAGGCGTGACCGGTGCACCCGAGAAAGCGCAGGGCCGAGATCCACCAGGTGGTCTCCCGCTCGGCCCGCGGCAGGCCGGCGGCCGCCGCCAGCCGCTGGGCCACGGCGGCGGACCGCAGCTGGGCACCCGGCGGCTGGCCGAAGGCGTGGTCCTGGGCCACGGCCAGCAGGGCGGCGACCTCGGCGAGGGTCATCTCGGCGCCCACGCCCGCCCACCGTAGATGGGGTGTTCGCCCGATGCGGCGACCGGGCGCCGACCGCCATCCTCAGCGCATGACGAACAACACCGACACCATCACCGACCCCAAGATCGACGCCGTCCGCCGGCTCTACGAGGCCTACGGCCGGGGCGACGTCGGCGGCGCCCTCGCCGACCTGGCCGACGACGTCGACTGGGCGGCCGAGGCGTCCGGGACCTCCGTGCCGTGGTGGGGGCCCTTCCGCGGCAGGAGCGAGGTCCCCCGGTTCTTCGAGGCCATCGGCTCCAGCGTGGACGTCACCGAGTTCACGCCCGTCTCCTTCACGGCCAACGACACCGACGTGGTGGCCGTGGTGCACTGGTCGTACACCGTTCGCTCGACCGGGAAGCGGGCCTCGATGTACATGCAGCACTGGTGGCGCTTCGCCGGCGGCCGGATCGTGTTCTTCCGGGGCTCCGAGGACACCGAGCAGTCGGCTCGGGCGTTCTCCTAGGCTTCGCCCTCAGCCGGGCGGCGACGTCCACAGCACGCGGGCGGCGAGCACGACCACGCCGCCGACGGCGCACACGATGAGGCCACGCTGGGTCAGGCCATCGACGGCGGTGCCATGGGACGCCGCCGTCGCCGCCGCGCCGGCGATCAGGGCGCCGCCGTACCAGCGGGCCGGGCGGGCCAGGGAGCGCCAACCCCCGGTCCTCCCCATCCTGGACGCGAGGGCGAACGGGGCCACCAGGGTGGGGAGCAGGGCGACCACGAACACGGCGGCGTGGGTCTTGCCGTGCCACGACGCCGTCGCCTGCGCCGCCTTGCAGCCGGCGTCGGCGGCCCGGCAGTCGAGCCGGAACAGGGCGTCGCCCACGTTGTCGAGGGCGGGCAGCGACACCGCCACCAGCCAGGCGCCGAGCGGCCGCCGTCCGTCCGGGCCGGCCAGGGCCGGGCCGAGGGACCACACGGCGAAGGCGGCCGTGAGGAGCCCGGTCACGGCGCTGACCGCCAGCCAGGGGGCGGCGTGCCGGGCGGTGAGGGCGCCGAGGTCGCTGACGTCGTGGCGCGCCGCCGAGTACCCGTGCCCCTCGGCTACGCCGGCGATCACCCAGGCCGACACGAAGAGGGCCTGGCCGGCGATGACCGCCCACGCCAGCCGGCGCCGGGTGGACGTCGAGGTTCCCGTCGCCGCCGTCAGAAGGTCGTGAGCACCCGTAGGGCGTCGACCGCCGAGCGGTCGCCGAACACCTCCAGGTCCTCCAGCGGGCAGCGGCCCCACAGCCACAGGTAGAGCGAGGCGGCCGGACCCCGCACGGCCGCGTCAGCCTTGGCATGGCCCCGCTCGGTGGCGACGCTGTCGGGGTCGAAGCGGATCAGCCACTCGCCGTCAGCGTCGGTGGCGTGGAGGTGCACGGTGCGGCCGTCACCCGGCGACCGGCCGGCAGAGAGAGCGGGCACGAACACCGAGAGGACCTCGTCGATGCCGTCGAGCGCCAGCGCCGCGTCGATGGGCGCCGCCGGCCGCCCAGCCGCCTGCTCACCGTCGACGCGGTGCACAGTCGTCTCGTGGGCCATGCGCCGGGGCCAGAAGCCGGCCCGCCGGTGGGCGGGCGAGAAGGCGTAGGCCGGGCGATCGGGGTCGTCGAGGGCGGCGACGGCGGCCACGAGGGCGGCCAGCCCCGCCCGGTACCACTCGACGACCCCTTCCGTCGGCGGCTCGGCCAGCATGCCGTTCTCCACCGTGGGCCGCTCCATCGTGAAGGTCCGAAGCACCAGGGTGCCGCGGGACTGCATGAGCCCCACGTGGCGGAGCAGCTCTCCGGCCGTCCAACCCGGGGCGGCGGGCACGGGGGCGGCCAGGTCGCCGGCGGCGGCGTCCCCGAGGGCGGTGCCCTCCCGCTCCACGACGGCCGCCCAGTCGGGCTTGGCTTCGGGCACGCCGGCAGTCTGCCAGACGGCCCGCCCTACGCCCGCCGCCGGCGGCACCGGCGCACGGCCAGCACCACGCCCGCGGCGCCGGCCGCCGGGAGCAGGACGCGGGCGAGGGACCGGGGCTCCGCCTCCGGCACGGGCAACGGGGCGGCGTCCTCGTCAACGCCGGGCGCGCCGGGGCCGAGGAGGTGGGCGGCGTAGGGGGCGAAGGCGGGCAGGAGCATGAAGTCGGGGTCGAGGATGGCGGCCAGTCCCTCCGTCATGGCCGCCGTCTTCACCAGCAGCGCCAGCTCGGCGGGCAGGCGCAGGCCGTGGCGGCGCACCGTGCCCAGCTCGGCCTGGAGGAGGGGCCCGAGGCGAACCTCGCCGAGCGGGCCGCCGGTGAGCTGCTCGAGCACCCGGTCGAGGTCGCGCACCAGCCGGTCGCGGTCCACCGGACGGGTGGCGGTGCCGAGGCCGAGCAGCTCCCGCGCCAGGGCGGCGGCGTCGGCCCCCGACGTGGCGATGAACACCCGCACGAGCCGAGCCCGGGTGGCCGGCGTGAGGACGCCCACCATGCCGAAGTCGACCAGGCCCAGCCGGCCGTCGGGCTCGGCGAACAGGTTCCCGGGGTGGGGGTCGGCGTGGAAGAAGCCCCGCTCGAACACCATCGTGAGCACCACGTCGACGATGTGGCGGGCCAGCGCCGGCCGGTCGACGCCGGCCGCCTCGAGGGCCGCCAGGTCGGAGACCTTGATGCCCGCCACCCGCTCCAGGGTGATCACCCGACCGGTGCTGGCCTCCCGGTGCACGGCGGGCACGTGCACGGTGGGGTCGCCGGCGAAGTCGGCGGCGATGCGCTCGGCGTGGGCCGCCTCGGCCTCGTAGTCCAGCTCGGCGCGCAGGGTGCGGGCCAGCTCGCCGACCAGGCCGGCGACGTCGAGGCGGCGGGCCGTTCCGACCCACCGGGAGACGTGCCGGACCGCCGACTCCAGGACGGCGAGGTCGACCTCCACCAGGGCGACGGCGCCGGGCCGGCGCACCTTCACCACCACCGCCTCGCCCCCGGCCAGGGTGGCGGCGTGGGCCTGACCGATGGAGGCGGCGGCCAGCGGCACGGGGTCGAAGCGGGCGAACACCTCGGCCAGCGGCCGGCCCAGCTCCGCTTCGACGATGGCCTCCACCGTGCCGGGGGGCTCGGGGGGGGCGGCGTCCTGGAGCCTGGCCAGCTCCGCCTGGTAGGACGGGGGCAGCACGTCGGCCCGCGACGACAGCAGCTGGCCGAGCTTCACGAACGTGGGTCCCAGCTCCTCGAGCGCCCGCCGAAGGTGCTCGGCCGGCGTCGACCGCTCGTCGCGCCGCGGGCGGCCCAGGGCCCGTCGCCCCAGGGCGACCAGCCGGCGCTGGCCGGCCAACTCGAGCAGCCAGCCTGCGCCGTGGAGCGTGAGCACCCACACGAGCTGGAGGGCCCGGCGGACCATCGCCCGCCGGGTGACCGCGCCACGGCGCCCGGCCGGGGACGCCCCGGCCGGCCCGGCCGTCAGGTCGGCGCCGACACCGCCGGCGCGCCTTCGGGGATCCGACGCCCGGCTGGTTGACCCTGCCGGACGTGCACGCCGTTGGTGTTCCAGATGATGTCGGCCACGTGATGTCGATCCGGGCGGTGGGGTCGGGCCAGCAGATTAGCCTTGCGGTCAGTCCGGCGGGCCCTCCACCTTCCTCCTCGTGTCGGGTACCTGGTAGGTCTGCTCGGGCGCCACCAGCCACTCGGCGAGCCGGGCGCGTAGCCCTTCCACCGTCCCCGGCTCGGCCTCCACCAGCACCATGCGGCCGCTGGATTCGACCACGACGACGCCCGGCTCGTCCCGCACCGCCGCCACGTCGGCGGCCGGCGGGCTGCCATCCCCGCGGTAGCGCAGGACGAAGCGGGCCATGCCGCTACTTCGGCTCCGGCAGTCCGTGGCCCTCGAAGACGGGCTGGAAGCCGAGCGTGTGGGCCGAGGCCACGATCGCCTTCACGATGGCCGCCGAGCGCTTGGCGTCGCGCTTGGCCTTGAGGACGGCCGACCCGGCGATGGCGCGAGCCGCCGCCCCGGTGACCGCCGGGCAGGCCATGGAGGTGCCGCTCATCTCGGCGTAGCCGCTGGGGACGGTCGAGATGATGGCCACGCCCGGACCGGTGAGGTCGACCTCGGGGCCGATGTTCGAGAACTTGGCGATGAAGTCCTTCTTGTCGGAGCCGAAGGGTGCCCCCACCTCGTCGGACTCCGTAGCGGTGGAAGGGAACGTGCCCTTGCGGCCGAGCGCCGACACGGCGAGCGCCATCGCCTCGCTGGCCGGGAAGCTCACCGCAGAGCGGTCGTCGTTGCCGGCGGCGATGATGCAGACGCTTCCGCCGGCGCGGGCGTCGTCGACCGCCGCCTTCAGCACGGGGTCGGGCTGGCCGCCGCCCAGGCTCATGTTGATGAGGTCGCACTTGTCGGCCACCGCCTTGTCGACCGCCTTGGCGATGGCGAAGCTCGACGCGCTGCCCTGGCCCTTGCCGAAGACGCGGTAGGCCCGCAGCTTCACGCCGGGAGCCACGCCCCGGATGCCGGCGGGCGGCGCGCCGCGGGCGGCGACGATGCCGGCCACGTGGGTGCCGTGCGCATGGCCGTTGTCGCTGAAGTCCTTGGGGTCCTCGCCCTGCACGGTGTTGGCCCCTCCGGCGATCACCAGATCGGGGTGGGGCCCGGAGCCGGTGTCGACGACGGCGACGGTGACGCCCTTGCCCACCGCCAGGTCGGCGTTGCCGTAGAAGTGGCGCACGCCGTCCTCGGCGCCGAGGTCGAGTGGGGTGAGGACCAGCTTGGTTCCGTCGGTGAGGGTGAGGTTCTTCTTGAGCAGGCTCCAGTGGGCGTCGAGCGGGTACACGTACAGGCGCTCGAGCTTCACGCTCGCCCCTCCGAGGTTCAGGCTGCACCGGCCGTTGGCGTCGGTGACGCCCTGGGCACCCCTGCGGGCGGCGAAGTCCACGAAGGCCACGACGACGGCGTTGGGCACCGGCTTGGCTCCGCTCTTCGAGACCACCTGCACGGTGATGGCCGCCGGTCCTCCGGCGCGGGCCCGGGCCGGCCGCGACTCCTCGACGACCTCGCGCCGGGCGACGGCCGGCTTGTAGTAGACGACGGGGACGACCCGAAGCTCGGGCTGCTCGGCCCGCAGGGCGAGGAGGGAGCCGGGCGACAGCTCGACCAGCTTGGCGCCGTCGGGACCGAGCGAGTCGAGCACCCGCAGGTCGCCGGCCCGGGTGTCGCGGAGGGCCAGGGCGCTGGTGCCGGTGGCCTCGTGGGCGGTGCGGAGGAAGTCCCGCGCGTCGGTCGTGGCCGTGGCCGCCTTGGCCCGCAGGCCCTGCGGCGGGAGGAGGACGTACTGACCGGCCCCGGTGCTCTTCGCCATTGCTACACGCCCTTTCGTATCGGTCGTCGGCGGGAACTGTCGCGCAGCTATGACCGCCGCGCCACTGGCCCGGGGAGTCGGGCCCTGGAGTCCGGGAGTCACTCGGCGCGAAGGACCTCGGCCGGGCGCATCCGTGCCGCTCGCCGGGCGGGCAGGGCCGACAGGAGGCCGGCGATCAGCAGGGCGGCGGGCACGGCGAGCAGGGCGACCACCAGGGCGAGGGGCGCCACGTAGAGCAGCGGCGTGGCCTCGGCCACCCACCGCCACGCCACCTGGCCGGCGGCGACGCCGAGCGGGATGCCGACGAGCAGCCCGACGAGGGCCACCGTCGTCGCCTGGCTCACGATGCAGACGGCGTTCTGCCCCGGCCGGAAGCCGATGGCGCGGAGCACGGCCAAGTCGTGGCGGCGCCGGCGGACGGTTGTCCCGAGGGCGTGGCCGAGGGCGGCCAGGGCCAGGAGCACGAGGAAGACGGCCAGGACCCGCGGGAGCGTCCGGACGTTGCGGAGGAGGCTGACGTCCTGCGGCGGCGAGGCGGCCTCCACCTCGCCGAATTTGTGGCGGAGGCGGGCCAGCAGGGCGGCCGGCGCCACGCCCGACCGGGCCCGGACCAGCACCTCCACGTCGTCTCCGTCGTCGCGAATCGACGCCAGCCGCGTCTGGGTGGCGCCGGCCGTCCACACGCCCTGGTCGAACTCGGCGTGGGGCGTCTGGGGTAGGAAGGCGATGCCCACGACGCGCGACCTGCGCCGGCCCTGGTCGCCGGCCAGCTCGACGGTGTCGCCGATCCCCTTGCCGAGGGCCTTGGCCGTCGAGGGGCCCAGCGCCACCTCGCCCGGGCCACGGGGCGCCCGGCCCCGCTGGACGACGAACGACAGGCCGCCGCGCAACCGGTCCAGGCTGTAGGACGGCAGCCCGTGGCCGTCGACGTCGAGGGGCACGAGCCGTATCGCCGCCAGGCCGGCGGCATCGGGCTGGTGGCGGAGGGCGTCGAGCAGGGCCTCGCCGTTCCATTCGTCCGTGGGCACGACGACGGCGTCCCAGACCTGGCCGGAGCGGGCCGGCCGGGCCAGGGCGTCGTCGATGCCCCGCACCAGGCCCATGGCCCCCACCACGCCGACCACCCCCACCACCGCGCCGACGAGCGCGGGGAGCACGGGCAGTGAGCGGCCGTTGCGGCGGGGCTCCAGGGCCAGGCCGGCGCCGATGGCGACGGGCACGGGGGCGGCCCGGCCGATGCTGCGCACGAGGCTCGAGCCGGAATCCGGCACGGCGTCGGGTTCCCTCCGGATCGCCCGGCGGGCGGCGAGGGCGGCCCCGGCCACCACGGTGGCGGCGACGGCCAGCGCACCGGGCGCCAGCACCGTCCAGTCGGCGTGGAGGCCGGGGTCGGGCTCCAGGCGCCGGCCGAGGCCGACCGGGAACCGGCCCGAGACGGCGACGGCGGCGCCGACCGCGACCACGGCGGCGGTGGCCGCCGTCACCACGTGCGGCGCGACCAGCCCGGTGACCAGTTCACGACCGGTGAAGCCCAGGGCGCGCAGCGCCCCGCCCGACTCCCCCTGGGCGTACACGGCCCGGGCCAGCGCCTGGCCCACCAGGACGACGCCGGCCACGGCGGCGGCGGCGGCGAACAGGAGCAGGCCGGTGCGCTCCAGGTCGGTGCCGTGGACGATGCGCTTGCGGTCCTCCCCGAGATCGCGCACGGGGATGTCGGGCAGGCCGAGGGCGGCGGCCACCCGGCGGTGGAAGGCGTTGACGTCGGTTCCCGGCCGGAGGCGGACGACGAGGTTCGGCGACCGCGGGACCTCCGGGTGGCGGGAGAGGAAGCCGGCGCCCGGCACGAAGGCGGCCTCCTCGGAGAAGAAGATGGGGTCGAGGGGCGAGTCGCCGATGCCCACGACGGTGGCCGCCACCCGCGGGCCCCCGGCGGGCGGTTGACCGTTGAAGAAGTAGGCCAGGTCCAGCGCCGAGGTGAGCGTGACCCGCTGGCCGACGCGGAGGTGGTGCTGGCGGGCGGCGAGCCGGTTGACGACGATCTCGTCGTCGCGGGCCGGGTCGGGCAGGCGCCCGGCGACCAGCAGCGGCCGGGCGAGGGTCCGGTACAGGTGGTCGTCGCCGGGGGCCAGGGTCCCGATCTTGGGCCGCTCGAGGCCCACGGGTGCGAGCTCGAACATGCCGGCGTCGACCACCTCGGGGAGCCGCCGGACGGCCGAGTAGTCCTGGTCCACCACACCGAGCTGGGTGGCGAAGACGAGGGCGTCGGGAGCGTCGGTGGCATCCCGGTACCGGGTGTAGACGCTCGCCGTCCGCCGGGCGCCGGCGGCGGCGGCCAGGGCCAGGCCGGCGGCCATCCCGGCGATGACGCCGAGCGCCACCAGTGGCCGCCAGCGCCGCCGGAGCTCCGTGCCGGCCCAGAGCCGGACGGCCTCGCGTGCCGCCATCCCCATCGCACCTCCCGGTACCGACTCTGCCCGGCCGAAGCCTCGGCGGCAAGGGGGTTGGGGCCCTTCCCGGGGTGGGGCTGCCCGAACGACCCCATGGGGGCGGCGCCCTTGTTCTGGGACCGGCTCAGCAGGCGAGCCTCGCGGCGCGTGCGCCCTACGCGGCCGCCTCCGCCTCGACGAGGATGCACTCACCCGGGCACTCGTCGATGGCCTCGAGGACGTCCTCCACCCAGCGCTCGGGCACGCCGCCGGTGGCCCGGGCGGTCACGTGGGCCAGGCCGTCGTCGTCCATCTCGAACACGTCGGGGCAGATCTCGGCGCACAGCCCGTCGCCGGTGCACAGCTCCTGGTCGATGGTGACCTTCATGGCTCACGCTCCTCGTATCCACCCCCGAGGGTGCCGCAGCGGAGCCGCTCGGCCGTAGGGTCGAACGGCCGTTGTCGGTGGGGTCGACCGTCCGTTTTGCTCCTCACGAGGCGCCGGCCACCGGGGTGAGGTGTTCTTCACCATGTCGACACCGCCCGATCACGGGCGGGACACGGCCCGTCCGTACGTTTTCTGACATGACTGCGACAGACACCACCACGCCTGCGCCGCCACGCGGCGGCCGCTGGATCGAGCACTGGGAGCCGGAGGACGACGAGTTCTGGGAAACCAAGGGCCGGCCGGTGGCGGCCCGGAACCTGGCCGTCTCGATCTTCGCCGAGCACCTCGGGTTCAGCATCTGGGTGCTCTGGACCATCGTCGTCATCAACCTCGGGAACATCGGGATCAAGCTGTCCGTGTCCGAGCTGTTCCTGCTCACCGCGGTGCCCAACCTGG
Source organism: Acidimicrobiales bacterium (assembly GCA_035689115.1). GTDB lineage: Bacteria > Actinomycetota > Acidimicrobiia > Acidimicrobiales > JAHFUS01. The sequence continues at coordinate 83,597 of DASSMA010000076.1, forward strand.
TGGGCTCGTTCCTGCGGATCCCCTACACCTTCGCCGTCCCCCGCTTCGGCGGGCGGGCGTGGACTGCCATCAGCGCCGCCCTGCTGTTCATCCCCACCACGCTGCTGGCGGTGGTCGTGCCCAGCGGGTGGCTGGCCTCGCAGAGTCACGGCACCCAGATGTGGGTCCTCCTGCTGTGTGCGGCCACGGCCGGCCTCGGCGGCGGCAACTTCTCGTCATCGATGTTCAACATCTCGTTCTTCTACCCGGAGCGCCGCAAGGGCTTCGCCCTGGGCATGAACGCAGCGGGTGGCAACCTCGGCGTGGCCGTCGCCCAGCTGTTCGTGCCGCTGGCGATCATCGTGGGCGTGCCGGCGGCGGTGGTGAAGCTGCCCCAGCACAACGTCCACATGGCCTACGCCGGCCTGATGTGGATGCCGTTCATCGCCCTCGCCAGCTTCCTGGCCTGGACCCGCATGGACAGCCTCACCCAGGCCCAGGCCCACAAGCGCTCGTACGTCGACGCCATGCGCACCGGCCAGACGTGGGTGATGTCGTTCCTCTACATCGGCACCTTCGGCACGTTCATCGGCTTCTCGTTCGCCCTGCCCCTCGTCATCAAGAACACGTTCCCCGAGTTCCTCGGCCACCACCCGTTCATCGCCACCTACCTGGCCGGCCTCGGCTTCGTCGGTGCGCTGATCGGGTCGCTTTCCCGGCCTCTCGGCGGGGTGATGTCGGACTGGCTGGGCGGCGCCCGCGTCACCCTGTGGGTGTTCGTCGGGATGGCGATCGCCACCCTCGGCGCCACCGCCGGCGTGAAGCAGCACTCCTTCGGGCTGTTCTTCGCCTCCTACATGGTGGTGTTCCTGCTGGCCGGCATGGGCAACGGGTCCACCTACAAGATGATCCCGTCGATCTTCGCCGAGCTGGGCCGGCGCGACGCCGAGGAGCGGGGCGTCGACCCGGCCACCAACGTGGTGGAGTTCAAGCGCCGGGCGGCGGCCGTCATCGGCATCGCCGGCGCCATCGGCGCCTTCGGCGGCTTCCTCATCCAGGTGGTGCTCCGCCAGGCCAGCCTCGAGGTCTCGGCCCTGGTGAAGGCGGCCACCACGCCGGCCGAGAAGGCGGCCGTCGCCTCCGCCCACGCCGACTGGTCCGTCCCCGCCCTGTGGGTGTTCCTCGGCTCCTACGTGGTGTTCGCCGGCGTCACCTGGTTCTTCTACCTGCGCCGCAGCATGGCCACGGACAAGGTGTCGTCCCTCGCCTACGCCGGCGTGTAGCTGTCACTCCCGAGTACATAGGGTGCGGAAACCGCACCCTATGTACTCGGGTCGTAGCCTCCGCTGGTGATCCTGGTCGACCTGGAGCGGGTGGCCGTGCGGCGGCCCGACCGGGCGCTGTTCGAGGACCTGTCGCTCACCCTCGGCACCGGCGACCGGCTGGGCGTGGTCGGGCGCAACGGCACGGGCAAGTCCACCCTCCTGCGCGTGGTTGCCGGCGTGGACGCCCCCGAGGAGGGGGTCGTGCGGCGAGGCCGGGACGTGCGGGTCGGGTACCTGGCCCAGGACCCGGCGCTGCCGGCGGGCACCGTCCGGGCGGCGGTGGGCGGGCACTGGGAGGCGGCCGCCATCCTCGAGCGGCTCGGCATGGGCGCGGCCGCCGGCGCCGACGTGGCCACCCTCTCGGGCGGCCAGGCCAAGCGGGTGGCCCTGGCCCGCGTGCTGGTCGACGAGGTCGACCTGCTCGTCCTCGACGAGCCCACCAACCACCTCGACCTCGACGCCATCGCCTGGCTGGAGGACCGCCTGGCCCGCTTCCGCGGCGGGCTGGTGGTGGTGACGCACGACCGCCACGTGCTCGACCGGGTCACCACCCGGGTGCTGGAGCTGGACCGGGGGCGGGGGTACGTGCACGACGGCGGCTACAGCAGCTACCTGGCGGCCGCCGCCGACCGGGTCGAGCAGGAGGCCAGGACCGAGGCGGTGCGCCGCAACCTGGCGCGGGCCGAGCTGGCGTGGCTCCGGCGGGGGGCGCCGGCCCGCACCCGCAAGCCCAAGGCGCGCATCGCCGCCGCCACCGCGGTGGTGGAGGGCCGCCCGCCCGCGCCCGAGCGGCCCGGCGAGCTGGCGCTGTCGGGGGGCGGCCGCTGGGGCACCACGCCCCGGCTGGGCGACAAGGTGGTCGAGCTGCACGGTGCCGGCCACCGCTTCGGCGACGGGCCGTGGCTGTTCCGGGGGGTCGAGCTGGACCTCGGCGCCGGCGACCGCCTCGGCGTGGTGGGGCCCAACGGCGCCGGCAAGTCCACCCTCCTCGACGTGGTGGCCGGGCGCCTGGCGCCGGCCGCCGGCACCGTCGTCACGGGCCCCACCGTCCGCATCGGCTTCTACGACCAGGCGGGCCGCGACCTCGACCCCGCCGTGCGAGTCCGCGACGCGGTCGCCGGTGGCCAGCCGCAGCCGACCTGGGACCAGGTACGGCTGATGGAGCGGTTCTGGTTCGACGCCGACGCCCAGTACGCACCGGTCGGCACCCTCTCGGGCGGCGAGCGCCGGCGCCTCCAGCTGCTGCTCGTGCTCGCTGGCCGGCCCAACGTCCTGCTGCTCGACGAGCCAACCAACGACCTCGACCTCGACACCCTCCGGGCGCTGGAGGACTTCCTCGAGGACTGGCCGGGCACCGTGCTGGTGGCCAGCCACGACCGGGCCCTGCTGGAGCGCACGGTGGAGGACGTGCTCGTGCTCGACGGGCACGGCGGCGCCGCCCTGGCGCCGGGCGGCTACGCCGGCTGGGCCGCCGGCCGCCTGGCTCCCTCCCCGGCCCCTGCCCCTGCACCCGGATCCCGCCGGCCGGCGCCGGCGCCGGCCGCCGCCGCGGTGGGCAAGCCGCGCTCCCCCAGCACCCTGCGCCGGCTGGCCGGCCTGGCCGATCGGGAGATGGCGGAGGCGGCGGCCGAGCGCGACCGGCTGGCCGCTGCCCTGGCCGGCGGCGCGGCCGACCACGTGGCCCTGGCCGACGTGGCCCGCCGACTGGCGGGCGCCGAGGAGCGCCTGGCGGCCGCCGAGGAGCGGTGGCTGGCGCTGGTCGAGGAGCTGGGCGAGTAGATCCTCCTCCGAGGCTCTCGACACCGCAGCAGCCGGATCCCGGCGGCTGGCGCGCCGAGAACGCCGCCCCTGTCGCTCCGAGTCGCCGGCCGGGCGTTTCGTGTGCACTCTTCCCCCGTGGGTGTGCGTGGATTCACTCAGAAGCGGCCGGCCCGGGGCGCCGCGTACAGGAATACCGTGCGCCCGAGGGGGAACGTCGTATCGAAGCACGCGCCCCGGATGTCGGCGCCGCAGAGGGTCGCCCGCAGGTTGGCCCTGTCGAGGACGCGTTCGCCGGCACCCACCCGACAGCCCCGCTGCTCGTCGGACGGCCCGTGCAGGACATTTCGCCGCCCTGCCCGTAGGCTTCCGCCGATGTTCCGCCACGTCGCCCTGTTCAAGTGGCAGCCGGGCGTCACCGCCGACCAGATCGACGAGGTGCGGCGGGCGCTGGGTGGGCTGCCGGCGGTGATCGCCGAGCTGCGCGGCTACCGCGTCGGAGCCGACGCCGGCCTGACCGGCGGCAACTGGGACTTCGCGGTGGTGGCCGACTTCGACGACGAGGCCGGGTGGCGCACCTACACCGACCACCCCGCCCACCAGAAGGTGGGATCCGAGGTGGTGCGCCCGCTGCTGGAGGCCCGGGCGGCCGTGCAGTACGAGTGCTGACGGGTCAGCCCCGCAGCAGTCCCCGCCCCCGCAGGCCGCCGCCGCTCTTGCAGGTCACGCAGTGGGTGGCCTCCGGCACCGCCTCCAGGCGGGCGCCGGGGATCGGCTGGCCGCAGCCGGCGCAGCGCCCGTAGGTGCCGGCGGCGACGCGGGCGAGGGCCAGGTCGATGGCGTCGATGCTGCGCTGGGCCGCCACCGCCAGGGCCAGCACCCGGTCGCGCTCGACGTTGACCCCGTCGGCGTCTCCGAGGTCCTCCTCGTCGGCCGCCTCCACCGACGCCGGCTCGGCCGCCAGGTCGGCAGCCGTCGCCCGGAGCTGGTCGAGCCGGGAGGCATAGTCCGCTCGGCGTTCCTCGAGGACGCGACGGTGGAAGTCGTCGTCGCGGGGCGACTCGTCGGGAGTCGTGCTCTCGGGGACTGCCAGGGCCGACATCGGGGATGCTCCTCCTAAGTGGGACGGCGGGGGCCACGCTGCCGGTCCGCCGCGAATTGCGCCATAGCCACAACCGCTGCCGTGGCCTCCGGATTCCGGGCGACCACGCACAGTGTTGATCCATGTTCGTCCGGAGGGGGGTCTCAGTTGAGCCCGCCTGGCGCGAATGGGCTATGGAAAATGTCGGGGTCCACTCCTACGCTTACGTACCGTGACCAACAGTGGGCATGCAGGCGCGGGGGGCCTGCGTCAACTGCTGGACGCCATCGTCTCCATCGGGTCGGACCTCGACCTCGCATCGATGCTGCGCCGCATCGTCGAGGCGGCCGCCTCGCTGGTGGACGCCCGCTACGCCGCCCTCGGGGTCCTCGACGAGTCGAGGACGCGGCTGGCCGAGTTCATCCCCGTCGGCATCGACGAGGCGACGCGCCGGGCCATCGGCGGAGCGCCCAAGGGGCTCGGCATCCTGGGTTCGCTCATCACCGACGCCCAACCCCTGCGGCTCGCCCGGCTGAGCGACCATCCCGACAGCGCCGGCTTCCCTCCCGGCCACCCGCCGATGACGTCGTTCATGGGCGTGCCCGTGCTCGTGCGCAACGAGGTCTTCGGCAACCTCTACCTCGCCGACAAGACCACCGCCGCCGAGTTCTCCGAGGTCGACGAGGAGCTGGTCGTGGCGCTGGCGGCGGCGGCCGGCGTGGCCATCGCCAACGCCCGGCTCTTCGAGCAGGGCCGCCGGCGGGAGGCGGCGCTGGTGGGCATGCAGGAGGTCGCCACGCGGTCCCTCGTCGGCCTGCCCGAGCGCGACGTCCTCCAGCTGATCGCCGGCCATGTGCGCCGGCTGGTGACGGCCGACCTGGCGTTCGTGGCCGTCCCGGTGGAGGGCGCCGAGGCCACGATGGTGGTCGAGGCTGCCGACGGTGAGCGGGCCGAGCGCCTGTGGGGCCGCGCCTTCCCGGCCGACGACAGCATCGCCGGCCGGGTCGCCGCCGGCGGTCACGCCGTCGCCGTCGACGACCTGGCCGCCGCCGAGGGAACGAGCGCCGGCACCGCGGCCCTGGCCGGCGCCGGCCCGGGCATCCTCGTGCCGATGTGGTGCGAGGGACGCCCGCTGGGGGTCCTCGCCGCTGTCAAGGACGGCGGCGCTGCACCGTTCTCGCCCGACGAGGTGGAGCTGGCGTCGTCGTTCTCGGCCCATGTGACCGTGGTGCTGGAGCGCGAGCGGGCCCGGCGCCGGCTGGAGACGCTGTCGCTGCTCGAGGACGAGGAGCGCATCGCCCGCGACCTCCACGACTCGGTCATCCGGCGCACCTTCTCCGCCGGCCTGCTCCTCCAGGGGGCGATGCCACGCGTCGTCGAGCCGGAGGCCAGGCGGCGCATCGAGCAGGCCATCCGCGAGCTCGACGCCACCGTCCACCACATCCGCAGCGTGGTGTTCGACATGGCGGCGCCCCGGCCCCGCCCGGCCCCGATCCGCTCCGCCGTCCTCGACGCCACCAGGGATGCTTCCTTCGCCCTCGGGTTCGAGCCGCGCGTGGTGGTGAGCGGGCCACTCGACGCCATGCCGGAGGACGAGGCCGCCGACCTCATCGTCACCCTGCGCGACGTGCTGGCCCAGGTCGCCGGGCACGGCTCGGTCACCGCCGTCGAGGTCGAGGTCGCCGTCGACGGCCACTCCCTCCTCCGCGTGCGGGAGGACGGCGCCGCCCTGGAGGACGGCGCCGACGACGGGACGGTGGTCGAGGCGGCCCGGCGGCGCGCGGAGAAGCACGGCGGCGAGGCGTTCCTGTGGCGCACCTCGGCCGGCGGCGTCTTCGAGTGGTCCGTCCCCGCCGGCGTACCCCGGGCGGGGTGACCACAGCCTTCCGGATGGGCCGTCGATGGCCCCTACGGGCGGAGCGGGCCACTTCGCCCTAACCCGCTCGGTGGCAGCCCGTCAGGGCGAAATGATCAACCGAAGAATGGTCATTGTCCCAAGGCGGCCATTCGCCCAATCTCCGCACTGGAGCGCGCAACGGGGCGCGCCGGCGGCCGAATCCGCGTCCTCCCGTGGTTTCGGCAGACGAGGGGTGGAACTTGAGGAACTTCTTCGGAGCCCGGCGAGCCCGGGGGCTGGCAGTGGCCCTCCTGCTCGCCGGCACCGTGCTCGCCGCAGTGGGCGCCACGGCGCCGGCGTCCGGGGTCGACCCCGGCACGCCGGTCGTCACCCCCCAGGAGAGCACGAGCGGCTGCAACGGCGTCCTCCCGACGCCTGGGAGCGAGAACACCACCAAGCGGCTCGACCCCGACTTCCCGAGCGACTTCAACCCCGGCGGGACCGTCGGCTACATCATCGACTACCCGGTCGACCCGTCCGACGTCGCCGGCCGGGCCACCTTCGAGATGACCGACTGCGTGTTCGTCGGCGACAAGGCGGCTGCCCAGTACAAGGTGACCTTCGTCCCCAACACGACCGACTTCAAGCTCCGGTTCCCGCTGAAGATCGCTCCCGACACGCCGCTGGGCGCCCAGTTCTGCAACTACGCCAAGACCACGGCCGCGCCCTCGGCGTCCCAGGCGAGCAACCGCAAGGCGGGGCCGGCCTGCTTCACCGTGGGCGGCAGCCTGCGCATCGAGAAGCGCAGCGGCTCGACCACCGGCCCGCTCCTGGAGTACGCCGGCTTCACCGTGGTGTGCACGCCGCCGGCGCCGGCGCCGGGCGTCACCCAGCAGCCGACGATCATCACCGGCCTCAGCGGCCAGAGCCAGTCGAACCCCGACGGGACGGTAGGGGCCAGCGGTACGTCGAAGTCCGGCAGCATCGCCATCTCCGGACCGTCGGGCACGCCGTGCACCGTCACCGAGACGTCGGCGCCGCCGGGCTACCAGCTCGACCCGACGCCGCGGGCGCTCAGCATCCCGGTGGGCGCGGCCCAGGAGGTGAACGTGTTCGTCAACGTCCAGCTCGCCGACCTGGTGATCACCAAGACCACCACCGGCGGCTCCGGGACCTTCACGTTCAACGTCGACTGCGAAGGCACAGCCTTCGACCAGCAGACCACGATCACGGGCAGCGGCTCGGCCACCGTCACCGGCCTCCCGGCGGGGACCCACTGCACCGTCACCGAGGTGGCCGACCCGCTGTTCACCAGCTCGTCGGTCCCGAGCGACGGCAAGGTGACGATCGCCCCCGAGGGCACCACGGTGGCATTCACCAACGTCCGCAAGACCGGCTCGCTGGTCATCCAGAAGACCACCAAAGGCGGGTCCGGCACCTTCACCTTCGACGTCGACTGCGACGGCACGCGCTACACGGTCACCATCACCGGCAGCGGCAGCAAGACCATCGCCGGCATCCCCACCGGCACCTCGTGCACGGTGAAGGAGCGGGCCGACGCCCGGTTCACCAGCGAGTCGACGCCGACCGACGGCACGGTGACGATCGCCACCGGGGACAACGTCGTCGGCTTCGTGAACACCCGCGTCACCGGCACCCTGCTCGTCACCAAGACGGCGGTGGGCGGCACCGGCACGTTCACCTTCCACGTGGACTGCGACGGCACCGACTTCGACCAGACACTGACCATCGAGAGCAGCGGCAACGCGTCGGTCAAGGGCATCCCGACCGGGACGTCCTGCACCGTCACCGAGGAGCCCAATCCGCTCTTCAGCCCGGAGGTGGTGCCGGCCGGCGGCACCGTGGTCATCGCCGAGGGCCTGAACACCGTCGCCTTCACCAACACCCGCAACACCGGGAATCTGGTGGTGGCCAAGACGGCGGTGGGCGGCACCGGTGACTTCGTGTTCGACGTCGACTGCGACGGCGAGGCGTTCGACACCACCGTCACCATCACCGGTTCGGGGTCGCAGACGCTGAGCGGCATCCCGACCACCACCTCGTGCACCGTGACGGAGCGGCCGAACGACCTGTTCACGACGGTGTCCACGCCGGCGGACGGCACGGTGACGATCGGCGCGACGCCGGTGACGGTGGCCTTCACCAACACCGCCAAGCCCACCGGCATCGCCGTGGACAAGAAGGTCGACGGCGGCGACCACGCCTCTGCCGGCAGCGCCCTCGTGGTCCACAAGGGCGACACCCTCACCTACACGGCGGTTGTCACCAACACCGGGGCCGTGCCGGTGACGATCGCCTCCCTGGCCGACAGCCTCCACGCCAACGTGGCGGCATCGTGCACCAAGGGCGTGGGCGACACGCTGGCCCCGGGTGCCTCGTTCAGCTGCACCTACGGGGCCACGGCCGCCGGCGACGCCGCCAACGTCATCTCGGTGTCTGCCGTCGACGGGCTGGGCCGGCACTCGGAGGCCGCCGACTCGACCTTCGTGAAGGTGATCAACCCGCTCATCGCCCTCACCAAGACGCCCGACGTGCCGTCCGCGGCGGTGGGCGGCACGGTGACCTTCACCTACGCCGTGACCAACACGGGCGACACGCCGCTGCACGACGTGGCGGTCAGCGACGACGTCCTCGGCGCCGTCGGGCCCATCGGCGACCTGGCGCCCGGCGCCACGGTGACCCTCACCAAGTCCGAGGTCGCCGACGGCACCACGCCGACGCACAACGTGGGCACCGTCGTGGGGACCGACCAGCTCGGGCTGGTGGTCACCGCCTCGGCCGGCGCCGACATCGTCGTCGTGGCCGCCGAGGTGATCGAGCTGCCGAAGACCGGCGGCCCGATCAGCACGCTGACGCTGCTGGGCCTCGGCCTCCTCACCGCCGGCCTGGTGCTCCTTGGCACCACGTGGCGCCGCCGCGAGCTGATCTGATGGTTCGCTCCGCGCCGTCCTGGCGCTCCGCTCACTGTCGCCGGCGCCCTGGCGGGCGCGACGGCGACGCCCAGCGACCATCCACACGCCTCGGGAGCCGCCATCCCGGCGGCTGAGCAAGGAGCCCTGGAGGGAACGGGAGGGGGCGCCGCCGCCGGCGCCCCCTTCCGGCGCGTGTAACGGCCGGCCGGCGGCGGGAGACGGGAGAGGCACACACGCCTCGTTCGTGAGCGGCTCCGCTCAGAACCCTTTCCGGGAGGAACCCAATGGCCTTGTTCCGTCGCGCCCTCGCCCTGGCCGCCGTCGTCGCCGCACCGGTGGCCGGCGCCGCCCTGCCCGCCGGTGCCGCCGGCCCGTCACCCGGCGCGGTCTACCTGCTCTCGAACCAGGTCGCCGGCAACAGCGTCCTCGCCTACAGCCGGGCCGCCGACGGCACGCTCACGCCGGCCGGCAGCGTCGCCACCGGCGGGACCGGGACCGGGGGCGGCCTCGGCTCGCAGGGCGCCGTCGTGCTCGACGAGGACGGCACCCACCTCTACGCCGTCAACGCCGGCAGCAACACCGTCACCTCCTTCCGGGTCGCCGACGGCGGGCTGGAGCGCCTCGACGTGGTGCCGTCGGGCGGCACCATGCCCACCAGCCTCACCGTGCACGGCGGCCTGCTGTACGTCCTCGACGCCGGCGGCCCCGGCGCCATCTCCGGGTTCACCGTGGACGACGGCCACCTGGCGCCGCTGGCCGGCTCCACCCGCCCGCTGAGCGGGACGGCCACCGCCCCCGCCCAGGTGTCGTTCACGCCCGACGGCACGAGGCTGCTGGTCACCGAGCGGGCGACACAGCGCATCGACGTCTACACCGTGGGCGCCGGCGGGCTGGCCACCGGTCCGAACGTCGCTCCCTCGGCCGGCCCGACGCCGTTCGGGTTCGGCTTCGACAACAAGGGCCACGCCATCGTGTCCGAGGCGTTCGGCGGCGCCGCCGACGCCAGCGCCGTGTCGTCCTACGCGGTCACCGGTGGCGGCCTCGAGACGGTGAGCGCCTCGGTGCCGACGACGGAGACGGCGGCCTGCTGGATCGCCGTCACCAACAACGGCAAGTTCGCCTACGCCGGCAACGCCGGCACCAACTCGGTCACCGGCTACCGGGTCGCCCCCGACGGGTCGCTGGCCGTCCTCGACGCCGACGGCAAGACGGCTTCGGCGGCGGCCGGCGTGACCGACCTGGCCCTCAGCCGCAACAGCCGCTTCCTGTACGGCCGCCTGTCGAACCGGACCGTCGGGGTGTGGGCCGTCGCCGCCGACGGGTCCCTCGCCGACCTCGGCCCGGTGCCCGGCCTGCCGGCCGGCGCCGCCGGTATCGCCGCCGCCTGACGCCGGGGGGGCACCGGAAGGGCCGGCCCCATGGGGCCGGCCCTTCCGGCTGGGGACGTCGGGCACACCGTCGGGCTCGGCGGTAATGTCGGCACCGGCTACGCACGGGGAGGATGCGATGAGCGAGACCGGTGCCATGCGGGACGTGCCGCCCGACCAGGACATGCCGCCCGGCCCGATGAACGACCCGGAGATCATCACCGAGCAGGACGACATGCCTGCCGGCGGCATGGAGGAGGGCGAATGACCTGGAGCGGATGGGAGTCGCTGGGCGGCACCCTCAACTCGGGGCCGGCGGTGGCGTCATGGGCGCCGAACCGGCTCGACATCTTCGTCACCGGCACCGACAGCGCCCTGTGGCACAAGTGGTGGGACAACGGCTGGAGCGGGTGGGAGTCGCTGGGCGGCACGCTCACCTCCGACCCGGCGGCGGTCTCGTGGGGCCCCAACCGCATCGACATCTTCGTGCGGGGCACCGACTGCGCCCTGTGGCACAAGTGGTGGAACAACGGCTGGAGCAACTGGGAGTCCCTCGGGGGCGTCCTCACCTCGGGCCCGGCGGTGTGCTCGTGGGCGTCGGGCCGGCTCGACGTGTTCGTGCGGGGCACCGACAGCGCCCTGTGGCACAAGTGGTTCGACGGGAAGTGGAGCGGGTGGGAGTCGCTGGGCGGCACCCTGGAATCCGACCCGGCGGCCGTCTCGTGGTCGGACGGGCGCATCGACGTGTTCGTCACCGGCACCAACAGCGCCCTCTGGCACAAGTGGTTCGACAACGGCTGGAGCGGCTGGGAGAACCTCGGCGGGACGCTCACCTCCGGGCCGTCGGTTTCGTCGTGGTCGCCCAACCGCCTCGACGTGTTCGCCCGCGGCACCGACAGCGCCATGTGGCACAAGTGGTGGGACAACGGCTGGAGCGGCTGGGAGTCGCTGGGCGGCGTCCTCACCTCCGACCCCGACGCCGCCTCGTGGGGCACGGCGCGGATCGACACCTTCGTGCGGGGCACCGACAGCGCCCTCTGGCACAAGTGGTGGGCCGACCCCAGCGCCCGCCTCTCGTTCAACATGCAGCACCAGCAGCAGTCGAACTGGTGCTGGGCGGCGGTGTCCACCAGCGTCGCCCACTACTACGACGCCGCCTCCGGGTGGACGCAGTGCGCGGTGGCCAACGGCGAGCTCGGGCGCACCGACTGCTGCGGTGCCGGGGCGAGCGGGGCGTGCAACGTCTACGGCACCCTCGACACGTCGCTCACCCGTGTCGGGCATCTCGACCACATGGCCTCCGGCACCGCCACGTTCAGCCAGGTGACCTCCGAGATCACCGCCGGGCGGCCGGTGGGCGTGCGAACGGCCTGGTCGGGCGGCGGGGCCCATTTCCTGTGCATCATCGCCGACCTGCCCGGCAACTTCTACGGCGTCGACGACTCCATCTACGGCAAGTCCGACGTGAGCGAGGCGACGTTCAAGACTGCGTACCAGGGCAGCGGCTCCTGGACCCACACCTACTACACCCGCTGAGAGGAGGCCCGCCCATGCCCGTGACCCAGTCCACGCCGCCGTCCGAGGCGGAGGAGGCGGTACGCGCCGCCCTCGACCATTTCGCCGGCGTCCCCGAGACCAGGCTCCACGCCCTCGCCGGCACCCGGCCGGCCGAGCTGGCGCCAACCGTCCCCCACCCCGTCTACACCCTCGGCCTGTCCGACCTCACGGCGGCCGGCGCCGGCCTGGGCACCACGCAGGCCACCGGCTGGCGGTACCTGCTGCGCCAGGACGACCAGGTCGTGGCCAGCGCCGAGACGGTGGCCGACCAGGCCGGCCGGGCCCTGTTCTCCCACTTCAACTCGGGCCCCTTCGTGGCCTCCACCGCCGCCGCCCTGAGCACGGCGGAGGGCCTGGCCGAGACGCAGGAGGGCTCCTACGAGCTGCGCCTGCTGCACGTACCGGCGCTCTACGCCATGGCCCTCTGGCTGCACGGCGACGCCGGCGACCTGCTCATCCCCCTCGCCCCGGCGCCCGAGGGTATCGAGGCCAACCGGGCCTACCCCGCCGACGAGCTGCTCGGCGAGCTGGCCGAGCGGGGCCGCCAGATCCCGGCGCTGGCGCCCGACGACACGAGGGGCGCCTGAGGGGAGCGGGCACCAGGTCTGTGGACGCATTCGGTCGCAGAGCGAACGGAAACGTCCACAGAAGGAAACCGCCTCGGCGAAACGGGAACCTGGCAGAAGGAGATCGATTCCACCTCGCCCCGCGGGAGGCGACAGGACAATCGGTGCGCGGCGGCACCGGGGTACTCATACCTGGAAGGATGCGTGAGCGGAGGATGGCTTCCGCCCTCAGGCCCCCCGGGCGTCGGCCTCCTCGACCAGCCCGACCAACTCCGGGTCGGCGTCGACGGCGACGCACTCGCGCTGGAGCTCGGCCTCGACAACCGCGTCCTCGACAACCGTCCGCTTGCTCACGACGACCCGCTCTCGGACGACCAGGCGCTTCTCGACCACCAGCTGCTCCTCGAAGACCGGAATGGACACGGAGCCGTCCGGGAGCGTCTCCACCTGGCCACTGTCGCCGTGGGGAGCAGGGACGTGCTCCAGGCTGGCGTGCTCGACGGCCCGCCCGACCGTCGCCGGGCTCTCCTGCGGCGTACCGCTCATACGATCACCACCTTCGTCCCCGGGCCGCCCGGGGGGAGCCGCGCCGCGACTCCCACCGGGACGGCCAGACCATGTCAGCTGCGGACGTCGCCCTCGATTTCGATGCGTTCCTTGCGCAGGTTCTCGGCGACGGTCTCCTCGTCCATTCGCACGTCCTTGGCGAGGCGCACCCGCTCCTTGGGCACGGCCTGCTTGCTGGCGACGACCTCGTCCTCGTAGAGGGTCACCTCGTGCTCCTCCTCGGAGATAGCGGGCCCGTCCATGGCCTTGCCCACGTTCCCCTCGGTGATCGGCTCGCGCTCGATGCGGACCTCCTCGCGGGTGACCGGCACCTTCCGCTGCACCCGCTCCGTCTCGACCCACTTGCGCAGCCGGACCCGGCCCTTCTCGCGCGTGGTGGTGCCGACACGCAGTTCCTCCTCGGAACGGGTCATGGCGTCGTCGGTCGTCGGGCCGCTTGTGTCGTGGCCCTGGCTGCGGTCGCGGCCGTAGAGGCTCTCGTAATAGCGGTACAGCTCCGCCTCCTCCTCGGGCCCGATCTGCCCGTCGGCGTCGGCCTGCGGCGCGTCCTTCACCTGCTTCTTGGAAACGGGCACCTGGAGGTACTCGCCGGCAGCGGTCGCGCCGTCGAGGGGCACGAACCGGATGCGCGTCCCCAGCCGACCCGTGTTCACGGCGATCCAGGCGGCGTCACCCGTCCGGTCGTCCAGGTAGACGGCGTCGATCGTCCCGATCTCGTCGCCCTCGTTGTCGATGACGGTGCGCTCGATCCACTCGGCCATCGGATAGGTCTGGGTCGTCGTCACGATGCAGCTCCTCTCTGTGCGTCCGGCTGGTGTCGGGGCGCGCTCGAGCGCCCTTGGATGAATCCGGATGGCGCCGCTTTCGACCGTCCCACGCCCTGCTGCCGCTCGGGGGAACCGGAAAAGAACGCCAGAGAACCACCTACCCGCAGGTCGGGGGTGCGTAACGCACGCAGTGGGTGAAGGCCGGCGGCCGGCGCCACCCGCGTCGGTGCTCCTGGGCTGCCTGCGTCGCCGGCGGGCGCCGGGCGTCGAGCGTCACCACGCCGACCGAGGCGTGCCCAGCCGCGGCCACCACCCGCTGACTTCTGGTCTTCGCAAGCACGGTGATGGGATAGGCCCTCGAGAACCGCGTGGAGCGCCTCGAGCCACTTGGCTCTCGACCGGATCGTCGTCCTTGTCACTGCTCGTCGTCGAGAACCGAGAAAGGTCGCATGGGACGGTATTGACACTGGCACGCGCTCGCGCCGATCATCGCGGCACCGCGCGGTGGGGACCGCGGCGGAAGACGACTCTGGGGGTCGCACCGTGCTCACGTTCATGACGCGCGCCGCCACTCGGCGCACCGAGGGAAACGGCCGTCGGGCTCGGCGCCTTCGCTGGCAGCTGGCCGTCGCCACCGCGGCGGCGGCGCTGGTCTTCACCGCCTTGCCGGGAGCCAGCGCCGGCGTGCTGAGCGACAGCCTGCCCGGCCTGCCCGCCGACGTGGCCGCCGCATTGGCGCCGGCCGACGCCCTCCTGGAGCCGCCGGTGGGGGCGCCGACCCTGCCGGCCAACCCGACCAGCGCCCTCGTCGACGCCCTGAAGGGGCTGGCGTCCGACATGGGGACACCCCGCGACCCGGCCGGGGCGGTGCTGAAGGCCGCCCTCTCCCCCGAGACGGCCGGGTACCTGGCCCTGGTCGCCACCGACGTCCTCGCCTGCGAGCGCATCACCAAAGCCCACTACGCAGCCATCCCGCCGTCCGTGCTGGCCAACGCCGCCCGCGAGTACGGCAAGGGTCTCAACCCGTCCGACTTCAACGACATCAGAAGCTGCGCCCTGAAGCTCCGGAAGTCGGTCTACGACCTGGAGAGTGTCCTGGCCCGCACCGTCCTGCCGCTTACGGCCGACATCGACCTGTGGCCGGTACTGCGGCTTTCGCGGGGCACGGTGAACAACGTGTACCTGAACGACTACGCCATCACCATCGACACCGGGGGCGACGACACCTACGTCAACAACGCCGGCGGCAACATGATCGACCTCAACTTCGGGCCCGCCGGCCAGCCCGGCCTCAAGGGCGAGGGCCCGGCCAAGGGCTGCCAGGGTGCCATCCCGGCCCTCCTGGCCGCGGACTGCACGCCTGTCGCCGGCGTGCTGCTCGACATGGGTGGCAACGACCGGTACGGCGTCAAGCAGACGCCCGACGTCGACAAGGTCTGCACCGCCGACCCGGTGATCCGGCGCATGGTCACCAACGGCGCCGGCTTCCTCGGCGCCAGCATCCTGGTGGACCGCGGCGGCAACGACGTCTACAGCGGCAAGACGGGAGCCAACGGCGCTGGCCACGTCTTCGGCGTCGGGATGCTGTTCGACGAGGGCGGCAACGACACCTACCTGGCGGTGCGCAACAGCACCGGCTTCGCCCTCGTGGGTGGCATCGGCGTCTTCCGCGATTTCGGCGGCGACGATGTCTACGACTACTACATGCCGGCGCCCCTCGACCCCAACGCCCCGAACCAGACCAACGGGGCCGGCGGCGTGATCGACGACGAGGGCGTCTGCGACAACCTGCCCCGCTACGACGTGGGCGGCGCCAACGTGGCCGGCGTCGGGGTGGCGGTGGACGACGCTGGCAACGACCGGTACCGGGGCGGCTTCACTCCGGACTTCCTCGCCCCGGCGCCGGCGCCCGGGCGGGGCGGCAGCCTGGGCTTCGGCAACAACCAGGGCACCGGCGTGCTGCTCGACCGGGCCGGTGCCGACTCCTACACCATCGTGGGCGACCAGGGCTCACCGACCCGGGGCAACGGGGTCACCATCCCTCCCAACTCGGAGAGCACGGGGACGGGCGCCTTCCGGTACGCATGAGCGGCCAGCGCCGCTCATGCGCTGGCTCTTGGATGCACCCGGGTGCGACCACGCGGTCGGGGCTGCGGATGACCGGAGAGCACGTGGGCGCCGAAGTCTCGGGACACGTTCGATCGCATGGCGATCGAAAACGTCCCGAGAGTCGCCGTGCCTCCCGTGCGCACCCACTGCCGGCTACCGGCGAACCGCATAGCCTGCGCCCGGCAGGTCCGCCGCGCTACGGGTGCTGGACGGCCACGCCGACGATGGGGACCGACAGCCCGAGGGAGGCGGTGGAGCCGAGGAAGGGGGCGTCGCCGAAGGCGAACATGCCGCCGTCTGAGGCCACCAGCCAGTAGCCGCCGCCCGACGGGGTGGCGGCGGCGGTGACGATCGGCTGGTTGAGCCGGATGCTGCCGGTGGATCCGAAGAAAGGGGCGTCGCCGAAGGCGAAGATGCCGCCGTCGGAGGCGACCAGCCAATAGCCGTTGCCGGAGGGCGTGGCGGCTGCGGTGACGACCGGCTGGTTGAGGTGGATGGCGCCGGTGGAGCCGAAGAAGCGGGCGTCGCCGAAGGCGAAGATGCCGCCGTCGGAGGCGACCAGCCAATAGCCGTTGCCGGAGGGCGTGGCGGCCATGGCCACGATCGGGCGGTTCAGCTTCATGGCGCCGGTGGACCCCGAGAACCGGGCGTCGCCGAAGGCGAAGATGCCGCCGTCGGCGGCCACCAGCCAGTAGCCGCCGCCCGAGGGTGTGGCCACCATGGC
The DNA here is from genome assembly GCA_035689115.1 of Acidimicrobiales bacterium. Taxonomy (GTDB): domain Bacteria; phylum Actinomycetota; class Acidimicrobiia; order Acidimicrobiales; genus JAHFUS01. Next base: position 100,167 of record DASSMA010000076.1, read on the forward strand.
GACGATGGGCTGGTTGAGGCGGATCGAGCCGGTGGAACCGAAGAAGCGGGCGTCGCCGAAGGCGAAGATGCCGCCGTCGCGGGCCGCCAGCCAGTACCCGTTGCCCGACGGCGTGGCGGCGGTGGCCACGATGGGCTGGTTGAGGCCGCCGCTGCCGGCCGAGCCGAGGAAGGGGGCGTCGCCGAAGGCGTACACGCTCCCGCCCGCCCCGGCCAGCCAGTAGCCGCGCCGGCTGGTGCCGCCGGTGCCCGACGACGCCGGCCGCACCGTGAGGACGAAGTTCTGGCGCACCGTCACCAGCCCGCTGAGCAGCGAGAACACCAGCGGCCAGCTGCCGGCCGAGCCGGCCGCCGGCGTGCCGGAGAGGACGCCGGTCAGGGGGTTGAACGAGACGCCGGCGGGCAGCGAACCGGTGGCCAGCGCCAGCACCGGCGCCACCGGGCCGGCACCGGCGACGGTGAAGCTGCCCGGCACACCCTCGGTGAACACCGCCTGGGCGGCCGACGTGAAGGCGGCGCCGGCCGCCACCCTCGTCAGGGTGCCCACTGCGTTCACCAGGCCGGCGCCCACCGCGGTGGCCGGCACCGAGCCGACGGCGGCGGCGGTGGCGCTCAGCGAGGAGAGCAGGTCGACGGGAGCCAGCCCACCCTTGAGGCTGAGGGCCAGGGCAGCGACGGCGGCGGCGTGGGGCGCGGCGTCGGAGGTGCCGCAGAAGCGGTGCGGCGTGCCCGACCCCGGGTAGAAGAACGAGTTGCGCACGCAGTCGGTGGCGGCCACGTCGGGCTTGGCCAGCACCTGGGCCGACGCCAGCGCCGTCGTGGCCGGCACCGGGTCGAACAGCAGCGTCACCGGCCCCCGCGACGAGTACGGCTCGACGGCGGTGGCGTCCCAGTACGGCACGGCGCCCACGGACACGGCACCGGACGTCCCGCTGTGGCCGTAGACGGTCGGGCCGAAGACGTCGGTCGCCGTGGTGGTGGAGTACTCGACGCTCTGCGGGGCGTCACCCATCTGGATCCACCTGAACCGCACGCCCGGGCCGGCGTAGCGGGCGACCACCACGTCGACCGCCTTGGCGCCGCCAGTGGTGTTGGTCCACGTGGCCGCCTCGTACGCCTGCTGGGTGCCGGTGAGGCCGTTGTTCTCGTTCACCGACTGGTCGAGCACCGCGCCGTTGGAGGCGTCGACGAGGAACAGGTCGTAGTCGGTGGTGACGTTGCCGCGGGGCTGGGCCCACTGCAGGTCGAGGCTGAGGGTGCGCCCGTTGGGCACGACCATCTGCGAGCGCACGTCGGTGCCGGCGCCGTCGAACCCGTGGCAGTCGAGGTACGGGTACGGCAGCGTGGGGCAGGCGGCGCCCCGGTACGAGAGCGCCTCGTAGGAGCCCACGTCCCTGCCGCCCACGATCATGTTGTTGTTGCCGGCGGCGCTGAAGAACGCCACCCCCGCCGCCTTGGCGTTGTTCACGGCGACGGCGACGGGGCCGTCCTGGTAGAAGGGCTCGTTGTAGTAGCCGACGTCGTCGACGATCACCTTGGCCCCGGCGTTCACCAGGGCGGTGATGTTGGAGGCGAAGGACGTCTCGCTGATGTAGGCGGTGGCGAAGGCGATCCGGGCGCCCGGGGCCAGGTCGTGCACCGTCTGGGCCATGGCGCGGCCTTCGTCGTAGACGCCGGTGCCGACCGAGTCGTTGACCTTGTTGACCGCGTCGAGGTGCCCGCAGGGATTGGCCGGGCCGGGCAGGTCGCCGGCCGCCACGTCGGCGGCCGCGTTGGTGGCCGCCCCCGCCGGCGAGCGGTCGAAGGAGTCGGAGAGGATGCCCACGGTCACCCCGCTGCCGTCCACGCCGAAGGCGGCCCGGGCCTGGTCGGCGGCCAGCAGGGCGTCGCCCTCCGACACCACCGGGCTGCACGTGGCCCGCTGGACGGGCGTCACCACGTCCCGCACGTTGCGCACACCAGGCACCCGGGAAAGGCCGTCGAGGGCGGCGTCGGGCACGGACGCGGTCACGGTGTGGAGAGCGGGCTCGCTCACCGCCAGCACCGTGGCGCCGGCGGTCTCCATGCGAGCCTCGACGCCGGCGAAGGCCCAGGGCTCGACGTCCACGTCCACCACGACCTTGCCGTTCACCGAGCGGCGCAGTCCGCCGGGCGTGTTGTCGGCCGGGCCCCCGGCGGCGCGCGAGCGGGCTCCCCCGCCGGCGAGGGCGGCCAGGCGGGCCGAGAGCCGGCCGGTGGCGGGCTTGCCCGGTACGCCCCCTGCCGCCGCCCCGGCCGGCCCGCCGGCGGCGGCCAGGGTGGCGGCCACGACGGCCACCCCCAGCGCGGCGGCCACGGAGCGACGGAGGCGGAGGGCGGGCATGGCAGGGGTCCGGTTCACGACCGCGCCGAGAGGCGAGGTCGGATGGAACGTCGGCACGCCGGCGCACCCGCTGGAGGCCGGAAATTCGGTTCGGCCCGCAGACCACCGGCGATACCGTCGGACCCCCATGCCCGCTCCCGCGCTCTGGCGCGCCCGCCCGTACCTGCGGCCCTACCGCTGGCACCTCGTGACCATGGCGGTCACGTCGGTCGTCGCCGTCGTCACCGCCATCGCCGTGCCCAGCATGGTGCGGCGGGTGGTCGACGGCCCCATCGCCCGCGGCGACGCGGCGGCGGTACTCCCCATGGCCGGCGCCGTGCTGGTGCTCGGACTGTTCGAGGCGTTCGCGGCGTTCGTCCGGCGGCGCCTCCAGGTCCCCACCGCCGCCGGGTTCGAGCAGACCCTCCGCGACGACCTCTACGCCCACCTCCAGCGCCTCCCGCCGTCCTTCCACGACGCCTGGCAGTCCGGCCAGCTCCTGTCGCGCGCCATGGCCGACCTGGCGGTGATGCGGAGGTTCGCCAGCTTCGGGCTGGTGATGGCGGTCGTGAACCTCACCACCTTCGCCGTCGTGATCGCCCTCCTCGCCCGTCTCGACGCTCCCCTGGCGCTGCTGGTGGCCACCTCGCTGGTGCCCCTCGGCGTGCTCACGTCGCGCTTCCGGAAGCGCTACCGGGCGGTGGCCCGCCAGGTGCAGGACCGCCAGGGCGACCTCACCACCGTCGTCGAGGAGTCGGCCGCCGGCATCCGCGTCGTCAAGGCGTTCGGCCGCTCCCGGGTGGTGGCCGCCACCTTCGACCACGGCGCCCGCCGCCTGCGGGCCTCCTCGCTCGACGCCGCCCGGACGCAGGCCGCCTACTGGCCCCTCATCGACCTGGTGCCCAACGTCGCCCTGGCCGCCGTGCTGCTGGTGGGCGGGCTGGCCGTCGGCCACGGCACGCTCACCCTGGGCGAGCTGGTGGCCTTCATCTCGCTGGTGCTCATGCTCGTGTGGCCGGTGGAGTCGCTGGGCCGCATCCTGGCCGACGGCCAAGAGGCGTCGTCGGCCGCCCGCCGGGTGTTCGAGGTGCTCGACACCCCGCCCGCCATCGCCGACCGCCCGGGCGCCGTCGCCCTCGGCGCGGTGGCCGGCCACCTGCGCCTGTCGGGCGTCGGCTTCCGCTTCCCGGGCAGCGACAGCTGGGCCCTGCGCGGGGTCGACCTCGAGGTGCGCCCCGGCGAGACACTGGCCCTGGTGGGCGGGGCCGGCGCCGGCAAGACCGCGCTCCTGGAGCTGATCCCGCGCCTGCACGACGTCACCGAGGGCGCCGTCACCCTCGACGGGCACGACGTGCGCGACCTCACCCTGGCGTCATTGCGCCGGCACGTCGGCGTGGCCTTCGACGACCCGCTGCTCTTCTCGGCCAGCGTGCGGGAGAACCTGCTGCTGGGGTCGCCCGACGCCGGCGACGACGAGCTGGCCCAGGCCCTCGCCATCGCCCAGGCCGGGTTCGTGTACGACCTGCCCTGGGGCCTCGACACCCGCGTCGGCGAGCAGGGCCTCAGCCTCTCGGGCGGCCAGCGCCAGCGCCTGGCGCTGGCCCGGGCCGTGGTCGGCCGGCCCGCCCTGCTGGTGCTCGACGACCCGCTCTCGTCGCTCGACATCCACACCGAGGCGCTGGTCGAGGAGGCGCTGGCGGCCGTCCTGGCCGGCACCACGGCCGTCGTCGCCGTCCACCGGCGCTCCACCCTCGCCCTCGCCGACCGCATCGCCTTCCTCGAGCAGGGACGGGTACTGGCCGTCGGCACCCACGCCGAGCTGGTCGGCGCTGAGCCGGCCTACCGGCGCTGGCTGGGCCAGCCGGCGCCGCCCGCGGATCCCGCCGCCGTCGGGGCGGCCACCAGATGACGGCGCCGGTCTCCGCCGACTGGCGGGGGGTCGCCGCCGAGTCGGTGGAGGGCGCCCCCGGCGGCCTCACCGGCTTCCTGCGGGCCCGCAGCCGGCGCCTGCTCGGGGCGCTGCTGCGCCCGCACCGGCGGGCCCTGCTGGTGCTCGGCGCCGTCTCGGTCCTCCAGAACGTGGCCGCCATGAGCGGGCCCTACCTGGTGAAGGTGGGCATCGACCGGGGCATCCCGGCCGTCCAGCGGGGCGACGGCGCCGGGCCGCTGGTCGCCGTGGTGGCCGTGTTCCTCGCCGCCGCCGGCGCCGAGGCGCTGCTCACCGCCGTGTTCGTGCGCCGGTCGGCCGTGGTCGGCCAGGCCGTGCTCCTCGACCTGCGCACCCGCCTGTTCGGGCACTTCCAGGCGTTGAGCATCTCCTTCCACGAGGACTACACGTCGGGGCGCGTCATCTCCCGGCTCACGTCCGACGTGGAGGCGCTGGGCGACCTGCTCAACGAGGGCGTGGCCCAGCTGGTGTTCGCCGTCCTCTCGGTGGTCACCACCGCCGTGCTGCTCCTCCTGCTCGACGTGCCGATCGCCCTGGTGGCCCTCCTGTCGTTCCCCGCCCTCGTCGCCCTCACCCTGTGGTTCCGCCGGCAGGCGGAGAAGGCCTACCGGGCGGGCCGGGTGGCGGTGGCCCAGGTCATCGTGCAGTTCGTCGAGTCGATGGCCGGCATCCGCGTCGTGCAGGCCTTCCGGCGGGAGGACCGCAACCAGGAGATCTTCGAGGAAGTCAACGCCCGGTACCGCGACGCCAACGCGTGGAGCGGCCGGCTGGCCGCCGCCTTCGGGCCCGGCACCCGGGCCATCGGCGGCGTCACCTTCGCCGTCGTCCTGGCCTTCGGCGCCTGGCGGGTGGTGGGCGGCGCCGTCACCGTCGGCGTGCTGGCCGCGTCCCTGCTGTACGTGCGCCGCTTCTTCGAGCCCATGCAGGACCTGGTCCAGTTCCTCAACAGCTTCCAGTCGGCCACCGCCGCCCTGGAGAAGCTTTCGGGCGTGCTGGAGGAGGAGCCGGCCGTGCCGGCGCCCGACGCCCCCGAGGCCCCGCCCGCCGGCCCGTGCGACGTGCGGTTCCGCCACGTGAGCTTCGCCTACCGGCCCGGCCGGCCCGTGCTCCACGACCTCGACCTGGTGATCCCCGCCGGCCAGACGGTGGCGGTGGTGGGCGCCACCGGCGCCGGCAAGAGCACCGTCGCCCGCCTGCTGGCCCGCTTCTACGACCCCGCCGAGGGCGAGATCACCCTCGGCGGCGTCGACGTGCGCGACCTCACCGACGACGACCTGCGGCGGGTGGTGGGCATGGTCACCCAGGAGAACTTCCTGTTCACCGGCTCGGTGGCCGACAACATCGCCCTGGGCCGCCCCGGCGCCTCCCGGGCCGAGATCGAGGACGCGGCGAGGGCCATCGGCGCCCACGCCCAGTTCGCCGCCCTGCCCCAGGGCTACGACAGCCCGGTGGGCAAGCGCGGCGGCCGCCTGTCGGCCGGCCAGCGCCAGCTGGTGGCGTTCGCCCGGGCGTTCCTCGCCGGCCCCCGGGTGCTGATCCTCGACGAGGCCACCTCGTCGCTCGACGTCCCCTCGGAGCGCCTCGTGCAGCAGGCGCTGGCCACCCTGCTGGCCGAGCGAACGGCCGTCATCATCGCCCACCGCCTCTCGACGGTGGAGATCGCCCACCGGGTACTGGTGGTCGACGGCGGGCGCATCGTCGAGGACGGCCCGCCCCAGGCTCTCCTGCGCGACGGCGGCCGCTACGCCGACCTGCACCGGGCCTGGGCCGAGGGGCTCGCGTAGTGGGCTTCCGGCAGTCTTTGGACATCGGCCAGCGTGGAAGTGGCCGTAGATGTCCAAAGACGCGCTGCGGGCTCAGGGCCGGGGCTTCACCCGCCGGCCCCGCTTCCACACGCCGGTCACCTGGGCCGGGTCGGCCAGCACGGCGATGTCGGTCAGCGGGTCGGCGGCCACGGTGATGACGTCGGCGTCCCACCCCTCGGCCAGGATGCCGGCGCGGGGCGCCTGGGGGCCAAGGGTGTCGGGGGCGGTGGCGGTGGCCGCCTCGACGGCCTCCAGCGGGGACAGCCCGGCGTCGACCAGCAGCCCCAGCTCGGCGCCGTTGGCGCCCCAGGCCACCGGGAGGCCGGGAGCGCTCTGGAAGATGTCGGTTCCGACGGCGATGCGCACGCCGGCCTGGTGGGCCCTGGCGATCGCCCCGGCGTGGGTGTCGGCCAGCTCGGCCAGCTTGCGGGCGTTGGCCGCGCTCATGCCCGAGGCGGTCCCTGCCTTGAGCAGCTGGACGACGATGTAGCGGGTCGGGACGAAGATGGCGCCGAGCTCGCGCATCGCCGCGCAGGCCTCGTCGTCGAGCCACGTGCCGTGCTCGATGGTGCGCACGCCCGCCTCCAGGGCGGCCATGATGCCCGGCTTGCCGTGGCAGTGGGCCATCACCACCCGCTCGGCCAGCCCCGCCGTCTCGACGATGGCCCGCAGCTCGTCGTTCCGGAACTGCTGGTGCACGGGATGGTCGACCTCCGACATGACCCCGCCCGACGCGCAGACCTTGATGACGCGGGCGTTGAGGCGGAGCTGGGCCCGCACCGCCCGGATGCACTCGTCCACCCCGTCGCACAGCCACAGCTCGCCCGAGCGCTCGCCCAGCTGGGCGGCCCAGTCGAGGGGGAGGCCGTGGAGGTCGCCGTGGCCGCCGGTGGCGGACAGGATGGCGCCCGGCGCGTAGATCGACGGGCCGTCGACCGTGCCCTCGTCGACGGCCCGGGCCAGGTGGACCCCGAGGCCGCCCGCCTCCCGGACACTGGTGAACCCGGCCTGGAGGGCCCGCTCGGCGTCCATCGCCGCCCGCGCCGCCCGCAGCGGCAGGGGGGCCATGAAGTAGGTCGAGAGGGAAGCGTCGAGGAGCCCGAGGAAGTGGCCGTGGCAGTCCCACAGGCCGGGCATGACGACCGGTGCCTGCACGACCTCGTCGGCCGGCGGCGCCGTCGCCTGGGGGCCGGCGTAGCCGATCTCGGGCCCGTCGAACACCACCGCGCCGTCGGCGACCGGCTCGCCCCGGCCGGGGATCAGCAGGTCGGCGTCGATGCGCGTCGCCACGGGCCGCTACCCGGCGCCGAGGGACACGGCCGTGCGCTCCTCGAGCATCAGCCTGCACGCTACCGCGCTGGGCGGCCGCAGCCCGGGAGCCGGCATCGGTGGCCTCCCGGGCGCGGCGCTGGGGAAGTCAGGCGGCCCGCAGCCGGTCGACCGCCCGGAGGGCGGTGGCGATGGGGAGGGCGAAGCCGACGTTGGAGGCCTCGATCTCGTCGCTGCTGACGGCGACGGCGGTGTTGATCCCGATGACCCGGCCGGTGGCGTCGAGGAGGGGGCCGCCCGAGTTGCCGGAGCTGATCGCGGCATCCGTCTGGATCATCCCGTTCAGCACCTGCGATCCGGTGTCGATCGACCGGTCGAGCCCCGACACGATGCCCTTGGTGACCGTCGGGCCGCCTTCCAGGGCAAGGGCGTTGCCGATGGCCACGACGTCGTCGCCGACCCGCACCGGCTGCGCCGTCCCGAGCTGGGCGGGGACCAGGCCGTGGACGCCCCGCACCTTCAGGAGGGCGATGTCGGCGTCGGTGTCGGTGCGGAGGACGTCGGCGGTGTGGCTGGCCCACGATCCGGGCAGCACGACCTCGATCGACGTGGCCGAGTCGATGACGTGGGCGTTGGTCAGCACCTCGCCGTCGGCGGTGAGCACGATGCCGGTGCCGGCGCCGCCCGTGACCCCGCCGTGGGACCGGCGGGCGTCGATCGTGGTGCCCACCGACACGATCGAGGGCTCGGCCACGGCGACCACCGAGCCGACGTCGAGGCGGGCGCCGGTGAAGGCGCTCGACGGGGCGGGGGACGCCGGGGCGGCGGTGGCCGCCACGCCCGTCGCCGCTCCGTCGTGGGTGGCCTCGTAGAGCCAGCCGCCGCCCACGCCGCCGACCAGCGCCAGCAGGGCGACGACCAGGCCGATGGCCAGCGCGGGCGTCCGGCGCCGCTGGGGCGGGGGCGCCGCCGGCTCGGGGAACTGCCGGGCCAGGGAGGACCAGGCGTCGCCGGGCCAGCTCGGGTCTTCGATCGTCTGGGTGGATTGCCAGTACCCCTCGCCATGCACGGCCATGGCGACCTCCCTCTCCCTGGGCGTCACCACAACGGTGCGGGAGAGGCCCCCGCCGCTCCAGGGCCGAAGGTCCCTGCCATCCGCCCCGAACGTCCGGTCCGCGGCCCATGTCCCCGGTGGGCGGGGGTGTCTACACCGGCTCGAGCGCCGGTTCCACCACCGGCTCGGCGTGCCCCTCGACGTCGAGGTTGGGAAGGGCACGGTCCAGCCACTTCGGCAGCCACCAGTTCTTGTCACCCAGCAGTTCCATGGTGGCGGGCACGAGGAGCATCCGGACCACCGTGGCGTCGAGGAAGATGGCTGCGGCCAGGCCCACGCCCATCAGCTTCACGACCCGGTTGTTCTCGAGGATGAAGCTCCCGAAGACGAACACCATGATGAGGGCGGCGGCGGTGATGACCTTGGCGGTGGCGGCCAGGCCGTCGGCCACCGAGGCGTGGGAGTCGCCGGTGCGCTTCCACTCCTCCCGCACGCGTGAGAGCAGGAACACCTCGTAGTCCATGGAGAGCCCGAACACGATGGCGAAGAGCATCATGGGCGCCCACGGCTCGATCGGCGCCGGCTGCACGTGGGTGATGTCGCTCCCCCACCCCCACTGGAAGAGCATCACCACGATGCCGTAGGCGGCGCTGATCGACAGCAGGTTCATGATCACCGCCTTGAGCGGGACCAGCAGCGACCGGAACACCACCATGAGCAGGATGAACGACAGGCCCAGCACGGCGGCGAAGAAGTACGGCATGCGCGACGCCAGGTAGGCCGAGAAGTCGGTCTGGACGGCGACGGTGCCGGTGACGGCCACGTCGACCCCCGCCGCCTTCTCGGCCGGGGGCAGGACGTTGTCCCGCAGGCGGTGGACGAGGTCCGTGGTGGCCTTGTCCTGGGGGCCGCTGGTGGGCACCAGGTTCCACAGGGCGGCGGTGCCCTTCGGGTTCATCTGGACGGGCGAGGCGAAGGCCACCCCCTTGTCGGCCTTCACCGCGTCGGTGATGGCGTCGAGGGCGCCGGCGTCGGTGCCCGGGCGCAGCTCGGTGGCCATGATCATGGTGCCGTTGAAGCCCGGCCCGAAACCCTTCACCAGCAGGTCGTAGGCCTTCCGGGTGGTGGTGTCCTTGGCGTAGTTGCTCTCGTCGGAGAACCCCAGCCGCACCCCGAGGAAAGGCAGGGCGATCACCATCAGGATGAGGGCGCCGCCGATGGCCGCCGGCCAGGGGCGGTGCTGGATGACCCGGCTCCACTTGTAGGCGGTCGTCTCCCGGATGGGCTTCTGGTGCCGCTGGACCTCGCGCTGGAGGGGCTTCACGAACAAGCCGGCGAGGAGAACGAGGAGAGCGAGGAGGCCGAAGAGGATGGCTCCAGGACCGATCCCCAGGCCGGCGCAGGCCAGGGCGACGGCCGCCAACCCGGCGGCCACCAGGCCGCGGAAGCGGGTGAGCTCGACCCGCTTGCCGGCGAAGCCCAGCAGGGCCGGCAGCAGGGTGAGCGAGGACAGCACGGTGACGAACACCACCGACGCGGCGCCGATGGCCAGGCCGGTGACGAAGCTGACGCCCATCAGCAGCATGCCCATCAGGGAGATGATCACGGTGGTGCCGGCGAACAGCACCGAGCGGCCGGCGGTGTCGAGGGCGATGGTCACCGACTCCCCGACGGTGTGCCCGCCGTGCAACTGCTCACGGAAGCGGGTGACGATGAGCAGGGCGTAGTCGATGCCGACGCCGAGCCCGATCATGACCCCGAGGAAGGTGGAGAAGTCGGGGATGGTGAACACGTGGCTGAGGATCGTGATCAGCGTGGTACCGATGCCGATGCCGAACAGGGCCACGCCGACGGGCAGACCCATGGCCAGCACCGACCCGAAGGCGACGATGAGGATCACGACGGCGAAGGCCACGCCGAGCGCCTCCGACGACGGCGGGGCGAATTGCCCGAAGATCTCGCCGCCCAGCTCGATCTGGAGACCCTGGATCCTGGGCTCGTCGGCCTTGATGGCGTCGCTGATGACCAGGGCGCGCTTCTGGTCGATGTCCTGGGGCATCTCCACGTCGGCGTAGGCGATCTTGCCGTCGCGGGAGATCTGGTGCGTCTCCCCCTCGGCGTACGGGCTGGCGACCCGCTTCACGTCGTCGAGCTTGGCGACCTTGGCCAGCAGCCCCTCCATGGCGCTGCGGACCGCCGGGTCGTTCACACCCTGGCCGGCCTGGAACACGATGCGCCCCGTCTGGCCGGCGCCCTGGCCGCCGAAGTCCTTGTCGAGGATGTCGAAGCCCCGCTTGGACTCGACGTCGGGCAGGCTGAACTGCTGCTTGAACCCGTTGCCGGTGACGCCGGCGAAGACGTTGCCTCCGATCAGGACCGCGATCCAGACGAGGAGCACCAGCTTGCGGCGGTCGTGGCAGTACCGACCCAGTCGAGCGAACACGGGTGTAGCCCTCCCTCCCTCGGGGCAGGCCGGCGGGACCGCCCCGGTCGACCCATTCTGCCCTCACCCCGGCACGACGACGAATGCGACGCCCACTCATCGCTCCGCCGTAACGCCGCACCGGCCGGCGGGACCGTAGTCACGGGCCGGCCGACATACTGGACGGGCGGCCAGACGGAGGACAGGTGACCATGTTCGGACGGCACAAGACGGAGATGCCCACCCTCGACACCGCCCTTCGGGGCCGGCCCGAGCCGCTGCGGGTGCCCGAGCGCCACGTGGTGAAGGGCACCCCGCTCCAGCCGCCGTTCCCCGACGGGCTGGAGCAGGCGGTGTTCGCCCTCGGCTGCTTCTGGGGCGCCGAGCGCAAGTTCTGGGAGCTCGACGGCGTGTACACCACGGCCGTCGGCTACGCCGGCGGGTACACCCCCAACCCCACCTACGAGGAGACGTGCAGCGGGCGTACCGGGCACACCGAGGCCGTCCTGGTGGTCTACGACCCGGCCAAGGTCGGCTACGACGAGCTGCTGCGGGTGTTCTGGGAGAGCCACGACCCCACCCAGGGCATGCGCCAGGGCAACGACGTGGGCACCCAGTACCGCTCGGCGATCTACACCACCTCCCCGGCCCAGGCGGAGGCGGCCGCCGCGTCGCGGGCCATGTACCAGGAGCGCCTCCACCAGCGGGGCTACGGCGAGATAACCACCGAGATCGCCCCCGCCGGGCCCTTCTACTACGCCGAGGGCTACCACCAGCAGTACCTGGCCAAGAACCCTTCCGGCTACTGCGGGCTCGGCGGCACCGGCGTCAGCTGCCCCATCGGGCTCGGCGCTTGATTTCGCGCTCGCAACCGGAGGTTGCTCGGCGAGTTTGACGTGCCGCCTCCGGACGGCGCTCAGGCCGCCGACCGGCGGCGCCGGCCGGCGGCTTCCCCGCGGGGGCAGTGCCCCCCGCACCCCCGGGCCACCAGCCGGGGTGGCCGCCTGCGGCGGCGTGACGGCCGGCGGCAAACCCGCTCAGCCGCCCCCGCCTGCCTCGGAGGCCAATTCGGATCGATAGCCCTCCACCGCCTGGCGGACGGCCGCCTCGACGTGGTCGGGGTCCACGCCCAGGGCGTGGCCGATGTGCACCGACCAGATCTCCGAGCGCAGGTTGGCCTCGAAGTCCAACTCCGAGCGGACGTCGGAGCGCTCCGCCTGGCGGTTCTGGCTGATCATGACGAACGTCGAGAGGAAGATCGCCTCGAGGCTCACGATCATGGTCAGGAGCCCGAACGGGAACTTGTCGAAGCGCAGGGCGGCGCCGAGGATCCCGATGTTGATCAGGATCCAGACGCCGAACCAGGCGGAGTGGAGGTAGACGAACTTCATCGACCCGGCAAAGCCGGTGACGCGGTCGGCCGCCTTGTCCTGTGCGTTCATCAGGCTGGTGAGGATCCGGCTCTCGTTGCGTACTTTCGGGCCGAGCGTGGCGAAGAGGTTCCCGTCCTCCACGCCGTCGGCCCGGTCGAGCGCCCGGCAGGCGGCGCACGTCAGCGGTGCGTGTGTTTCGTCCATAGAGCGAGGTTCGCGCACCAGGAACGCCTCCTCAGGTCGCCCCGTCGCCTGCCGATGGTCTGGCAGGAGCGATCGAAGGGAGAACGGCGTGGTGGCGACGCTCTGGTGGCTCGCCTTCTCAGTGGGTGCCGGCGCGTCCGCCGGCTGGGTGTTCCACCGCTGGTCGGTGGGGTCGCCCCGCCTGCACCGGTGGATGGACGACCCTGCCGACCGCGCGGGCGGCGCGGCGACGGCCGGCGACCGCCGGCCGAAGGCGTCATGACGAGAGCCCTGTTGCTGGCCGCCGTGGCCGTCGTGGCGGGGGCAGCCGGCATCGCCCTCGGGATCCGGCGGGAGCGGCGCGCGGTGGCCCGCATCCTCGCCGACGACGCCCAGGAGTTCCTCGACTCCCGCACTGGTGCGTGAAGCACGGTCGATCTGACGGCGTTCCGGATGCCAGTGCGGGTCAGGACGTGAGCACGGCCCGCACGGCGAGGCCGCGGATCCCACCCTTGTAGCCGGGTACGGCGGCGGCCACGTCGCTCAGGTAGGGCGCGTCGCCGAAGGCGAAGACCCGGCCGGCGTCGTTGCTGATGAGGTAGCCGGCACCCGTCCTGGTGCCCTCGATGCCCCGGGCCGGGCCGGGGGCGGCGAGGCCGGGCAGCGAGCCGAGGAAGGCGGCGTCGCCGTAGGCGAAGATGCCGCCGTCGGCCGCCAGCAGCCAGTAGCCCTTGCCCGAGGGCGTGGCCGCCATACCCACGACCGGCTGGTTCAGGGTGATGGCGCCGGTGGAGCCGAGGAACGGGGCGTCGCCGAAGGCGAAGATGCCGCCGTCGGAGGCCACCAGCCAGTACCCGTTGCCCGACGGCGTGGGCGCCATGCCCACCACCGGCTTGTTGAGCCGCATCCCGCCGGTGGACCCCGCGAACCGGGCGTCGCCGTAGGAGAAGATTCCGCCGTCTGAGGCCACCAGCCAGTAGCCGTTGCCGGTGGGCGTGGCCGCCATGGTGACCACCGGCTTGTTCAGCCGGATACTCCCCGTGGAGCCGAAGAACCGGGCGTCGCCGAAGGTGAAGATGCCGCCGTCGGACGCCACCAGCCAGTAGCCGTTGCCGCTGGCGGTGGGCGCCATGTCGAGCACCGGCTGGTTCAGCCGCCGGCCGCCCATCGAGCCGTAGAACTGGGCGGCCCCGAAGCTGAAGATGCCGCCGTCGGCCGCCACCTGCCAGTAGCCGGCCACCCCGCCGCCGGCGTTGTTGGTGACGGCGAACCAGTCGGACTTGAGGCCGAACTTGAGGCGGAAGTCGTTGCCGGTGACCGTCTGGCGCCCGCCGGTGCCCACCAGCACCAGGTCGACCACCCGGCCGCCGAGGTCGCCGAACCCGTTGCGGTGGGCCACGTCGACCGACTGGAGGGCGCCGACGCCCGGGTAGGCCGCCTGGATGGCGGCCACTGGCACGCTGGCCTTCCAGTCGTGGTTGGGGTTGGAGGGGGTGGCGTCGCCGTCGTCGGCGACGGACGGGAAGGTGCCGCCGGCCGTCCAGCCACCGGTGGAGGACGAGAACTCGGTGGAGGCCACCGCACCGCTGCCGGAGAACACCCGCACCTGCCCGGCGGTGTCGGCCACGGCCTGGGTGGTGCGCGGGTCCTCCAGGGCCGTGTAGGTGCCCCCCTCCTGCTTGGCCACCCCGCCGTACACCTGGCACGTCTCGGTGTCGCACGTCTTGGCGTACGCCTGCCGGTTCTGCGTGTAGGCGTAGGACCGGGCCGCCACCGACTGGGCCCGCAGGGCGTCCATGCCGGCACCGCCGCCCAGGTCGCCCCACGCCGCCGGGCTCTCCCGGGGGACCACGCCCTTCAGGTAGTTCTCCAAGTCGACCCGGTTGACCGTGCGGCTGGCCCCGCCGTCGAGGACCACCTGGAAGTCGCCGCGGTACCAGCGGGTGGAGGTGGACTCGCACAGCTGGAGCATGTTGCGGTGGTCGTCGCCCTGGGTCAGCGTCGAGGCGATGGTGACCGGGCCGCCGACGGTGCCTGCCTTCGTCCAGGGGCCGCCGCACCCCGGCCCGGTGTAGACGTCGAGGCCGCCCACCGCCGCCCGCACGAGCATCGCCCCGTAGGGCCCCGGGAACACGTCGCTGGTGAGGGCGCCCTGCTCCTGGGTGAGGACGGTGTCGACGCCGTCGAGGCGGCTGATGCGGACCGTCGTCGTGACGTTGCCCACGGACCCGGCGGCGGTGCCGCCGTAGTAGCGGTCGAGGATCGACGTGTACGGCGATCCGGCCAGGGCGTAGCCGAGAGCGCCGTACTGGCCCATGCCCCGGCCGTGGCCGAAGCCGTGGCCCTTGAGGTCGACGGTGGCGGCCGGGTAGGCGGCCGCCGGCGGGGGCGGACCGGCCAGCGCGGCCAGGGAGGTCAGGAGGGTGGCGACGAGCGCGAGGGCAGCGGTTCGCCGGCGCGCCGGCGCCGTCCGGCGGTGCGAGGGCATCGCCGGGACACTACCCGCGGCGGCGTTCAGGCCAGCGTCACCGGCGCGTAGACGGCCAGGTCGACGGCGCCGCCGGCCACCCCCGGCCGGGCGCCGAAGAAGGTGGCCTCGCCGAAGTTGAAGACGCCGCCGTCGGCGCCGAGGACGTAGTACCCGGTGGCCGCCGGCGTGGCCCGCAGGGCGGCGCTGCCGGCGTAGGCGGGCAGGTTGAGCCCGGGAACGCTGCCGTAGTAGCGCACGCCGAAGGCGAAGACGCCGCCGTCGCGGGCCACCAGCCAGTAGCCGCTGCCGCTGGCCGCCGGCTCCATGGCGGCCACCGGCGAGTTCAGCGTCATGGCGCCGGTGGACCCGGCGAAGCGGGCGTCGCCGAAGGCGAAGATGCCGCCGTCGGACGCGACCAGCCAGTAGCCGTTGCCGGCGGGCGTGGCGGCCATCCCCACCACCGGCTTGTTGAGCCGCATGCTGCCGGTGGACCCGAAGAACTTGGCGTCGCCGAAGGCGAAGATGCCGCCGTCGCTGGCGGCCAGCCAGTAGCCCTTCCCCGTCGGCGTGGGAGCCATGGCGACCACGGGCTTGTTCAGCTTGAGGTCGCCGGTGGACCCGAAGAACCCGGCGTCGCCGTAGGCGAAGATCCCCCCGTCGCCGCCCAGCAGCCAGTAGCCGCGCATGGCCGGCGTGGGGGCCATGGCCCGCAGCGGCCGGTTGAGCGTGACGGATCGGGCGTCGCCCACGAAGGGTGCCGACCCGAACGCCCGCACCGTGCCGTCGCCGGCCGCCATCCAGTACCCGCGGGCGACGGGCGGCGCACCGCCCTGCGCCGTCACCGCGCTCCGGATGGTGGGCAGCATGGCGTACAGCCGGTCGCCGGGGCAGTCGGTGGCGCGGGTGTCGCGGTGGCCCGAGATGTTCGGGAACACCCTCGTGGTCCCGTCGACACCGGTGTAGGGCGACGACGCCTGAGGGTCGATGTTGTTGCGGCCCGCCTCCCACGCCAGCCACGCCTCGAGGCTGGAGACGGCGGCCGGCGGCGGGTCTACGGACGTGAAGTCGCCGAGGAGGGCGATGCCGGCCGACCCCGTGTTGACGCCCTCGGCGTGGGCGCCCACCACACCGTTGCCGGCCAGGTCGGCGCCGGTGGGGGTCTCGCCCGGGGCGTAGTCGCGGGCCCAGCGGCCCTCGTAGACCTTGCCCTGGGCGTCGACCAGGAAGTTGTAACCGATGTCGTCCCAGCCGCGCACTTGGGTGTGGTAGGCGTAGATCGCCCGGACCGTGGCGGCCGGGTCGGGGTCGTCGTTGGCCGTCGCCGTGTGGTGTACGACGAGCTTGCTCACCGGTGCGAACGTCGGCGGGGTGGGCTTGCGCAGCGACTCGTCGGCGCCCCACTGGGCCCTGGTCACGACGGCCGGCTCCGGTGGACCGGCGACGGCGGCGGACGCCTTGGGCAGGGCCGGAGCAGCCACCAGGTGGCGGGGCCCGTGCTCGGTGTCCATGGCCGCCACCATCACGCCGGCCGCCTGCCCGGCCACCACCCTGGTCTCGGCCCGCGTCGCGCCCGGCGCCCGCACCACGGCGCTGTACACGAGGTCGTGCTCGGGGTCGTCGAGGTCGTGGGCCACGGGCGCGTCGGTCCACGGGCTCCACCCGCCGGCCGCCTCCCAGCGGACCTGCACCCGGGCGCCCTCGTCCCCGAGCCACCGCAGGGCGAGGTGCGAGGCAGGGAAGCCGATGGCCTGGCCGCCGGCCGCGCCCGGGCCGCCGAGCACCTGGAGCCGCGTCGCAGGCGCGCTCCATGCCACCGGGACCTGCACGACCGACGCCACCGCGGCGATCAGGAGTGCGACGAGAAGTCGAGTGCGGGTGGTCACACGCTGAGGACTGCCGCCGCGCTCGGGCGAAGCGACCACGACCATTGAACCAGACCTTTGACGGTGTCCGGTTCATCCCCTCGAAGTGTCGAAGCGCGACGAGGTTGGCAATGATGGGTCCCATGCGTTTTCCCCGCCGGGCGCTCGCCGCCATCCCGCTGCTCCTCGTCGCACCACTGCTCGGCTCCGTTCCGGTCGCCCACGCGGCCGCCAACTTCCCGGGCCCGGTGATCACCGTCCAGACCGGCGACATCCACCTGTCCTCCCCCACCGTGGCCGACGTCAACGGCGACGGGGTGAAGGACATCGCCATCGGCAGCCTCGACGGGCTGCTGCGGATCATCAACGGGGCCACCGGCGCCTACCTGCCGGGCTGGCCGCAACCGGTGCAGCCACGCGCCGGGCGCACCACCGCTGTCGAGTCCTCGCCCACCATCGCCGACCTGGACAAGGACGGCCGGCCCGAGATCATCGTCGGGGCGGGGTCGGTCGATCCTGGTACTTCCAACCAGCCGGGCGGTGTCGTGGTGTTCAACGCCGACGGCAGCGTGCGCTGGCGGTTCGAGACCCAGGACACCTACAACCAGTGGACGGGCGGCGGCCCCGACGGCTACGGCGACGGCGTGGTGGGCACGCCGGCGGTGGGCGACGTCGACGGCGACGGCTTCCCCGACGTGGTGTTCGGAAGCTTCGATCACTTCGTCTACGCCAAGAGCCGCGACGGCGCGAACCTCGGCGGGTTCCCGTTCAACAACGCCGACACGATCTGGAGCTCGCCGGCGCTGTACGACAACGACGGTGACGGCCGGGTCGAGATCTACATCGGCACCGATGCCAGCGGCTACCAGGGCTGCACCGGCGGCTTCGTGCGGGCCATCCGCTACGTCGGCGGCGCGCAGAACTTCTGGTCGGTCTGCAAGTCCGAGATCTTCCAGTCCAGCCCGGCCATCGGCGACATCGACGGCGACGGGCGCATGGAGCTGGTCATCGGCGCCGGCTACTTCTACAAGAACGCCGACAGCAACCGGGTGTTCGCTTTCCACCTCGACGACGGCTCGGCCGTGCCCGGGTGGCCGCAGTCCACCAACGGGCCGGTGTTCGGCTCGCCGGTGATCGGCGACGTCACGGGCGACGGTGCCCCCGAGGTCGTGGTGGCGGCCTGCGGACCGTGCTCCCCCAGCACCACCGGGCGGGTGTGGGCCTGGCACGGCAACGGCCAGCACGTCTGGGACGTCAACCCCGGCGCCCAGGAGGGCAACACCAGCGAGATGATCTCCACGCCGGTGCTGGCCGACCTCAACGGCGACCGCGTCAACGACGTTGCCGTCGGGATGGGCGGCGCCTTCTTCCTCATGAACGGCCCCGACGGCAGCCGCCTCTACAACCCTGTTTCCGGCGCCCGCGCCCACCAGAACTCGGCGGCGGTGGCCGACTTCGGCGGCTCCGTCGGCTGGCGCCTGGTGGTGGCCAGCCGGCTGCTCGGCCAGCCGGGCCTGGTGAACGTCTACCCGCTGCCAACGGCGCCGGGCACGCCGCCGCCGTGGCCGCAGTGGCGGAAGGCGGCCGACCACGTGGGCGCCCCGCCGTCCACCGCCACGGTGAAGCCGGCCACCGCCGGCTACTGGCTGGTGGCGTCGGACGGGGGCATCTTCGCCTTCGGGAACGCGCCGTTCCTCGGGTCGACGGGCAACATCCGCCTGTCCAAGCCCATCGTCGGCATGGCCCGCACCCCGAGCGGCGGCGGCTACTGGCTGGTGGCCTCCGACGGCGGCATCTTCGCCTTCGGCGACGCCGGGTTCTTCGGGTCAACCGGTGCCATCCACCTCAACAGCCCCATAGTCGGCATGGCGGCCACGCCCACCGGCAAGGGGTACTGGCTGGTGGCCGCCGACGGGGCCATCTTCTCCTTCGGCGACGCGTCGTTCTTCGGGTCCACCGGTGCCATCCACCTCAACAGCCCCATCGTCGGGATGGCCCGCTCGGGCAGCGGCAAGGGGTACTGGCTGGTGGCCGCCGACGGGGGCATCTTCTCCTTCGGCGACGCCGGGTTCCTCGGCTCCACCGGCGCCATCCACCTGAACAGCCCCATCGTCGCCATGGCCACCACGCCCACCGGGTCGGGCTACTGGCTGGTGGCCACCGACGGCGGCATCTTCTCCTTCAACGCCCCGTTCTTCGGCTCCACCGGCGCCATCCACCTCAACCAGCCGATCCGCACCATGGCCCCCACCGACAAGGGCGACGGCTACTGGCTGGCCGCCACCGACGGCGGCATCTTCTCCTTCGGCAACGCCGGCTTCTACGGCTCCACCGGCGCCATCCACCTCAACAGCCCCATCGTGGGCGCCACCGCCAGCAAGGCCACCGCCTGACCCCTGCCACTCCCGAGTACATAGGGTGCGGAAACCGCACCCTATGTACTCGAAACGGCCTCCACCAGGTGTTCGTAGCGGTCGAGGACGGTGCCCCAGCCGTGGTTCGCCTCGGCGTGGGCCCGGCCGGCAGCGCCCAGCCGGGCGGCGAGGGCCTCGTCGCCGACCAGCAGGTCGAGGGCGGCCTCGAACTCGGGGAAGCCGGCGTAGGCCAGACCGCCCCGGGCCCGGGCGGCCTGGCCCCGCAGGACGTCGCAGCGGCCGTTGACCAGCACCGGCCGGCCCTGGGCCCACGCCTCCAGCAGCACGATCGAGAAGCTCTCGAAGTACGACGGCTGGAGCAGGCACACGGCGCCGGCGAGGGCCGAGCGCTTGGTGTCCTCGTCCACCAGCCCGCAGACCACCACGTCGGCGATGGCCGGCGGCGGGGCGACGGGGTCGCCGACCAGCGCCAGGGCCAGGGACCCGGGGTTGCGCTCCTTGTAGGCGGCGAACAGCCGAGCCGCCTCGGTGGTGCCCTTGCTCGGGTCGACCCGCCCGACGACCACGACGTAGGGCCGGTCGCCCAGCCCCGACACCCGGCGGAACAGGTCAGGGTCCGCGGGCGGCACCGGGTCTGTGCCGATCCCGACCACCGCCGCCGGCCGGTCGCCGACCGGCACCCGCCGGCGCACCAGCGCCTCCTCCTCGGGGGTCACGAAGCCGAAGCCGTCGGGCCGGCGCAGCACGCCGTCGAAGAGCGGGAGCCGCCAGGGCGGCTCGTCGTGGGCCAGCGGCTGGAGCAGCGCCGGCGCCCGCGTCGCACCGATCGCAGCCCACGTGCTGGCGTAGAGGTAGGGCAGGAACGCCACCGCGTCGAAGCGGCCCGACTCCTCGGCCACGAACCGCACCAGGTCGGGGCAGTCGGGCCCCTGGGCCCGCATCCACGCCTCCTGGACGGCCAGCGAGGGGCCGGCGTGGCCGCGGCGGCGGCCCCACACCACCCGGTCGTGGAGGCCGTCGAACAGCGCCCGGTCGCGGGGCCGGCGCACCCGGTGGCGGTGGACGGTGACGCCCTGCTCCTCGGTCGTGCCCGGCTC
This sequence comes from Acidimicrobiales bacterium, assembly GCA_035689115.1. Classification (GTDB taxonomy): domain Bacteria; phylum Actinomycetota; class Acidimicrobiia; order Acidimicrobiales; genus JAHFUS01. Next base: position 120,365 of record DASSMA010000076.1, read on the forward strand.
GAGGGCGTCGGCCCAGTCGACGTACGACACGGCGCAGGTGGTGGCCACCTCCACCCCGTGGCCGCGGGCGGCCAGCCGCTCGCACTGCTCCCGGCACAGCGACTCGGCGCCGCCCGAGACCCCGGCGCCGTAGCGGGGCACCACCGCCAGCAGCCTCACAGGAAGCCCTCGAAGACGGCGAGGGCCCGCTCGGGGGCGGACGCCGCCCGGTACGCCTCGACCCGGCCGGCGCCGCGGGCGACCATGGCTTCCCGCAGCGTGGTGTCGTCGAGCACCGCCAGGACCGCCTCGGCCACCAGTTCGGGGGCGTCGTCGTCGAGCAGCAGGGCGGCGTCACCCGCCGTCTCGGGGACGGCGCCGGCCGCCACCGCCACCACCGGCACGCCGAAGGCCATGGCCTCCACCAGCGGCACACAGAACCCCTCGTGGGCCGAGAGGGTGACGAACACGGCGGCCCGGCGGTAGGCGGCGGCCAGCGTGGTCAGCGGCACCCGCCCGGTGAGCGCGGCCCGGGTGAGGGCCAGGCGGTCGACGTGGGCCCGCACCGCCCGGTCGTAGGCCGGCGTGTGGGAGGGGCCGACCAGCAGCAGGGCGGCGTCGGGGCGGTGCCAGGTGGACAGGACGTGGAAGGCGCCGGCCAGCCGGTGCTGGCGCTTGTGGGGCGCGACCTGGGCGACCATGAGCACCGCCGGCCCGTCGCCCGGCCAGGGCGCCGGCGCCTCGTCGGGGCCGGCGGCCAGCAGGCCGTCGAGGTCGCTGGCCGGCGGCACGACCTCGATGCGGCGCAGGCCAAGGGCGTCCAGCTCGGCGGCGTTGAACGCCGAGTCGGCGACGGCGAAGGACGCCCGCTCGACGAGTCGCGGCAGCTGGCGCCGGCCCAGCCGCAGCAGGGCGGCCAGCGCCGGCTCGAAGGGGGCGAACGCCTCGGCCGGCGACATGTTGTGGTACACGAGGCCCACCCGCTCCGGCCGGTCCTCCAGCACCGCCATCAGCTCGGGGGCGCCGATGGACACGTGCACCAGGAGCACGTCGTCGGGCCCCGCTGGGGGCAGGGCGGCCGGCGTGAGGGCGTGGACCCGCCCGGCCAGGGCCGGGTCGACGAAGGTGGCGAAGACCTCGGAGGGCCCGAGGGTCCGCAGGAGGCGCTGGTTGCCGAGGGCCGACGCCGTCACCGCGTCCCCGGGCGCGGCGGCCGCCAGCAACTGGTCGATCCGCACGGCTAGCGCGTCGCGACGGCGACGAAGGCCTGGTCGGCGAAGAGCAGGCGGTCCACGTGCTCGTCCGCCCTCGCCGGCCGCTCGCCGGCGGGCACCGGCGAGTGCCACTCCACCGTCACCGTGGCGAACCCCGCCCGCCGGCACAGGTCCACCACCAGGCGGTGGTCGACCGGGCGCACCCGAGTCGGGTCGGCCCACCACGACGACATCGCCGACAGCGACGAGGGGTTCGCCGCCTCCACGACCAGCAGCCCGCCCGGCCGCAGGGCGCGCGCCGCCCGCTCGACGAGCGACGCCAGGCCGCCGGCATCCAGTCGCTCGACGGCGCGGCCGGCCAGCACCCCGGCGAGGACGCCCGTACCCCAGCCGGCGCCGGCGCCCGGTTCGGCCGCCCGCGGCTCCAGCCCCCGCGCCGCCAGGTCGTCGAGGGGGCCGCCGTCGAGCACCAGGACGGGGCCGGCGGCGAACCGCTCGGCCAGCCCCTCGTGGCGGTGGCCGCCGGGCGGCGCCGGCCGGCCGGTTGCCCGCTCCACCCGCGCCAGCCGGTCGAGAGCGGCCTCCAGGCGCTGCTCCAGCCGGCGCTGGCGCGACTCCAGCACCCCGACGGCCGACCACTGGGCGCCGAGGGCGGCCCGCACGGCGCCGGCGTACGCCCGGCCCTGGGCGAGGATGCCCTCCACCTGGCGGGTGACCAGCCGGGCCACCGCGTGGTGCACGGCCCGCTGGCGCCCCCCGCCCAGGTCGATGCGCTCGGAGGCGAAGCGGCCGGCGTCGTCGACGGCGGCGAGGGCGGCGTCCACCTCCTCGCCCGGCCAGCCGGCGTCGTCCCGCTGGACCACCAGGGCGGCCCACTGGTCGTCGAGCGACTCGGCCAGCCCGGGCGGGTAGTCGCCCCGCGCCCGGCGCTCCTCCACCCGCCGCCGCAGCTCGGCCTCGACCGCGCCGAGGTCCATCTCCGCCTCGTCCACGTGGGGAATCTAGGAGCCCGCTGTAGATTGCCGCCATGGCCTCGCTGGCAAAGCGGCTCGTCGCCCCGCTACGCGCCCTGCGGCCCCGCTTCGCCTACGAGGTCGAGTCGGTGGTCGCCCCCCGCTACGCCACCCAGGACGAGGTGGCCGAGGCGGTGCGCGACATACGCCGCCTGCTGGCCGACCAGCTCGACGGCGACAACGAGGCCACCGCCGTGCTGGGGCGGGAGGTGGCGGCGGTGCGGGCCGGCAACGAGGCCATCGAGGCGCACCTGGCCGCCCTGTCCGACCGGCTCGACCGCATCGAGGCCCTGCTGCGGGACGCCGGCACCCCCGCCCTGCCCTGAGCCCGCCCACCGCCCTCCTCGACGTCCAGGCCGTCCAGAGCCGGGCCCACCGCGAGCGGGGCATCGCCCGCTACGTGCTGGAGCTGGCCGGCGCCGTCCACCGCCGGGAGCCCGCCCGGGTGGGCGCGTTCCTCCTCAACCCCGACCTCACCACGCCGGGATCGATCGAGCCGCTCCTGGCCACCGGCAAGGTGGCCTTCGCCGATCAGGTCGACCCGGCCGGTGCCGGCATCCTCCACGTGATGTCGCCCATCGAGTTGGAGGTGCCGCTGGAGCGGCTGTGGCCCGAGGGCGGCGGGTGGCGGCACCTGCGCCTGGTGGTCACCGTCTTCGACCTCATCCCGGAGGTGTTCCCCGACCGCTACCTGGAGGACCCGGGTCTGCGCCGGCGCTACCGGGCCCGGCTGGCCCTGGTGCGGGCGGCGGACCACGTGCTCGCCATCTCCCGCGCGACGGCAGACGACGTGGCCGCCCATCTCGGCGTCGAGGGCGACCGCCTCACCGTGGTGGGCGGGGGCACGGCCGCCCACTTCGTCCCCCCGGCGTCGCGGGAGGCGGCGGCTGCCACCGCCACCGCCCTGGTGCCGGGGCTGCGCCCGCCGTTCGTGCTGTACACGGGCGGCATCGAGGACCGCAAGAACATCGACCGGCTGCTGGTGGCCTGGTCCACCCTGGCGCCGGAGATCGACCGCCGGCACCAGCTGGTCATCGCCTGCCGGGTGGGCGCACCGCAGCGGGCCGACCTCGAACGGCGGGCGGCCGAGCTGGGCATCGGCCGGTTCCTCCTCACCGGCTACGTGAGCGACCCGGCGCTGGTCGCCCTGTGCCAGTCCACCGAGCTTTTCGTGTTCCCGTCGCTGTACGAGGGCTTCGGCCTCCCGGTGGCGGAGGCCATGGCCTGCGGCGCCCCCACCATCGCGGCGCGGACGTCCTCCCTCCCCGAGCTGGTGGGCGACGAGGCGCTGTTCGACCCGCTCGACCCCGCCGCCATCGCCGCCGCCATCGCCCGCGGCCTCACCGATGCCGACCGCCGCCAGGCGCTGCTGGAGGCGGCCCGCCGGCCCCCTCCGTCGTGGGACGCGGTCGCCGCCGCCACCCTCGGCGCCTACGACGCCGCCCTCGCCGGCCGCCCTTCCCGCCGCCGGGCGGCCGCCCGGCCCCGGCTGGCCGTCGCCTCCCCGTTGCCGCCCGATCCCTCCGGCATCGCCCTGTTCACCCACCGGCTGGTCGAGGAGCTGGGGGCCCGCTGCGACGTCGACGTCTTCGTGGAGCGCACCGATCCCGAGCCGCTGGCGCCGGCCGGCGCCGGCGTGTTCGACGTGGACCGCCTGGAGCGGGTGGCGGCGGCGCGGGGCGGCTACGACCGGGTCGTGTACTGCCTCGGCAACAGCGAGTTCCACGCCGGCGCCCTGGCCGCCCTGCGCCGGCGGCCCGGGCTGGTGCTGGCCCACGACGTGCGACTCACCGACCTCTACGCCCTGTCGGCGCGGCGGCCGGACGCCGTCCCCGGCGGCTTCGCCGCCACCCTCCAGCGGCTGTACGGCGGCCGGGTGCCCGCCGACCTCGGGGCGTCGGGCCGGCTCACCGCCGCCGAGGCGTCCTACCACGGCGTCCTCATGGCCCGCGAGGTCGTGGGGCTTTCCCAGGGGTTCTGCGTCTTCTCCGACTTCGCCGCCGGCCTCGCCGCCCTCGACGCCGAGCCGGCCCACGCCGGCCGCATCCGCACGCTTCCGTTCGCCGTCGACCGGGTGGGCCCGGTGCGCGGCGACTGGGCGCTCGGCGGGGACGGGGCCGTCGTCGCCTCCTTCGGCGTGGTGAACGAGGTCAAGCTCCCCACCACGGTGGTGGAGGCCTTCGCCTTGGTGCTGGCCGACATGCCCGACGCCCGCCTGGCCTTCGTCGGGCCGTCGTCGGAAGCCGACACCGCCCGGCTGCGGGCCGTCGCCGGCGGGCTCGGGATCGCCGGCCGGGTGGAGATCACCGGCGAGGTGAGCGACGACGAGTACGCCGGCTGGCTGGGAAGGGCCGACGTGGCGGTGCAGCTGCGGGCGGTGTCGAACGGCGAGTCGTCGGCCGCTGCCGGCAACTGCCTGGCGTCGGGGATCCCGACGGTGGTGAGCGACCTGGGCGCGGCTCGCGCCCTGCCCGGCCAGGCGGTGGCCAAGGTGGCGCCCACCGTGTCCCCGCCCGAGTTGGCGGCCGTGATCGTCGCCCTCCTCGGCGACGAGGACCGCCGGCGCCGGATGAGCGCGGCCGCCCTCGCCCACGCCGGCCGCCACACCTTCGCCCGCCTGGCCGAGGACCTGCTCGCGGTCGCCCTGGGGTCGTAGCGTGAAGCCCGTGACGGGGGTCGAGGAGCGGGTGCGCTCCATCTGCAGCGCCCTCCCCGGCGTGGAGGAGCGGCAGAGCCGCGGCTCGCCCGCCTTCTTCGCCGGCCGCCAGTTCGTGATGCTGTGGGCCGGCGGCCACCACGACCACCACTTCCCGCACCTGTGGTGCGCCGCCCCGCCCGGCGCCCAGGCGGAGCTGGTGGCCACCGAGCCGGACCGGTTCTTCCGCCCGCCCTACGTGGGCCACCGGGGTTGGATCGGCGTGCGCCTGGACGGCGACGTCGACTGGGACGAGGTGGCCGGCGTGTGCGAGGAGGCGTTCCGCACCGTCGCCCCCAGCAAGCTCCTCGCCGCCCTCGACGCCGAGCGGTGATGAGCGCCGGCAGCCTCTCCGAGGGGCGCCTCGCGTCGGCGGAGGTGGTGGTGTCGGTGCGGGAGCTGGTCAAGCGCTACGGGGCGCAGGAGGCGGTGCGGGGCATCGACCTCGATGTGCGGGCCGGCGAGATCTTCGCCTTCCTCGGCCCCAACGGCGCCGGCAAGACCACCACCGTCGAGATCCTGGAGGGCTTCCGGCCGCGCACCAGCGGCACGGTGAGCGTCCTCGGCGAGGACCCGGCCACGGCCGGCGGGGCCTGGCGGGACCGCATCGGCGTGGTCCTCCAGGAGTCCGAGCCCGAACCCGGCCTGTCGGTGCGCGAGTGCGTGCAGCTGTACGCCGGCTACTACCGATCTCCCCGGGACGTGGACGCGACCCTCGAGCTGGTCGGCCTGGCCGACCGGCCGGACGCCACCGCCACCCGCCTGTCCGGCGGCCAGCGCCGCCGGCTCGACGTGGCCCTCGCCCTCATCGGCGACCCGGACCTCATCTTCCTCGACGAGCCCACCACCGGGTTCGACCCGTCGGCCCGGCGGGCGGCGTGGGACGTCGTCGCCGGCCTGCGCGACCTGGGCAAGACCGTGTTCCTCACCACTCATTACATGGACGAGGCCGAGCACCTGGCCGACCGCATCGCCGTCGTGGCCGGCGGCCGGATCGTGGCCGAGGGCACGCCGCAGACCCTCGGCGGCCGCGACCGCATGCGGGCCACGATCCGGTTCACGCTCCCCTCGGCGATCGACGACGGCGACCTCCCCGACGCCCTCCGCCCCCTCGCCGAGCCGTCGACCGACGGGCGCACAGTGCTGCTCAGCGACTCGCCGCTGGTCCACCTGCGCCTGCTGGCCGAGTGGGCCATCGGCCGGGGGGTCGACCTCCCCGACCTCGACGTCCGCCGGCCCACCCTCGAGGACGTGTACCTGGCCCTCACCGCCCCGGCGGAGACCCCGTGACCGCAACCCTCGGCCCGGCCGTGTCCATGGCCGGCCACCAGTTCCGCTACGACATGCGGGCCTTCCTCCGCAACCGCCAGGCCCGCTTCTTCACCCTGGCCCTGCCGGTGATCTTCCTGGTCCTGTTCGGCAACGTGTTCGGCGGCAAGAACGACACCGTCGCCGTCGCCGGCGGCCGCATGGACGCGTCGGTGTACTACGTGCCCGGCATCATCACCCTCGGCGTGGTCGCCGCCGCCTTCGTCAACCTGGTGATCTCCGTCACCGCCCAGCGGGAGACGGGCGTGCTCAAGCGCCGGCGGGCCACCCCGGTGCCGGCCAGCGCCGTCATCGCCGGCCGGGCCCTGACGGCGGTCGTGGTGGCGGTGGCCATGGCCACCGTCCTGCTGGCCGTGGGGTGGGCCGCCTACGACGCCCGCGTGCCGGCCCGCACCCTCCCCGCCCTGTACCTCACCGTGGTGGTCGGGGCGATGGCGTTCTGCTGCCTCGGCTACGCCGTCGCTTCGGTGATCCGCGACCACGACGCCGCCCAGCCCATCACCCAGGCGATCATCCTGCCGCTCTATTTCATCTCCGGCGTCTTCGTGCCGGTCGACACGCTGCCCAACTGGCTGGTCCAGGTGGCCGGCTTCTTCCCCGTGCGCCACCTGGCCGCCGCCCTGCTCACCGCCTTCAACCCGCACACCACCGGCGCCGGCGTCGCCGGCCGGGACCTGCTGGTGGTGGTCGCCTGGGGCGTGGCCGGGCTGGTGATCGCCCTCCGCCGCTTCAGCTGGCTGCCCCGCTCCCGCTGACGGGGGCCAGGCGGCGAGGCATGATGCCGCCATGTCCACCGACTGGTCGGTCGCCGCCGCGGCCGCGCTTCTCGGCGGTCCGGCTCTCCCGCAGATCGAGTCCGAGCGCGTTGCGTCGACCATTGCCGATCGCTCGGGTCGGCCGCTGCAGAGCTCCGTCTGCTCACTGGTCGCCTACGACGGCCTCCTCGACGCCCTCGCCGCGACGCACGACGCTGAGCCGTGCCTCGCCTCGCCCCGCCTGGCTGGTGACGAGATGCCCGAGGTCGAGGGCGACGTGCTCCTGCTCATGGTCGAGAACCAGGGCGTGTGCGCGTGGGGTATCCCGCTCGACGCCGGCGACAACCCGCCGGTGCTCGTGGGCGGCGACCTCGTCGACGGTCCCGGCCCCTTCCGCTACGCCGACGACATAGGCGTCTTCGCCTACGCCTGGGCCTGGGATCAACGCTTGCTGGGCATGACACCGCTCGTCCAGGCCGAAGCGGCGGAGCTCGACGAGGCCACCGGGCGATGCTCACGACGCAGTTCCGGAGCGCACCTGCGACCTGGGGCTGGGCCTGTCCGCGCAACCTCCGGTTCGAGGACGACCTCGGAGTGGCGATTCTGCTGTGGGCCGGCGAGGACCGGTGCGACTGGTTCGTCAGCGGCCCGGACGTCGCAGCCCTCGAGCGACGCCTGCGCCAGCTGCTGCCGTACTCGGACCTCCGTTCGTCGCTGTGGGCGCTCGACGAGGAGGGAAGCGCCCTGCTCGACCGGGTGCAGGCCGCCGACTGAGCGCCCGGCGGCTCAGACCTGCGGGCCCCCGCGCCAGCCCCGCACCGCCAGCCGGGCCTTGAACACCGGGCCGAGGACCTCGTCGGCGTAGGGGCCGAGGGCGGTCCGCACCGCCTTCTTCACCAGGTACACCGCCCAGCCGGCGGCGGTGGTGGGCGGGGGCGGCTTGGGCGGGCCCGGCGGCTCGGGGTCGGGCGGCGGCGGCCAGGCGCCGGGCACCGCCTTGACCAGCGCCGACGCCGCCCGCACGCGCGACATCAGCACCAGGCGGGTGGCCAGCGCGTCGGCGGCCGGCGAGGGCTCGCCGGCGCCCGGCCCGGGCGGCGGGCGGGGCAGGCCGGGGGGCGGTGCCACGGTGACGCGCTCGGGCGCCACGTCGGTGGTGGCCAGCAGCAGCCGGCGGTCGTCGTCGCCGGCGACCACCACGGCGTCGGCCCGGCCGAACAGCACGCGGGAGAGCCGGCCGCCGGGGAGCAGCGGGAAGGCGGCCAGGTCGTCGACCTCCAGCGTGACCCGCCGCCACGGCAGCAGGGCGGCGATCAGGGCGGCGCCGTCGACCACCTCCCAGAGCGGCCGCACCGGGATGCCCGGCGCCAGCCGCAGGACCAACTCGTCGAAGCGGGGGGCGCTGGCGGCCAGCACGACCGCCCCCCGCAGGCCGGCCAGGGGGCGGGCGTGGTGGGCGGCGCTCGTCTGCGGCGACACCACGGTGACGTCGTGGCCGGCGTCCACCAGCCGGCGCACGGCGGCCAGCGTGCGGCGGGGACCGGCGCCGGGCGACGGCGGGTAGTCGCCTACGACGAGGGCGCGCACACCACTCGCAGTCCGGCCTCCATGCGGTCCAGCACGGTGGGCCAGGAGTAGTTCCCGAGGACGTACTCGCGGCCGGCGGCGGCCATGGCGGCGGCGCCGTCGGGGTCGCCGCCCAGGGCGACCAGGCACTCCTCCAGCTCGATCTCGTCGCCGAACGTGAGGCCGCCGCCGGAGCGCTCGCAGTGCCAGGTGACCACGTCGCTGGCGGCGCTGGCCACCACCGGCGTGCCGGCCAGCCACGCCTCCATCACCGTGCGGGAGAAGCTCTCGTTGCGGCTGGGCTGCACGTAGACGGCGGCGGCGGCGAAGGCGTTGTCGCGCTCGCGGTCGTCGAGGAAGCCGAGGTCGACCACGCGGTCGGTGGCGAAGTCGGCGGCCAGCGGCGGCCCCACCCCGATGGTGACGAGGTCGAGCGGCATCCGGTCGCGCTCGACGGCCCGCGTGTAGGCCCGCAGCAGCCAGTCCCAGCCCTTGCCCTCCTCCCGCCGGCCGGCGTAGAGGACGAACGGCCGGGTGAGCCCGTACCTCGCGCGGAAGCCCTCCACGTCGTAGTCCGCGGGGACGTCGACGCCGGCGCCCGTCACCACGTGGTGGGGCGGGAGACCGCCCAGCCGGTGGCCCAGCTGGTGCTCGGGCTCGGACAGGAACCACACGCTGGCCGACTCGGCCAGCAGCGGCTGGTAGACGCCGAGATGGGCGTAGGGCTCGTCGTGCAGGCAGGGCATCACCACGCTGCGCTCCGGCGCGATGGCCGAGCAGGCCACCGCCGGCCAGAAGAGGTAGGGCGAGAACACCAGGGCGTCGTAGTCGCCGGCGTGGGCCACCAGCCAGTGGAACATCTCCGGCACCCGGAACAGCCCGTTGACCCACTCCACCTCCTCGGCGGCGGAGACCTCCTCGCCGGCCTGGATGCGCAGGGTGAGCGACCCGAACCGCCGGCTGTGCTGCGGCACCACGGTGGGGAACCGGCGCACGGTGAGGGCGCCGCTCCGGGACACGCCGGCCGGGTACTCGTTGGACCACGTGTAGTGGCTCTTGGCGCAGCTGGTGAGGACGTCGACCTCCCAGCCGCGGGCGGCCAGGCCGAGGGCCGCCTCCCGCACCACCGCCTCGGAGCCGCCGACGACGTCGTCGCCGTAGCGCACCGGCACGAAGGCGATGCGCCCCTCACCCATCGGCCGGCCCGACCACCGACGTGACCGTGTCGAGCATCTGCTTGCCGGTGTGCTCCAACGAGAAGTGCTCGACCCGCGCCCGGCCGGCGTCCACCAGCGAGCGGCGCAGGGCGTCGTCGGACAGCACGCGGTCGACGGCCGCCGCCACCAGCACGGGGTCCTTGCCGGGCAGCACCACCGCGGCGTCGCCCACCGTCTCGGGGACGGCCGACGCCCCGTAGGCCACCACCGGCACGTCGAAGCGCATCGCCTCCAGCACCGGGACGCAGAAGCCCTCGTGCTCGGAGAGGCACACGAACACGTCGGCCGCCTCGTAGTGGGCCAGCAGCTCGGGGAACGAGATGCTGTCGGTGAGGCGCACCGCGTCGCCGAGGCCGAGGTCGGCGATCAGCTCCTCGAGCGCCTGCCAGTACAGCTGCGACGTGCGGCCGCCCACGATGCGCAGCCGGGCGTCCGGCGCGTGGAGGCGGCGGTAGGCGGCGAAGGCGGCGATGACGTCGTGCTGGCACTTGTTGGGCGCCACCCGGCCGACGAACAGCCACAGCGGCCCGCCGCCCTTGCGCAGGCGGGCCAGCGCCCGCTGGTCGGGCGCCACGTCGTAGTCGGCGAAGTCCACCAGGATGGGCGACACCGCCGTCCGGGCGAACCCGGCCCGCACCAGGTCGGCCTCGTTGAACGTGGAGTCGGCGATGCCGAAGGTGGCGGCCGGCGCCAGCACCCGCAGCTGCTCCCGACCGGCCCGCATGCTGTGGGCGGCGAGGGGCTCCCACCGCTCGAAGAACCGGGGCAGCGTGATGTTGTGGTAGTCGACGACCAGCGGCAGGCCGGCCCCCGCCAGCTCGGCGGCCATGGTGCTGCCGGTGGAGCTGTGGTACAGCACCCACGGCCGCTCGCCCGGCGCCGGCCGGAAGTCCCGGAACGGCAGGGCCCGGCCCCGCACCTCGGCGTGGATGTCGTCGGCGTAGACGTCCGACGCGTACCCGGCGCCCCGCAGCAGGCGCTGGAGCCGGCGCACGTGCATGCCGATGGCGTCGTGCTCGGCGAAGGTGGGCAGGAACTGGTGGACCGCGACCGGCACGGGCGGCTCAGCCCGCCCCCAGGCGCTCGACCTCGGCCCGCAGCCGGTCGACCTCGGCCTCCAGCGCCTCGATGCGCTCCCGCACGGCCACGCCGAGCCCCACGGTGGCACTGCCCACCTGGGCCAGCTGCTGGGCGCCGTAGCGGGCCGCCCACAGGTTGAGGCGCACCACCGCCCACCGGGCCAGGCCGCCTGGGCTGCGGCGGGAGATGGCAGGGAGGACCACGCCGGCCGCCGCCCGCCGCTCCAGCACGGCCAGGGCGCCGGTGACGTCGCCCGGCACGGCGTCGACGGGGTCGAGCCGGCTGGCCGCCCGCCGGATGCGGTCGACCTCCTCGGCCGGGAAGCCGGGCGAGGCCTCGAGGGCGCGGGCCTGCTCCTCGATCTCGTCCACCACCGGCACGCGCAGAGACTACTCGTGCACCTCCACGGCCACCCTGGCCACCAGGGCGGCGTCGAGGTCGTCGAACCAGGCGTAGCGCTCCTGCACGAGGGTGACGGTGAGCTCGTAGTGGCCGGGCCGGGCCGGCAGGTCGACGCCGAGGACGGCCGTGCCGGCCGCCCCCGGTCGCAGCGGGCGGGGCAGGTCGGCCCGGGGCCCCTCGGCGCCGTCCGACCACCGGCAGGCCACGTGGACGGGGTGGTGCGGCCAGCCGCTAGACAGCCACTCACGCCCGGTGTTCCACACGCCCACCGGCAGGTGGAGGCGCTCGCCCACCCGCCCGCCCCAGACCCGGCGGGGGACGCTCAGCCGCAACGCCGGCGCCACCGCGAACTCCAGGGCCGGCGCCCGCCACCGGTTCGACCGGGCGGCCAGGGCGGCCAGCCCGCCGGCGCCCCGCGCCAGGTCGCCGGCGCCCGGCCGGCGGGCGGTGGCCAGCAGGTTCACCACGCCCTGGGCGGCCAGCAGCCGGCGCACGTGCCCGGTGGACCCGACGGCCGCCGTGCGCCCGTGGCCGTCGAAGGAGAACACGTGCGGGTGGGTGGCCCGCACGGCGTCGAGCAGGTCGGCGTAGGACGCGCGGTGGAACCGGCGCAGGACAACGGGATTGACCTCGAACACCAGGTCGGGCCGCAGCCGCGTCAGCGTCGCCTGCCCACCCCGGAGTACGCGCAGCTCGGAGCCCTCGACGTCCATCTTCACCAGGTCTATGCGGGCGATCCCCCGCTCGGCCACGAAGCAGTCGAGGGTGGTGGCGTCCACCGACGTGGAACCCTCGCCCACGTGCGAGCCGGCGGGGTCGTCGGCGCTCTCGGCGAACGACAGCCGGCCCTCGGTGTCGTAGAGGGCCAGGCACTCGGCCGACACGTTGCCCGCCCGGTTGGCGGCCAGGTTGGCCCGCAGGTAGGCGTAGTTGGACGGGGCCGGCTCCAGCGCGAACACCCGGCCCCGCGGGCACAGCCGGCTCATGGCCAGGGTGACGGGGCCGATGTTGGCGCCCACGTCGAGGGCGACGGCGTCGGGCGCCAGCCGGCGGGCCAGCAGGGCCAGCAGCCCCGGCTCGTAGGCGCCGCCCGAGCGCTGCACGGCGCCCAGGACGCCGGCGTCGGCGGCGTCGCCGGTGAGGGCGAGGGTGTCCCCGGGGACCTTCAGCGCGACGGTGGCGTCGGGCATCTCAGCTCTCCGCAAGCCGCCACGGATGGCGGCCCCCAACTCGGGTCGACGCTCGGCCGGCGTCGCCGTCGCGCCCGCCAGGGCGCCGGCGACAGTGAGCGGAGCGCCAGGATGGCGCGGAGCGAACCATCAGGGACCAACCAACCCGTGCGTCTCGAGGAGCGCGGCCCAGCGCCGGCGGGTGGGGGCCAGGTCCAGCTCGGCGGCCCGGGCCGCGCCGGCCTTGCGCAGCGAGCGGCGGAGGGCGTCGTCGCCCCGCACCTGGGCCACCGCGGCGGCCACCCGGAGGGGCTCCTTGGTGTCGAGGAGGACGCCGGCGCCGGCCAGCGTCTCGGGGACGGCCGTCGACGCGTACGCCACCACCGGCACGCCTGCCGCCATGGCCTCCAGCAGGGGCACGCAGTAGCCCTCGTGCTCGGACAGGCAGACCAACACCGACGCCGCCCGGTACCGGGCCACCAGCTCCTCGAACGACACCGAGCCCAACAGGCGCACGGCGTCGCCCACGCCCAGGGCCTCGGCGTGGGCGGCCACCGCGTCGCCGTAGCGCCCCCCGCCGCCCCCGACGAGGCACAGGCGGGCCTCGGGCTCGTACAGGCGGCGGTAGGCGGCAAAGGCGGTGACCACGTCGTGCTGGCACTTGTTGGGCGCCATCCGCCCCACGAACAGCCACTCGGTGGGGCCGGGCGGCTCCACGTCGCCGGTGCCGGCGAACGGCGAAAGGTCGACCAGGATGGGCGCCGCCGCCGTGGTGCGGCAGCCGGCGGCGGCCAGCTCGCCGGCGTTGAACGACGAGTCGCCGACGCCCAGCTCGGCCCGGGGCGCCAGCAGGCGCAGCTGACGGACGCCCCACGCGCACTCGTAGGCGACGTCGGGCGCCCATCCCTCGTTGAACAGCGGCGGGGTGACGTTGTGGTGGTCGACCACCAGCCGCTCGGGGCGGGTTGCCACCACGTCGGCCGTGTGGGCGCCGACGGCATGGTGGTAGACGAGCACGTCGTCGGCGGCCGCCGGCACGGCCGAGCCGTAGTCGGCAAGGGGCCGGGCCCGGCCGGCCAGGCTGGGATGGACCGCCTCGGCGAACACCGTTGACGCCACACCCACCTCCTCGACGGCCAGCCGCTGCAATTCCAGCACGTGGTTGCCGACGGCGCTGCGCTCCAGGGTGCGGACGAACTGGTGGAGGGCGCCCATCAGCCGGCCAGCAACTCGGCGATGCGCGCCTCGAACGCCTTGGCCGCCCGGGCCAGCCCGAAGGCGGCCACCCGCTCACGGCCGGCGGCGACCAGGGCGGCCCGCAGTCGCTCGTCGCCGGCCACCCGGTGGACGGCCTCGGCCACCGTGAGGGGGTCCTTGGCCGGCAGCAGGAGGGCGGCGTCGCCGACCGTCTCGGGGACGGCGCCTGCCGCGTACGCGACCACCGGCACACCGGCGGCCATGGCCTCCAGCAGGGGCACGCAGAAGCCCTCGTGGTCGGACAGGCACACCAGCACGCCGGCCGCCCGGTAGTGGGCGCCGAGGGCGCCGGCGCTCACCGGACCCGTGAGGTCGACGGCGCCGGCCAGGCCGAGGCGCTCCACCGTGGCGCCGAGGGCGGCGGCGTAGGCCGGCGAGGCGGGCGCCCCCACCAACCGGAGGCGAGCGTGGGGGTCGTGCAGCCGGCGATAGGCGGCGAAGGCGGCCACCACGTCGTGCTGGCACTTGTGGGGGGCCAGCCGGCCCACGAAGAGCCAGTCGATCGACCCGGCTCGCTTGCCCTGCAACAGTTCTTCCAGCACCCGCCTATCGGGCTCGGCCTGCGCGGCGTCGAGGTCGACGAGCACCGGCGCCACCGCCGTGCGCCGGCAGCCGGCGTCCTCCAGGTCGCGCCGGTTCCACTCCGACACCGCCAGCCCCAGCTCGGCGGCCGGCGCCAGCGCGCGCAGCTGGCACTCCCCCACCACCAGCTCGGCGGCCGCCGCCGGGTCCCACCGCTCCACGAACCGGGGCGGGGTGACGTTGTGGTGGTCGAGCACCAGCGGCTCGGGCCGCCGGCGCAGGAACTCGGCCACCTCGCTGCCCGTGGACAGGTGGTACAGCAGGTGGGCGTCCCCCCCGCCCCGGTAGTCGGAGTACGGCCGCACCTCCACGCCCGGCGCCGGCCGGATGCCGCCGGCGTAGAGGTCGGACTCCAGTCCCATCCCCCGCAGGACCCGCTGGGCGTGCACGGCGTGGGCGCCCACCGCGTCGTGGGGGGCGAAGGTGGCGAGGAACTGGTGCACCGCCGTCACCCCGCCCGCCTCCAGGATTCTCGGTATGGAAACTCACGCCCTGGCGTGAGTTTCCATACCGAGAACGCGGGCGGGGGCGGGTTCACGGCCGGCGGGCCACCACGGCGTAGGCGCCGGCACCGCCCGCTGGCGCGTCGCCCGCCGGCTCCAGGCCGGCGTCGGCCAGCAGGACGCGCCAGGTTGCGGCGTGCAGCGGGCGCGCGCCGAGGTCGACCTCGACGGGCGAGCGGGCGGCGGCCCACGCCGCCGGGTCGGCGTCGACGACCACGACGGTGCCGCCCGGCGCCACGGCGGCGGCCGCCCGCCGGGCCAGGGCGGCCAGGGCGGCCGGCGGCCGGCGCACGGCCGGGCCGCTGAGCACCAGGGCGCCGAACGGGCCGGCGGGATCCCCGGAAACCTCGACGGCGTCGATCCCGATGGCACCGAGCGCCTCGGCCAGCGCCCCGCACCCGGCCAGCCCCACCGGTCCGGGCGGACCGGCCACCACGCCGGCCAGCACCGGCGCCCACTCCCACGCCGGGGGCTCGAAGGGGTCCACCGGGTCGGCGCGAGCGGCCTCCAGGGCGTCGACCCGCCGGCCCAGCAGGCGCACCGCCTCGGTGAGGGTGGCGGCGAAGGCGCTGACCTGCACGGCCACGTGGCGAACCTCCCACCCGACGGCCCGGTGCACCAGCCCCTTGAGGCGCCGCACCGCCGTCCGGGACGACACGACGGCCGGGCTGGCGTCGACGAACGAGGCGTCCTGGGCCCGCGTCAGCATCGCTTCGAACCCGGTACCGGCGGCCGGCGCGGGCGCGAACCGGGCGAAGGACGCGTCGAGGTCCCGCTCGAGGGCGGCCACCGACGGGTCGGCGCGCCGGCGGCGGACCTCGGCGTCGATCTCGTCCAGCAGGCGCCGGTGGTCGATCACCCCGGACACGCCCCGGAGGCTAGCGAGGCGGTCAGGATCCCGCCGCCGGGTGCGCCCCCCGCCGGCGCCGGCGGTGGCGGGCCCCGTTGACGTCGTCGTCGAGCCCTTCGGCGACACAGCGGTTGCGCATGACGCCCAGGCCGGCGATCTCGGTCTCCAGCACGTCGCCGCCCCGGAGGTAGCGCGGCGGCCGGCGGCCGACGCCCACGCCGGAGGGCGTGCCGGTGAGGCACACGTCGCCGGCGGTGAGGGTCATCACCGACGACAGCAGCTCCACCAGGTGGGGGACGTCGACGATCATGTCGGCGGTCGAGCTGTCCTGCATCACCTCGCCGTTGACCCGGCACCGGATGCGCAGGTTGAGGGGATCGGCCAGCTCGTCGATCGTGACGATGGCGGGGCCGATGGGGCAGAAGGAGTCGAAGCTCTTGCCGAGAGAGAACTGCTGGCCGGCCGCCATCTGGACGAACCGCTCGGACACGTCCTGGGCGACCATGAAACCCCGGAGGCACTCGAAGGCCTCGGACGCGGCGAGGAAACGCCCACCCTCGCCCACCACGAAGGCCAGCTCCGCCTCCCAGTCGGTGGTGCCCTCGCCGAGGGGGAGCACCACGTCGTCGTAGGGCCCGTTGATGGACGACGGGAACTTGGTGAACACCGGCGGGATGGCGCCCACCTGGAGATTCATCTCCCGGGCGTGCTCCCGGTAGTTGACGCCGATGGCGTACACCGACCGGGGTGCCGGCACCGGCGGGCCGAAGTGCACCGACGACGCCGGCCGGCCGCCTTCGAAGGCGCCGGCGGCGAAGGCCTCGAGGGCGGCGTCCCAGTGGTCGAGGACGACGTCCATGGGCGACGAGGGGACAGCTCCGCCCGTCAGCTCGTGCAGGTCGTAGACGGCGCCCTCCACGAGAAGGGCGGCCCGCCCCTCAGCATTCACGAACCGCATGTCGCAATGATGGCCCGGAGACGGCCTCCGGGCCCAGGATCACGGCGTGAGGGCGCGGGCCTGACTGGCCTTCTCGATCACCTTGTCGATGAAGCCGTAGTCGAGCGCCTCCTGGGCGGTGAACCACCGGTCCCGGTCGGAGTCGGCCTCGATGCGCTCCACCGGCTGGCCGGTGTGGTGGGCGATGCGCTCGGCCATCATCCGCTTCAGGTAGATGATCTGCTCGGCCTGGATGGCGATGTCGGCCGCCTGGCCCTGCATCTGCCCGGACGGCTGGTGCATCAGGATCCGGGAGTGCGGCAGGGCGTAGCGCTTCCCGGGGGTGCCGGCGCACAGGAGGAACTGGCCCATGGAGGCGGCCAGACCCATGCACACGGTGGACACGTCGCAGGGGACGTACTGCATGGTGTCGTAGATGGCCAGGCCGGCGGTGACGGAGCCGCCCGGCGAGTTGATGTAGACGTTGATGTCGCGCTCGGGGTCCTCGGCGGCCAGCAGCAGGAGCTGGGCGCACAGCAGGTTGGCCGACTGGTCGTCGACCTGGGTGCCGAGGAACACGATGCGCTCCTTGAGGAGCCGCTGGTAGATGTCAGCGGAGCGGTCGCCACCTTGCTGGGCGACTGCGGCAGGAAGAGGCGCAGGCATAACGCCGAGGCTACCGCCCGCAGGCTACGACAGGTATCGGCCGAACCAGTCGAGGACGGCGGCCCAGGCCTGGGCCGCCGCCTCGGGGTTGTAGCGGGGGCCGGTGTCGTTGAAGAAGGCGTGGTCGGCCCCGTCGTACACCTTGATCTCGTGGACCAGGCCGGCGGCCTGGAGGCCGGCCTCGGCCGCCGGCTTGGAGGCGTTCACCCGCTGGTCGTTGCCGGCGTAGATGCCGAGGACGGCGGCCTTGGCCCTGGTGAAGTCGGCCGGTTCGGGCGAGGGGCCGTAGAACGGGATCACCGCCGACAGGCGGGCCTCGCCGGCCTGGAGGAGGTACCACGACATGGCCCCGCCGAAGCAGAACCCGACTTCCCCGACCTTCACGCCCGGCACCCGCCGCTGGAGCTCGTCGATGCCGGCCCGCAGGTCGGCCACCAGGGCGTCGGTGCCGGCGTTGCTGAGCGCCGTCGGGGCGGCGGCCGGGTCGGGGAGCGAGGCGGTGCCGCCCTGCTCCGAGAGGAGGTCCACGCACAGGGCGGCGTAGCCCTCGGCGGCGAAGCGCCGGACCAGGTCGTAGAAGTGGGCCGTGAGGCCACGGTTCTCGTGCACCACCAGCACCGCCGCCCGGGGGGCGCCCGCCGGGGCGGCGTAGGCGGCCAGCAACTCGCCCCTGGGCCCGGGGAACCGGATCGGCTCGCCGGCCGCAGCGGTGGTGCTCGTCGGCGGCGCCGTGGTGGTGGCCGCCTGTTCGCCCCTGCCCCCCGAGCTGCACGCCGCCAGCAGGCCGGCGGCGGCGGCCATACCCACCCCGAGCAGCCCGAGGCGCCGCAGCGCCTCCCGGCGGTCGAGCCGGCCGTCGGCGAAGTCCTCGACGACCTCGCCGGCCAGGTACGACGTCAGCGCCATAGGTGCGGAACGTACCCCACCGAGGCCGCGCGAACGTAGGAGCATGCGCGAGCACCACGGGGGCGGGGGGCGGCGGCGGGCGGCCCGGCTCGACCCCGAGGAGCTGGCCCAGGCCCGCATCCACCGGGCCACCCTCCGGCGGGCGTGGTCGTTCGCCCGCCCCTACCGGTCCCAGCTGGCGTTCTACCTGGCCACCATCGTGCTGCTGTCGTTCGTGGCCGTGCTCCCGCCGCTCGTCATCAAGCAGCTGATCGACAAGGCCATCCCGTCCAAGGACCTGTCGAAGGTGAACCTCCTCGTCGCCGTGGCCGTGGGGCTGGCGCTGGCGGAGACCGGCCTGCGCCTGGTGAACCGGTGGCTGTCGGCCCGCATCGGCGAGGGCCTGATCCTCGACATGCGCCTGAGGCTGTTCGACCACGTCCAGCGGATGCCGGTCGGCTTCTTCACGAGGGCGCAGACGGGGGCCGTCATCTCCCGCCTCACCACCGACGTGGTGGGAGCGGAAGGGACGGTCACCACCGTGGCCACCGTCGTGTCGAACCTGCTCCTGGTGGCCGCCACCCTCACCGCCATGGTGGCCCTCAGCTGGCAGGTCACCGCCTTCGCCCTGTGCATCGTGCCCGTGGCGCTGCTCGTCGACCGCCTGCTCAGCACCCGCCTGGTGTCGATGTCCAGGGACCGCATGCAGCTGAGCAGCGACATGGGCGCGGTGATGGCGGAGCGGTTCAACGTGGCGGGCGCCATGCTGGTGAAACTGTTCGGGCGCAGGGAGAACGAGCTGGAGGAGTTCGGGGGCCGAGCCCGGGCGGTGCGCGACAACGCCGTCCACGCGGCCATGACGGCGAGGGTCTACTTCGCCATACTGGCCATCACCGGCGCCCTCGGCACGGCCGGCGTGTACTGGGTCGGGAGCCGGGCGGTGATCTCCGGGTCACTCCAGATCGGCGGCCTCACCGCCCTGGCCGCCTACGTGGCCCGCCTCTACTCGCCGCTCACCGACCTCTCGAACGCAAGGGTCGACCTGCTCACCGCCCTCGTCTCGTTCGAGCGTTGCTTCGAGGTGCTCGACGCCCCGCACGCGGTCGACGAGCGGCCGGACGCCGCCTCCCTGCCCCGGGCCACCGGCCGCCTGGAGGTGGACGGCGTCTGGTTCCGCTACCCGGCGCCCGACCGCATGTCCATCGCCTCCCTGGAGGCCGAGGGCGCCCGCACGGACGAGGGCCCGTCGGACTGGATACTCCAGGGCGTGTCGTTCGCCGCCGAGCCCGGCACCATGACCGCCCTCGTGGGTCCCACCGGCGCCGGCAAGAGCACGCTGGCCTCGCTCCTGGTGCGTTTCTACGACGTGACCGAGGGCGCCGTCCGTCTCGACGGCCACGACCTCCGCGACCTCACGCTGTCCAGCGTGGCGGCGGCCACCGGCGTGGTGGCCCAGGACGTCCACCTCTTCCACGACTCGGTGGCCGCCAACCTCCGCTACGCCAGGCGGTGGGCCACCGACGAGGACCTGGTGGCGGCCTGCCGGGCGGCCCGCATCCACGACCTCATCGCCTCGCTGCCCGACGGCTACGACACCGTCGTCGGCGAGCGGGGCTACCGGCTGTCGGGCGGCGAGAAGCAGCGCCTGGCCATCGCCCGGGTGCTGCTCAAGGACCCCGCCGTGGTGATCCTCGACGAGGCCACCGCCCACCTCGACTCCGAGACCGAGGGGCTGGTGCAGCAGGCGCTCGCCGCTGCACTGGAGGGGCGCACCTCCGTGGTCATCGCCCACCGCCTGTCCACCATCCGGGCGGCCGACCAGATCCTCGTGCTCGACCACGGCACGATCGTCCAGCGGGGCACCCACGACCAGCTGGTGGACGTCCCGGGGCTCTATGGCGTGCTCCACCGCACCCAGTTCGGGCCGGCGGCGGCCGGGGCGGCCGGCCCCTCGTAGGCGCTCAGGCGACGATCGTCAGCACCGCCACGTTCTCGAAGGTCTGGCTGCTGTTCTCCGGAGCCATGTCAGTCATGCAGACGCCGCCGGCCCTGCCGCTCGCGTTGGGAGTCAGGCCGCTCGGGAGGGCGAAGGTTCCCTGCCCGGTGCCACCGCCCTTCACCTTCATGGTGCCGAGCAGCGTACCCCGATCGGGCGCCAACGGACTCGGGAAATGACCGTCACAGAACTCGACGCCTGACCAGTTCCCGTTGGCGTCGAGCGCGAAGGCGTCGTTCTCGAAGAACAACGAGTACGTCCCGGAGGGCAACGACGTGGTGCAGCCCGGCTGGGTGGAGGCAGAGACCGTGACGGTGACCGATCCGCCGTTGGCCGAAGCTTGCGCCGTTCCCGATGGGCTGCCGGCGCAGTAGACCGAGGTGCCCGCACCCACCGTGGTCGACGAGCCGCCGCGGTTGCCGGTGACGACCATCACACCAGCAACGTTGTCGGCGTGGCCGAATGCCGCGGTGGGCACCAGGACCCCGAACGCCAGCGCGACGACACCTGCGACCGGAAGCCGCCGATCGATCTTCATCCGAGCCTCCCAGGCAAAGAAGATGAGCTTCGGCTAGACACTAACCGGTCTCTCTCCAGGCCGGACTACCGCGAAATAACCTCCGGCGTCGACTACACCGCGGCGGCGACGATGGCGGTGATGGCGGAGGCGAGCGGGGTGCCCGACGCCGAGCCGAGGAAGGCGGCGTCTCCGAAGGAGAAGATCCCGCCGTCGGCGGCGACGAACCGGTAGCCGTTGCCGGTGGCCGAGCGGGCCATCCCGACGATGGGCTGGTTGAGCCGGATGCTGCCGGTGGAGCCGAAGAAGGCGGCGTCCCCGAAGGAGAAGATCCCTCCGTCCCGTGCCACCAGCCAGTAGCCCTCGCCCGACTTGGTGGCGGCCATGCCCACGACCGGCTGGGCCAGCCGCATGGCGCCGGTGGAGCCCTTGAAGGCGGCGTCGCCGAAGGCGAAGATGCCCCCGTCGGCGGCCACGAACCAGTAGCCCTTGCCGGTCGGCGAGGCGGTCATGCCCACGATGGGCTGGCTCAGCCGGATGTTGCCGGTCGAGCCGAAGAACGCGGCGTCGCCGAAGGAGAAGACCCCGCCGTCCCGGGCGACCAGCCAGTAGCCGTTGCCGGTCGGCGTGGCCGCCATGCCGACGATCGGCTGGCTCAGGGGCTTGCCGCCCATGGACCCGTAGTAGCCGGCGTCGCCCTCGGCGAACACGGCACCGTCGGCCGCCGCCATCCAGGCACCGGCACCGCTGGCCGTGGACGAGATGGCGACGACGGGCGAGTTGCTGGCGACCCCCGCCAGGGCGCCGGCCGCCCCGTAGCTGCGGGTCTCGCCGCCGGCGGCCACCAGCCGGTACCAGTCGGTGCCGGAAGTGGGCAGGGCGGTGGCGGAGACGACCACCACGTTGGCGTTCTTCATGAACGACTGGGTGACCCAGATCTTGGACCCGGAGTACGCCACGCCGATCCCGACGGCGTTGAACGCCGGGTCCACCATGTTGGCGTAGTGGCCGGGGCTGGCGACGAGGGCGTCGTGGATGCTCTGCACCGAGTAGCCGTAGCCGACGTTCTCGCCGAGCTTGGTCCAGCCGGCCGGCGCCTGGGCGGCGTAGGAGGGGTTGTGGGCCAGCACGTTCGTCGACGCCATGCTCGTCGACCAGGCCCGGGCGATGTCGGTGAGCCGGGCGTCGACGGCCAGGCGGGCGACGCCCTTGGAGGCCCGCAGGTCGTTCAGCTTGGTGACGAACGACTGCTCGTCGGCGGTGACGGCGGAGGCGGGGAGGCTGGCGGCAGCCCCGGCGAGGACCAGCACCAGCACCAGCATGCCCTTCACAAGCCTGTTCAACGGGTTCCCTCCAGCCGGGAACCAGGTCCCGGTTCGGCAGCCCGGCTGCCTGGCGGTCGCCCGCTGAAGGCCCGTGGCTTTGCGTCGCCCGGGTTGCCCCGGGGCTGCCATTTCGTCGGTGCTTCGATCTTGGTTTCGGCGTCGGGAGCGGCTCCCTTGAGGGATTTCTCCCGGCCCGGCCGGATACCCTGGGCCGGCCGCCGAGCGGGCGTGGCGAAACTGGTAGACGCGCCGGGTTTAGGTCCCGGTGCCGCAAGGCATGGAGGTTCGAGTCCTCTCGCCCGCACCGCCCAACCGGTGCGACACTGTGACTCGGTGCCGGGCAACGGGCCCGGCGCCACAAGCGCTGCACGAGGTGACGGTCCAATGGCCGACCAGAGGATGATCGGCAAGATGGGCCGGGTCACGGGCACGATCGGCCCGGGCAAGCTCGGCGAGGTGATGATCGAGGTCCGCGGCGGCAGCGAGGCGTTCCACGCCTACGCCACCGACGACGACACCATCACCAGGGGGACGCGCATCGTCGTCGTCGAGTACTACCCGCCCCGTACCGTCGTCGTGACCCGGATGTAGCCGCCGCCCCTTGCCTGCAAAAGGGGGAGTCCCACAATGATCGTTGGCTACGCGGCGGCCGCCGTCCTGGTCCTCTCGATCGTCATCTTCAAGCTCATGTGGCGGGTGGCCGAGCCCAACGAGGCGCTCATCATCTCCGGTCTACGGGCCCAGTCGCCGAGCGACGCGGTGAGCGAGAGCCTCGGGTTCAAGATCACCACCGGCAAGGGCACGCTCGTGCTGCCCGGCGTCCAGACCGTGCGCCGGCTGTCCCTCGACCTCCGGGAGGCGGAGCTGGGCATCGACTGCGTCACCCACCAGGGCATCCCCCTCGGGGTGAAGGGCGTGGTCATCTTCAAGGTGGGCGACGACTACACGTCCATCGCCAACGCCGCCCGCCGCTTCCTCGACCAGCAGGACCAGATGGACCACCGGGTCCACAACGTGTTCGCCGGCCACCTGCGGGCCATCGTCGGCAACATGACGGTGGAGGAGATGATCCGCGACCGCGAGAAGCTCACCCAGCTGACCCGCGAGTCCTCCGGCACCGAGATGGAGAAGCTCGGGCTCATCGTGGACTCGCTCCAGGTGCAGGAGATCGAGGACCCCACCGGCTACATCGAGAACCTCGGCCGCCCGCACGCGGCGGCGGTGGCCAGCCAGGCCCGCATCGCCCAGGCGGCCGCCGACCGGGAGGCCACCGAGCGCGAGCAGGAGGCCGAGGCCCTGAAGGCGGAGGCCCGGCGGGCCAGCGCCGTGAAGCAGGCCGGCTACCAGGCGGAGATCGACGAGGCGGCGGCACGGGCCCGCCAGGCCGGCCCGCTGTCGGAGGCCCAGGCCCGCCAGGAGGTCGTGGTCCAGGAGACCAAGGTCGCCGAGCTGGAGGGCCAGCGGGAGGAGCAGCGCCTCCAGGCCACCGTGCGCAAGCCGGCCGACGCCAAGGCCTACGAGGAGACGACGCTGGCCAAGGGCTCGCGCGACGCGCGCATCGCCCAGGCCGAGGCCCAGCGCCAGGAGGTGGAGCTGCACGCCGCCGGGAACGCCCAGCGGGTGAAGCTGGAGGCAGGGGCGGAGGCCGAGCGGGTGCGCCTCCAGGCTTCGGCCGAGGCCGAGCACGTGCGGCTCGACGCGGCGGCCAGGGCCGAGTCCACCCGTGCCATCGGCGAGGCCGAGGCGGCCGCGACCCAGGCCAAAGGCCTGGCCGAGGGCGAAGCGGTCCGGGCCCGGGGCATGGCCGAGGCCGAGGCCATCAAGGCTCGGGCCGACGCCCTGGCTCAGAACCAGGACGCCGTCATCGGCCAGCAGCTGGCCGAGAAGTGGCCCGAGATCGTCGAGGCGGCGGCGAAGCCGTTCGGCGACATCGACCAGATGATCGTCCTCAACGGCGCCCAGGGCCTGTCGGACACCCTCGCCCAGGCGCTGTCCCAGGGCGTGGCCGGCCTCCAGTTGGCCCGCAGCCTGCTGGCCGGCTCCGGCACCAGCAGCAGCGGCGGCGGCAACGGCGCCGCCCCGCCACCGCCGGCCTGACGCGGCGGCAGACTGGCACCCATGGCGAAACTCGGATTCTGCGGCCTGGGCCAGATGGGCGGGCCCATGGCCGCCCGCCTGGTGGGGGCCGGCCACGACGTGACCGTCTGGAACCGCACCCCGGCTCGGGCCGACGCGCTGGTCGAGCAGGGCGCCCGCCGGGCGGGCACGCCCGCCGAGGCGGCGGCCGGTGCCGAGGCGGTGTTCACCATGCTGGCGACGCCCGAGGCGCTGGAGGCCGTGCTGTTCGGCCCCGACGGCCTGGCTGCCGGCCTGGGTGCCGGCACCACCCTCGTGGAGCAGTCCACCGTCGGGCCCGACGCGGTGGCGGCGGCGTGCGACCGCCTCCCCGCCGGTGTCGCCATGCTCGACGCTCCGGTGCTCGGCAGCGTGCAGGCGGCCACCGACGGCACGCTCGAGGTGTTCGTGGGCGGCGACGCCGGCGTGTTCGAGCGCTGGCGGCCCGTCCTCGAAGTCCTCGGCCACCCGGTGCATCTCGGTCCGCTCGGTGCCGGCGCGGCCATGAAGCTGGTGGTGAACTCCACCCTCGGCGCGCTGATGACCGGCCTGGCGGAGGCGCTGGCCCTGGCCGACGCCCTCGGCGTCGATCAGTCGGCGGCCCTTGACGTGCTCGCCGGGTCGCCCATCGGCGTCACCGCCCGGGGCAAGCGGGAGCGCATCGAGTCAGGCCGTTACCCGCCCAACTTCAAGCTGGCGCTGGCGACCAAGGACATGCGCCTGGTCACCGAAGCGGCGCGGCGCGCCGGTCTCGAAGCCCGGCTCGCCGCTGCCGCCCGATCGTGGCTCGAGGAGGCCGACGCCGCCGGCCTCGGCCCCCTCGACTACTCGGCCGTCATCGCCCACGTGCGGCGACGGCCGGCGCTTCCCTAGTCGACCTCGTGATCGGGGCTGAAGTCCTCGCCCAGCAGCGTGTCGCCGGTCTCGGCATCGCGCAGCGCGTCCTCCAGCGTGGGACCGGCGCCCTCGGCCACCCGGCCGTCGGGGCCCTGCGCCAGCGTCACGACGCTCTCGTTGCCGGCGCCGTCGAAGATCGACGTCTGCGGCGGCCCACCGCTCTCGCTCGCCAGCGGTGCGGAGACGCCCTGCCCCTCCGGTGCCTTGCGGCCTGCGTTCCGGCTGCGGAACGGGTCGTCGGCGTGCTCGGTCTTGCCCATGTGGCAGTCCCCTTTCTTGGATTTCCGTTCCCAAGAGACGTACCCGGCCCCGCGACGGGGCAATCGTCAGGGAGCGGAGCCGAGGAGCGCGGCGGCCAGCGCACGGAAGGCCCGGCCGCGGTGGGAGACGCCGTTCTTCTCCTCCGTCGTCAGCTCGGCGAACGTGCGGCCGTCGCCGCCGGCCGGCACGAACACCGGGTCGTACCCGAAGCCTCCGTCGCCGCGCGGCGCCACGGCGATGGTGCCGTCGACCACGCCCTCGGCCACGACCTCGGTGCCCTCGGGGAAGCGGGCCAGAGCCACCGTGCGGAAGCGGGCGCGCCGGTCGGCCACGCCCTCCAGGGCGCGCAGCACGGCGGCCACGTTGTCGGCGTAGGTGGCGCCGGGGCCGGCGTAGCGGGACGAGTACACGCCCGGCGCGCCGCCCAGGGCGGCGACCTCCAGCCCGGTGTCGTCCGCCACCGCCGCCTCGCCCGTGGCCGCCACGATGGCCACCGCCTTGAGCCGGGCGTTGTCCTCCAGCGTGAGGCCGTCCTCCACCACCTCGCCCACCGCGTCTGGGCGGGGCACCAGTTCCACGCCGGTGCCGGCCAGCACGGCGGCGAACTCGGCGACCTTGTCGCGGTTGGCGGAGGCGACGACCAGGCGCACTAGGCGCGCCGAGGCGCGGGTGGGTCGGCCAGCACCGCCGCCTGGGCCTCCAGGATGCCGGCGATCCCGAGCTCGGCCAGGCCCAGCAACTCGTCGAGCTCGTTCCTGGTGAACGGCAGGCCCTCGGCCGTGCCCTGCACCTCGACGAAGCGCCCCGACGCCGTCATCACCACGTTCATGTCGACCTCGGCCCGCACGTCCTCGCCGTAGTCGAGGTCGAGCATCGGCACGGCGTCGACCACGCCCACCGACACCGCGCCGCAGGCCTCGGTGATCGGGTGGGGCCGGGTGGGATCGGCCTGGCACCGTCGGGTGAGGGCGTCGTGGAGGGCGACGTAGGCGCCGGAGATGGCGGCCGTCCGGGTGCCGCCGTCGGCCTGGAGGACGTCGCAGTCCAGCCACACCGACACCTCGCCCATCAGGGTGAGGTCGGTGACGGACCGCAGGCTGCGGCCGATGAGCCGCTGGATCTCCTGCGTGCGGCCCGACAGCTTGCCCTTGGCCGCCTCCCGGCCGACCCGCTCGCCGGTGGAGCCCGGCAGCATCGAGTACTCGGCGGTGACCCACCCCTTGCCCGAGCCCTTCATCCACCGAGGCACCTGATCCTCGATCGACGCCGTGCAGAGCACCTTGGTGCGCCCGAAGCACGCCAGCACCGAGCCGGCGGCGAACTCGGTGAAGTCCCGCTCGAACGTCACCGGCCGCAGGTCGTCGGGCTTCCTGCCGTAGCTGCGTTCGGTCATTTCGCCTCGCAACCGAAGGTTGCTCGGCGAGCTTGAGGTGCCGCCCTGCGGGCGGCCGTCAGGCCACCGCCCGGCTGCGCCGGATCGGTGACCGCTGTGCGGGGGGCGACGCCCCCCGCGCCCCCCGGCCACCAGCCGAGGGAGCCGCCTCCGGCGGCGGCTGCGGCCGGCGGCAGTTCTCCAGTCCGCGGTGTCATACGGGGTACGTCTCGTTCTCTCGGGCCAGGTCCACGGGGGCACCGTAGGCGCCGGCGGCCTCGGCCACGACCTCGGCCGGGTCGACGGTGGGCCAGAGGTGGGTGACGACCAGCCGGCGGGCGCCGGCGTCGCGCGCCATGGCGCCCGCCTCGGCCGCGCTCAGGTGGATGGGCGCCCGGGGGATGCGCTCGGGGTACGACGCCTCGCACAGCGCCAGGTCGACGGACCCGCCGAGGGCCGAGAAGGACCAGCCGGGGCCGGTGTCGGCCGAGTAGGCGAGCGAGCGCCCGGCCCCCTCGATGCGAACGGCCAAGGTCTCGGGCGGGTGGACGGTGCGGGAGAACCGCAGGGTGAGGGCCCCGACCGTGATCTCTGCGCCGTCGCCCACGACCCGCCAGTCGAAGGTGGGCGCCGGCTCGGTGCTCAGCTTGGCGTCGAGGCCGGCGGGAGCGTAGACGGGGACACCCTGGCGGCCCAGGCCGTAGGCGCACGCCACCCGGAACCCCTCCACGTCGTTCCAGTGGTCGGGGTGCTCGTGGGTGAGCACCACGGCGTCGACGTCGTCGAGGCCGGCGTGGCGCTGGAGGTTGGCCATGGTGCCCGACCCGGCGTCCAGCCACAGGGTGGTGCCGCCGGCCCGGACCAGGTAGCCGCTGCAGGCCGCTCCAGGGCCCGGATAGCTGCCGCTGCACCCGAGGATCGTCAACTCCACGACCACGCCTCCACGTCGGCCAGTTCGGGCCCGAGCAGCCGGGCGCCCAGTTGTCGGAACCACTCCACGTCGCCGGACGATACGAAACGGTGGGCCGCCTTGCCGCCGCTGCGGCGCACCAGCCCCGTCTCGTCGAGGATCGCACGGACCTCGAACGCCGTCTCCTCGGCCGACGACACGAGCACCACGTCGCGACCCATCACGTCGGCGATGGTGCGGGCGAGGAACGGGTAGTGCGTGCAGCCGAGCAGCACCGTGTCGACGCCCGCCGACCGCAGCGGCGCCAGCAGGCGCTCGGCCAGCACGTGCACCTGGTCGCTGCCCGTCTCTCCCCGTTCCACGAACTCGACGAACCCGGGGCAGGCGCAGCACACCAGTTCGGCCCCCGACCGCATGGCGTGGGCGGCCCGCTGGTAGGCCCCTGACGAGATGGTGCCCACCGTGCCGATCACCCCCACCCGGCGGTTGCGGGTGACGGCGACGGCCGCCCGCAGCCCGGGGTCGATGACGCCCACGATGGGGATGTCGTGCTCGAAGCGCAGCAGGTCGAGGGCGGCGGCGGCGGCCGTGTTGCACGCCGCCACTACCATCTTCACGCCGTGGCGCTCGACCAGCAGCCGGGTCACCTGGCGGGCGAACTCCCGCACCTCGTCGAGCGGCCGGGGCCCGTAGGGGTAGCGGGCGGTGTCGCCGAAATACACGACGTCCTCGTCGGGCAGCAGGTCCATGAGGGCGCGCGCCACGGTGAGCCCGCCGAAACCGCTGTCGAAGATGCCGATGGGGCGGTCGTCCACGGCTCAGAAATACATGGTGCCCTTGGCCCGCTCGACCACCTCGTCGAGGTCGCCGGTCCAGGCACCGGTGGAGAGGTACTTCCAACCGCCGTCGGGGAGCACCACGACGATCACCGCGCCGTCGACCTCGGCGGCGCACCGGTGGGCGCCGGCCACCACCGCACCAGACGAGATGCCGGCGAAGATGCCGACGTCGATGAGCCGGCGGGTCCACTCGATGGACTCGCGAGGTCGCACGATGGACTTGCGGTCGAGCAGGTCCTGGCCGCCGTTGGCCTCGAAGATGGGCGGGGTGAAACCCTCGTCGAAGTTCTTGAGGCCGTCGACCATCTCGCCGGCCGGCGGCTCGACGGCCCACACCTTCACCGCCGGGTTGCGCTCCTTCAGGAACTTGCCCACCCCGACCAGCGTGCCGCTGGTGCCGAGCCCGGCCACCAGGTGGGTGACCTCGGGGCAGTCCCGCCAGATCTCCGGCCCCGTGCCCTCGAAATGGGCCTTGACGTTGGCCTGGTTGCCGTACTGGAACGGGAACCACCAGTCGGTGTGCTCGGCGGCAATGCGCTGCGCCTCCCGCATGGCGCCGTTGGAGCCGCCCGACGCCGGCGTGAACATGATCTGGGCGCCCCACACCTGGAGCAGCTGCTTGCGCTCCTCGGAGACGTTCTCCGGCAGCACGATCTTGAGCGTGTAGCCCCGGACCTTGGAGATCATGGCGAGGCCGATGCCCGTGTTGCCCGACGACGACTCCACGATCACCTGGCCCGACCCGGGCGTGAGGGTGCCGTCCTTCTCCGCCTCGTCGACCATGGCCAGGGCCACCCGGTCCTTCACCGACCCGGCCGGGTTCTGGCCCTCCAGCTTGGCGAGGATCCGGGACGTGGGGTTGGGGCTGAGGCGGGAGATGTCGACCAGGGGCGTGTTGCCGACCAGGTCGAGCACCGAGTCGTAGACGGGCAAGGTCTACCCGGTGCCGCCGGCGACGGCGGGCAGGATCGAGATCACGTCGCCGTCGGACACCTTGGTGCCCAGCTTGTCGAGGTAGCGCACGTCGTCGTCGTTGCGGTAGACGTTCACGAACTTGTGCAGCGTGCCCTCCGCCGTGACCACCTGGCCGGCGAGGCCGGGGAACTGGCGCACCAGGTCGTCGAACACCTCTCCCACGGTGTCCCCGTTGGCGGGAACCGACGACATCCCGCCGGCGTGCTGGCGCAGCACGGTGGGCAGGCGCACTTCGACGGTCACGGGGTCCTCCTGCGGTCGGCTTCCGGGCCGATCCTACCGCCCGGCCCCTGCCTATTCACTTGCTCGGCGGGGCGGCCCTTCTTGCCGGCGCCTTCCCTCGGTCCGCACGCGCTGCTCCGCAGCGCTTCCTCGCCTGACGGCTCGGATCGGCCCTCGGTCCAGGCCCCGGCGGGCCGCTCGCCTCGCTGGCTCACTTGCTCGGCGGGGCGGCCCTTCTTGCCGGCGCCTTCCCTCGGTCCGCACGCGCTGCTCCGCTGCGCTTCCTCGCCTGACGGCTCGGATCGGCCCTCGGTCCAGGCCCCGGCGGGCCGCTCGCCTCGCTGGCTCACTTGCTCGGCGGGGCGGCCCTCTTGCCGGCGCCTTCCCTCGGTCCGCACGCGCTGCTCCGCTGCGCTCCGCAGCGCTTCCTCGCCTGACGGCTCGGATCGACCCTCGGTCCAGGCCCCGGCGGGCCGCTCGCCTCGCTGGCTCACTTGCTCGGCGGGGCGGCCCTTCTTGCCGGCGCCTTCCCTCGGTTCGCACGCGCTGCTCCGCGGCGCTTCCTCGCCTGAGGGCTCGGATCGGCCGCTCAGTCCAGGCCGACGACCTCCTCCTCGGTGACCGTGCCGTCGACGATCCGGAACGAGCGCACCTGGGGGTCGGCGTACTTCAGCGACACCAGCACGTAGTGCCAGCCGGGGTCGGGCGCCTGGGCCACGTCGGTGGGCGACGGCTCCGCCTCCGTGTGGGTATGGGAGTGGAACACGCCGATGACCTCGAGCCCCCGGCTCTCCGCATCACGGTCGGCCTTCAGGTGCTGGAGCGGGTCGACGGTGTAGAGCCGGGCCGACTCGGCGAGGTTGCGGGTGGGGTACAGCACGGTGGCGGCCGCCGGGTCCGGAGTGCCCCCGAGCAGCCCGCAGGCCTCCTCGGGGAGGCCGGCGAGGCAGTGCTCCACCATGCCGGCGCGGACGTCGGCGGAAATGCGCAGCATCGGGGCGGCACGCTACGCGTAACGTCGGGGCCCCATGGCACCCAAGCCCAAGGCGCCGAAGGGGCCCCGACCCGTCGCCCAGAACCGCAAGGCCCGGCACGACTACGACATCCTCGAGACCTTCGAGTGCGGCATCGCCCTCCAGGGCAGCGAGGTGAAGTCGGTCCGGGCCGGCAAGGTCCAGCTGCGCGACGCCTACGCCCGCGTCGACGGCGGCGAGGTGTGGCTCCACGGCGTGCACGTGTCGCCCTACGCCATGGCCACCAGCTTCGGCTCCCACGACCCCGAGCGGGCCCGCAAGCTGCTCCTCCACCGCCGGGAGATCGACGAGCTGCGCGACCGCACCCAGCAGGGCGGCCTGGCCCTGGTGCCCCTGTCGATGTACTTCAAGGACGGGCGGGCCAAGGTCGAGCTGGCACTGGCCAGGGGCCGCAAGACCTACGACAAGCGCCACGCCATCGCCGCCCGCGACTACGAGCGGGAGGTGGCCCGCGGCGGCCGCCGGGAATGACGGCGGTACGCTGGTCGTTGCACCACAGTCCACCGACAAGGGGGTGAAGGGCTTCGACTTCGGTCGTCGAGGCAGGTGAAGCGAGCCGTGGTCTCCGGAGCCACGTTAAAGAGCCGGAACCAAAAAACAAACGCCGAAGGCAACTTCGCGCTCGCTGCCTAAACCACAGCGACGTCGGTCTGGCCCCAGCCCTGCGGGCCAGTAGCCGACGCCATCCAGTAGGGCTCACCCGACGGCCTCGTCAACGGGCCACCGGGGAAACCTCAGTTGACTGGGGCCCCTCGCCGAGTGCCGGTGACGACGAGGGGCCCGAGATCCTCCACCGGCTGCGCTCGGAGAAGCCCTGCTGAGAAGCTGAAGGACGCGGGTTCGATTCCCGCCACCTCCACCCACCCATCCTTCACAGGCCGCCCCCGCAAGGGGGCGGCCTGTGACGTATGACCGCTGCTCGGCGCTCATGTGGCGCTCGTGGGAGCCGATGCTCAGCGCATGATCTCGCCCCTGCCTCGCCGTGCCCGCGCCGGCCTCGCCGTCGTGCTGGCGACAGTCGCGCTCGGAGTCGCCCGCCCGGCTGCCGCTGACCAGGTTGTCGACGACAGCACCTTCGGCCAGGGCGGCGCGGTGAGCTTCGACTTCGACGGCGCTCTCGACTCGCCGAGCGCGGTCGTGCTCCAGCCGGACGGCAAGATCCTCGTCGCCGGTAGCGCGACCATCGCCGGCGACAGCGACCTGGCCGTGCTCCGCCTGCTTCCCGACGGGTCGCCCGACCCCACGTTCTCGGGCGGTACCGGGACGTACCTCTACGACTCCGGCGGCTGGGACACGGGCAGCGGCGTGGCCCTGGCCCCCGACGGCCGCATCGTCGCCGTCGGCGACGCGTCGGGGCAGCAGCTGGTCATCCGGCTCCTCGCCGACGGCACGCCCGATCCGTCCTTCGACACCGACGGCGTGGTGGTCGCCAGCCAGGGCAGCTTCGGCGCCGTGCTCGTGCAGGGCGACGGGCGCATCGTCGTGGGCGGTACGACGCCGGTGGACTACATCCACCAGAGCGACGCCGTCCTGGCCCGCTACACCACCGCCGGCGCCCTGGACCCCACCTTCGGCACCGGCGGCCAGACCGTCGTCGACACCGGCTCCTCTGGCTCGGGCTCGCTGTGGGAGTCGGTGGCGTCGCTGGCCCAGCTGGATGACGGCGCCTTCGCCGCCGCCGGCAAGCTCGGGCGGTCGTCGTACAACCCGAACGACGACCTCTCGGACACGCTCTTCTTCCGCTTCACCGCCGGCGGCTCCCTCGACGCCGGCTTCAACGGCACCGGGTACAGGTCGTTCAACTTCGGTGGACCGGACGAGGGCGTGGGCGTGCTCGCCGACTCCGGCGGGCGGGCCGTGTTCGGCGCCAAGGTCTACAACGCGACGGTGGCGTTGCTGCGGCTGAGCGCCGACGGCTCCCTCGACCCGACCTTCGGCTCCGGTGGCCAGATGCGCACCGGGCCCCGGCTCGAAGCCATGGCTCGTGGCGTCGGGGGAACCATCCTCGTCGCCAGCGGCGGCCTTTCTTCGCACCTGGTGCGGTACACCCACGACGGCGCCATCGACACCTCGTTCGGTGGCGGGTCGTACGAGAGCGACCTCTACCCCGGCACCGAGTTCCCCTCAGGGATCGCCGTGCTGCCCGACGGCCGCGTGCTGTACGCCAGCCGGGCGTACTACACGGACACCGACAGCGACTGGCTGGTGCAGCGGGTGACGTTCGCTCCCGACCCGCCGGCGCCCGCTCCCTCACCGCAACCGGCTCCCAATTCCGGGCGTTCGGGGTACTGGATGGCGTCCTCGTCGGGTGGCGTGTACGCCTTCGGCGACGCCCACTACTACGGCGCCCCGCAGGCGGCCATGGTCGCCATCACCGCCAGCCCGTCGGGGAACGGCTACTGGGCGGTCGGTGCGAGCGGCGCCGTGTACGCCTTCGGCGACGCCCGGTTCCTGGGCGGCAACCCGGCGCTGCGCGCCGGCGAGTCGGTCGCCAGCCTGTCGGCGACCCCCGACGGCGCCGGCTACTGGCTGTTCACCAACCAGGGCCGGGCCTTCGCCTACGGCGCCGCCCGCCACTTCGGTGACATGGGTGCCACCCGGCTCAACGGGCCGGTGCTCGGCTCCGTGGCCACGCCCTCGGGCAACGGGTACTACATGGTCGCGTCGGACGGGGGGATCTTCGCCTTCGGCGACGCCGCCTTCAGCGGCTCCATGGGGGGCCGCCACCTGAACGGGCCCATCGTGGGCCTGGCGCCCGATCCCGACGGCTCGGGGTACTGGCTGGTGGCCTCGGACGGCGGCATCTTCGCCTTCGACGCTCCCTTCCGGGGCTCGGCGGGTGCCATCCGGCTGAACAAGCCGGTAATCGGCATGGTCGCCTACGGCAACGGCTACCTGATGGTCGCCAGCGATGGCGGCATCTTCAACTACTCCGACAAAGCATTCGTCGGCTCCCTCGGCGCCAGCCCACCGCCGGCGCCGATCGTCGGCGTGACCGCGCTCCGCTAGGGCAGGAGCCAGCCGGCTCGGGGCACCGGGTGGTGGTGGCCGGGCGCTCGACCATCCTCGACTACGGCACCGCCACCCGCACCATCCCCGCCCCGCTGTGGAAGGCCCTCGTCGTCAGGGACCGCCACGGCCGCTTCCACGGCTGTGACCGCCCGGCGGAGTTCGGCGAAGGCCGAGCTTCGAGGTCACCGCCGCCGACGGGCGCACTGGGTGAGCCGGCCGCCCTGGCGGGGCCGCCGGGGTGAAGTCGGCCGCATCTTCAGGCCCGGCGCCCGCCGGCCGAAAGGGAGTGGCATGAGGGTGGGGCGCGGCGAGGTTCGGCGTCCGTGAGCGCGGCAGATCGCGACCCGCGCCACTACCGCGCGTTCGCACTCCGGGCCATCCCGGTTGCCGCCCTCGTGGCGGTGCGGCTGTGGTTCGAGGCCGGCCCGGTCCAGGCCGGGCTCGGCGTCGTCGCGGTGATGGCCCTGCCCTTCGTCGTCCTCCCCCTCGCCCGCCGGCACGACGCCCGCCGCACGAACACCGCCGGGACGCTGCTGACGACCGGCGCCTCGCTCCTCCTCCGGGAGCTCGAGCGGTACCCGCTCCTCGCTCCCCCGCTGGCGCCGGGCGCCCGCCGCCGGCTCCGCCTGCTGCTCGGCGGCGAGATCGGGGGGACCGTGTCGGTGACGGCCGGCGGGATCCGGTGGCGGCGGGGCCGGTTGTGCCCGCGGGTGCCGGACCTGGTCGTCCACTGGCGGGACGTGGCGTCGGTCGCCGTGGCACCACACCCCCGACCGCTGGGCGCCCTCGTGGTGTTCGGGCTGCGCAGCGGCGAGCGGCTCCCGATGGTGGTGCGGGACGACGGCGGCGTGATCGAAGCGCTCACCGCCACCCCGGCTGACCCGCCGGCGGTGGCCGGCGCCAGCGGGTGGGCGGCACCGGTCCCGAAGGCGCCCCGAGCCGGGGTCCGCCTGCCCCGCGCCGACTGCGCCCTGTTCGCCGCCGTGTGGGTGGCGGCCGTCGCCTACCAGCTGATCTGGTGCGAGACGAACAACGAGCCGGGAACGGTCCAGCTGCTCCTGGGCTTCACCTACCTCGTCGCCCTCGCCGCCCTCGGCTGGACACTCGCCCGGCGGTCGCCGCGCGCGGCCGGGTGGGCGTGGGTCGCAGCCGTGGCCGGCACCCTGGCCAGCGCCCTCGACATCCCGGCCGCGCCGGCCGTGGCCCAGCGGGAGCTCCTGGCCCACGCCGTCCTCCTCGCCGTCACCGCCTCGTTCACGGCGAGGTGGCGGCCCCTGCGGCACCCCGCCGGCTAGCCGCCCGGGCGCTCCACCCAGGCGCTGAAGACCGGGACGCCGTCCCAGCATGCCGGAGCCACCGTGCGCTCCGCCCATCCCCGCTCCATCTCCGGCGCGGTCGTCCGGGCCACCGCCACCACCGCGTAGGGGCGGTTGAACCGGATGGTGGCGTGGCGGGTACGCACCCTCCGGGGTCGTCCGGCCGGCCGCGCCCGAAGCACGGTGACGGCGGCGCCCTCGAACCCCTCCCTGCCGTAGGACGCGCCCGCCGCCTGGACCGCCTGGAAGGTCCCTGGGCGGGCGGCCGGGATCAGGAACCCGTCAAGGGTCGCGAACACGTCCTCGACGCCGGCGTCACCGCCCACGTCGTGGAAGGAAGAGGCGCGCCAGGGCGTGAGCAGTGCTGTGCAGGACTCCGTGACGGACCCCTCCTCCCAGCGCTCCTCGACCGTCCATGCGTGCCCGTTGCCGACGGCGACGTCGAACAGGGTGCGCGGTCGGGCTCCACCGTCGCCGCCTGCCAGCAGGACGGCCACCTCGCCCGCTGCCCGGTGAACGCGGGCGGTTGCCACCTCGGGGGCGGCGATGACGGACACGATCTCGAGCCCCTCGCCCGAGCGGGCGGCATGGACACCGACCGTCCCCGCCGCGTCGGTCTCGGCGAGCATGACGGCGTGCCCGCCGGTGACCGGCACCCGAAGCGCACTCCGGGCGCGGGCGCCGAACGCGCCACCCAGCTCGGCCGGATCGGCCTCGTCGAAGGGCTGGGCCCATCGGATGCTGGTCGCGAAGGCGCTGACCAGCACCACCGCAACCAGAGGATCAAGGGTGGCCGGGAACGCGTCGACGAGGCCGGCAGTGGAACGGGCCGCCCAGGCGTCGGCGCCTGCCTGGTCCGGCACCGGACCGCGCTCGACCGCCGGAGGCAGATCGGCCGCCCAGGCCCCGAAGCGTTCCTGGTCGCACAACGCCGCCCTGTCCCACACCGCCACGGCGGCGGCCACCGCCGGATGGGGCGAGGCGAGGAGTTCCCCGGCCCGCCGGGCGGCATCGGCGGCGTCGGTGCCGAGGGCGTCCTCCAGCCGGCGCCGGTGCGGGCCGGAGGCGGCCCGGGCGGCAAGGGCCAGCAGCACCCAGAGCGCGAGCGGGCTGGCGACGCCGTGCTCGCCCAGGTGCGCGGCGTCGAAGCCCTCGGCGTAGCGCCGCACGAGATGAGCCGTGCTCGACACGCCCCCAGTCTTGCCTGCCGACCCGACGTCAGCCCGCCGGCAGCTCCAGCCGGAAGACGGCCCCGGACCCGGTGTCGCGGGCGGCGAGGGTGCCGCCGTGGGCGTCGACGATGCCCTTGGCCACGGCGAGCCCGATGCCGGAGCCGCCAGCCGCCCGGCCGGCGCCGCCCTGCCAGAACCGGTCGAACACCTGCGCCGCCTCGTCGCCCGGCAGCCCGGGGCCGGTGTCGGCCACCTCGAGGAACGGGCGGCCGCCGGCGGTGGCCGTGCGCACGGTGACGGTGCCGCCGGCCGGCGTGAACTTCACCGCGTTGGAGAGCAGGTTCAGGGCGACCTGCTGGAGCCGGTCGGCGTCTCCGGCGCCGGGGGCCGGGGCCAGCTCCTCGGCCAGGGTCAGGCCCGCGTCGGCCGCCCCGGCCCGCACGGCGGCCGTCGCCCGGGCGGCCACGTCGGCCAGGTCGACGGGGCCGGCGTGCAGGGTGAGGCCGGCGGCGTCGGCGGCGGCCAGTGTCTCCAGGTCCTCGACCAGCCGGCAGAGGCGGGTGACCTCGTCGTGGAGCGACTCCAGGGCGGCGGCGTCCGGCACGTTGACGCCGTCGAGCAGGGCCTCGGTCTCGCCCCGGAGGATGGTGAGGGGGGTGCGCAGCTCGTGGGCGACGTCGGTGACCAGCTGACGCCGGAGCCGGTCCTCGGTCTCCAGCCGGGCGGCCATGGAGTCGAAGGCGGTGGCCAGCTCGCCCAGCTCGCCGGGCGCGGCGACGCCGGCCCGGGCCGTGCGGTCCCCCGCCGCCAGCCGGCCGGCGGCGTCGGTGAGGGCCGTCACGGGGCGGGTGACCCGGCGGGCGACGAAGACGGCGACCACCAGGGCCACCGCCGCTGCCAGCGCCGTCCCGGCCACCACCGTCCGCCACAGGGCGGTGCGGAGGCGGTGGGCGGGGGTGTCGTGGGAGAGCGGGAAGGTGAGGCTGACGGTGCCCACCGTCCGCCCGTCGACGGCGACGGCGGCGGTGACCGGGTCGCCACGCGGCTCGTCGGCGGCGGCCATGCCGGGCATGCCGGCCATCATCTGCGCCATCGCGTCGGACGGGACGGGGACCACGTGCCCGGACTCGTCGGTGACCACCAGCCGGGCCTGCGCACTGGCGGCGACAGCCTGGGCGGCAGCCAGGTCGGAGCCATTCCAGCCGCCGGCGTCGCGGAAGGCCGCCGCCGCCGCCGTGGCGGTCGCGCCGGCGGCGTCCCGGTGCTGGCGGCCCAGGAGGGCGCTCGTCCCGCTGCCGGCGGCGGCGACGATCAGGGCGGCCAGCACGGCCACGGCCGCCACCGCCACGGTGAGGAAGGCGGCGGACAGCCGCAGCGCCAGCGGGCCGATACGGCGCTCAGGGGTCACGGCGGAGCCCGAAGCGGTACCCGGTCCCGACGACGGTGGTCACGATCCGAGGGTGCGACGGATCGGCCTCGAGCTTGCGGCGCACGTTCTTCACGTGGCTGTCGACCGTGCGCTCGTAGCCGTCGAACTCGTAGCCCCGGGCCCGGTTCACCAGCTCGAAGCGGGAGAACACCCGCCCCGGCGCCGACGCCAGCGCCTCGAGGATCGCCCACTCGGTGGCCGTCAGCTCGACGGCGGTGCCGCGGACCGTGACCTCCCGGCGGTCGGCGTCGACGACCACCTCGCCGCCCCCGAACGACACCGCCCCGCCGGCGGCGGCCGGCGAGGAGGTGCGGCGGAGGACCGCCTGGACCCGCAGCACCAGCTCCCGGGGGCTGAACGGCTTGGTGAGGTAGTCGTCGGCCCCGAGCTCCAGGCCGGCGATACGGTCGGCCTCGGACGCCTTGGCAGTCAGCATGACGATCGGCGTTGCCGCCTGGCGGCGGATCTCGGCGGCCACCGTCTCGCCGGCCACGTCG
Organism: Acidimicrobiales bacterium; assembly: GCA_035689115.1. Classification (GTDB taxonomy): domain Bacteria; phylum Actinomycetota; class Acidimicrobiia; order Acidimicrobiales; genus JAHFUS01. Next base: position 158,353 of record DASSMA010000076.1, read on the forward strand.
GGCAGGCGCAGGTCGAGCACCACCAGATCGGGATGGACCTCGTCGTGGAGGGTCAGCGCCTCGGCGCCCGAGCCGGTGGTGACGACCGACAGCCCAGCGCGCTCGAGGTACCCGCGGACCAGCTCCCGGATCTTCACCTCGTCCTCGACCACCAGGACCGTCGCTGCCATGGCCCCATCGTGCCGGAAAACATGCGGCTGCCGTCCCGTCTCCACACCGTCTCCACACCCGCGCCGGACAGTGGGGGCAGGAACCCCACGACCAAGGAGGGGACATGCGCAAGGCACTCGCCGCCCTCGGCGTCGCCGCCGCCCTCACCGCCGGCGCCGGCGCCGTCGCCTACGCCTCGTCGGGCACGACCGGCCAGGGCACAAACGGAGGGATGATGGGCCCGACCCCGATGATGTCGATGTCGGGCGCCGGCATGGACGCCATGCACGACCAGATGCGCGCCTCGATGCCGGCCGATGTGGCCGCCGCCTGCGACGCCGCCCACGACTCGATGACGTCGACCGCCTCGACCACCTCCACGTCGACCGGCTCGATGCCGATGGACCACGCCGCCCACCACCGCTGACGGAGGAGAGAACATGCACAGAAGCCATCTCGTGGGCTGCGGTGTCGGAATCGCCCTGGCCCTCGTCATCGTGGCCCTCTCGGGCGGCTCGGCCGGCAGCCTCGGCGTGCTGGGCGCCGCCCTCATCTGCCCCATCGTGATGGTCGGCGCCATGTGGTTCCTCATGGGCGACCGGGGCAGCCGCAAGCCCGACGTCGACGCCACCCGGTGACGCCCGACCAGCCCCCGCAGGAGGCCGAGGCCGTTGCCCCGGCCTCTCACCCTCGCCGGGCGGTAGTCGCCGCCGTCCTCGCCGGCCTGGGCCTGCTCGTCGCCGGCACCGCCGCTCTCGCCGTGGGGGCCGGCGACCACGGCGCCACCAGCCCGATGACGGCCACGTCGATGCTCGCCCCCGCCGGGGCCCTCGACCTGACGTCCGTGTCGCCGCCGGTGGCGGCCGAGTACCGCTACGCCGCCGCCCACGCCGCCGAGTACCGCCAGCTGCGCTGCTGGTGCGGCTGCCGGAAGGCCTTCGGCCACCGCAGCCTCGCCGACTGCTTCGTGCGGTCGGACGGCAACTGGGAGGCGCACGGGGCCGGCTGCGGCGTGTGCATGGCGGAGGGCATGACCGCCCACCGCCGGCTCGACGCCGGCGATCCCGTCCCCGCAATCGCCACCGGGCTCGACGACCGCTTCGGGCCCCCCGCACCCGACAGCGAGGTCACACGATGAGCAACCACCCCCATCGCCTTCCGGCCGCCCGGCCCCCCGCGCGGGCCGCCCGCCGCACCCGCAACCGCTGGCTGGCCGCCGGGCTCGCCGGCGCCGCCCTGGCGGTCGGCGGCGCCATGCTGCTCGCCGGCGCCGGCAGTCACCGCGCGCTCGCCCCGACCGGCGAGGTGAACGCCATGGGAATGCCCGTCGTCGCCACGCCCGGCACTGCGGGCGGCCACGCGGCGGCCGGTGGCGTCGAGGTCACCGGCGCCGACTGGGCGCTCGGGACGGTGCCGCTGAACGTGGCGGTGCGCCCAGCGTGGGTCCTGCGCAACACCGGGTCCAACACCGTCACCCTGGGCGAGCCGAAGGCGGAGGTCCGCACCGGCTGCTGTCCGGGCCCGCTGACCCTGGGCGCCACGACCCTCGCCCCCGGCGCCTCCACCACCCTCACCTTCGAGCTGTCCATGCACCCCGGCATGGCTGGACCCCACGACCTCGGGGTCCACGTCCCCGTCAGCAGCGGCGCCGCCGTCGAGCACCTGACACTGGGCGTCACCGGCGACTTCCGCTGACCTTCAGGCGGCGCGGATGTGCCAAGGTGGCGGCATGTGCCGGAGCATCGTGGTCCTACGGGGTGAGGAAGCGGCAACCGACGAGGAGGTCGGCGCCGCCGCCCTCCAGTTCGTGCGGAAGGTGAGCGGCCACCGCACGCCGTCGCGCGCCAACCAGGAGGCGTTCGACCAGGCGGTGGCCGAGATCGCCGCGTCCACCCGCCGACTGCTCGACGGTTGGGTGTCGCCGCCCGGCGCCCGGCCGCCGGCGATGGCCCGCAGCCGGGTGGTGGCGCGGGAGAAGCGCGCCTGACTCAAACTTTTTCGCGCGAATGCCGATACAGCGGACGATGAGAAGCACCCGATCGTTCCCCCGCGCCGGAGACCGTGTCCGGCTGTCCATGCCCGTTCCCGGCGGCGAGCCCCACGTCCGCTACGGCACCGTCCTCGAGCGCTCGTGCGGCCGTTCCGCCGCCCTGAAGGTGCGCTGGGACGACACCGGCCGAGGCGCCACCGAAGGGTGGCTGGCCGACGCCGGGTGGTACTGGGACCGCTCGCAGCTCCAGCGGGCCGGCCGCCACGAGGCGGCGCCGGCCCCGGCGGCGGGCGTCACCGACGGGTGGCTGGATGCTCCCCGGGCGGCACCGGCGGCCGGCGCACCGGTCGACGCCGTGGCCGAGTGGGAGGCGGCGCTGTCGGCCGAGTTCGACGCCCTCACGTCCGGCGCCTGGGACGCCGCACTCGCGCCGGCGGCGGTGCCGGCACCTGTCGCCGTCGCCGCACCCGTCGCCCGGCCGGCGCCGGCCCCCGCTCCTGCGCCGGTGCCCCGTGGTGACAACATCCTGCCCGGCCGCAAGCCGGCGCCCGCTCCGGCGCCGGCGCCGGCGGCTCCCGCCGTCCCCCCGGTGTGGTCGGGCGGCGACATCCTTCCCCGCAAGCCGGCCAAGCGCCGCGGCCGGCGCTGATACGCGAGAAGGCCCCGGAACGGCTGGGAATCCCTGCCGTTCCGGGGCCTCGACGCGTCAGGTGCGGGCGCCCTCGAGAACGTGCTCCACCAGGGCGATCAGCGTCTCCTTCACCGACGACCGCTCGCGGGCGTCGGTGTAGACGATCGGCGTGGTGTCGGAGAGGGCGAGCGCCTCGCGCACCTGGGGCTCCCGGTGCGAGGCGATGCCGTTGAAGCGGTTGACGGCCACGATGAACGGCAGGCCGCAGTTCTCGAAGTAGTCGACCGCCGGGAAGCAGTCGGCCACCCTCCGGGTGTCGACCAGCACGACCGCACCGATGGCGCCCTGCACCAGGTCGTCCCACATGAACCAGAACCGGTCCTGGCCGGGGGTGCCGAACAGGTAGAGGCGCAGGTCGGCGGCCAGGGTGATGCGGCCGAAGTCCATGGCCACGGTGGTGGTGGTCTTGCGAACGGCCTGGCCGGCGTCGTCGACGTCGGAGCTGGCCTGGGTCATGGCCGCCTCGGTGGTGAGGGGCTCGATCTCGGAGATGGCGCCGACGAACGTCGTCTTGCCGACGGCGAACCCGCCGGCCACGACGATCTTGACCGGCATGGGGGCGCCGGCGCCGTTGGTCGTGGGTTCAGAGGGCGCGAATGCCATGGAGGACCCTTTCCAGGAGCACGATGTCGGGACGGCCGTTGGACGGGTTGTGCACCTGCACCAGCCCTTCGTCGGCCATGTCGCCCACGAGCACGCGCGCGACGCCCAGCGGGACCTCGAGGTGGGCGGACACCTCGGCCACCGAGACCGGGGTCTCGGCCAGCTCGGCGATGCGCCGCCACTCCAGGACCAGCCGGCGGCGCGCCGGCTCGTCGGCCGTCGACACCACGATCGCCTCCATGGCGAGGTGCGTGCGACGCGAACGGGTGCGACCACCCGTGATGGCGTAAGGCCGGACCAACCGGCCGCGACCGCTCATGACTCCTCCTCTATCCAGGCAGGGCCCGCTGGAGCTCGGCCCGCAGCCCGGGCGTGAGCATGGCGCCGGCGCGACGCACGAACAGCGCCATCTCGTACCCGACGAGCCCGATGTCGCACTGCGACGAGGCCCGCACGGCGAAGCAGCTGCCGTCGCTGATCGACGTCACCAGCAGAAAGCCGTTCTCCATCTCGACGATGATCTCGTTCACCCGGCCGCCGCCCAGCGAGCCGACGGCGCCGTAGGCCAGGCCGATGAGGCCCGATGCCACGGCCGCGAAACGGTCGGCGTCGGACCGGTCGAGACCGGGCGACAGGGCGAGCAGGAGGCCGTCGGACGAGACCACGACCGCCTGCTGGATGCCCGGCACCTTCCTGACGAAGGTCGTCACCATCCAGTCGATGTTGCGAGCTCCCTCGTTGTCACTCATGGCTGCTGCTCCTCGAGGTCGAGTGGTCGTCATCGGCGGGCTCGTCCGCCCGCCCTCGCTGCACGCCCGCCCGGTAGCTCGACAGCAGGTTGCGCACCTGGTCGGGCAGACGCTGCTCGGTGGTCTGCTCCTCGGGCGTCCTGACCGCCCGGCCGGCGGTGCCGGTGTCCTTGGGGAGCGAGGCCTTCGGCACCCGGCGAACCAGGCCGGCGGCCGTCGCCCGCTCCAGGTGGCGCCGGAACTCCTCCTCCTTCGGGTTCGCCGCGACGGGCTCGGGCGCCGGGACGTCGCCGGCCAGCGGCCGGGACGAGGCGGCCGCGAAGCGGGCCGGGCGAACGGTGGGGACGGGACGGGGGCCCGGCGCCTCGGCGGCCGGCGGGGCCGGCTCGGGCTCGGGGGCGGGGGCCGGAAGCGGGCGCCGTCCCGGCGGGACGGGGCGCTGGGGCAGGGCGTTGGAGCCGTTGGCGGGCGGGCGGGCCCGCAGCACGGGCAGCTCGATCTCGGCCGGCACCGGCGGGGCAGGGGCGGCCGGCGGGGCGGCCGCGGCGGGCTGTTCGACGGCGGCGGCCGGCGGGGCGGCGTGGCGGCCCGGGGGCTCGGCATCCCAGCCGGCTGGGGCCGGCGCGGCCGGCTCGGAGCGCTTGGCGTGGCGGCCGGCGGGCGGGTCGAGGTCCCAGGGCGTGCCCGGGTCGACGACCGGCTTCGGGGCCGAACCGTTGGCCGCGGGGGCGTCCCAGGCGGCGGCCGGTTCGACGGTGGGCTCGGCGGCGGGAGCGTCCCAGGCCGTGCCGGGGTCGACGGTCGACTTGGTGGCCGAACCGTTCGTGGCAGGGGCGTCCCAGTCGGTGCCGGCGTCGACGGCGGGGGCGTCCCAGTCGGTGCCCGCATCGACGGCCGGCCTGGAATCCCAGTCGGTGCCGCTCTCGACCGCGGGGGTCCAGTCGGAACCGCCGACCGCCAGCCGCGGGGCGGGGATGTCCCAGCCGGCCTCGGCCGGGGGCTGGGCCTCGGGCTCGGCGGCCCAGGCGGACGTCTCCCACGCCTGCTCCTCCTCGACCGCCGGCGCCTCGTCCCGGGTGTCCGGCGACCAGCGATCGAGCTCGACCGGCTCCTCGGCCGGCGCCCAGCCGTCGTTCCAGCCGGTGCCGGTCGGCGCCGGCACCTCGGGCGGTGCGGGCGGCTCCTCCCAGCTGGCCGTGGGCAGGCGGGTGATGGTGGCGTCCTGACCGGGCGTGACGTCCACCGTCCGGCGGGGGCCACGGGAGCGCTGCGAGCTGATGCGCGACCGCTTCTCCTGCCGGGCCAGGGCGAAGGGCAGGGTGCGGGCCGGGCCGGCGGTCTCGAGGACGGCGTCCTCGGCGGCCACAAGCAGCTCGGCCGGCAGCAGCACCTTGGCGATCACACCACCGGTGGCGGCGGCGGCCAGGCGCACCGTCACACCGAGCCGGCGGGCCAGGCGCCCGGCCACCACCAGCCCCAGGGAGCGGGCCACGGTGGTCTCCGCCAGCGGCGGCCCGGTGAGGATGTGGTTGGCCTCGGCCAGCGCGTCGGCCGGCATGCCGACGCCGGCGTCCACGATCGAGATGGCGTACCCGCCGGCGGCCGGCATCCCGGTCACCTCGACCCGGGTGTCGGGCGGGGACCAGCGGGTGGCGTTCTCCAGCAGCTCGGAGAGCAGGTGGGCGGCATCGGCGGCCACGTTGCCGACGATGGCGGCGTCGTCGTCGAGCAGGAGGTCGATGCGGGCGATGTCCTCGACCTCGGCCATGCCGGCCCGGATGACGTCGGCCATGGCCAGCGGGCGCTCCCAGCTGCGGGAGGCGGTCGTGCCCGACAGGGTGAGGAGGCTCTCGGCGTTGCGGCGCACCCGGGTGGCCAGCTGGTCGAGACGGAACAGCTCCTCCAGCGTGTCGGGGTCCTGCTCCTCGGCTTCAAGGGCGTCGAGGAACTCGATCTGGTGGTCGACCAGGCCCTGGATGCGCCGGGCCAGGTTGACGAACACCTCGATGGTGCCCTTGTCGGCCACCGACTTGTTCATCAGGGCGGCCTGGCCGACGGCCAGCCGGGCGGCCGCCGCCTGGAAGGCGTCGAGGGCGATGCCGACCTCCCCCATCTCGCTGTCGCTGGGCAGGCCCACCGGGGCCAGCGCCAGGTCGTGGGCGCTGCCGCCCGGGCGCCGCAAGGCCTCCACCAGCGCCTGGAGGTGCGATGCCCGGTCGGCGGCCTCGCCGAGACGGCGAAGGGGTTCGGTGATGGTCTTGGACACGGCGACGGCCAGCCCCAAGGCGGCGGCGATCCCTGCCACGGCCAGCGCGGTCACGATCATGGGGTCCGCCGACCCGGCGCGGGCCTGTGCCGCCGTGGCCGCCAGGGCGGCGGCCGGGACGGCAGCGACGACCAGCAGCCGGCTGCGAATCTTCATGTTGGAAAGCACCTGCCGCCTCCCGCGGCCGGGCGGAACAAAGGTCGAAAGGAGACCCGGCCGCTTGTGTCATCGGCGCAACCGGCGCCCGCGCTTAAGCGTCGCCTGCCCAACCGGACATATCGTCGCCAGGTGGGCGAGCAGCGGCGGCCGGACGACGGCGCCGTGGGGCAGCTCCGGGAGCGCCTGGCGCGCTACCCGGCCGACCGCTACCCGGTGCAGCACGCCACCGCCCGCTTTCATCTCGGCGTCGCCCTCGCCGCCGAGGGCCGCACCGAGGAGGCGGCCGCGGACCTCGAGGCGGCCGCCGCCCTGTTCCGCCCCGACCACCTGCCGGCCGAGCACGCCAAGGCGGTGAACGCCCTGGGCGCCGTGCGCCGCATGGCCGGCGACCTCGACGGGGCGGCCGGCGCCTTCGCCGACGCCGCCGAGGCGTTCGCCCGCTGCGCGCTCCCGTTGGAGGAGGGCGCCGCCCTCTACAACCTCGGGCTGGTCGAGCGGGAGCGGGGCCGCCCCGCCGTCGCCCCCCTCGAACGGGCCCGGGCCCTGCTCGACCCGGCCCGGGTCCCGGCCCAGGCGGCGGCCGCCGCCCGGGAGCTGGGCGCCGCCCTCCTCGACGCCGGCCGCCCCGACGACGCCGTCGCCCCCCTCCAGGAGGCGGTGACCCTGGCCGAGCGGGCCGGCGACCACGCCGGCCTGGGCGGGGCCGCCAACGTCCTCGGGCTGGCCCACCTGGCCGCCGGCCGCCCGGAGGAGGCGGCGACCGCCCTGGAGGCGGCGGCGGCCGCCCACCCCCGCAGCATCCGGCCCGACGGCTGGGCCATGGCCAAGGCCAACCAGGCGCTGGCCCTGGAGGCCGCCGGCCGACCCGCCCACGCCCGCCTGGCCGCCCTCCAGGCCCTGGCCGCCCCCGTCGTGCCGCCCCCCGTCCGGACGCAGGCCGAGGCCGTCGCCGCCCGCCTGGGCGCCGGGCCGGGCGCCCTGTGGGACGTGCTCGACACCGAACCGGCCGAGCGCTGGCCGGCCCTCGTGCGCGAGGACGCCCGCCGGTGGGCGGAGGCCGGCGCCGGACGGCGGGCCGGCGAGTGCGGGGCCTGGATCGCCGGCCAGCTGGCCCGGCCGGCGGCCGCCGGCGACGGCGCCGCCGCCCTCGTCGCCGCCCTCGTGGAGCTGCCGCCGGCCGAGATGGACGCCCTGGTCACCGCCCTCGCCGGCGCCCTCGCCGCCCTCGACCCCGACACCCAGCAGGCCGCCGCCGGCCCGCTCTCCCGGGCCATCGGCCGCCTCGCCGTCCCCCAGCTCCTGCGCCTGAAGGACGCCTTCGAACAGGCCGGCGCCGCCGCCGGCCTCTCGGTCACCTCCTGGTGAGTCTTTGGACGTCTGCGACCACCCCGTGGCCGCACATGTCCAAAGAGTGCTCAAAGCTCGGCGGCGAGGACCTTGTCGAGCTCCTCGAGGAGCGCCCACCAGAGCGCCCAGTCGAGGGCGTCCATCGACTCGCCGGTCTCGCCGGCGTCGATTTGGCGGCGCAGGCGGTCCCGCAGCACCCAGACCCGGCCGAAACGACCCCCGTCGCCCAGTTCCAGGACGGCGGCCACCAGCTCCACCAGGGTGGCGGCGGCCGGCGAGTGATCGGCAGGGACGCCGTGGGCGGCGATGCGCTCGGCCAGTTCCACCAGCGGCGCCCGGCGCACCTCGGCCCGCACCAGCGCGAGGATTTCGTCGACAGCCGCGTCGCCCTCCGGGGACAGGCGGTCCGACGGCCCGACGAGGACCGGTTCCATCTCGATGGCCACGGTGCGGGCGGGCAGCACCCCGAGGCCGGCGCCGACCTCGACGACGAGGTCGATCGACACGTAGCCCACGACCGCGTCGCCGACGGCCAGCTGGAACTCGGCCGGCGACATGGCCGCCGGCGCCGGCCGCCGGCGCTCCACGCTCGCCGGCGGGCGGCCGCGCACCACCCCGCCCACGAGGACGAGGTGGGAGGGCTTCAGCTCCTGGAGGCGCTGGGCCACGGCGACGGCGCCGTAGTGGAGGTCCTCCACCACCACGTGGTCGCCCAGTCCCTCGGCCGCCAGCCGCTCGACCGCCACCCGGCCGAGGTCGAGGTCGCCCTGGAAGAGCTCCCCCACCCCGCCCACCATGACGAGAATCGGCTGCTGCTCGGACATCAGGCGCGCTCCCCCGGCTGGTCGAGGTATCGGATCGCGACCCGCCAGGGTCCCGATCCGATACCTCGGCCGAAGGGCGGCGACGGTTCAGTCCGCACTACACGAGCAGGTGGTCACCTCGCGGAGGACCGTACCCTTCCCCGTGTCCACGTGCGTGGTGCACGGCATGCAGGGGTCGAAGCTGCGCACGGTGCGGAGCATGTCGATCGACGTGAACTTGGCCGGGTCGGAGAGGTCCTCGATGATCGGCGTGTTCATCACCGCCTCCTCGTAGGGACCGGGCTGGCCCCACGGATCGCGCGGCGAGGCGTTGATCGTGGACGGGGTGCAGATCTGGTAGTTCGTGATCCGGCCCTTGTCCATGACCATGTGGTGGGTGAGCCACCCCCGGCCGGCGCCCCACCAGCCGACGCTGCGGCGCTCGTCCCTGGGCATGTGGCGCTCGATCTCCTCGGGGTCGAACGCCGCCACCCGGGTCTGGCCGGTGCTGGTGAGCCGGTAGGCCTCCAGCAGGTTGGCCAGGCCCACGAGCTGCGAGAACACGTAGTGGTAAGCCCGCCCGCGGTTGCGCTCCAGGGCGTTCCAGACCTCGGGCACGTACCACTCGACCTCGGTCTCCGGCGTCATGCCCTTGGGGATGAGCATCCGCAGCGACCGGCCGGTGGGCTCGATGAAGTCGTTGGCCGGCTGGAGGCGGGCCATGGCGGTGGTGAACAGCCGGGCGTAGGCCCCGGCCTCCACCACCTTGCGGTCCCAGCGGGGCGACGTCGACCAGGTGTAGCGGTCCTTGAAGTCCTTGGCACCGGGCTTCGGGAGCGTCTCCTTGTTCCACGGGTGGTACGGGCTGATGGGGTTGCCGATCGTGTCGGTGGCCCACCGGTCGCCCGACCAGTCGTCGTAGTACGAGTGGCTGACGAACTCCTCCCAGCCCATGTTGATGTCGGTGAGCCGGGTGGTGACCAGCTGGCCGTCGATGACGACGCCGGGCGTGGACCAGCGCTTGTGGCCCCACTCGTTGCAGTTGGTGAAGTCGGCGTCGTAGGCGAAGGGGTCGTCCCAGTAGCCGGGGTCGATGAGGTTCATGGGCCGGGCCCCGACGTCGCGGTAGCGCTCGTCGCAGTCGTAGAAGAACTCGGGGATGTCGTTCCACACGGCGAGCATGCGCTGGGCGTAGTCGAACACCTGCGAGAGCAGCGAGTGGTACTCGTTCAGCGTCTGCATGGTGACGGTGGACGACACGCCGCCCGGCACCACCGTCTGCGGGTGCGGGTACTTGCCGGCCAGGATGACGAACATCTGGCGGGACAGCCGGGTGAACTCCAGGCCCTCCCGGTACAGCACGCCGGTGAGGGGGTTCAGGGCCGTCATGAGGTCGGCCATGGTGCGGAAGCCGTGGTGGTCGACGCCCGGGCACAGCCAGCGCTCGGCCTTGGGCCACAGCTCGGGGTTCACCGTGCGCACCACCGACTCCGAGTAGTCGGGACCGGCCAGCAGGTACAGGTGGAGCGGGTTGTCGTAGCCCATCTCCGCCGACTCCTGCATGTTGCGGATCACGGTGCCCATCGGCGGCGGGGCCACGCCCATGGCCATCTCGATGGCGTAGGCGGCGGCGTGGGCGTGGACGCCCCCGCACACCCCGCAGGCCCGGGACGACACGAAGATGGCGTCGCGGGGGTCGCGGCCCTGGAGGATCACCTCGTAGCCGCGGAAGAGCTTGGCCTGGACGTGGGCGTCGAGGTGGGTGCCGGCCTGGAGGTCGGCGGCCACGTGGACGGCCAGGGCGCCGGCCACCCGGGTGACCGGGTCCATGTTGAGGTCCTTGACGTGCCCGTTGGCGGCCAGCAGGCGCCCGATCTGGGCCTCGCGGTCGGCGTCGGTCTGGGTGACCAGCGGGCTGGCGGACCGGAGCGAGAACGGGTCCTTGGTGTCCACCGTGAGCCGGGCCTTGCCGGACTCGTCGAAATCGATCGGCAGGTTGCTGAAGCACATGGCGGCGGCTCCTTGAGGCCTAACGGGAGGTGGACTGGCGCAGCCGGTAGAACCGGCCGCCGGTGCGGTGGCGCACGGCGTGCTCGACGCTGGTGGGTGCCCAGGCGCCCTTGGTCGCCCCCGGCTCGCCGTTGCGGCGGACGGGGCGAAGGGCGGTGCCCCGGGCCCGGGGGGCCGCCTTCACGGAGGCCGGCACGGGGGCGAGGAAGGGGCCGAAGGCGTCGGGGAAGCCGGGCATGGTGCAGCCGATGCAGGCCCCGCCGGTGTTCATGCACCCTCCGGCGCCGTTGATCGCGCCCCGGGAGTTGATGTTGCACTCGACCACCGGGCCCCAGCAGCCGAGGTCGACCAGGCACGCGTCGCTGCCGAACTCGGCGGCCAGCGCTCCCTCGTCGAACGACGAGGCCCGGCCGCAGCGGTGGTGGACGGTCTCGCCGTACAGCCAGGCGGGCCGGCCCTGGTCGTCGAACTCGGGCAGCGGGCCGAAGCCCTGGAGGAAGTAGAGGAGGGCGGCGACCGTCTCGGTGAAGTTGTCGCCCACGGGGGCGCAGCCGGGGATGTTGACCACCGGCAGACCGGCGGCGCTGCGGTAGCCCACGCCGAGGAACTCGCCCAGGCCCATGGCGCCGGTGGGGTTCCCGGCGGCGGCGGGGATGCCGCCCCAGGTGGCGCACGTGCCGATGGCGATGCTGGCGGCCGCTCCCGGGGCCAGGCGGGCCACCCACTCGGAGGCGGTCACGTCCCGCAGGGCGCCGTCGACTCCCCACGGCTCCTCGCCCTGGCCGCACCAGTAGCCGCCCCGGGACGCAGCCGCGACCTCGTCGCACAGCGATCCCTCGACGACCAGCGCGTACGGGGCCCCGAGCGTGCCCTGCACGGCCCGCTCGAAGGCCCGCAGGAACGCCGGCCCCGCCTCCAGGTTGACGACCGGGTGGTGGAGCACCAGGCGGGGTAGCCCCGGGTGGGCGCCCATCAGGAGGCTCTCCACGCTGGGCATGCGGGCGCCGGTCACCGCCACGGTGCAGCCGTCGCAGCTGGCGCCGGCGAACCAGAACACGTGGACCTTCTCCAGGGGCCCCAGCCGGCTGTTGGGCCCGGCCTCGGCGAGAGGGGCGATCAGCTCCTCCATCGTCGCCCGGGCGGGCATGCCGAAGTCCCCGAAGTTGTCGGGGTCGTGGAACCGGCTGACGTTCCCCAGCTTGCGGAGCAGCCGGCCGGCGGGCGTGTCGGCTGCAGGTGTGGCCACGTGGGTGAACCTCGCTTTCCGGGCGGCTCGGACGCGTCGGTCCCTGGGCCCTGAGCCCTTATCGGCGCGGCCGCCTCAGAGGGAGAGAGCGAAGTGGCACAGCGATTCTGGGCGAAAGGGACGTACGCCGCGCTCTACGCGCAGCAGGTGTCCTCCAGCGACTCCGCCCGCCACGTCTGCACGGCGGCGGCGGCCGCGACCACCGCGATCCCGAGCCCGGCCATCGGGTCGGCCCACGCCCACCCGAACAGGGCGTTGGCGCCGAGGCCCACGAGCAGGACGGCGGACAGGAGGGCGCAGAGGTTGCTCTGGGTGGCGTCGGCCTCCACGGCGCGGGAACCGAGGGCGGGGGCCAGCCGCCGCTTGGCCCGGGCCAGCACCGGCATCATCGTGAGCGAGAGGACGGCCACGACGATGCCGGCCACGCTGACCTCCGGCCGGGCGCCGGTGAGGAGGTCGCGGGCCGAACCGAAGGCGACATAGAGGGCGAGGGCGGCGAAGCTGACGGCGATGGCCCGGGTGGCCCGCCGGTCGTGCTCCTGCATGCAGCCGCCGCGCCGTTCCTGGATCAGCCGCCAGGCCAGGATGGCGGCGGCCGAGACCTCGATGGCCGAATCGAGCCCGAAGCCGACGAGGCTCACCGACCCGGCGGCCACGCCGGCGGCGACGGCGACCACGCCCTCGAGGGTGTTCCAGCCGATGGTGAGCCGGTTGAGCAGGAGGGCCCGCCGCACCACGTCGGAGCGGGCGGCAGCCGCCGGCGGGCCGTGGTCGTGCTCGTGGTGGCCGGGCGCCGACCGAGGGTGTCCCGGTCGCGTCTCCACGCCCTCCATGGTACGGGCCGGCGGGCCGGTTCGTGCCAGGGGTCCCGCTGCTGGCAGGATGGCGGGGATGCTCCGGGTTTGGATCGACCAGGACCTCTGCACGGGCGACGGGCTGTGCGTCGACCACTGCCCCGAGGTGTTCACGCTCCTGGAGGACGGGATCGCCTACGTGAAGGACGGCGAGTACATCCACAACGACCCGGGGATGTCGGAGGGGCTCGCCTACGTGCCCTCGGGCCGGGAGCGGTCGGTGGTGCACGCCGCCGAGGACTGTCCCGGCGAGTGCATCTTCATCGAGAGTCCGTAAACGGCCTGGACGCGAAGAATCCGCCCCGAAGGGCGGATTCCTCGTCGCTGGGGATCGCGGGGGTCTAGATGTACTCGCGGTCGCGGACCACGACGTCGTCGCGGCCCCGGCCGTAGGGGCTGAAGCTGCTCCAGAACAGCATCGACGCCAGCAGCCCGATGGCGCCGACGATCATCAGGATCACGCCGACCGTATCGAGGTTCACGCCCTTGGTGGTCACGTCGATTGCGAAGGTCAGGATGGCCCCGACGGCGATGAGGAAAACACTGACGCCAATACCCATGGTGGAACGGCTCCTTCCGTTCTACGTCCTGCGCCTCCCCCGGGCTCTCGTGTGTACGCCGCGATGGTTCCCGGCCTGGCGCATCGCCAAACCCGTTGCCGCAGCTACCCGCTACGCAGCAGCGAGGTACGGGAGGGGGTCCACCGGCTGGCCCTTGACCCGCACCTCGAAGTGGAGATGGGGACCGGTCGACAGCCCGGTGGAGCCGACCGCCCCGATCACCTGGCCCCTCGCGACCGTCATGCCAGGAGTCACGAAGACTTCGCTCTGGTGGCCGTACAGGGTGGCCAGGCCGTTGCCGTGGTCGATCACGGTGGCGTTGCCGTAGCCGCCGAGCGGACCGGCCGACACCACCCGCCCGGCCGCGGCGGCGCCGATCGGCGTGCCCATGCCGGCCCCGAAGTCCACTCCCTCGTGCATCCGCACGGTGCCGAGGATCGGATGGACGCGGGGTCCGAAGAACGACGTCATCGGCGCCCCGGGGATCGGCGACGCCAGCACACCGGGCGTCGGGGCCACCACGGTGACGCCCGCCTGGAGCCCGAGCAGGATGGCGCTCACCTGGTTCGACTCCGCCCTGAGGGCGTCGATCTGGGCCTCGAAGGCGTCCTTCTGCTGGCGGACCTGGTCGAGCAGCTCGGCCTGGCGGGCCTCGTCGGCGGCCAGCTCGTCGCGTGCCGCCCGCTGCTCGGCCTGCTTCGCCTCCAGGTCGGAGAGGCGGTCCACCACCACGTTCCGCTGCCGAAGGGCGGCGTCCTTCTCGACCTCGACCCGCGCCTTCAGGGCGTCGGTCGCATCCCGCTGGGCGGTGTAGCGGGTCACCGCCTGCTGCTGGACGTCCATGACCGCCCGCAGGTAGCCGGCGGTGGCGGCGATGTCCCGCAGCGACCGGGCCTGGAGCAGCATCTCGGCGGCGTGGGACGACGGGTTGGCGATGTAGGCGGCCACCGCCCGGTCGCGCAGGCGGCGGTGCTCGGCGGCGAGGGCCTGGTTCTGCGCCTGGAGCAGCAGCTGGGTGCCGACGAACTCGCTCTGGAACCGGTCGAGGCTCGCCTGGGCGTCGGTGGCGTCCGTCCGGGCCGCCTCGACCAGCCGGTCGGCGGCGGCCACCCGGGTGTCGAGGGAGGAACGGCGGCCCTGGATCTGGTCGAGGTTGTCGAGCAGGTCGGCCTCCTGCTGCGACGCCTCCGACACCTGGCCGCGCAGGGTCCCCAGCTGCGAGGTGATCTCGGCCTGGCGCTGGACCAGCGGCGGGGCCGTCGTCGTGGTGGGCCGGGCAGACGCCACGCCGGGCGCGGCAGCCAGGACGCAGACGAGCAGTGCCGCGGTGAAGGCGCGCCGGGTCACCCACCAGGAATCGGCCGCTGGCCGCGGACCTTGAGCCGTGTGGCGGCCGCTACCTCAGGGTCACGGCGAAGGCGAGCCGGTCGCCCGACGGGCTCCATGCCACGAGGCCGGCGTAGAGGGTGGGCGGGACGTCCACGACCAGGTGCCGGTCGCCCCCGCCGGTACCCACCATCCCGATGTCGCCGGCCGTCCTGCCGTCGGGTCCCGGCCGCTGGTCGACGAAGGCCAGCGCCCGGCCGTCGGGGGACCACGTCGGCGACGCCGCCTTCGCCGCCACCGTGGTCATCCCGCCCTGGTCCATGTCGACCAGGCGCACGTCGCCGGCGTCCTCGACGGCCACGCGCCGCCCGTCGGGCGACCACGGCATCGGGGAGGCGGCGGCGCAGCAGACGCCGGTGACGGCCCGGCCCCCCGTCCCGTCGGCGCCCACGACCATCACCTCGTTGGTGAAGTAGGCGACACGGCTGCCGTCCGGGGACCACGACGGCGCCGGCTCCCAGGTGGATGTCGCCAGCACCCGCTCGGTGCCGTCGCGCTGATAGACGACGAGGCTCCCGTCCCGCATGGCCGACAGGCGGCCGTCCGGCGCCCATGCGTGGTAGCCGGCGCGGGCGTCGACCAGCGTGGGCGACGCCTGCCCGTCGGCCGCGACCGTGTAGAGCGCGCCGCCCCGGCCGTAGGCGATGAGCTTGCCGTCCGGGGACCACTTCGGGTCGTAGGTCGAATCGCCGGTGCCCGGGACGACGTGCTCCCCGGAGCCGTCGGCGGCGGCGACCCGCAGGATGCCGCCGCTGGCCGTGGCGATGCGCGTGCCGTCGGGCGACCAGCTGAAGACGCTCACACCGTCCCCCACCCGTACCAGGCCGCTCCCGTCGGGCCGCACCACGTAGAAGCCGGGCCGCAGCACGCCCGGGTCGACCGTGGTGGGCGGGGTGGTCGGCACCGCCGTCACCACGGTGGTCGGCAAGGGCGGCACCGTCGGCACGGTGGGACGGGGCCGGGGCCGGGTGGTGGTCGTCGTCGACGGTGGCCGGGTGGTCGTGGTGGTGACGGTGGTCGTCGGGTCGTCGGGCACCACGCCGACCCCGACGTCCACGTCGGCCTGCCCGTCGACCGCCGCCACCGGCCCGGCAGCGGCGCGGACCTGCGTGGTCGCCGGGCGCTCCCGGACCAGCGCCAGCGCCCCGATCCCACCGGCGCCGAGGAGCCCGGCGGCCAGTGCCAGCACGAGCGCGACGGCGCGCGACGAAACCCTCCCTACGGCCATGGTCGGATCTTCGGCGCGACCGGGCCGGAAGCTGAATCAGACGTCGAGGAAGCGGCGGACGGCGAAGGCCGAGCCCACGGCGCCGATGGCGGCGCCGGCGAACAGAACGAACAGGCCGGTGCCCACCACGTCGCTGGCCGGCGGGAGGAGCTGGTTGCCGAAGGCGTTGTCGCCCACCGCGCTGGCCAGCAGGTTGCGCAGCACGGCCACCACGGCGACGGCGACGGTGGCGCCGACCACGCCCTGCACCATGCCCTCCATCATGAACGGCACGCGGATGAACCAGTTGGTGGCGCCCACCAGCTTCATCACCGCCACCTCCCGGCGGCGGGCGAAGATGGCCATCTGGATGGTGTTCAGGATGAGCAGGACGGCGGAGAACAGCAGCACGCCGGCCACCGACACGATGACGATCTGGAGGGCCCGGGTGAACTTGAGGAGCGTCTCCACCACGTCCTTGGCGAAGACGACCTCCTTCACGCCCGGCTGCTTGTCGAACTGGGCGCCCACCACCTCGACGAATTCCGCCTTCTTGGGCACCACCCGGTAGGACGGCGGGAGGTCCTTGGGCTCCACGCTCTCCACCAGGTCGGGCGAGTTGGCGAACATGCGCTTGAACTCCCTGAACGCCGCGTCCTGGTCGACGTAGGTGAACTTCTTGACCTGGGGCATGGAGGCCAGGGTGCCCTCGATGGCCTTCTTCTGGTCGGGCGTGGAGTCGGGCAGCATGAAGATGGACAGTTCCACGCCGCCCCGCCACTGGAGGCTGGCCTTGGCCACCCCCTGCTTGAGCAGGAGGGCGCCGCCCACGAGGAAGAGCGACACGAAGACGGTCAGCACGGCGGCGGCGGTCATGAGCAGGTTGCGGCGCAGGTTGCTGGCCGTCTCCCGGACCACGTATTCCAGGCTCAGGGCCATCGGCTCAGTCCTCCTCGACGCGGCGCAGGGCGAAACGGGCCACGCGCCACATGTGGTTGAGAGCGGCGGCCAGGACCACGGCGACCGCCACCAGGCCGGCGCCGGCGACCCAGACGGCCGTGTGGGACGACTCGGCCAGCGGCGACAGGGCGGTGAAGCCGGTGCCGTCGGGCGCCGGGCGGAGGGCGGCGTGGGCCGGGTCGTGGCCGCCGATCACGAGGGCGACACCCACCACCGCCAGCAGCACCACGGCGGCCGCCACACCGACCAGGATCAGCTGCCGGCGCAGGAGCGGCGCGGCGTCGGTCACGTGCCGTACCCGTACACGCCACGGGCCTGGTCGCGGACCACGGTGCCGCGGTCCAACTCGATGACCCGCCGGCGCATGGAGTCGACGATGCCCTGGTCGTGGGTGGCCATGACCACCGTGGTGCCGGTGCGGTTGATGCGGTCCAGCAGGCGCATGATGCCCATGGTGGTGTTGGGGTCGAGATTGCCGGTGGGCTCGTCGGCCAGCAGGATCAGCGGCCGGTTGACGAAGGCCCGGGCGATGGACACCCGCTGCTGCTCGCCGCCCGAGAGCTCGGTGGGGCGGTTGCCGCGCTTCTTGGACAGGCCCACGAGATCGAGGATCTGCGGGACCTGGGTGGCCACCACGTGGCGGGGCCGGCCGATGACCTCCAGGGCGAAGGCCACGTTCTCGTAGACCGTCTTGTTGGGCAGCAGCTTGAAGTCCTGGAAGATGCAGCCGATGTTGCGGCGCAGGTACGGGACCTTCCAGTGGCTGAGCTGGGCGATGTCCTTGCCTGCCACCCAGATGCGCCCCTCGTCGGGCTCCTCCTCCTTGGTGAGCAGCCGGAGGAAGGTGGACTTCCCTGATCCCGACGGACCGACCAAGAAGGCGAATTCGCCCTTCTGGAGCTCCACCGAGCAGTCGCGAAGGGCGACGGTGGAGCCTTTGTAGGACTTGGTGACGTTCTCGAGCTTGATCATGGGGAGGCGCCCGCAGGCGGCCTCAGGCTACCCCCGGGCCCGCCGCCAGCGTAGGTATGCCTCCATGAATTGGTCGAGGTCGCCGTCGAGGACGGCGGTCACGTTGCCCGTCTCCAGGTCGGTGCGCTCGTCCTTCACCTTCTGGTAGGGCGCCAGCACGTAGCCGCGGATGAAGCTCCCGGCACGCGACACCTGCCCCTGCGGCCCGGCCAGGGCCTCCAGCTTGGCCCGCCGCTCCTCGCGCTGGCGCTCGGCCAGCTTGGCCGCCAGGATCTGCATGGCCTTGGCCTTGTTCTGGAACTGGCTGCGCTCGTTCTGGCACGACACCACGACGCCGGTGGGCAGGTGGGTGAGGCGCACGGCCGAGTCGGTGACGTTGACGTGCTGGCCGCCGGCGCCCGACGACCGGTACGTGTCGACCCGCAGGTCCTTCTCGTCGATCTCCACCTCGTCGGACAGGTCCTCGAGGAACGGGGTGAGCTCGAGGGCGGCGTAGGAGGTCTGCCGCCGGGCCTGGGCGTCGAAGGGCGAGATGCGGTACAGGCGGTGCACCCCCCGCTCGCTCGACAGCAGGCCGTAGGCGTAGCGGCCCCGCACGATGAACGTGGCCGACAGGATGCCCGCCTCCTGGCCGGCGGTGACCTCGTCCAGCTCCACCGTGAAGCCCCGGCGCTCGGCCCACCGCAGGTACATCCGGAGCATCATCTCGGCCCAGTCCTGGGCGTCGGTGCCGCCCTCGCCGGCGTGGATCTCGCACACCGCGTCGCCCTCGTCGTGCTCGCCGGTGAACAGCGAGCGCAGGTCGAGCTCGTCGAGGCGGCGGCCGATGTCGGCGACGGTGGCGTCCAGCTCCGTCTCCACGCTGTCGTCGCTCTCCTCAACCGCCAGCTCGAACAGCGTCTCGGCATCGGCCAGCCGGGCCCGCAGGTCGTCGAGCAGGGAGACGTCGTCGTTCAGCCGCCCGAACTCGGTGGTGACGGCCCGGGCGTGGTCGGCGTCGTCCCACAGGTCGGGCTTGGCCAGGTCCTTCTCGAGGGCGGCCATGCGCGCCCGCTTGCCCTCGACGTCGAGGTAGCGGTCGGCCTCGCCCAGCCGCTTGGCGAGCGCGCCCAGATCGTCGCTGAAGTCGTGCACGACCGCTCAGGCCTCCGCGGCCATGGATGGCCGCTGCCCGCCACAAGCTGCTTCCGGCGGGGCCGGCACCGCGGCCGCCAGGCCGCCGCCGGCACATGAGGCGAGGGCAGGATGCCCGAGCCGAGCCATCGTGCCGCCGGCGGCCATGGATGGCCGCTGCCCGCCACAACCTGCTTCCGGCGGGGCCGGCGCCGCGGCCGCCAGGCCGCCGCCGGCACATGAGGCGAGGGCAGGATGCCCGAGCCGAATCATCAGACAACTACTTCCCGTGGCAGAGCTTGAACTTCTTGCCGCTGCCGCACCAGCACGGCTGGTTGCGACCCACCTTCTCCTGGGCCGACTTCACCACCGGCGCCTGCACCACGTCGACCTGCGGGACGGGCTCGGAGTCGATCTGGCCGTCGGCCGACGGCGCCGGGCGGGCGGCGGCCGCCGCCGCCAGGCCCTGCGACGGGTCGTCGGCCGCCTGGTACTGGGCCCGGCCCAGGTCGGGCTCCTCCGGCTTGTCGACCAGCACCTCGACGTGCATGACGTAGCGCACGTAGTCGTCGTCGACACCGTTGATGAGCTGGCCGAACATGTCGTAGCCCTCCTTCTGCCAGGCCACCAGGGGGTCCTGCTGGCCCAGGGCACGGAGGTTGATGCCCTCGCGGAGGTAGTCCATCTCCGAGAGGTGCTCGCGCCACTTGGTGTCGATGATCTGGAGCATGATCGACCGCTCCAGCTCGCGCATCGTCTCGGCCCCGCCCGGGATGTCGCGCTCGCGCTGCTCGTAGTAGGCCTCGGCCTCGAGGACCAGGCCCTCCTCCACCCGGTCGGCGCTCTCGGCCTGGGCCAGCTCCTCGACGGTGAACTTGGTGGGGTAGTAGAGCTTCACCTCGGCCAGCAGGCCCTCCACGTCCCACTCCTCCTGGTAGTCGGAGGGGAGGTAGCTCTCCACCAGGCTCTCCATGGCGCCCCGGATGATCTCGAGGGTGCGCTCCCGGAGGTCCTCGCCGTCGAGGATCTGGCGGCGCCGGGCGTAGATCACCTTGCGCTGCTCGTTCATGACCTCGTCGTACTTGAGGACTTCCTTGCGCTGCTCGGCGTTGCGGGCCTCCACCGTGTTCTGGGCCCGCTCGATGGCCTTGGTGACCATCTTGGCCTCGATGGGCACGTCCTCGGGGAGGGCCCGGCCCATCACCCAGCTCATGGCGCCGGTGGCGAACAGCCGCATGAGCTCGTCCTCGAGGGAGAGGAAGAAGCGGCTCTCCCCGGGGTCTCCCTGGCGGCCGGACCGACCCCGGAGCTGGTTGTCGATGCGCCGGCTCTCGTGGCGCTCGCTGCCCAGCACGTAGAGGCCGCCGAGGCTCCGGATCTCGTCGCCCTCGGCCTTGCACTCCTCCTCGAACTTCGGGAGCAGCTCGGCGATCCTGGCCTGGCCCTCCTCGCTGTCGGGGTCCAGGCCCTGGGCGACCGCCTCCTGGCGCGCCAGCAGCTCGGGATTGCCGCCGAGCAGGATGTCGACGCCGCGGCCGGCCATGTTGGTGGACACCGTGACCGAGTGGAGCCGCCCGGCCTGGGCCACGATGTTGGCCTCCCGGGCGTGCTCGTGGCCGCTGGCCGCCGTCTTGGCGTTCAGCACGCGGTGCTCCACGCCCTTCTTGTCGAGCAGCCGGGACAGCACCTCGGACTTCTCCACCGACGCGGTGCCGATGAGGATGGGCTGGCCCTTCTCGCTGCGCTCGATGACATCGGTGACGACGGCGTCGAACTTGGCCTGCTCGGTCTTGTAGATGAGGTCGCCCAGGTCCTGGCGCACCATCGGCCGGTGGGTGGGGATCGGCACGACGGGCAGGTTGTAGGTGTTGGCGAACTCCGACGCCTCGGTCTCCGCCGTACCCGTCATGCCGGCCAGCTTCTCGTAGAGGCGGAAGAAGTTCTGGTAGGTGACGGTGGCCCAGGTGTGGTTCTCGTCCTTGATCTTCACCCGCTCCTTGGCCTCCACCGCCTGGTGGAGCCCGTCGGACCACCGCCGGCCCTCGAGGATGCGCCCGGTGAACTCGTCGACG
>DASSMA010000077.1:0-51836 GCA_035689115.1 Acidimicrobiales bacterium
ACCATCCGCTACCCGAAGGCTGCGTAACTATGTCCAGACGACCGTCGGTAAGCCGTGTGCGGGAGAGCCGCACGCACGGATTGAAAGGGGAATGGGGAAACGTGCCGGCTGTGCCGGCGGCGCGCCCCTGACTACCAATGACGCGCCCCCGCCTTGCCCTCGTCGCGCTCGTGGCCGCCGTCGCTGCCCTGGCGGCCGGCTGCAGCGCCTTCACGCCCTACGCCGCCAAGGTCGACGGGGACACCATCACCGAGCGCGAGCTGCGGCGCGAGCTGAACGCCATCAAGAACAACAAGGATTTCCTCCGGCGCATCGACGAGGGCCTCACCAGCAACGGCGGCGAGCAGGTGCTCGGGGCGGGGGCCGACACCTTCAACTCCACCTTCGTGGCCGCCCTCCTCAACCGGCGCATCCGCTTCGCCCTGATCCACGAGGAGGTGCTGCGCCGCAAGCTCCAGGTCACCGACGACATTCGCAAGGAGACGCAGGCGCAGCTCGAGAAGAGCTACGGCGGGAGTGCTTTCCGCAAGTTCCCCAAGTCCTACCGCGACGAGCTGATCGAGGTGTTCTCCGAGGACACCGTGCTGCGCAAGGCGCTCCCCGGCGGCCAGGTGAGCGACGCCGACGTGGCCAAGTTCTACGAGGACAACAAGGCGGTGTTCGATCGCACGTGCGTCCGCCACATCCTCGTGGCCGACGAGGCAGCCGCCAAGGCGATCAAGGCCCGCCTGGACGGCGGCGAGGACTTCGCCGCCATCGCCAAAGCCGAGTCCACCGACAACCAGGTGTCCGGGGGCAGCGCCCGGAAGGGCGGCGACCTCGGCTGCGTGGCCAAGAACACGCTCGTGCCCGAGTTCGAGGCGGTCATGGACACCCTCCAGCCTGGCCAGATCAGCGGCCCGGTGCAGTCCAAGTTCGGCTGGCACATCATCCAGGTGCTCTCCCGCAAGACGGTGAGCCTGGAGGAAGCCGCTCCCGACATCCGCCAGTACCTCGCTGGCCAGCAGACCGATCCGGTGGGCGCCTACCTGATGCGGGCCCTGGACAAGGCGAAGATCACCGTGAACCCCCGCTACGGCGCCTTCCAACGGGGCGAGTCCCCGGGCGTCAAGGCCCCCAAGGAGCTGGAGGCGGCCAGCACGACGTCGGTGCCCCTGCCGTCGCCGTGAGCGGCCCGGGAGGCCGGTCCGTGGGCAACTCGCTCTTCCGCCATCGGGGAGCGATGGTGGAAGAGTGACGGGGCGCGTCGTGGCCGCCGGCCTCGGCCCGGCCGGTCCCGACCTGCTCACCGCCGCCACTGTGGCGGCCATCGGGCGCATCCCGGCCAGGTACCTGCGCACCACCCGCCACCCGGCGGCCGCCGCCGTCCCCGGCGCCCACAGCTTCGACGCCCTCTACGACCGGGCCGACACGCTGGAGGAGGTGTACGCCGGCATCGTCGACGCCCTGGCCGAGGCGGCCGCCGCCGAGGGCGAGGTGCTCTACCTGGTGCCCGGTTCGCCGGCCGTGGCCGAGCGCACCGTCGAGCTCCTGCGGGCCGACGGGCGGGTGGCGCTGGAGGTGCTCCCGGCGGTGTCGTTCGCCGACCTGGCCTGGGACCGCCTCGGCGTCGACCCGCTGGCCGCCGGCGTCCGCCTGGTGGACGGCCGGCGCTTCGCCGAGGAGGCGGCCGGCGAGCGGGGGCCGCTGCTCGTGGCCCAGTGCGACTCGGCCCTCGTCCTGTCGGAGGTGAAGCTGGCGGTCGACGACCCGCCCCCCGCCGTCACCGTCCTCCAGCGACTCGGCCTGCCCGACGAGGTCGTGCGTGAGGTGGCGTGGGACGACCTCGACCGCGAGGTCGAGCCCGACCACCTCACGTCGCTGTGGATCCCCGTGCTGGCGGCGCCCGTGGGGCGCGAGCTGCTGCGCTTCGAGGAGCTGGTGCGCACCCTCCGCCGGCGCTGCCCGTGGGACCGCGAGCAGACCCACGCCACCCTGGCCCGCCACCTGCTGGAGGAGGCCTACGAGACGGTGGAGGCCATCGAGGGCCTCGACGGCACCGCCGGCATGGAGCACCTCGAGGAGGAGCTGGGCGACCTGCTGTTCCAGGTGTACTTCCACGCCACCCTGGCGGCCGAGGAGGGCTGCTTCACCCTGGCCGACGTGGCCCGCGGCATCCACGACAAGCTGGTCCACCGCCACCCCCACGTGTTCGGCCAGGTGCAGGCCGACACCGCCGCCCAGGTGGTGGCCAACTGGGACCGCATCAAGACGGCGGAGAAGGGGCGGGAGAGCGTCATGGACGGCATCCCCACCGCCCTGCCGTCGCTGCTGCACGCCGCCAAGGTGCAGCGCCGGGCCGCCTCCGTGGGCTTCGACTGGTCGTCGGTGGACGGTGCCTATCCCAAGGTGGCCGAGGAGCTGGAGGAGTTGCGGGCCGAGCCGAGCGAGGACGAGCTGGGCGACCTGCTGTTCGCCGTCGTCAACGTGGCCCGCCACCTGGGCCACGACCCGGAGACCGCGCTGCGGGGGGCGTCGGCCAAGTTCGCCCGGCGTTTCCGGGCGGTGGAGGCCATGGCCCGCGACCGGGACCTCGATCTGCACGCCCTCGACCTGGCGGGTCTCGACGCCCTCTGGGACGAGGCCAAGGCCGGCGAGTGAGTGAGAACTGGCTGCGGCTGGTGGCGACGGATCCCGTCTGGGTGCCCGGTTCCGAGGCGCATCCCCTGGGCCACGTGCGGACCCATTCCTGAGGGTTCGCCGCCGGCGCCGGCCGGTCAACTAACTTCTTCAACACCAACCACAGGAGCAACAGGGCATGAGCGCGATCGAACACGTGGTGGGCCGGGAGATCCTGGACTCGAGGGGCAATCCGACGGTCGAGGTGGAGGCGTTCCTCGAGTCCGGCGCCAGCGGCCGGGCCGCCGTTCCCTCGGGCGCGTCGACCGGCGCCTTCGAGGCGTGCGAGCTGCGCGACGGCGGCCCCCGCTTCGGCGGCAAGGGGGTGCTGACGGCGGTCGCCAACGTCAACAGCGACCTGCGCCAGGCCGTGCTCGGCCTCGAGGCGCTCGACCAGCGGGGCGTCGACCGGGTGATGATCGACCTCGACGGCACCGACACCAAGAGCCGGCTCGGGGCCAACGCCGTGCTCGGCGTGTCGCTGGCGGTGGCCAAGGCGGCCGCCGCCGAGCTGGAGCTGCCGCTCTACCGCTACCTGGGCGGGGCCAACGCCCACGTGCTGCCGGTGCCCATGATGAACGTGCTCAACGGCGGCGTCCACGCCGACAACACCGTGGACATGCAGGAGTTCATGATCATGCCGGTGGGCGCAGTCTCCTTCACCGAGGCGCTGCGCTGGGGAGCCGAGGTGTACCACGTGCTGCGGGGCGTCCTCCACGAGCGGGGGCTGTCGACCGCGGTGGGCGACGAGGGCGGCTTCGCCCCCGACCTGGGCCACAACGAGGACGCCGTCAAGCTGCTCGTGGAGGCCATCGAGAAGGCGGGCCGCACCCCCGGCGACGAGATCGCCATCGCCCTGGACCCGGCCACCACCGAGCTGTGGTCCGAGGGCGTCTACGACCTGGCCGGCGAGGGCCGGCGCCTGTCGTCCGACGACCTGGTGGGCTACTGGGTCGAGCTGTGCGAGAAGTACCCGATCGTCTCCATCGAGGACGGCATGGCGGAGGAGGACTGGGACGGGTGGGCGTCGCTCACCAAGGCCCTCGGCCACCGGGTCCAGCTGGTGGGCGACGACCTGTTCGTCACCAACGAGGAGCGCCTCGAGCGGGGCATCCGTTCCGGGGTGGGCAACTCGATCCTGGTGAAGGTCAACCAGATCGGCAGCCTCACCGAGGCCCTCGACACCATGGGCCTCGCCACCCGCAGCGGCTACACGTGCGTGGTGTCGCACCGCTCGGGGGAGACGGAGGACGCCACCATCGCAGACCTGGCGGTGGCCACCAACGCCGGCCAGATCAAGACGGGGGCGCCGGCCCGCTCCGACCGGGTGGCCAAGTACAACCAGCTCCTGCGCATCGAGCAGGACCTGGGCGAGGGCGCCGCCTTCTGGGGCTCCATCGCCGTCGCCGGCCGGCGCACGGTGGCCGAGCAGGTGGTGGGTGGGGCATGAGGCGCTCGGGCTGGCCGGTGGTGGCGGCCGTCATCAGCGTGGGCGTGCTGTTCGTGGCCGTGTTCCCGACGAAGACGTGGCTCGCCCAGCACCGCGACCTCCAGGCCATGGAGCGCCGGGTGGCCGTCCTCAAGGCCCAGAACGCCGAGCTCGAGGCACGCGTCCAGCGCCTCAACACCGACGACGAGATCGAGCGCCTGGCCCGCCGCGACTACAACCTGGTGAAGCCGGGCGAGGACGCCTACGCCATCCTGCCCGCCCCGCCGGCCACCACCACGACCACCGCCGTCACGAGGAGATGACCACCACCCCGCGCATGCCGTAGGCGAAGTGGCCGGGGAGGTGGCAGGCGAAGACCACGCGGCCGGCGGCCGGCGCCGTCCACGTCGTCGTGGCGGTGGTGCCGGCCGGGACGCTGACCTCGCCGGCGACGTCGCCGTGGTGGTGGGCGTCCCGGCCCACCTCGTGGTGCTGGTGGACCTCCGGCCCGCCCACGATGAACTCGTGGTCGATCGGGTCGAGGTTGCGGACGACGAAGCGCACGGTGGCGCCGGCCGGCACCGTCACCGTCGCCGGTTCGAAGCGGCTGTGGCGGGCGGTGAGGCGGACCGTCACCGCCGCCGGCCGCCCGCCTCCCCCGCCGTTCGCCACCGCCGGGACGGCGACGGCGAGGAGGGCGGCCGCCGCTCCCGCCACCGCCCACAGCCGGCGGGCCGTCATGACTGGCGGGCGAGGACGATGGCCACCCCGACGGCGGCGGCGCAACTCAGGGCCAGCGCCGGCCAGAGCGGCCAGCGATGGCTGCTCCGGGTGGCCGGATCCGGGGTGTGGGCGGCCGGGGCGTTCGTGCGGTCGAAGTCGAACCCGGACGGGCGACCGCCGTCGGGGGCGATGGCCAGGTCGTGGTTCAGCTCCCCGGCGGCGCCGTCGACGCGGAGGTAGGTGAGGTGCATCGACGCCGGCACCCAGCCCATGCCCTTGTCGGAGCGCAGGTCGTCGAGCAGGGCCACCGACGCCGGCTCGCTGCGGACCAAGTCCAGGCCGGGACCGGTGAGCAGGTTCGGGCGCTGGTCGGTGAGCAGGTAGACGTCGGCGTCGACCGACTCGGCCGGGCCCCGACCGAGGGCGAGGATGCGGATCGGCACCCAGGGACGCTCGGTGGGGATGGTGAGGTGGATCGGCGTGCCGTCCCCCACCTCCTGGCCGCGCGAGCGGGCGGCGTCGGCATCGAAGCGGGCGGCGAGGAACACCGGGCTTCGCTTGGCGTAGAAGTCGAGGACCTCGGGGGCGTCGGGGGTCAGTTGGAAGCCGTGCTCCCTGGCCCAGTCGCCCACCGCCGCACCCCCGCCGCGCAGCACGGTGAGGTCGAGGGCGTCGATGCGCTTCTCCAGCAGGACCTCCGCCTTCATCGCCGGGGCCCCGGCGGCGGCGTCGAGGGCGAACACCTCTCGCTGCGGCTGGGTCTCGCGCTGGAGGCGCTGGAGGGTCCAGTCCCCGCCCCGCTCCACGCTGGTGGGCACGCCGGGAAGCGGGACGATGGAGCCGAACTCGGCCCCGCCGCCGGCGAACTGGAACGAGGTCACGTAGTGCTCGATCCCGCCCGTGTAGGCGGCGAGGGTGCTGGTGCGCAGGAGGCGCACCGTGCCGTTCGGGGCGACGAGGCCGCCGCAGGCGGCGACCGGGCCGGCGGTGAGCAGGGCGGCAGCGGTGGCGGCGGCCACGCCGGTGGCGATGCGGAGGAGTGTGCGCATGCCGCTTGGACGCAGCGCCGCGCCGCGCTGGTTCCCGGCTGTTATGCGGCGGTGCCCAGGAGGAGGGCCATGTCGGCGTCCCACCGGGCGACGGCGGCGTCGATGGCCGCCCGCTGGGCGTCGTCGGCCGACTCGCGCAGGGCGTGGATGGCCGTTTCGATGTGGCCGAGGCTCGGCTCGCGGGTGGTGAGGTGCTGGAGCACGAGCCCCGGGGCCCGGAGCGCCCGCGCCAGCCGGCCGGTGCCCGCCTTGGCGCCCGCCCGCACGATCTCGTAGCCGAGGCTCACCGCCAGGGCCAGCGCGCCGAGGCGCACGGCAGCCCCGGCCAGGGTTCCGAGGTCGCCGCTCACCGCGCCCACCGCCGAGATCACCATGATCGCCCAGAAGGCGAAGGCGGTGCCGCAGCGGGGATGGAAGCGGCTGTGGTGGGCCACGACCTCGGGGACCAGCGGCTCGCCGGCCTCGTAGCAGGCGATGGTCTTGTGCTCGGCCCCGTGGTAGGCGAAGACGTCGGCCACCCGGCCCCAGCGGCCCACCGCCCAGATGTAGGC
This sequence comes from Acidimicrobiales bacterium, assembly GCA_035689115.1. Classification (GTDB taxonomy): domain Bacteria; phylum Actinomycetota; class Acidimicrobiia; order Acidimicrobiales; genus JAHFUS01. The sequence continues at coordinate 6,411 of DASSMA010000077.1, forward strand.
GGTGAGGATGGCCAGGCGCAGCACCGCTTCGGCCAGGCCGGCCCGGAGGGGCCCGCCGCCGACGGCGCTCAAGAGCCCGTGGATGGCGAGGAAGGGGGCGACGCACAGCACCAGGGCGAAGGCGATGGCGAAGTAGCGGGTGCGCTTGGACGACTCCATGCGGGCGATCTGGTCGTCGCTCATCCCGTTCACCCGGGCCGACCAGAGGAGGGCGGCGACGCTGGCCGACATGCTGGTGGCGAGGGCGGCCAGGCCGCGCAGGAGGGGGATCTTCCGGAGCCGGCGGGCCCACGGCCGGGGCGAGACGTCCAGCGTGTCGACCCAGATGCTGCCGTCGCGGCCCCGCACGGCGGCGCTGACCCGGTCGCCGTTCATCATCATCACGCCGCCGATCAGCGCGGCGCCTCCCGGGTCGACCATGCGGTCGGAAGCGAGCGAGCGGGGCGGACGGCTCGACATCGCCTTCTCATCGGCACGGCGAGGGGGCACCCTTACCCGCCGCCTGCGACTAGGGCCGAAGGGCCCGATTCGCCACCCCGGCGCTCAGGGCCGTCACGCTTCGTGCCGACGGTTGGGGTATGGCGATCCTGGGCACGACCTCGACCATGCCGGCGCCCCGAGCGGTGAGCGCCCGACGCCGGCTCGTCGCCGTGCTGGTGGGCCTGTCGGTGGCCGACCTGGCCACCACTGCCTCCGCGCTCTCGCTGGGTGCCGTCGAACGCTCGCCCGGAGGGGCCATGCTGCTGGCCGGCCTCGGCCTGGCCGGGCTGGTGCTGCTGAAGGTCCTGGCCGTGGCGCTGGTATGGCTGCTCGACCGCAGCTGGCCGGCGGTGGGCAAGGGCGTGGGGTGGGGCCTGGTGGCCCTCACCTTCATGGCCGTCAGCTGGAACATGTTCGCCCTCGGCGGAGCCGCCGTCCGCTTCTGACGGGCTCAGTCCTCGTCCTGCCGCTGGGACGACCGGTTGTCGGCCAGCGGGTCGTCGGCCGGCACCCGTCCCTCGGGGACGCCGCTCGGGACGTCGATCCGGCGCCGGCGCTCGATCGGCGGCCGGGCGGCGGGGCGCCGGGCGGGGGCCGGCGCCCCGGGCTGGCGACGGCGGCGGACCGGCTTCGGCCCGGCCACCTCGGCGGCCGGCGGGGGGGCGGGCCGCGGCCGGCGGGGCTCCTTCGGGGGCGGTGGTGGGGCCGGCAGGCGGGCGTGCCGGACCACGGTGGGCACCACCAGCATGCCCACGGCCAGGCCGAATCCCGCCAGGGTGAGCAGGATCGCCGTCCAGGGATAGGCGGCGCGGGGGACGGCGACGGGAGCCGCCGGCGTGGTGTCGACCGTGGTGGGCGGCGCCGTGGTGAGCGGCGGCGGCGTGGTGGGTACGCCGGTGGACGAGGTCGACGATCCGGGAGCAGTGCTCGTGGTGGTGGAGGCCCGGGGCCGGGGCGCGGTGGTGGCGACGGTGATGACGGGCACCGGCGCCGTGGTGGCAGGCGCGGTGGTGGCCGTGCTGGGGATCGCCGTAGTTGGTGATCCGGTCGTGGTGGTGGTGCTCGGGAAGGTGGGCAGCAACTGGGCCCCGGCCGGCCCGGGACGGCCGGGCCACAGCACCAGGGCCGCCAGCGCCATCCCCGCCGCCACCAGGGCGGCCGCCGGCCCCGCACCGCCCCCGTTGCGCCCGTTCACTCCTCAGTCGCTCTCGGCGTCCACCACCGAGATGGCCCCGGTGGGGCACGCCTCGGCGGCGAGCTCGACCTCGTCCCGGGTGCCCCCGGCGGGATCGACGATCGTGACGAGCTGCTGGTCGTCGACGGCGAACACGCCCGGCGCAGCGTGCGTGCAGCACTTCGACCCCATGCACCGGGCCCGCTGGAGGCGGATCTCGAAGGTCATCGCAGGGCCGCCCGGCCCCGCCGGTCAGTTGTGGCCCAGCTCGAGCGGCGGGCGCAGGTCGACGCCCTCCTCGGCCAGGCCCCGCTCCAGGCGGGCCCGCTCCAGGTGGGTGAGCAGGCGGGTGCCGACGAACAGGTCCAGCGGCGGCGCGTTCGGGAGGCGCAGGAGGTTGGCGGCCACCACCAGGGCCTCGTCGTAGGCGTACATCGCCGCGTTCCAACCACCCGGAGCGCCGGGGGTGAGCTCGCCGTTCGAACCGTGGAGCGGGAGGTGTGACCGGATTGTGCGCAATTCGTAGGCGAGGCCGTCGATGGCCGCCTCCACGCTGACGCCCATCTCCGCAGCCAGGCCCTCAATCGTCTTCGACTGCTCTCGCATGGCATCCTGTTCCAGGGTCGTGCCGGGCGCGTGTCGCTCCAATACTACGCCATCGGCGCGAAACGAGCCGTCAGCGCACTAGCTTTTCGCGCACCCGTCCGCCGACCGTGGGAGGTCCGCACATGGACATGACCGATCCCGAGGCGGAGGCGGGCGAGGGTCTCGCGGCCAACGGTCGCAGCGCCTCGTCCTTCTACGACGCCGGTGCCCCGCCGTTCGAGGAGCGGCCCCTCCAGTCCACCCGGGAGGAGGCGGCCACCCGGGCCGCCGACGCCCCGCCGGGCGAGGCCTCTCCTGCCCTCGGCGGCCGGGGCCCACTGCCCCTGGTGGCGCTGGTGGTGGCCGGGCTGGCCGTGCTGCTCCTGATCCGTCGCCGGCGCCGCCGGCGGGCGTGACCCGCTGGACGACGAGGCACGGGTCGCCGCCCTTCTCGGCCGCTCGCCGCAGGCGGCGTTCGAGGTCGTGGTGCGGCGGGAGGACGGGGAGCCGGTGGTGATCCGGAACGCGCCCCTGCTCCGCGACGGCACCCCCATGCCCACCCGGTACTGGCTGGTGGGCGACGCCGAGCGCGAGGCGGTGGCCCGGCTGGAGGCGGCCGGCGGGGTGCGGGCGGCCGAGGCGGCGGTCGACGCCGATCTCCTGGCCGCCGCCCACCGCCGCTACGCCGCCGAGCGCGACGCCGACCTGCCGCCCGGCCACGACGGGCCGCGGCCGGCGGGTGGGGTGGGCGGCACCCGCCACGGTGTGAAGTGCCTGCACGCCCACTACGCCTGGTTCCTCGCCGGCGGCGACGACCCGGTCGGCCGGTGGGTCCACGACCAGCTGGAGGCAGGCCGGTGACGGCGCCGGTGGCGGCCATCGACTGTGGCACCAACTCCACCCGCCTCCTCGTGAGCGACGGCGGTCCGAAGCCCCTGGAGCGGCTCATGCAGCTCACCCGGCTCGGCCAGGGGGTCGACCGCACCCGGCGCCTCGACCCCGCCGCCATCGGGCGCACCGTCGACGTCCTGGCCGGCTACCGGGCCGTGCTCGACCGCCACGGCGTCGAGCGGCTGCGGATGGTCGCCACCTCGGCGGTACGCGACGCCGCCGATCGCGACGAGTTCCTCGACGCCGCCGAGGCCGCCGTGGGTGTGCGGCCCGAGCTGCTCGACGGCGAGGAGGAGGGCCGCCTGTCGTTCCGGGGCGCGACCGCCGGGCTCGACGCCGCCGGGGCGCCGTTCCTCGTGGTCGACATCGGCGGCGGGTCCACCGAGTTCGTGGTCGGCACCGGCGAGCCCGAGGGCGTGCTGTCGGTCGACGTGGGCTGCGTGCGCATGACCGAGCGCTACCTCCACGGCGACCCGCCGTCGCCGCTCGAGCTGTCGCAGGCGGTCAGCGTCATGCATGCCCACCTCGAGGACGTGAAGCGGGAGGTGCCGGCGGTGGCCGACGCAACCACGCTGGTGGGCCTGGCCGGCACGGTCACCACCATGGCGGCCGTCGAGATCGGGCTGCTCGAGTACGACACCGAGCGCATCCACCACTTCGTGCTCACCCGGGAGGCGGCCGAGGACGTGTTCCGCACCCTCGCCACCGAATCCCGCGCCGACCGCATCCACAACCCGGGGCTGGAGGAGGCGCGGGCCGACGTCATCGTCGGAGGCGCCGTGATCCTGGTGACGATCATGCGCCACTTCGGCTTCTCGTCCTGCCTCGTGTCGGAGTCGGACATCCTCGACGGGCTGGTGCTGTCGCTGCGCGAGCCGGTCTGACCGCCGGGTCAGGCTCGGCTCATTCGCGGTACTCCACCTTCGCCGACGGATCGATCTCGGCCCTGATGGCGGCGGCGATCCGAGGTCCCTCCTCGCTCCACTGCTGCCAGTCGGGTGTCGCCGACCCCGGACCGGTAGGCCTCGGACCACCGTCGGACGCGGTCGCACAGCTCCGGGCTCAGGCCAAGCTCCTCGGGCTTCACCGGCCCGCCGGCGCGTCCCCGCCAGATTCCCGAGCAGCCGTCGTCGGCCATGACGGTGAGTCGGATGATGCCGCGATCCCTGTCGCGCTTGTCGGCGAGCGCGTGACCTGCACCGTGAGCCAGCTCGATCGCCTCGGCGGCGCTGCTTCCACCTGGGCATGAGAACCAGCACGCCCGCATCCGTCAGCGAGAGCTTTCCCTTCGCTCGACTACTCGTCCTGCCCCGGCGGCCCCCGCCGGTTGCGCGGCCGGTTGTGGGGCCCGCACGCCAGCCGCCCGTTGGCGATGGTGGTCGGCCCGCCGGCCGCCCACGGCAGCACGTGGTCGACCTGGCAGCGCTCGGCCGGCTCGTCGCAGGAGGGGTGCCGGCACCCCTGGTCGCGCACCTCCACCGCCCGGCGGGTGGCGCCGGCGAACAGCCGCCGGCGCATCCCCACGTCGATGGGCCGCGACGCCGGTCCGAACACCACCCGCTCGGCCCACGCCTCGTCGGGGTAGGGGACGAGGCTCCCCGGCGTGAGCGGCGTCCGTCGGCCAGCTGGCAGATGGGCCCGGCGAAGGTGTCGTAGTCGACCAGCACGGTGAACAGCGGCTCGGGGCGCCGGCTTCCGGCAGGGCGCTGCCCGAGCGCCGGGCCATCTCGACGAGCGCATCGGCCCGGCGCTGGGCGTGGGTGCGGCGCAGGCGCTCGGCGCACACGTTGTCCCGGCCCAGGCGCTCCAGGCCCTCGGCCCAGTCCTCCTGGAACGACAGCCGCTCCAGGCGCTCCAGCTCGTGCTCCACGATGGCCCCGGCCACCTCGTCGAGCACCCACTCGCCCCGGGCCGCTGGTCGTGGCCCCGCCAGTGGCGCACCTGCCGCTCGGCGCGCCGGCGGGCGAAGCCGTCCTCGGCCCGTCGGGGTCGGCATGGAGCCGCCAGTAGGCCAGCGCCCGGCAGAAGTGGTCGAAGCGCAGCGTCTTCGCCTGGCCACCAGCATGGCCTCGTCCCGCCCCAGGGCGGCCTCGGTGGCCGGCGGGCGGGCGGCGGCCAGCGCCGCCACGTGGGCTTCGGTGATCTCGCCGGCCACCCAGGCGGCCTCGGCCACCGGCAGGTGGCGCAGGGCCCGGCCGAGGCGCAGGCGCCGGCCGACTCGAAGGCGGCCGAGGACTTGGCCACCACCGCCTCCACGCGGGACAGCTCCCGCCACAGCACCCGAACGGCGTCGGGGTCGGCCAGTGTGGCCGGGTCGGTCCCGGCCAGGGTGTCGACCCCCGCTCAGGTGGCGGCGCTCACCGAGCTCATGTTGAAGCGCTCGACGCGCAGCGCCGGCACCCGCGCCGTCTGGAAGTAGTCGCCGAACTCCCGGGGGAGGGTGAGGCCGGTGGCGCCCATCTCGACGGTCTGGGCCAGCATGTCGACCGGGCTCATGTTGAACCGGAAGTTGTTCACGGCGCCCCGCACCTCGCCGTCCTCGACCAGGTAGACGCCGTCGCGGGTGAGGCCGGTGAGCAGCAGGGTCTGGGGGTCGACCTCGCGGATGTACCAGAAGCAGGTGACCAGCAGGGCCCGACCGGTGGTGGCGGCCACCAGCCCGTCGACGCCGGCGGTGCCGGGCGAGTCGAGCACCAGGTTGTCGACGTAGGGCGTGGCCTCGTCGCCGCTGCGGGCGGCCCAGTGGCGGGTGGAGATCAGGTTGGCGAGGACGCCGTCGCGCACCCAGTCGGTGCGGCCGAGCGGCAGGCCGTTGTCGAACAGGGAGGCGTAGCTGCTGGATGCCGCGGTGACCACGAAGGGGGTGACCTCCAGCCCCGGCTCGGCCGGGTCCGAGTAGAGCTGCACGCCGGCCGGGAAGAGCTGCTCGCCGATGCGGCTGCCGCCGCCGGGGCGGCTGAAGACGCTGCGCCCCTCGTCGGCCTCCCGCCTGCCGGCCGACATGTAGAGGAAGTAGAGCATGTCGGCCGCCGCCGACGGCTCGAGCACCACGTCGTAGTGGCCGGCGGGCATGTCGACAGGCGTGGCCGCCCAGTCGAGGCGCCCACGAAGGTGGTCGTAGAGGCTGGCCACGTCGACCTCGCCGAACGACGCCGGCGCGCTGCCGACCCACGCCGAGCGGGCGAAGTCGGGCGTCTTGGCGTTGAGCTCCAGCCGGCCCTGCCGGCGTTCGTCGCGGAGGCGGACCCCGGTGGAGGTGCCGAGCCAGGTGGTGGTGCTGGTGTGCTCGGCGTAGCCGAACAGGGCGATGCCGTCGCTCCGCGACCGGCCGAAGATGTCGCCGAGTGAGGGCGCCAGGCCGGCGAACACGGCGACGCCCGGCGCGTCGACGCCGTCGTCCCAGCCCGCCGCCGGGCCGCCGCCGGGGAGCAGCGGCATGGCGTCCTCCGCCTCGGGGCGTCCCTCGCACGCCGCCTCCGACCGGCGCACCACCGACTCGAGCGTGTCGGGCGTGGGGTTGGTGACCCCGACAGAGCCGACCCGGCGGCCGACGACGCTCACCACCTGGAGGTGGTTGCTGGTGGTGACGCCGTTGGTGGTGGCCGTGCTGTTGGCCCACCGGGCGTTGGCCGTCGAGGTGTCGCTGGCGATCACGATGCAGTCGTCGGCCTTGGACAGGGCCAGGGCCTGCTCCACGATCTCGGGCCGCCCGCTCACTTCGAGCCCTCCGACGTGGTGTTGAGCACGCGCACCTGGCGGAACAGGGCGGCCGGCGCCCCGTGGCTCACCGGGGCCGACTGGCCGGGCTGCCCCTTGCCGCAGTGGAACGACCCGCCGAGCAACCACGTGGACGGCCCGCCCACCGCCTCCATCGAGTTCCAGAACTCCGTGGTGGTGCCCTGGTAGGCCACGTCCCTGAGCTGGCCGGCCAGCTTCCCTCCGCGAATCTCGTAGAAGCGCTGGGCGGTGAACTGGAAGTTGTAGCGCTGCATGTCGATGCTCCAGCTCCTGTCGCCCTCCACGTAGATGCCGCGCTCCACGCCGCCGATGAGGTCGTCGAGGGTGACGTCGGCCGGCGCCGGCTGGAGCGACACGTTGGGCATCCGCTGGATGGGCACGGTGGCGAACGAGTCGGCGTAGGCGCAGCCGTTGGAGCGGTCGAAGCCCTGCTTCAGGGCCATCTGCCGGTTGAGCTGGTAGCCCACCAGCACGCCGTCGCGGATGAGGTCCCACTGCTGGGCGGCCACCCCCTCGTCGTCCCAGCCCACGGTGGACAGGCCGTGCTCCACCTGCCGGTCGCCGGTGACGTGCATGACGGGCGACCCGTAGCCGAGGTTGCCCAGCTTCTCGAAGGTGGCGAAGGAGGTGCCGGCGTAATTGGCCTCGTAGCCGAGCACCCGGTCGAGCTCGGTGGCGTGGCCGATCGACTCGTGGATGGTGAGCCACAGGTTGCTGGGGTGGATCACGAGGTCGTAGCGGCCGGGCTCGACCGACGGCGACGCCATCTTCTGCTCGAGCAGGTCGGGAACCTCGGCAGCTTCGCCGGCGAAGTCGTAGAGCGAGGCGATGTGCTCCCACCCCCGGCCGGCCGGCAGCGACAGGGACCGCATGGTGTCGAAGGCGCCGGTGGCGTCGTCGACGCGCACGGCGGTGAAGTCGCCGTCGACGCGCACCCGCTGCTGCACCAGGTCCGAGCCGCCGAGGTCGGCGAAGTACTTGCCCTCGACCACCTGGTGGACGCCGAACTCGGCGTGGGCCACCTTGCCGGACCCCAGGAGCCGCTCGTTGATCGCCAGCAGGAAGGCCACCTTGTCGGCGTCGCGGACGGAGAACGGGTCGACGTCGTACGAGGACACCCACGTGCCCTGGTGGGCCTGCTCGGGGGCCAGCTCCACCGGCTCGTCGTTCAGCGGCGCCAGGGTGGTGGCCACCTCGACGGCCGCTTCGGCGGTGGCCGTCGCCGCGTCGGGCGTGAGCTCCACCGCCGAGGCGAAGCCCCACGATCCGCCGTGCACGACCCGCACGGCGTAGCCCACCGACTCGCTGTCGGTGAGGCGCTCCAGGGCGCGGTCGCGGGTCTGGACGTGCTGGCCCCGCCGGCGCTCGAAGCGGAAGTCGGCGTAGGTGGCGCCCAGCTGGCGGGCCCGCTCCAGGGCGGCCTCCCCCAGGCGCCGGAACGGCAGGTCGAGGAACTCCGGGACGACGTCGGGCATCGGGGAGACAGTAGGGGGGACGCAGGGCCAGCTGGTGCAGGGCTCCATGTCGGGAAGGTCGACACGGACGTCGACCCACCAGCCCCTCCGGCCCGAGTGCCACCGCGCCTCCCGGGCATCGGGGCCCCGGGAGGCCACGCAGCGGGCGTCGAGGCCCGGTGGCCGGGAAAGCGTCTTCACGCCGGTGACCAGATCCCCGACGGGCCAGGTCGGCGCTCGCCGGCCCGACCCGGGAGTCGGCGCCGTCGAAGGGCATGACCGGGACCGACACGGCGGTGGGCTGGTACGGCGCCCTGGCGGCGGCACGTACCCGCTGCACCTCGGCCAGAAGGCGGTCGAGGCGCCGGCAGTTGCCGGCCTGAGCGGCCGTGCGGGCGGACCCATCCAGGCTCTCCGTTCGCACCGCCCGCTTGCCGTCCACGAAGTCCACGACGGTCGAGCCGCCGCCCGGCGACTGGACGCGACCGAAGTCCATTCCGGCCGAGAGCCGGGCCCGGCGGCCGGCGGCCCTTCGTGATCAGCCTGCCGTCGGCGGAGACGCTGAAGTCGGGTGCCCTGACGAAGTTGTCCTGGAAGAAGAGCGCGCTGGGGTGGCTGACCCGGAGTACCAAGGACCGACGTAGGGTTTTCGACCGGTGCGCCCGTCGAGAATCCCTTCCGTGCTCGTGGCTTTGGGCCTGCTGGCCGGCCTGCTGGGGCTGGCGCTGGCGTGGCTCCGGGTCCCGGTGTCGACTGTCCGGGAGCGGGCGTTCGAGGTCGATGGAGTGGTCACCCGCACCGACGACGGCCGCGTCCTGCTCCAGGCCGACGGCGCCACTCGAACCCTGCCGGCCAGGATCCCGGGCCTTCCCGCCGGCAAGGTCGTCGCGGTGAGCGCCCTGGAGAACCCCGACGAACCGGGGCAGATCTGGCTCGCGACGGAGCACGCGCCGCCGGGCACGACGGACGGCGGCTCCGAGCGATCGCTTCTCGTCGCTTCCGCCTGCCTGCTCGCCGCCGCCATGGTCGCCCGCAGCTGGCTCCCCCACGCCACGGGCAAGCCGGGCGACCTCGCGTGGCGCGGCATCTCCGTCAGGGGCGGGCGACTCTGGCTGGGGTGGTCGGCGCGGTCGCCGGGCTGCCGGAAGGCGCGCTTCGACGCCGGCGGGCTGCTCGTCGTCGCGCCCGACGGCTCCACCCTGGTCCACCGCTGGGACGACCACCTGTCCGCGCCGGCGCCCGACGACGGCAAGGCGTGGACGTTGCGCGCCGTGCGCCGCACGCTGTGGTTCGAGCCGGTGGAGGGCGAAAGGGTGCGGCTGGCTGCCGGCCCGTTCGGCTGCCAGGCCGAGCGCGCCCGGGCGCTGGCCGAGCAGCTGGCGGCGACGCCCGCCGAGCGCCGGTGCTTGGCCGATCCCGAGGGCGTGAAGCTGCTGGTGCGCGCTTCGATGCGGTGACGGGCGTCTTGTAGGCGCCCGCCGGCGTGAAAGGGTGTCGGCGTGACTGCACCCTGGTGGAAGACGGCGGTCCTGTACCAGATCTACCCGCGCTCGTTCCGCGACAGCGACGGGGACGGGGTCGGGGACCTGGAGGGCATCCGGTCGCAGCTTCCCTATCTGCGCCGGCTGGGGGTGGACGGCGTGTGGCTGTCGCCCATCTACGCGTCGCCAATGGCCGACTTCGGCTACGACGTCAGCGACCACTGCGACGTCCACCCGCTGTTCGGCGGCCTGCCGGCCTTCGACCGCCTCCTCGCCGGCGCCCACGACCAGGGCCTGAAGGTGATGCTCGACTGGGTGCCCAACCACACCAGCGACCGCCACCCGTGGTTCGTCGACTCCCGGTCGTCGCGCACGTCGCCCCGCCGGAACTGGTACGTCTGGCGGGACGGGCGCGAGGGGCAGCCGCCGAACAACTGGGTCGCCGCCTTCGGCGGCCGGGCGTGGACGTTCGACGACGCCACCGGCCAGTGGTACCTCCACCTGTTCCTGCCCGAGCAGCCCGACCTCGACTGGGGCGAGCCGGGTGTGGAGGCGGCCATGCACGGCGTGCTGCGGTTCTGGCTGGACCGGGGCGTCGACGGGTTCCGGGCCGACGTCGTCCACCTCATCGGCAAGGACCCCGACCTCGCCGACCTCCCGCCGGGGGTGCACCTGGCCAAGGTGAACACCCACGAGTCGGCCCATCCGCGCCTGCGGGGCATCCGGGCCGTGCTCGATTCCTACCCGGGCGACCGGGCCATGGTGGGCGAGGTCAACCTGGCCAGTGCCGACCTCCTCGCCCCGTATTACGGGGACGGCGACGAGCTGCACCTGGTGTTCAACTTCACCCTCCTGCGGGCGCCGTGGGACGCCGCCCACTGGGCCGAGCGCATCGCCGAGTCGGAGGCAGCACTGCTGCCGGTGGGCGGCTGGCCGGTGTACGTGCTGTCCAACCACGACGAGGTCCGGCACCGCAGCAGGTATGGCGGCGCGGAGGACCGGGCGCGGGTGGCGGCGGCGGTGCTCCTCACGCTGCGCTGCACGCCCTTCCTCTACGCCGGGGAGGAACTGGGCCTGGAGGACGCGGTGGTTCCCGACGAGGCCCGGGTGGACCCGGGCGGGCGCGACGGGTGCCGGGCGCCGGTCCCCTGGGACACCGAGCCGGGCCACGGCTGGGCCGGCGACCCGTGGCTGCCCTGGCCGCCCGATGCGGGCGCCCGCAGCGCGGCGGCGCAGGAGGACGACTCGGCGTCGATCCTGCACCTCTACCGGCGGCTGCTGGCCGCCCGGCGCGCGTCGCCCGCCCTGCACGCCGGCGCCTACGAGCCGCTCGACGCGCCTGCCGGCGTGCTCGCCTACGAACGCCGGGCCGGCGACGACCGCCGGCGGGTGTGGGCCAACTTCGGCGCCGAGGCGGTCGGCTGCGAGGGCGGCTGGGTGGTGGAGGTGTCCACCACCGGAGAGGGCGAGGGAGCGGCGTGGGACGGTCGCCTCGGCCCGGTCGAGGCCGTCGTCGTGCGGCCCGGTACTGTCGGTCGGCAGTGACCCCCGCCGATCGCCGGCCGCGCGTCCTCGTCGTGGACGACGAGGAGCACATCACCGAGCTGGTGGCGATGGCCCTGGGCTACAACGGCTTCGACGTGGAGCGGGCGGACACGGGGCGCAAGGCGCTGGCCGCCATCGAGACCCGCCGGCCCGACCTCGTGGTGCTCGACGTCATGCTGCCCGACCTCGACGGCTTCGAGGTCGCCCGCCGGCTGCACCAGGCGGACGGGGCGGGCACGCGCGTCCCGATCATCTTCCTCACCGCCCGCGACACCACGGCCGACAAGGTGCAGGGACTGCGCCTCGGCAGCGACGACTACGTCACCAAGCCGTTCTCGATCGAGGAGCTGGTCGAGCGGGTGAAGGCGGTGCTGCGGCGCGCGTCGGGCATGGGGCCGGGCGAGCACAAGCTCTCCTACGCCGACCTCGAGCTGGACGAGGATACCCGCGAGGTGTGGCGGGCGGGGAAGCTGATCGACCTCACCCCCACCGAGTACAAGCTGCTCCACTACCTCCTGGGCAACGCCCGGCGGGTGCTCACCCGCGACCAGATCCTCGAGCACGTCTGGGACTACACCTTCGCCGGCAACGCCAGCGTGCTGGAGACCTACGTCAGCTACCTGCGCCACAAGGTCGACGCCGTGGACCCGCCCCTCATCCACACGGTGCGCGGCGTGGGCTACTCGCTGCGGCTCCCGCCGGAGCGGCAGGCGCCGCCGCCTGGCTGAGCGCCGGCTCCGAATGCGCTCGGAGCCGGCTCTGAGGCTCCTCTGAGGAAGCCGACCGATGATGGAGGCATGAGGATGCTGCGGTGACGCTGCGGCTGCGGCTGGTCGCCGCCCTGTTCGCCCTGCTGCTCGCCGGCCTGGCCCTGTTCGGCCTGGCGAGCACCACCGTCTACGCCCGCTCGCAGTACCAGCGGCTGGACGACGAGATGCGCTCGTCGGCCCCCTTCGTCACCCGCCAGTTGCAGCGGGGCGACCCGGGGTTCGCCGTCGGGCCGCGTCCGGACCACGGCCCCGGGGGCCGCGATCCCGACGGCGACGACCGCTCGCCGGGGCTGCCCTACACCACCTACTCGGAGCTGCGGGGCACGGACGGGAAGGTGATGAGCACGGGCGGGCTGTCGTCGGCCACCTCGAGCCCGTCGCTGCGCGAGGTCCTCACGGCCGACAAGGGTCGCTTCTTCACCACTGGCTCGACGTCGGGGTCCGGTCAATGGCGGGTCTATGCCGGGCCGGTGTCGGGGGGCGGCACCGTCGTGGTGGCCGTGCCCACCGGCGCCGTCGGCTCGGCCGTGCACCGGCTGGTGCTGATCGAAGTTGCCGGCGGCGCCCTCCTGCTCCTCGTCCTCTGCGGCGGGGCCTGGGTGATCCTCCGGCGGGGACTGCGGCCCCTGGAGCAGATGGCCGGGACCGCCGGCCACATCGCCGCCGGAGACCTGTCGCAGCGGGTGGCCGACGAGGGGCCGCCGGAGATCCACGAGCTGGGGTCGGCCCTCAACACGATGCTGGACCGCATCGAGGCCGCCTTCGCCGAGCGGGAGGCCACCGAGCAGCGGCTGCGCCAGTTCCTCGCCGACGCGTCGCACGAGTTGCGCACCCCCCTCACGTCGATCCAGGGCTTCGCCGAACTGGCCCGCATCGGCGAGCACGACCGGGTCGACATGGCCACCGTCGTGCGCCGCATCGAGGAGGAGTCGGCCCGGATGAAGGGCCTGGTGGAGGACCTGCTGCTCCTCGCCCGGCTGGACCAGACCCGCCCGGTGGAGTTCCACCCGGTCGACATGGCCGTGCTGGCGGCCGACGCGTGCAGCGACGCGGTGGCCGCCGACCCCGGGCGGCCCGTGACCCTCGACGCGCCCGCGGTCCTCGCCGTCGAGGGCGACGAGCCTCTGCTCCGCCAGGCGCTGGCCAACCTGGTGACCAACGCCGTGCGCCACACGCCGGCCGGCTCGCCCATCGAGGTGGCCGCCCGGGCGGTGGACGGCCGGGCCGAGGTCGTGGTGCGCGACCACGGGACCGGGCTCGACGACGAGGCCCTGGCCCACGTGTTCGACCGCTTCTGGCAGGCCGACCGGGCCCGCAAGGGCAAGGGCAGCGGGCTCGGGCTGTCCATCGTCGCCGGCATCGCCGCCGAGCACGGCGGCACCGTCACCGCCGCCAACGCCGACGGCGGCGGCGCCCGCTTCGTCCTGTCCATCCCGAGTACATAGCCCTCGGAATCCGAGGGCTATGTACTCGGGAGGGACGCCGGCAGGGTGGCGTCGCCCAGGTAGGCGACCAGGCCCGGGGTCCACTGGACCCGGCCGTCGTCGCCGACGGCCAGGGCTTCGGCGCCGGTGCCCTGGAGCACGCTGAACGGGTTGCGGGCGCCGGCCAGGAGGACCGCCTTGGCCAGGACCTCGGCCACCCAGGCCCGGCCCGCCACCACGGTGACCAGGTTCAGGCCGGTGTCGCTGGGGGCACCGGTGGACGGATCGATGAGGTGGTGGCGCGCCTTGCCGGCGAAGGTCCACCGCCGCTTGAGGGTGGTGGACGTGGCCACCGCCCCGTCCTCGGCGCCGACCAGCGCCAGCGGCTCGGCCTGCCAGGGGTGCTCGACGGCGATGGTCCAGGGGCCGCCGCCGGGGGCGGTGCCGGCAACCCGCACGTCGCCGCCCAGGTTCACGCACGCCCCGCAGGCGCCGGCCGCCAGGAGGCCGGCGGCCACCAGGTCGGCGGCCAGGCCCTTGCCGATCCCACCGGGATCGAAGCCGGTCCCGGGCGGGAGGCGGACGACGGTGCCGTCCACCTCGATGGCGCCGGCGCCCGGGGCCGGCGCCGGCGGGGGACCGGGCGCCGGCCGGTCCTCCAGCTCGTCGAAGGAGCGGTCGTAGCCGGCGCCCACCACCGCCTCCAGCACCGTCGGGTCGAACGATCCGCCCGATATGCGCCAGGCGTCCACCGCCCGGGCCACCAGCTCGGCCGTGTCCGGGGAGACGACCACCGGCCGGCCGGCGGCCCGGTTGAGGGAGCTCACCTCGCTGTCCGGCAGGAACCGGCTCCAGCGCCGCTCCAGCTCGTCCACCCTGGCCAGGGCCTGGTCGAGCAGGCCGGGAGGGCCGCCGACGACGACCACGTGGGCCTCGCTCCCCATCGCCCGAAACGTCGTCTCGGCGGCCATGGTCAAGGGTACGGTCGGGAAGTCGGCGTGAGATCCGAGCGCCCTCCCAGCGAGTTCCCAGGAACCCGTCCCACCATCATCGCCATGGAACGCCCGCCGACACCCAGGGGCCTCCGCCGGCACCCCGCCCGGCGGGCCCGGCTGGCCGCCGGGCTGGCCAGCGTGGTGGCCGCCCTGTCGCTGACGGCCGGGATCGCCCACGGCCACGACGCGCCGACGACCTCGGCAGCGGCCACCACCACCACCACCACGTCGGCCGCCGACCTCACGGGATCGGCGAAGGCAGCTGCGCCGCTCGCACAGGCGACCACCTCGAGCCGCGGCAGCTGATCGGCAAGGAGTGCACCGAGCATGATGATGATGGACAGCCCCGCCGCCCCCGGCACCGCGCCGCCGCCCGGGCCGCCCCGGCTCCTGGCCGACCTCCCGCCCAGCGGCACCTGGCGCACCCTCGCCCAGCACCGGGCCGTCTACCCCGCCCCGCCGGCGCCCGGCCGCCGGCCCCGCACCGACCTCATCGACCTGGTCGACGCGTCGGGTCTGCGGGGCCGCGGTGGCGCCGGCTTCCCCACCGGCCGAAAGCTCCGCACCGTGGCCTCCGGCCGGCGCCGGCCGGTCGTGGTGGCCAACGGCACCGAGGGCGAGCCGGCCAGCGGCAAGGACCGCCTGCTCCTCGCCCGCCTGCCCCACCTCGTGCTCGACGGCGCCCTGGTGGCAGCGGCCGCTGTCGGTGCCGACCTGGTGGTCGTCTGCGTGGATCGCCATACCGCCGACGCGGTGGCCGGGCTCCGGCGGGCGCTGGCCGAGCGGGCCGGCGAGCTGGCCGGCGTCGAGGTGCGGCTGGGCGCCACCCCGCCGCGGTACGTCGCCGGCGAGGAGTCCGCTCTCGTCCACTGGGTCAACGGCGGGCCGGCCAAGCCGACGGCCGTGCCGCCCCGGCCGTTCGAGAAGGGCGTGGACGGCCGCCCCACGCTCGTGCAGAACGTGGAGTCCCTCGCCCATGTCGCCCAGATCGCCCGCTGGGGCGCCGAGTGGTTCCGCGCCCTTGGCCCGGCCGACGACCCCGGCACCATGCTGGTGAGCGTGACCGGGGCCGTCGGCCGGCCCTGCGTCCTCGAGACGCCGGTGGGCACCCCCGTCCGCTCCATCGTCGACGCCGCCGGGGGGACCATTGGCAAGGCGAAGGCCGTTCTGATGGGCGGCTTCTTCGGGACCTGGGTCCCGGCCGCCGACGCCCTCGCCGCCCCGTTCAGCCGCGCCGGCCTGAGCCCGCTGGGGGCGGCGCCGGGCGCCGGCATCATGGTGGTGCTCCCCGAGGAGGCATGCGGCGTGGCGGAGACGGCGCGGGTCCTCGGCTGGTACGCGGCCGAGAGCGCCGGCCAGTGCGGACCCTGCGTCTTCGGGCTCGGGGACCTCGGCGAGGTGTACCGCCAGCTGGCCGCCGGCCGGGCGACACCGGCCGACGTCGCCCGCCTGGAGCGCTGGGCGGCCCAGATCAACGGGCGGGGCGGCTGCCGCCACCCCGACGGCGCCGTGCGCCTCCTGCGCAGCGCGGTTGGCGTCTTCGGCGACGACGTGGCGCGCCACGCCCACGGCCAGCCCTGCCCGGCCCGGGCTCCGGTGCTGCGCGTTCCCCGCTCGACCGACGAGTGGAGGTGAGGACGGTGGCAAAGGCCAAGGCCCTGAAGGTCGACATGATCGCCTGCGACGGCCGGGGCGTGTGCGCCGAGCTGCTCCCGGAGTGGATCGCCCTCGACGACTGGGGCTACCCGATCATCCGCGCCGGGGCCGTCCCGCCGGAGCTGGAGGACGCGGCGCGCTGGGCGGTTTCGAACTGCCCGGCCCTCGCCCTGCGCCTCGTCCCCGTGAGCTGACACCAGCACAGGAGTCGACGCCGGCCGCACTGCGCCGCCGGAGGCGGCGCCGCAAACTCGCCTCGCAAGCTCCGCTTGCGAGGCGAAACCACCCGACCGGGCCATTCGGAAAGACGCTCCTGGGCCAGGGCATTGGGGACCTTCGGCCCTGAGTCCCGTGCGGGCGCCGGCCGATCCTCATCGGCGTGAAGAGTCGTGCGCGCCGCCTGGCCGCCGCCGCCGTGGTGGCGCTCGTCGTCGGTGCTGGCCTCGCCGCCCAGCCGGCGTCGGCCGCCACCCGCCGGGCGCGGGCGAGGGTGAACCTGGAGGCCAGGGCCCGCTCGATCCTCCAGTCGCGGGTCCCGGCCGACTGGCTGGCCGCCGTGCCGGTCCGCATCGCCCTCGTCCCGGGCAACACGAGCCTCGCCCAGCGCGGCCTGCTGCTGATGGGGACGAGGTCCCTTGCCGGCAGGAACGCCCTGTTCCTCACCGTTCACGAGTGGGGCCACGAGGTGGCGTACCTCTACGGCACCCAGGCGTCGGCGGGTGCCCCGCCGGCCGGCTTTCCCTACGCCGGCCCCCGCCCCGAGGAGACGTTCGCCGACTGCGTGGCCAACGCCCTCACCGGCGCCCGGCTGGCCACCGACGGGACCTATGCCTTCTGCTCGGCCGGGCTGGCCGCATGGGTGGCCGGCTGGCTCGCCACCGGGCCGGCGTCCCACGCCATGGTCCCGCCCCGGACGGTGACCGCCCCCGCCCCGGCACCTGAGCCGGCGCTCCCCCCGCCACCCCTGGAGTACATCAAGGTGGGCGAGTTCTGAGCTGAAGGGTTCGCCGGCGGCCAGACTCTCCGCCGTGGAAGACCGGACGCCCCTCTGGCCGCGGCTGATCCTGGCGGGTTGTGCGCTGGTGGCGGCGGCCGCCACCGGCGTCGTCCGGCTCGACCCCTACTTCGCGATCCCGGTCGTCGTCGCCGGCGCCGGCGCCATGGCCCCGCTGTCGTACCGGGGTGGGGAGCGGCTGGCGACGGCCTTCTCCACCGAGCCGGCGTGCACGGGGACGACGTGAGCCCAGGCCCTCAGCCGGCCCGGCGGGCCATGCGCCACTGGTGACGCCAGTTGGCCACCTGCCAGCCCACTTCCAGCAGGAACACGGCCGAGGTGGCGAGGATGGCGGCGGTGAGCCAGCCGAGCACGGGCGGCAACGCCAGGCCGTAGAACTGGCGCAGGCCCTCGAACGCGAGCGCGCACCCGAAGCAGACGGCCATGGCCACCACCAGCACGGCCCGCATGCGGTTGAGGGGCCGGGCCACCGCCAGCAGTGCCCAGTAGGCGACCACGAACAGCACGATGGTGGCGGTGGTGCGGGCCTCGGCCAGCGTCAGGTCCTCCACCCGCAGCGTGGCATAGGCGACGAAGGTGGCCGCCGCCGCCACCGCCCCGGCCGGCACCGAGAACACGAGCGAGCGGCCGACGAAGCCCGGCTTGGCCCGGGCTGCGTTGGGCTCGAGGGCGAGGAAGAAGGCGGGGATCCCGATGGTGAGCGACGTGACGAGGGTGAGGTGGCGGGGGAGGAAGGGGAAGGGGAGCCGGGCCACGCCGACGGCCAGGCACAGCAGCGTGGCGTAGGCGGTCTTGGTGAGGAAGAGCTTGGCCACCCGTTCGATGTTGGCGATGACCCGCCGGCCCTCGCCCACCACCGCCGGCAGCGTGTCGAACGAGCTGTCGAGCAGCACCACCTGGGACACCGCCCGGGCGGCGCCGCTGCCGGAGGCGAGGGCGACGCCGATGTCGGCGTCCTTCAGCGCCAGCACGTCGTTGACGCCGTCGCCGGTCATGGCCACGACGTGGCCCCGGGCCTGGAGGGCGTCGACCATGGCCCGCTTCTGCTGGGGGGTGACCCGGCCGAACAGCGTGCCCGACTCCATCACCTCGCCCAGGTGGGTCGGGTCGGTGGGCAGGGTGCGGCCGTCCACCGGGCGGCCGGTGGGGAGGCCGAGCCGGGCGGCGAGGGCGGCCACCGTACGGGGGTCGTCGCCCGAGAGGACCTTGCAGGTGACCCCCTCGTCGGCGAACCACCGCAGGATGCCGGCGGCCTCCGGCCGGAGGCGGTCCTCGAGCACGACGACGGCGGCCGGCGTGAGGTCGCCGGGCAGGGAGTCGCCGTCGAGGCGACCGGCCCGCGCCAGCAGCAGGACCCGCTGCCCGAAGGCGGCCCGGCGGTCGACGGCGGCGGCCACGTCGGCGTCGGGGGCCTGGTCGAGCAGCACCTCGGGGGCGCCCAGCACCCACGCCCCGGCTGCCCCGAACGACGCCCCGCTCCACTTCCGGGCCGACGAGAAGGGCACGATCCGCTCCGCCCGCCAACCCCTGGGGGCCGGGAATGCGCCGGCCACCGCCTGCATCGTCGCGTTGGGGCTGTCGTCGGCCGCCGCCATGGCGCCCAGGGCGTCCTGCGCCGGGTAGGGGCCGAGCACCTCGATGGCGGCCAGCGACATGGCGCCCTCGGTGAGGGTGCCGGTCTTGTCGAGGCACACCACGTCGACGCGCGCCAGGGTCTCGACGGCGGCCAGCTCCTGCACCAGCACCCGCCGCCGGCCGAGGCGCACGACCGCCAGGGCCATGGCGACGCTGGTGAGCAGCACCAGGCCCTCCGGCACCATGGAGCCCACGCCGGCAACCGAGCCCCGCAGGGCGTCGGCCAGGTCCTCGTTGTGCATGAGCTGGGTCGACACCAGCAGCGCGGCCGTCGGGATCATGAACCAGGTGATCCACCGCAGGATGCGGTCGGTGCCGGCCCGCAGCTCGGACCGGGCCAGCGTGAAGCGGCGGGCCTCCGACGCCAGCCGGGCGGCGAAGGCGTCGGGCCCCACGCGGGTGGCCCGGTACCAGCCGGTGCCGGCGGCCACGAAGCTGCCCGACAGGACCTCGTCGCCGGCGTCCTTGGGGATGGGGTCGGCCTCGCCGCTGAGCAGCGACTCGTCGATCTCCAGCCCGGCGGCGGCCGCCACCGTGCCGTCCACCACGACCTGGTCGCCGGGCCGCAGGCGCAGGACGTCGTCGAGCACCACCTCGTCGACCGCCACCTCCACCTCCTCCTCGTCGCGCCACGCCAGCACCCGGGGGGCGGCGAGGAGGGCGAGCCGGTCGAGGGACCGCTTGGCGCGCCACTCCTGGACGATGCCGACCAGCGCGTTGGCCGCCAGCACGATCCCGAACAGGGCGTCCTGGAAGGGGCCGACGACGATGATCACCAGGAGCAGGACGCCGAGGATGGCGTTGAACCGGGTGAGCAGGTTGGCCCGCAGGATCTGGCCGGTGGTGCGGCTGGGCCCCGTCTCGACGCGGTTGACCCGGCCGGCGGCCACCCTCGCCCGCACCTCCGCCGCGGTGAGCCCGGCCGGCGGGCGCACCCGTCCGGGACGGGTGGCCGGCGGGGCCGCCCGCTTCGTCACCCCTCGCACCCCCTGCGGCACACCGCCACCTGGCCAGCATGGTCCAGGTCGACGGCCTTCGGCACGCCGCCCGCCCCGGGCGCGCCGCCGACTCGCACCGTTCGCACCGCTTGCGGTGCGCGACGCCGCACGTCACCCATCGCCGTCACCATCTCCCCGTTCACCGTGACCCGAACCGGGCGGCGGCCGGAAGGGGCCAAAGCACGGTGTCCTGGGGTCGTTCGGCCCTAGGTCCGAGGTGCAGCCGTTGTCACCGTGGAGGCATGGGAGTGCGTCCTGGCCGGCCCAGCGCGTGGACCCGTTCCCATGTGGCCGGGCTCGTCGCGGCCCTCGACGGGCTGGGGGAGACGCTCGCCACCGTCGAACGGTGGGGAGCGATCCTCGGCGAGCGGCTGGCGGGCGGGCACCGCCTGCTCATCGCCGGCAACGGCGGGTCGGCGGCGCTGGCCGAGCAGCTGGCGGCCGGCCTGGTGGGCCGCTTCGCCCGGGAGCGCCGGGGCCTGGGCGCCCTCGCCCTCACCGCCGACGGCAGCATCGTGACCGCCGTCGCCGACGACTTCGGTGCCCTCGACGTCTTCGCCCGCCAGGTGGAGGCGCACGCCCGGACCGGCGACATGGTGCTCTTCCTGTCGACCACCGGGTCGAGCCCCAACCTGCTCGTCGCCGCCGAGGCCGCCCGCGACCTGGGCGTCATGTCCTGGGCCATGACCGGCCAGGCGCCGAACGCGCTGGCCGACCTGTGCGACGCCGCCGTCGCCGTGGACGCCGCCGACGCCGGCACCGTCCAGGAGGTCCACCAGCTGCTCGTGCACGTGCTGGTGCGGGCCGTGGACGAGGCGACCTTCCTCGAGGCGGGGTGATGGAGGTCCCGCTCGTGCTCGTGGCCGACGCCACGGCGCCGGTGGACATCGCCGCCACCGTGGAGGAGGACGGGAGGGGCCTGCGGATCAGCTGGTCGGTGCGCAACCCCGGCCGCCGGGCGGTGTCGCTGCGGGCGGTGGGGGTGCGCATCCCGGTGTCCCCCAAGCTGGTGCTCGAACACGGCTGGCAGAGCTGGTCCCCCGTGCGGGTGTGCCCGCCGGGCGACCTCCGCCCCGACCGGGCCCGGGCCCCGGGGTGGCGGCGGGCCCTGTACTGCGCCGACGGGTCGAGCGCCGCCCGCCGGGTGCTCGGCGACCACTTCCTCGTGTCCGACGACGGGATCGTGGGGTTCCTGAGCGCCCTGCACCACCTGGGCACCGTCGAGGTGGAGCCCTCGGGCCGGGTCACCGCTTGGGCCCTGTTCGACGGCGTGTCGCTGGGCCCCGGCCTCGAGCGCGAGCTGGACCCGATCTGGGTGGCCCACGGCGACTCGGGCGAGTGCTTCGCCGAGTACGCCGACCGGTGGGCGTCCACCGGCGGCTCGCGCCTGGTGGCGGCGCCGGCCGGGTGGTGCTCGTGGTACCGCTACGGCGCCGAGACGACGCCGACCCAGGTCCGGGCCCAGATCGGGCCGGCGGCGGCGGGCGGCCTCGACTACCTCCAGATCGACGACGGGTGGCAGGCGGCGGTGGGCGACTGGGCGGCCTGCTCGCCCCGGTGGCAGCGGCGGCTGGGAGCCGTCGCCGACGACATCCGGGCGGCGGGGCTGCGGGCCGGCATCTGGACGGCGCCGTTCGTCGTGAGCGAGACCAGCAAGGTGGCCATGAACCACCCCGAGTGGCTGGTGCACGACCGCCGGGGCCCGGTGAAGGCGATGCACCATCCCACGCTGTGGGGCGGGTGGGCGTACGCCCTCGACCTCACCAACCCCGCCGTCCTGGAGCACCTGTCGGCGGCGTTCTCCGGGCTGGTGGCGCTGGGCTTCGACGTGCACAAGGTCGACTTCCTCTACGCAGGGGCTCTCCGGGGCCGCCGTCACGACCCGTCCGCCACCCGCGCCGAGGCCCTGCGGGCCGGGCTCGGCGCCATCCGGGCGGCGGTGGGCGACCGTGGCTTCGTGATCGCCTGCGGCTGCCCGCTCGGCCCGGCCGCCGGCCTGGTGGACGCCATGCGGGTCTCGCCCGACACGTCGACGACGTGGCAGCCGGCCTGGAGCGCTCCGGGCTTCGCCGATGCGGCGCCGGCCGGCGTCAACGCCGTCCGTGCCTCCAGCCTGCGCGCGCCGCTCCATGGCCGGCTCTGGTTGAACGACCCCGACTGCCTCCTGCTGCGCCACCCCGGCGACCGCCGCACGCCGGCCCAGCGCGGCGCGGCGCTCGCCGCCGCGGCAACGGCCGCTCCCTACGTCACGCTGTCGGACGACCTGCGCTCCTACGAGGCCGAGGACTGGGCGCTCGTCACGTCCATCCGGGCGGCGGCCACCGGGCCGCCGGCGCCGTCGGACCCCTTCGTCGAGCTGGCCCTGCGATGAGCGAGCCGGAGGCGAGCGAACCAGTGGGCAACTGTCGTTCGTTCATCAGCACCATCCGCAGGATGGTGCGCCAATGAACGGGCACCAGACCGCCGGGCGCACCGCCGACTCCCTCCTGGACGGGATGACCGTCGACGAGAAGCTGGCGCAGCTGGGCGGCGTCTGGTACCCGAGCCTCCTCGTCGACGGGAAGGTGGACGACGGGCGCCTGGCCGCCGCCCTGGCCGACGGGATCGGGCACGTGTCCACCGCCGGCGCCGAGTCGGGGCTCGGGCCCGGCGAGCTGGCCCGGCTCGTCAACCGGGTGCAGCGCTTCCTCGTGGAGCACACCCGCCTCGGCATCCCCGCCCTGTTCCACGAGGAGGCGGTGGCCGGCCTGTGCGCTCCCCGGGCCGCCCAGTTCCCCCAGGCCATCGGTCTGGCCAGCTCGTGGGACCCCTCCCTCGTCGAGGAGGTGGCCCGGTCGACGCGGCGCCACCTTCGGGCGGTGGGCGCCCGGGTGGCCCTCGCCCCCGTGGTGGACGTGGCGCGCGATCCCCGCTGGGGCCAGCTGGAGGAGACCTACGGCGAGGACCCGGAGCTGGCCTCCCGCATGGCCGTGGCCTGCGTGCGCGGCCTCCAGGGGAGCGCTCCGGCGGCCGGCGTCGCCGCCACGGCCAAGCACTTCGTGGCCCACGGCGCGCCGGAGGCGGGGTTCAACCAGGGCGAGGTGCGGGCCGGTCCCCGGTACGTCCGCGACGTCGCCGCCGCCCCGTTCCGGGCGGCCGTGAACGAGGCCCACCTGGCCACCGTGATGAGCGCCTACCACGACCTCGACGGCCTGCCCTGCTCGGGGTCGGCGCCGATCCTCGACGGCCTCCTGCGCGACGAGCTCGGCTTCGACGGCGTCGTGGTGTCCGACTACTGGGCGGTGGCCCAGCTGGAGACCGTGCACCGCGTGGTCGCCGGCCCGGCCGAGGCGGCCGTGCGGGCGCTGGAGGCGGGGGTCGACGTCGAGCTGCCCGCCCTGGACCGGTACCGCCACCTGCGCCAGGCGGTGGCCGGCGGCGCGGTGGGCGAGGAGGTGGTGGACCGGGCGGTGCTGCGGGTCCTGCGCCAGAAGGAGGCGCTCGGGCTCCTCGACGACCCCTACGTCGACGCCGACGCGGCGCCGGCCGCCTTCGACCGGCCCGAGGACCGGGAGCTGGCCCGGCGGTCGGCGGCCCGGTCGATGGTGCTGCTGACGAACGACGGCACGCTGCCGCTGGACCCGACCCGTCTGGGCCGGGTCCTCGTGACGGGACCGGCCGCCGACGACCGGCGCCTCCTGCTCGGCGACTGCAACTACCCGGCCCGCGTCGAGGGCACGGCGCCCCACGCCGGGCGGGAGGACTGGGTGTCGATGGTCACGCCCGTGGCCGGCCTGCGGGCCGCCCTCCCTGCCGTCGAGGTGGTGCACGTGCCGGGCCCGATCGGCCAGGTCGCAGCCGCCGCCGTCGCAGCCGACGCCGCCGTCGTTTGCGTGGGTGGCCGCTCCGGCGTCACCCGGGACTCAACGTCGGGCGAGCTGCGCGACGCCGCCCATCTGGAGCTGCCCGCCGACCAGCGCCGGCTGGTGGCGGCGGTGGCGGCGACGGGCACGCCGACAGTCGTGGTGGTGGTCTCCGGCCGGGCCCACGCGCTGGTGGACGTCGTCGGCTACGCCAACGCCGTGGTGCTGGCGTGGCTCCCCGGCGAGGAGGGCGGCTCGGCGCTGGCCGACGTCCTCACCGGCCGGGTGGCGCCCGCCGGCCGGCTGCCCGTCTCGCTGCTGCGGACCGCCGGTCAGGTCGGCGTCAGCTCCGGCCATCACAACGGCGGGGGGCGCAGCCAGGTCTTCGGGGACTACGTCGACGAGCCGTCGGGCCCGCTGTTCTGCTTCGGGCACGGCCTCGGCTACACGACCTTCCGGTACCAGGACCTGGCGGTGACGCCGGCGTCGACCGACGGGACCGTCCACCTCGCCCTCACGCTCGCCAACAGCGGGCGGCGCGACGGCGAGGAGGTCGTCCAGGTGTACGCCCACGACGAGGTGGCCTCGGTGGCCCTGCCCGAGTGGCGGCTGGTGGCCTTCGCCCGCGTGGGCGTGGACGCCGGCACCGAGCGGCGGGTGTCGTTCGACGTGCCCGCCGGCCGGCTCGGCTTCACCGGGTCCGACGGCCGCTTCGTGGTGGAGCCGGGCGAGGTCACGTTCCGCGTCGGCGCCTCTCGCGACGACGTCCGCCTGACCGCCTCGGTGGTGCTGGCCGGCCCGGCCCACTTCCCCGACCGCAACGCCCTGCCTCCCTTCTCCGCCCGCGCCGGCCGCCAGACGCCGGCCTCGCCCTACTCGGAGGACCGATGACCGACTCCTACGCACCCAGGCCGGAGCACCATTTCACGTTCGGCCTCTGGACCGCCGGAGCCGAGGCCCGGCCGCCCCTCGACCCGGTGGACGCCGTCCACCGCCTGGCCGGCCTCGGTGCCTACGGCGTGAACTTCCACGACGAGGACCTGGTGCCGGCCGGAGCGTCGCCCACCGAGCGCGAGACGATCCTCAAGCGGTTCCGGCGGGCCCTCGACGCCACCGGCCTGAAGGTGCCGATGGCGACGACGAACCTGTTCTCCCGTCCCGTCTTCAAGGACGGCGCCTTCACCGCCAACGACCCCGACGTCCGCCGCCTCGCCGTGCGCCGCACCTGCCAGGCCGTCGACCTGGGCGCCGAGCTGGGCGCCGGCATGTACGTCCTCCGGGGCGGGCGCGAGGGGGTGGAGGCGCACGCCGGCAGGGACGTGCGGCTGGCCCTCGACCGCTACAAGGAGGCGGTGGATCTGTGCTGCGAGCACGTGCTCGAGCGCCGGTACCCGATGAGGCTCGCCATCGAGCCCAAGCCCAGCGAGCGGCGGGGAGACCTGCTGCTGCCCACCGTCGGCCACGCCCTGGCCTTCATCGAGGGGCTCGAGTGGCCCGACATGGTTGGCGTCAACCCCGAGTTCGCCCACGAGACGACGAGCGGCCTGTCCTTCGCCGACGCCGTCGCCCAGGCCCTGTGGCACGGGAAGCTGTTCCACATCGACCTCAACGGCCAGCGAGCCGGCCGCAACGAGCGCGACTACCGCTTCGGCGCCGAGGGCATCCGGGAGGCGTTCTTCACGGTCCAGCTGCTGGAGGACGCCCGCTGGGCCGGCATGCGCAACTTCGACGCCCAGGCCTACCGCACGGCGGACGCCGAGGGCCTGTGGGACTTCGCCCGCGGCTGCATGCGCATCTACCTGATCCTCGCCGAGAAGGCCCGCCGCTTCCACGAGGACCCCGAGATCCAGGACGCGCTGGCCGTCGCCGGCGTGACGCGGCTGGGCGAGCGGACGCAGCTGCCCGGCGGTCTCGACGCCGTGCGGCGGGTGGAGGTCGACGAGTCGGCGCTGGCCGCCGGCGGCGGCGGCCACGAGCGGCTCGACCAGCTCGTCACCGAGCTCCTGTTGGGCGCCCGCTAGCGGGCCGGCGCGATTCATTCCGCCGGTAACCCTCAGGCCACCTTCCGGCGGTTCTCCATCTCGATGATGCGGGGATCGTGGCGGTCACGGTTGCGACGTCGCAGGTAGGCCTGGGCCGCCTTGGTGAACTCCGACCAGTCGGCGTAGTCGCTGCCTTTGATCACGAACTCTCCGAAGGCCCAGAAGTGGCACTCGATGCGGTTGAGGTGGCTGGCGTTGGTCGGGGTGGCCAGCAGCCCCACGTTGGCGCCCAGCGCCCAGCGGCGGATGTCGGGCGTCCAATGCGCCGACAGGTTGTCCATCACGATGTAGACGGTCACCTCTGCCGGGTAACGGCGACGGATGTCCTTCAGGAACTCGAGCACCACCGCGGCGGTCACCCGGCGCTTCTCGACCCGGCCCCACAGCCGGTCGGCACCGACGTCGTAGGCGCCGAGCAGCTTTCGGGTCCCCGAGTGGCGGTGGTAGGTGGCGCGCTGGCGGGCGGGGCGGCCCTTGGCGAACCAGCCGGCGCCGGCGTGGGGCTTCAAGGAGATGGGCCCGCACTCGTCGAAGCACACCACCACCCCGTCGATGGTCCCCGCCTCTGCGGCCCGGTAGGCGCCCAACACCCAGGTCTTCTTGGCCTCGAAGCCAGGGTCGTTGCTCCACTTCCAGGTCCGGGTGCGTTGGGCGGTGATCCCGAGCGACTGCAGCACCCGGCGCAGGTGCTCCTTGGAGATGGCGCTCACCACCCGCTTGCGCACCAAGTAGCGGCGAAGCGTGGTCAACGACCAGCGGGTGGCCGGCTCGCCGAGGTCTCGGGGGCGGGCGAGAGCGATGGCGCGGATCTCCTGGCGGATGGCGTCATCGATCCTCCTCGGGCGCCCGCCCCCGATACGAGGGCGGACCGAGGCCATCCCGTCAGCGTTGAACTCGGCGATCACCCGCCGCACCTGGTTCTCGTCGGTGCCGAGGACCCTGGCGATCTCCGGGGCGGCTGAGCGGGCATCGGACGCCAGCAGGATCTGGGCCCGCTGGCGCAGGGCGAAGACCTTTGACTGGCGAGAGATGCGCCGCAGCTTGTGCGCCTCCTCCGCTGACAGCTCACGGACGAACATCGACGGGGGACGGGCCACGGGTACCTCCAGCGCTGGCGGACCCGCTCATCGTGGCGTCGCGCCCCGCCGGGGTGGTGGACGGTTACCGGCGGCTACTTCAGCGCCGCCCCACTAGCGGAGGGCCGACGTCAGTTCCACGATCAGCTCCCCCCGGCGGTCCTGCCAGCGCGAGGGGAAGGCGCCCACCAGCGTCCACCCGGAGCGCCGCAGCGAAAGGTGGCGCTCGATGTGGGCGGCGGGGCCCTCGGCATGCACCGCGCATTCGACGCCGGCGAAGCTGCGCCCGCGTCCGACGCACACGTCCACCTCGTGGCGCCCACAGGGATAGGCCGTCACGGTCGAGAACCCGACGGCGGCCAGGTCGGCGGCCACGTCGGCAGTCCAGGCCGACGGCGGCGGGCCGGCGGCCGGCCGGCGGGGCGGGCTGTCGGCCTGGGCGAGGTAGTCGGCGGCCAGGCCGGGCGGCGGATCGGCGGACAGCACCAGCGTGAGCCACTTCCTCGCCCGGCTCGCCAGCACGGCGAACAGATGCGGCTCGTCCACGAACTGCCACGTGCGGGCGCCGGCGCCGGTGCCGATGCCGAAGGACACCACGACGGAGTCGCGCTCGTTGCCCTGGAAGGCGTGCACGGTGCCGACCCGGAGGTCGAGGCGGTCGAGCTCGTCCAGGGAGAAGGCGTCGAGCAGGGCCGCCTCGAGGGCGTCGGCCTGGGCCCGGAAGGGTGAGATGACGCCGACGCTCCGCTCGCCGCCGGCCAGCTGCCGGCGCACCAGGTCGACGACCGTGCGGACCTCCTCGCCCACGACGCCGTTCCCGTCCCGCTCGGCCGACAGGCGCACCACGTCGATGCAGTCGCGCTCGTCGGTGGCCGGCGTGCGGGTGGCGACGCGGAAGCGGCCGCCGTAGAGGCGGCGGGCCACGAAGTCCACCAGGTGCGGGGCCGACCGGAAGTGCTCGTCGAGCACCACGGCCGGGGACGCGGCCACGGCGAGGTCGAAGACGCTGTTGCGCCTGGCGTCGAGGCGCCCGGCCAGGATCGGGTCCTCGATGCCGTGGTCGGCGACGGCTTTGCGCAGGGCGTCGTCCGAGAGGAAGGAGACGTGGCGCAGCTGGTGCGGGTCGCCCACCACGACGGCCCGGGCGGCCCGCAGGAGGGCACCGGCGGCGAGGGGCTGGTCGATGGCCGAGGCCTCGTCGAGGATCACCAGGTCGAACAGCCCGGGCCGGGCCGGTAGCAGGTCCTCGATGTCCGCCAGCGTCCCGATCCACAGCGGCAGGGCGCGGGTGAGGCGCTCGTCGAGGCGGGCCAGCTGGGCGCGGCGCGCCGCCCGGCCGGCCCGCAGGGCGGTGGCCAGCACGCCGACCGCGGCGAGGGTCGAGTGGTTGAGCCGCTCGGGTGACCGGCCGGCCAGCGAGAGCCAGCGGCCGGCGGCAGTGTGGACCGCGTCCTCGGCCTCGGCGAGGCGATCCCATGCCGAGGCGAGGTCGAGCCCTCCGGCGGCGACCAGGTCGCCGGCCGCCCGGGCCCGGGCGGCGACGGCGACGGCCTGTTGGACGTCGCCCAGGTCCTCGGGCGAGGCGCCGGCGACGGACAGCAGCTCGGCCACGTCCCGCCGCCGGCGGCGCCGGCGCCACCACGGCGGCGGCGGCCCGCAGGCCACCTCCGCCAGCCGGCCGGCGGCGGCCAGGTCGCAGGAGGGGTCGAACAGCCGGGGGGCGAGGAGCCGGGCGTCGTCGACGGCCGGGTCGGCGCCCTCGAAGTCGGCCTCCGCCTGCAGCTGGCGGCTGACGTCGGCCACCAGGCGGGCGTGGGCCCGGCGGGCGTGCTGCAGGGCGGCACCGGCGGCGGACAGGGCCGCGGAGGCGGCCGGCTGGAGTTCGCCGTCAGCCAGCCGGCGGGCCAGCTCCTGCCGGCGCTCGCTGGACCCGAAGACGACGGGGTCGGGGCCGGGGGCGGCGTGCAGCCGTTGGACGAGGGCGTCGACCGCCGCGTCCGACTTGGCGGCGACCAGGATCGACTCGCCCCGCCCGATAGCGTCGCAGGCGAGGGCCATCACGGTGTGCGACTTGCCGTTGCCCGCCGCACCCGAGACCACCGACACCGGCAGGTGGCGGCCGGCGACGAGCGCCCGGCGTTGCGTCGGGGTGAGCGGGTAGGCCGAGACGACCTCGCCGTCGTCGTCCGGCAGGTCGAGGCCGCCGGGCGGCGGCAGGTAGACGGCCTCGAGGGCGGTGGGCCGGTCGCCGACCCTGGCGGACCAGGCCCGCAGGGACTCGGCGGCCGACAGCCCGCCGACGTCGGTCGCCGTGTACAGCGCCACCCCGGCGGCCACCACGAGGCCGTCGGTGCGCAGCAGCTCGTCGGGGTTCTGGCCGCCGGGAACCACGTCCCGCACGGCGAACCCGGCGGCCTTCGCCGCCTCCTTGGCGAAGGCGATCAGGCCGGTCAGGCGGGCGAGGAGCTTGGCGGGGACGACCGGCGACGCGACGTCGTTCAGCGCCCCGCCGCCCAGGGCGTAGTACTCCTCGAGGTGGTGGCGGGTGGCGGCGTCGCTCACCAACTCCGTCACGGTGACGTCGCCGGCGGCCCGTACCCTGGCCGGGCCTGCGAGGGGCGGCACCACGATCCGCACGGGGAGGCTCAGCAGCGGGTGGAGGACCCGCTGCGCGCGGTCCCCCTGGAGTCGGCGGCCGGCGACGAACAGGAAGCCGCACCGGAGGGCGGCGCCGGCGCGGACCTTGTCGATGGCGGCGAGGCGCTCGCCGACCGCCCGGTCGAGCGGAACCGACGGGCGATTGTCGATCCCGAGGCCGCGGCTCTCCAGGATCGCCCCCCTGGTGTCGAGGTCCGGACGGAAGAGCATCGTGGCCGACGCGGCCAGCCAGCGGAACCAGTCGAGGGGCACGGTGAGGGCGCCCACCTCCTGCCGTCCCGACGACGACACGTCGGCCAGCACGCCGAGGATGGCCCTGACCGTCGACGCGTTCCCCTCCGCCATCCCGCCCCAACCGTAGGGGAGGCGGCTCAGTTGCGGCCGAGGGCGCCGGCCGGGTCGACGCGGGCCAGGAAATCGGTGAGCAGCTCCTTCAGCAGCGCCATCCGCTCGGCTCCGAGGTGGTCCGTGTACTCGTCCTCGAGGGCCGCCACCACGTCGATGGCCGCGTCCAGCAGGGCCAGGCCCTTCTCGGTCTGGACGATCACGGCAGCGCGCCCGTCGCTCTCCGACGCCTTCCGGTGGACGTAGCCGGCCCGCTCCAGGGCCGCGACCTGCTGGCCGGCGGCCTGGCGGCTGACCCCGGCCCGCCGGGCGAGGGCGGAGATGATGGTGCCGCCGGTGTCGAGGTTGGCGAGCAGGGCGGTGTCCACCAGGGACACGTCGTCGAAGCCCAGCCGGTGGATGCGCTCGAGGGTCGTGGTGGTCTCCGCCCGGCTGGCGCGCAGCAGGAGCCGGTACAGGGTGCGGTCCCGCCACGCCCGCAGGTCGGGGTCGTCCAGTGCCGGCCGGCTCATGTACGCAACCTCCTTGACAAGATAGGCAAGGAAGTTTACAAGTTTGCAGGAGCGACAGGAGGTAGGGAATGTCGGCAGAGAACGTGGCCGTGGTCCGCAGCGTGTACGACAACTTCGCCAAGGGCGACATCGCCGCCGTGTTCGGCGTGCTGTCGCCGGACATCGAGTGGGTGGAGAACTCGCAGGAGTTCCTGCCCCACCGCGGCACCCACCGGGGCCCGGCGGCCGTCGGCGAGAAGGTCTTCGGCACGGTGATGCAGTACTTCGACGAGTTCGCCGTGGTGGCCGAGGTGCTGCACGACGCCGGCGACGTAGTGGTGGTCGAGGGCCGGGCCGTCGGCAAGACCAAGGCGGGCGAGGTGCTCGACGCCCCAGCCTGCTGGGTGTGGACGGTGCGCGACGGCAAGGCGGTGTCGAACCACAACTACCACGACACCGACGCCTGGCGGCAGGTCTTCCAGCCCGAGTAGGCCCCGGGGTGTATTGTCGGATTTGCTGAAAAGGGCACAACCGATAGGGGGCGTCATGGAAGCCGACGAGGTCTACTCCGAGCTCAACGACAAGATCGGCGACGTGCAGTCCAAGGTCGACGAGCTGCAGAGCACCATCGGGTCCCTGCAGTCGAGCATCGCCGACCAGAAGTCGGCCATCGATCAGATCAACTCGGTCATCAAGGACCTGAAGCCGCCCGACAACAAGCCTGTCGACGACCTGGTCACGCGCCTCAAGGCGATCGAGGAGGCAAACGCGGCGGCCGAGAAGCGGGCCCAGGAGCAGGCGGGCCTGGTGGGGAAGCTGGCGGCCCAGGTGGACGACGCGGCCAAGACCATCGGGAACTTCCCGGAGACGGCCAAGGCGATCGCCACGAAGGCGTGGGAGGACGGTAAGAAGGAGATCCTCAACATCTGGGAGGACAGCAAGAAGCAGCTGATGAGCTCGCTCAGCGACTACACCACCAAGGCGATCAAGGACGCCAAGAAGGAGGTGTACGAGGACGTCAAGAACGAGCTGTGGGAGATGGTCCTCGCCGATGTGAAGAAGATCGAGGAGGAGGAGAAGAGCAAGAGTTGACGCCACCGGGATGGCCAGAACGCCCCGGCGCCACTTACTGGGCGGATACCTCCGGAACTCGATCCCTGATTCCGCACACGTCTACCGCGACCCTTTCGCGGTAGACGTGCTCGGAAGCATCCGGCCCGCTGGTCTCAGCTCGGCGTGACCCGCAGGATCCGGTCGGTGCCCCCGCCGTTGGACGTGGCGACGTAGAGGCTGCCGTCGGGCCCCTGGACGGCGGTGCGCAGCCGGCCCTGGTCGGTGAGCAGCGTCCGCTGGCCGAGCAGGCCGCCGGCGCCGTCGAAGAGCAGAGCCCGGAGCTGGGACCCCTTGAGGCAGGTGACCATCAAGGCGCCGTCGAGGGAGCGCCAGCCGGGGTTCGACACGAAGGTGGCGCCGGAGGGGGCGACGGTGGGGAAGCCGGAGGCCCACACCGGGCGCATGGCGCCGGGGAACTTCGCCAGGTCGGTCATGGGCACGGTCTGGTCGTACCCGGGGACCGGGTCCCACCCGCTGTTGCCGCCGGCCCGCAGCAGGTTGACCTCGTCGTCGCGGTCGGGTCCGTGCTCCACCGAGAACATCTGCCCGTCGGGGCGCAGCGCCAGGCCCTGCACGTTGCGGTGGCCGTAGGTGAACACCCGCGAACCCGGGAACGGGTTGCCGGATGACGGTGCACCGGTGAGCTTGTCGACCCGCAGGACCTTGCCGCCGAGGGACGAGAGGTTCTGGGGACCGGTGCCGATGGTGCCGTCGCCGGTGCCCACCCACAGCTGCCCGTCGGCGCCGAAGCGCGGCCGGCAGCCGGCGTGGGTGCCCGACGTGACGGGGATGCCGCCGAACAGCGGGTTGGCCACCCGGGCGGCCGAGGTGAAGTCGGGGGCGACGGTCCAGGCGATGACGCGGACGTCGCGGTTGGTGCCGTCCGTCCAGCCCGTGCAGGTGTAGATGCGCCGGTTGGCGGCGAAGTCGGGGTCCACGGCCAGGCCCATGAGGCCGGACTCGTTGCCCGTGAACACGTCGCCGAGCGTGGCCAGCCGGCGCACGGCGCCGTTGACCAGGGCGCTGAGCCGGCCCGCCTTCTCGGTGAACAGGAGCGTGCCGTCGGGCGTGAACCCCACGTCCCACGGCAGGTCGAGGTTGCCCACCACGGTGGACACGGCGAGGGTCGGCTCGCCGATGGGCGCGGCGGTGGGGAAGGCGAAGACGCCGCCGTCGGCCGCCACCAGCCAGTAGCCGGCCCCGGCGCCCGGCGTGCCGGCGGCCATGCCCACCACCGGCCGGGTCAGCCGCAGTGCGCCGGTGGACCCGGCGAAGGGGGCGTCGCCGAAGCTGAAAATGCCACCGTCCGACGCCACCAGCCAGTACCCGGCCCCGCTGGGCGACGCAGCCATGCCGACCACCGGCCGGTTGAGCCGCAGGGCGCCGGCCGACCCGGCGAAGCGGGCGTCGCCGAGGGCGAAGACGCCGCCGTCGGCCGCCGCCAGCCACACCCCGCCGCCGGTGCGGGTGGCGGCCACGCCGACGACCGGGGCGTTGAGGGCGGGCACGGGGCCGAGGGGCCGAGCGTCCCCGAGACTGGCCACCGTCCCGCGGGTGCCGGCCAGCCAGTAGCCGCCGCCGGTGGGGG
Organism: Acidimicrobiales bacterium; assembly: GCA_035689115.1. Lineage (GTDB taxonomy): Bacteria > Actinomycetota > Acidimicrobiia > Acidimicrobiales > JAHFUS01. The sequence continues at coordinate 39,407 of DASSMA010000077.1, forward strand.
AGGCGGCGATGCCGGCGTAGGGCCCGGCCCCGGCCGGCCCGGCGCCGAGGAAGGGGGCGTCGCCGAAGGCGAACACCCCGCCGTCGGCCGCCGCCAGCCAGTAGCCGCGGCCCGACGGCGTCGCCGCCATCCCGACGACCGGAGCCGTCAGCCGCAGGGACCCGGCCGAGCCCAGGAAGGGGGCGTCGCCGAAGGCGAACACCCCGCCGTCGGCCGCCACCATCCAATACCCGCGGCCCGACGGGGTGGCCGCCATGCCGGTGACCGGCGAGTTGAGCCGCAGCCCGCCGGTGGAGCCGAGGAACGGCGCGCCGCCGGCGGGGGCCGCCAGCAGGGCGGCGACGGCGGTGGCGAGCACGACGACGACGAGGCGCCTGGTCACGGTGTCGAAGCTACCCAGGACGGTTCGTTTACGATCCGCAGGTGGCGACGACGGTGGTGGTGGTGTCCCATCGCGTCCACCGCTGGCTCGGCCCGTGCCTGGCGTCGGTGAGGCACCAGGCCGGCGAGATGATCGTCGTCGACAACGGCTCGCCGGGCGGCGAGGTGGGCGACGCGGCGAGGGCGGAGGGCGCCCGCGTCGTGCGCCTCCCGGCCAACGCCGGCTTCCCGGCCGGGGTGAACGCCGGCGTGGCCGCCGCCACCGGCGACGTCGTGGCCCTCCTGAACGACGACGCCATGGCCGACCCCGGATGGCTGCCCTCGGCCGAGGCCGTGCTCGGCGCCGACCCGACGGTCGCCGTGGTCGCTCCCAAGCTGGTCTTCGCCCTGCCGTTCGCCGAGATGCGCTTCGACGACCAGCCGCGCCGGGTGGGTGCCGACCCCCGGCCGCTCGGGCGCCCGCTGCGGGCGGCGACGGTGGGAGGCGTCGACGTGCTCGAGCGCCTGGCCGGGCCCGGGGTGCACCGCATCGAACACGGCACGCTCGACGGCGTCGAGGGCCGCTGGCGCTGGACGGCCGGCCGAGCAGCCGTGTACGTCCCGCTGGGTTCGGAGGCCGACGCCGGCGACGTGCTCGTCGACGGCCGGCCGGCGCCGGTGGTCGGAGTCGTCCACCTCATCAACAACGCCGGCTCGTACCTGAGCGCCGCCGGCTTCGGCGGCGACCACGGCTACCTGGCGCCCGACGACGGCCGCTTCGACACGGCGGCCGAGCGTTTCGGCGCCTGCGGCGGGGCCATGGTGACCACCGCCCGGGTGTGGGAGCGTGTCGGTCCGTTCGCCGCCGCCTTCTTCGCCTATTACGAAGATGTCGACTGGTGCTGGCGGGCTCGGCTGGCCGGCCTGCGGGCCTGGTACGAGCCGGCGGGTGTCGTGCGCCACGTCGGCGGCGTGACCAGCGGCGGGCCGCTGGCCCAGCAGGTACGCGGCCTGGCCGCCCGCAACCGGCTGCTGTGCCTGGCGCGCAACGCACCGCTCCCGGTGGCCGCCGCCCAACTCCGCACGGCCGGGCGGGTGGATCCGCCGCTCCGCTCCTGGCCCGACCTGGCGAGGCGGCTGCCCGCCGCCCTGGCCCAGCGGACCGGCCGCCGCCGCGTGAGTCCCCGCCAGGTGTGGGACCGGTGGGCCGGCGCCGACGAAACCTGGTGACCGGCCGTCGGGTTCGTGCGACCATTTGGAGGAAAGGGGGATGTGGATGACCGGTCGCCATCGCGTGCGTCTGTATCCGAGCTGCGTACCCGGGTACCAGCTCCCGTTCTTCGCGGCCGACGTGTTCGCCCGCCATGGGCTGGACCTGGAGATCCTCGACCCCCTGCCGCCGCCGTGGACCGCCAACTCGGTCCGGGTGGCGACCGGCGAGGCCGACTTCGCTGTGACGTCCGTCACGTGCTTCCTGCTGGCCCGCAGTGCGGCCCGCCGGGAATTCCCGGCCCGGTTCGTGGCGGTGCTGCACCAGCGCAGCCCGCTCGGGGCCGTGGTCGCCGAGGACTCGGGCGTGGCTGAGCCGGCCGACCTGGCCGGCCAGCGGCTCGGGCGCACCCACTCGGCGGGGTGGATGGCCGACGAGGCCCGGCACGTGGTCGCCGACCACGGGATGGGACCGCCCGTGGTCGTGCCCGTCGACCCGGGGCAGGGCCCGGCCGCCCTCGACCGGGGCGACATCGACATGATGCCCGCCTACCTCGACGCCCTCAGGGGGGCCGCCTCCCCGGGCGACGGCGTCCGGACGGTCCCGCTCGGCGGCGACACCTACGCCAGCGGCCTCATCGCCAACGACCGGATTCCCGGCGACGTGGTGGTGCGCATGCGGCACGCCCTCACCGACGCCTTCGAGGCCCAGCGCGACGACCCCGACGCCCGTGTCGACGACCTGTGCGAGCGCTTCCCCGGTGTGCATCCCCACCGCGCCCGCGCCGTGTGGGAGCACCTGGTGCCCTACGTCTTCACCGGCCGGCCGGTGGGCGGGATGAGCCACCGGCGTTGGGCCGACACCCTGAGCTGGGCCCGGCGCGTCCACGGCCTGGGCCAGCTCGACCCGGCCGACGTCTACCGCCCCGAGCTGGAGGGCGCCGGCGGCTGGATCCCCTCCGCCCGCTGACGGCTTTCGAGGAAATAGCCCACCATTCCGGTGGGCTATTTCCTCGGGAGTGCGGCTCAGATGCCGTAGGCCCGGATCTGGACGGTGGAGGACTTCAGGCTCTGGTTGATGGCGCACACCTGGAACCGGCCGGGGAAGGCCCACGGGTGCAGCGACGGGACGGCGTCGGCCCCGAAGGCGGACACCGGCACGCCGGTGTCGTAGACGTTGCGGACGACGGGCGACCACGTGCCGAAGGTGAAGCGCACGTTGTGGCCGTAGAGGACCAGGCCCTCGCCGTGGCCCTGGGAGTAGGCGGTGACGTAGTCGCGGACGCAGAACGTCGCGCCGGGGGCGAGGGTGGCGACCTGGTAGCCGGTGTCGGCCGAGGCGGCGGTGGGCGCCAGGGTGGCGGCCCCGGCGGCGAGGGTGGCGGCGATGCCGGCGGCGGCGATCATCTTCTTGAACATGGCGGGCTCCTTGTCTGCTCTCGGGTGTCGGCGTGTCCGACATCCAGAGCATCCGGGAGCCCCCCTGCCGGGTCCTTGCCGGCCACTTGCCAGCCCTAGCATTCCCGGGGTGCAGTACCGCGTCCTCGGGCCGCTGGAGGTCGTCCGCGACGGCGAGGCGCTGGACCTGGGCCGGCCCAAGCAGCGGGCCCTGCTGGCCGCCCTCGTCGTCCACGCCGGCCGGGTGGTGTCGTCGGACGCCCTGGTGGAGGAGCTGTGGCGGGACGGGCCGCCGGCCGACCCGGCCGCCGCCCTCCAGGTCCAGGTCTCCCGCCTGCGCCGGGTGCTCGGGCCGGCGGCCGTCGAGAGCCGCCGGCCGGGCTACCTGCTGCGGGCCGGTCCCGACGACGTCGACGCCGCCGTGTTCGAGCGGCTGGTCGTGGCCGGCGACGCCGCCCTGGCCGCCGGCCGGCCGGGCGAGGCGGCGGGGAGGCTGTCCGCCGCCCTCGACCAGTGGCGCGGCCCCGCCCTGGTCGACCTTCCCGACCACGAGCTGGCCCGGGCCGAGGCCGTCCGGCTGGAGGAGCTGCGGCTCCACGCCCTGGAGTCGCTGGCCGAGGCCAGGCTCGCAGGCGGCGGGCACGCGGCCGCCGTGGCCGACCTCCAGGCCCTGGCCGAGGCCCACCCCCTGCGCGAGCGGCTCTGGGGCCACCTCATGGTCGCCCTGTACCGCAGCGGCCGGCAGGCCGACGCGCTGCGGGCCTACGGACGGCTGCGGGCCAACCTGGGCGAGGAGCTGGGGATCGAGCCGTCGCCCGCCCTCCGGCGCCTGGAGGAGGCCGTGCTGCTCCAGCGACCGGAACTGGACCTGCCGGCCGCCGCGGCGGCCGCAGCGCCCGACCAGGCGGGCGGCCCAGAGGCGCCCGACGGCGGCCCGTTCGTCGGGCGGGAGGCCGAGCTGGGACGGCTCGTCGCGGAGCTGGACCAAGCGGCCAACGGCCTCCGCGTCGTCCTCGTCGCCGGCGAGCCGGGGGTGGGCAAGACGCGGCTCACCGCCGAGCTGGCCGCCGTGGCCCGGCGGAGGGGCGCCCGCGTGCTGGTGGGCACGTGTGCCGAGGAGCTGGCGCTGCCCTTCCAGCCTTTCGCCGACGCTCTCGGCCGGGTCGTCGGCACCCTGGCCGGCGACGAGCTGGCCGCCCTCACCGCCGGCCGGGGCGCCGACCTGGCTCGGCTCCTCCCCGACCTGCCCGAGCTGGTACCGGGGCTGGCGCCGCCGGCGCCGGGCGACCCCGACACCGGCCGGTGGCGCCTCTTCGAGGCCGTCCGGCGGGCCGTCGAGATGCTGGCCGGCGGCCGCCCGCTGCTCCTCGTCCTCGACGATCTTCACTGGGCGGCCGGCCCCACGCTCGCCCTGCTGCGCCACCTGGTCCTCCGGTCGGAGGCGGCGGGCGTGCTCGTCGTCGGCACCTACCGGCACACCGAGGCCGCCGACCCGCTGGGCGAGGCGGCCCGTTCGCCGCGCGTCACCGAGCTGCGGCTGGGCGGGCTCGACCGGGTCGCCGTCGAGGGACTGGTGGCCGCCCTGCTCGGCCACGACCTCGACGACGCCGGCGCCGCCCTCGCCCGGCGCATCCACGAGGGCACGGCCGGCAACGCCCTGTTCGTGCAGGAGCTGGTGCGGCACCTGCGCGACTCGGGCGCGGCCGAGACCGACGTCCCCGCCGGCGTGCGCGACGTCGTGCGCCGGCGGCTGGCCCGCCTGTCGGCGGGCGCCAACCGGGCGCTGGCGGCGGCCGCCGTCGCCGGCGCCGACTTCGACGTGCGCGTCGCGGGGACGGCGGCCGGCGTCGACGAGGACGACGCGCTGGCCGGGCTGGAGGAGGCCATCGCCGCCGGCCTGGTCGAGGACCGCGGCGACCCGGCCCGGATGCGGTTCGCCCACGCTCTGGTGCGGGCGGCGATCGACGACGGCCTGGCCGGGCCCCGCCGGGCCCAGCTCCACCGGCGGGTGGGGGAGGCGATCGAGGCGTTGCACGCCGGCCGGCTCGACGACCACCTCCCCGAGCTGGCCCGCCACTTCGCCCTCGGCGGCGCCGGCGACAGGGCCGTCCCCTACGCCATGCGGGCCGGCGACCGGGCCCTGGCCGGCCTGGCCCACGAGGAGGCGGCCGCCCACTACGGCCAGGCGCTCGCCCTCCTCGACGGCGGGGCGGCGGTCGACCAGGCAGGTGCTCGCTGCGACGCCCTGCTCGGGCTGGGCGAGGCCCAGCGCCGGGCCGGCGATCCGGCTCACCGGGCCACCCTGCTGGCGGCGGCGGAAACCGCCCGGGGGCTCCGGGACGCCGGCCGGCTGGCCAAGGCCGCCCTCGCCAACACCCGCAGCTTCTGGAGCGCCACCCGGCAGGTCGACGAGGAGCGGGTCGCCGCACTGCGCGACGCCCTCGCCGCCGTCGACCCCGGCGACAGCCCGCTGCGCGCCCGCCTCCTCGCCAAGCTGGCGGTGGAGCTGGTGTACTCCGGCGACGCCGCCGAGGTGTGCGACCTGAGCGACCGGGCGGTGGCCATGGCCCGGCGCAGCGGCGACCTGCCCACCCTCGCCGCCGTCCTGGCGCCCCGCTACAACACCGTCCGCGGCGACCCCCGCACCCTCCCCGGGCGGCTGGACGACACCGCCGAACTGCTCGAGGTGGCCGAGCGGCTGCCCGACCCCGTGCTGCGGGCCGAGGCCCGGGGATGGCGGGCCGTCGCCTGCTGGGAGGCGGGCGAGGCGGCCGAGGGCGACGCCGCCTTTGCCGCCTTCGAGCGCCTCGCCGCCGGGCTGCGCCAGCCCACCATGCGCTGGTACGCCGGCTACCTGGCCGCCGCCCGGGCCCTCCACGCCGGGCGCCTGGCCGAGGCGGCCGGGCTGATCGACGAGGCGCTGGCCTTCGGCCGGGCCGCCGGCCAGCCCGACGCCGGCCTGTTCGCCAACGTCCAGCGCCTGGTCCTCGACTTCGAACGGGGCGCTCTCGACGGCTGGGCGCGCGTCCTGCGGATCATGGCCGGCGAGCCGGCATCGCGCTGGTTCGCCGGCTCGTGGCTGGCGGTGCGGGCCTGCGAGCTGGACCGGCCGGACGAGGCCTCCGCCCTGTGGGCCGAACTGGCGGAGGGCGATTTCGCCGGCCTGCGGTTCGAGCCGACGTGGCTGCACATCGTCGCCAACCTGGCGACGGCCTGCGCGGCGGTGGGCGACGCCCGGCGGGCGGGGCTGCTGGGCGGCCTCCTGGAGCCGTGCGCCGGCCAGGTGGTGACCCTCACCTCGCTGGCCTACGGAGGGGCGGTCGACCACCACCTCGGGCTGCTGGCCGCCTGCCGGCACCGGCCGGCGGAGGCCCGCCTCGCCTTCGCCCGGGCGGTGGCGATCGAGGAGCGGATGGGGGCACCGATCTGGGCCGCCCGCAGCCGCCTGGCATGGTCGTCCTGTGCTGCGGACCCGGCCGAGGCCGCCGGCCTGGCCGGCGAGGCCCGGGCCGTCGCCGCCGCCCGCGGGGCGGCTGCCGTCGAGGGCCAGGCGGCGCGCCGTCTGGCCCAGTTGGGCGCCCCGGTGCGGGGCTGAGAGGCGGCGCGTCCGTGCGGGGGGTGAGTCGCAGGTCGCGACCGGCGTCGCCTAACGTTCCTGCGGTGCGTTCTGCGAGCCGGCCAGCGTGACGACCATCGCGGAGTACGCCGCCTCCAAGGAGCTGATGGGCAACCTCACGCTCCGGGAGTTGCGGGGCAAGTACAAGCGTTCGGTCCTGGGGTGGGCGTGGTCCCTGCTCAACCCGCTGGCCACCATGCTGATCTTCACGCTGGTGTTCCGCTTCATCCTCAAGGTGGTGCCGCCGCGCGGCTCCCCCTCGGGGACCAAGAGCTTCGCCTTGTTCCTGCTGTGCGGCCTGCTGGCCTGGAACTACCTCACCAACGGCGTCGGCGGCGGCATCGGCGCCCTGGTGGCCAACGCCAACCTGGTGAAGAAGACCTACTTCCCGCGAGACGTGCTGATCGGCTCGTTCGTGGTCTCGTGCCTGGTCTCGCTGCTCATCGAGTTGGGGCTGCTGTGCGCGGTGCTCGCCATATTCGGCAACAACATGCTGCCGTTCCTGCCCGTCACGCTCGGCCTGGTGGCGGTGCTCACCCTGTTCGTCACCGGGCTGGCGCTGTTCTTCAGCGCGCTGAACGTGTACTTCCGCGACGTCCAGCACCTGGTGTCGATCATGTTCCAGGTGTGGTTCTACCTCACCCCGATCGTGTACCCCCTCACCTATGTCCCCATCAAGGCGAACTTGTTCGGCCACCTCGTGCCGGTGCGGGCGCTGTACAGCCTGAACCCGATGGTCGGCTTCGTCGAGTGCTTCAGGGATCTCCTCTACGACCTGCGCCTGCCCTCGCTCGTGACGCTCGGCTACGTATCGCTCGTATCCGGCGTCACCTTCCTCGCCGGCCTGTTCATCTTCAACAAGCTCGAAGGCCGCATGGCCGAAGAGTTGTGAGCGGCCGATGACCAGCGCCGTCGTCATCGAGGACGTCTCCAAGCGCTTCCGCCTGTACCACGAGCGGAACCAGTCGCTGAAGGCCACCCTCATGCGCAAGCGCCGGGCGGTGTCCGAGGAGTTCTGGGCCCTGCGGGACGTCTCGTTCGACGTGCCCGAGGGCACCACCTTCGGCATCATCGGCCAGAACGGCTCGGGCAAGAGCACGCTCATGAAGTGCATGGCCAAGATCCTGCGTCCCGACAAAGGCCGCATCGCCGTGCACGGCAAGCTGTCCGCCCTCCTCGAGTTGGGCGCCGGATTCCACCCGGAGCTGTCGGGTCGGGAGAACGTCTACTTGAACGGCTCGATCCTCGGGATCAGCCAGCGGGAGCTGAACCGGCGCTTCGGCACCATCGTGGAATTCGCTGACATCGGCCAGTTCATCGACCAGCCGGTGAAGAATTACTCGTCCGGCATGTACGTGCGCCTGGCCTTCTCGGTGGCGATCAACGTGGACCCGGACGTGCTGCTGGTGGACGAGGTGCTGGCCGTCGGGGACGAGGACTTCCAGCGCAAGTGCGCCGAGAAATTCTCCGAGTTCCGCAAGGCGGGCAAGACCATCATCCTCGTCTCCCACGGGCTGGTGGGGGTCACCCACCTCTGCGACACCGTCGCCTGGCTCGACCACGGCCGGCTGAAGCTGGTCGGGGCGGCCGGCAAGGTCGTCGATGCCTATACCGAGACCGTCCAGGTCGACCGCCAGGACGAGGACGGCGACGTGGGCGCCCGGTGGGGGTCGGGCGAGGGCCGCATCGAGGCGGCCGAGCTGCTCGGCGCCGACGGCACGCCGCTCGGCATCGTCCGTACCGGCGACAGCGTCGTCGTGCGCCTCCACTACGCCCTCAACCGTCCCATCGAGCGCCCCGTCTTCGGCGCCCGGATCCAGACCATCCAGGGCGTCGACGTGTCCTACCCCAACAGCCGCGACGCCGGCTGGGACCTCGAGGTGCTGGAGGGCAGGGGCCACGTCGACCTGTGCATCGACCGACTGCTCCTCGTCCCGGGCACCTACGACCTCTCCGTGGGCCTCTACGACGACACGCTCGCCCACCCCTACGACGTCCGCCGTGACGTCGTGCGCTTCCACGTCGAGCCCGGGACGCCCCGCGAGAGCGCCGGACTGGTGTCGCTGGGCGGGCGCTGGGAGATCGGCGCCTCCGTCCGCTCCGCGTAAACGCGTGGTCGGAGGCAGGTCCGCTCGGGGGTGGCGGCCCAGCCCCTTCCTCGTCCTGTTCGTCCTCTTCCTCGTGACGACCACCGCGTCGGCGGCCTGGCACCCGCTCTACTCGGCCCCCGACGAGCCCACCCACGTGATCCGGGCGGCAGCGGTGGCCCGGGGCCAGCTGCGGTACGCCCGGACGACCCCGGCACCGGGCCTCCCGTCGTCGGTGGTGCGGGTGCCCCGGGTCTTCGCCGACAGCATCTACACGCCGCAGTGCTACATCTTCCAGGCCGGCCTGCCGGCGAATTGCGCGGCGCTGCCGTCCGGCACCGACGACGTCCGCGGCTTCACCTACGTCGGGCGCTACCCGCCGCTCTACTACCTCGCCGTCGGGCTGCCGTCGCTGCTGTGGCGGTCGAACCGGGCCGTGTACGCCATGCGGTTCCTCTCCGGAGCCATCTGCGCCCTCTTCCTCGCCAAGGCCATGGCCATCGCCTTCGGCCTCCGCCGGCCCCTGCTCCTGGTCGGGGTCGCCGTGGCCACCACGCCGATGGTCCTCTACCTGGCCAGCGTCGTGAACCCGAGCGGTCCGGAGATCGCCGCCGCCATCTGCCTCTGGACGGCCGTGATCGCCGTCGGCCTCACGCGCGACGTGAGCCGGCGAGGCCCGCTGCCGTGGGCCGTGCTCAGTGCCGTCGTGGTGGCCTCCGCCCGCCCGAGTGGGCAGCTGTGGATCGCGGGGGTCGCCGCCGTCGCCTTTGTGACCGGCGTCCTCTCCCCCGTGCGGCCGCTGCTGCGCTCGCGGTCGGTCAAGCTGGGCCTCGCCGCCGTGGGGGTGTCGGTCCTCCTGACCGTGGCCTGGACGGTGTGGGTGGGCGGCATCGGCGCCACCGGCCTCCCCCTGGTGTCCGCCCGGCCGGCGTGGCTCCTGTCCCTCGGGATGACCGGCCAGCGCCTCCAGCAGCTGGTCGCCTACTACGGCTGGCTCGACACCCCTGTCCCGACCTCGGTCTACGGGGTCTGGGCCGTCGCCGTGTCGGCCGCCGTGGTGGCCGGGGTGCTCACCGCGCGCAGCCGCCGGTACGCGGCCGGCATCCTGCTGCTGGTGGCCGGCGTCATCCTGGTCTCGGTCCCCTTCGAGGTGCTCGAAGCCCACCGGATCGGCCTGTTCTGGCAGGGCCGGTACACCCTCCCGCTCGCCGCCGGCGTGCCGATCGTCGCCCTGGCCCGGGTCCCGGCCGACCGCCTGCGCGCCGTCCGCCGCTCCTGGGCGCGTCTCGCCGCCGCCCTCGTCCTTGTCACCGCCCACCTCGTCGCCATGAACTACGGGATCCGGCGCTTCGCCGTCGGGACCACCGGGCCCCGCCTGTTCTTCAGCCGGCCCGCCTGGTCGCCGCCCCTGCCCCATTGGGTCCTCGCCACGGCCTACGCAGTCGGCTTGGCCGGCATCGGCGCCTGCGTCGCGCGCGGCCGGGCCTCGTCTTTGGACGTTGGCGACCAGCAGGTGGCCGCAGATGTCCAAAGAAGCCTCACTAGGGTCCGGTCGTGACCACCGGCGGGCGCTCTCGAATCGTCGTCGCCACGCCCGAGGGGCTGGCGGCCCGGATGGCCGGCCCCGCCATCCGCGCCTGGCACATGGCGGAGGCACTGGCGGCTGAGCACGACGTCCAGCTGGTCACCCCCGGCCCGTGCGGGCGCCGGCACCCCGCGTTCCGCGCCCGGCAGGCCGGCGCCGGCGACTGGCCCGAGCTGGAGCGGTGGATGGACGTGCTCGTCTTCCAGGGTGGCCTGCTGCACGACCACCCGTTCCTCCGCCGCTCGGAGAAGGTCGTGGTGGCCGACGTGTACGACCCGTTCCACCTGGAGAGCCTGGAGCAGACGCGCGGGTGGGAGCCGGGCCGGAGGGCCGACACCGTCCGCCGCCTCACAGAGGTGCTGAACGAGCAGCTCCGCCGGGGCGACTTCCTCCTGTGCGCCGCCGGCCGCCAGCGCGACTTCTGGCTGGGCAGCCTGGCCGCCCTCGGCCGGGTGAACCCCGCCACCTACGACGAGGACGTCGACCTGGCCTCCCTGCTGGCCGTCGTGCCCTTCGGCCTGCCGCCCGAGCCGCCGGTGGCCACGGTGCCGGCGATGCGCGGCGTGGTGCCGGGCATCGGCCCCGGCGACAAGATCGTGCTGTGGGCCGGCGGCGTCTACAACTGGTTCGATCCCCTCACGCTGGTGGAGGCGGTCGACCGCCTGCGCCGGCGCCTGCCCGCCGTGCGGCTGTTCTTCCTCGGCCTCCAGCACCCGAACCCCGACATCCCGCCCATGCGGATGGCCACCGCCCTGCGGGAGCTGGCCGCCGAGCGGGGCCTGGTGGGCACCCACGTGTTCTTCAACGAGGGGTGGGTCGACTACGACGCCCGGGCCGGCTACCTGCTGGAGGCCGACGTGGGCGTGAGCACCCACTTCCGCCACCTGGAGACCGCCTACTCGTTCCGCAGCCGCATCCTCGACTACCTGTGGGCCGGCCTGCCGGTGGTGGCCACAGGAGGCGACACCTTCGCCGACCTGATCGAAACCGAGGGCCTGGGGGCCGCCGTGGCGCCGGGCGACGTGGAGGGGCTGGAGGAGGCCCTCTGGCGGCTGCTCAGCGACGAGGAGCAGGCGGCCGCCTGCCGGGCCAACGTGGCCCGCGTGGCCCCCCGGTACGCCTGGCCGGTGGTCCTCGAGCCACTGCTGGCCTTCTGCCGGGCGCCCCGGCGGGCGCCCGATCTGGCCGCCGCCAGCGTCGCGCCGCCGGCCGCGCCGGCCGGTCTGGCCGGCCGGATGGGCGCCGCCTATCGCGACGGGGGAGCGGGGCTGGTGCTGCGCAGGTCGGCCGCCTCGCTCCGCCGGCGGTTGGCGCGAGGCGGGCGGCCCGCCGGCGCCTGGACCGAGGGCCGATCCGAGCCGTAGGCGAGGAAGCGCCGCGGAGCGCAGCGCTCGGACCGAGGGCAGGCGCCGGCAAGAAGGGCCGCCCCGCCGAGCAATCCAGCACGAGGCGGGCGGCCCGCCGGCGCCTGGACCGAGGGCCGATCCGAGAGGGCGCTCGGCATCTGCGCGAATGGGGGTGGTCTCCATGCCACCCATTCCAGTCTCCGGTGGGAGAAACGGGGAACATATGTTCGTCCGATCCGGGACCCGGCCCGCCCAGTCGAGCGCGGGGACCACCACCCGGCGGTCGAAGCGGCCCGGCCTGGTGAGCGCCGCGTCGAGGATGTCCGCGGGCTGGTCGCCGCCGGCAACAGCGGCCGCCCCGCCGAGCAAGTTCGATTCCGGTCGGATCCTGACACCTCGTCGGCTTTCGCACGATCTATCGTGGTGGGCGAGCCCGGCGGGCCGGTCAAGTCTCCCCCGCAGCGGCCGAAGAAGGTCACTACCACTCGTGCCCCTGCCCCGAGAGGAAAGGTCCTTGAAGCGTCACGCAGCCGCACTCGCCCTCATCCCCATCGCCCTCGCCGCCACCGCGTGCGGGGGGAAGTCGAACGACGCGAAAGGCTCCGGCACGACCTCCGGCAGGGACTCCGCGCCAGCGGCCGTCTCGCCCTTCCAGCCGGCACCGCCGGCGGGCACCGAGGCGATCCAGGTCCAGCCCCAGTCCTACAACTACAGCCCGGCGGTGATGGACGACGGCGACGTGATCAAGGCCTGGTGGTGCAGCGCCAGCTCCCTGCCGGGGCAGGCCACCGACCAGATCTGGTACCAGGAGTACAACAAGACCACCAAG
>DASSMA010000078.1:0-79544 GCA_035689115.1 Acidimicrobiales bacterium
GGGGCTGACGAAGTAGTTGGACAGCCGCTGGCGCAGCGAGTGGGCCTTGCCCACGTAGATGACGCGCCCGTCGGCGTCCCGGAACTGGTAGGAGCCGGGGGCGTCGGGGATCGAGCCGGCGGGCGGGCGCTGCATCACCCTCCACTCTGCCGGATCATCGCTCCGACGCCGTCTCTCCGACGCCGCCGCAGAAGCGGGCTACGGGGCGGGCGTCGACGACGGTGCCGGCGGTCGCACCGGCTCGGAGGGCCCCGACCAGGCGCGGGTGGCCGAGCGGCTGCTTCAGGTACCACTCGGTCGCCGTCCCGAGGTTCCAGTCGTTGTTCATGGCCTGGACCGACCCGCACCCGAGGGGGATACGGGCGACGACGACGAGCGGGCGGCCGGCGGGACGGGCGTCGCGGACGACCTCGAGCACTTGCCGCACCTGCCGGGAGGACCGGGCATAGGCCACGTCGTCGACCCCCCTCGTGTACACCATCCCGACTGCCAGGGCGGCGGCCAGCACCACCACGACCGCCCGGTTGGCCAGGAGCATCCACCCGATGCCGACCAGCACCATGGCGGCGCCAATGGCGCTCACGAAGGCGGCCCGGTCGGACTGCATGACGTAGCTGATCTCCTGGCCGTAGCGCAGGAACGGGATGCTTCCCGCCAGGATGACCACCCACCCCGCCACCACCAGGCGCTCGCCCGTCACCGGCCGGAACGAGGGGCGCACCACCTGCCAGGCGGCGAAGAGCGACGCGACCATGACGAGCAGGAGCACGACGACCCCGGCGTGGCCGATCTTGACCAGCTCGCTGCCGAACAGGCCGTGCAGGACGTCGCCGGCCGGCACCACCCGCCCCCCGATCTTCGGGGTCGTCGCCAGGCTCCACACGCCGGTCCCCACCGCGGCGGCGCCGACGCAGCCGATGGCCACGGCGTTGCGGCGCAGGTGCGCCGGCCCAAGCACGAAAGCCAGGGGGGCGAGCACGAGCGACGCCTCGTAGGTGAGCCCTGCGGCGGCGAACAGGCCGGCGGCGGCGGCGATCCGCACGACGGTCAGCGGCCGGTCCCACAGCACGACCACGCCCCCGAGGCCGAGGGCGAGGCTCACCGTGACCGGCGCGGCCGACAGCCAGTGGGTCATCGACGAGTTGACCGGGAGCAGCACCCAGACGGCGGCGACGGCGACGGCGACCGTCGTGGGCAGGCGACGGGCCGCCGCCGTGTAAAGGAGGGCGGCGCTCACGGCGTTGACCACGGCGAGGAGGGCGACGGCCGGCGTCGGGTGCCCGCCCAGGAAGCCGAACACCACGGCGAACACGGCGGCCGCACCCGGGCGGGTCAGCGAGACCGAGCCGCCGGCCGCCCGCAGCGACCCGTGGAGGAACACGTTGTGGAGGGGAGCGAAGTCCTCCCGGAGGTAGTAGGGCGAAGCGGCCACGTACGGGACGGCCGCGACCAGGGCGGCGGCGGCGAAGGCCAACGCCGGTGCGTGGCGGCGCCACCGTCCGGAGCCCCGCGGCGGCTCCTCGCCCATCGTCCCGTGCACCTTTCCACAATGCCTGCTTCGCTCTACACTGGTCACAACGCCGGCCTGGTCTCCGGCGACATATTCAGCTCCGAGGCCGACAACCCCGCGGATGGGCGACCAGGCTGTCCCCGCCGGCCACCAATCGGAGCTCCCTGAAGGGGGAACCGACAAATGCTGCGACTCCAGCAACCCCTCCCCGACCGCTACACCGTCGCGAGCCAGGACCAGCTGGCCGAGTGGATCGGCGCCGCCAAGGCGGCCCTGGGCGACCGCCTGCTGATCCTCGGCCACCACTACCAGCGGGACGAGGTCATGCGCTGGGCCGACGCCCGCGGCGACTCGTTCGGCCTCTCCCGGCTGGCCGCCGGCAACGCCCGCGCCGAGTACGTCGTGTTCTGCGGCGTGCACTTCATGGCCGAGTCGGCCGACATCCTCACCGGGCCCCACCAGCAGGTGGTCCTCCCCGACCTCAACGCCGGCTGCTCGATGGCCGACATGGCCGACGTCGACTCCGTGGAGGAGGCGTGGGAGGCGCTGTCCGGCGTCATCGACGTCGAGCGCCTGGTGCCCATCACCTACATGAACAGCTCGGCCGCCCTCAAGGCGTTCGTGGGCGACCACGGCGGGGCGGTGTGCACGTCGAGCAATGCCCGGGCCATCCTCACCTGGGCGCTGGCCCGGGGCGACAAGGTGCTGTTCTTCCCCGACCAGCACCTCGGGCGCAACACCGGCCACCAGCTCGGCTACGACGAGTCCGACATGGCCGTCTGGGACCCCCGCCGCGACCTCGGCGGGCTCGACGAGCGCCGGGTGAAGGAGGCCACCTTCGTGCTCTGGAAGGGGCACTGCTCGGTCCACCAGCGGTTCCGCCCCGAGCACGTGGCCGCCTTCCGGGCCACCTACCCGGGCGGCATCGTGGTGGCCCACCCGGAGTGCGCCCGGGAGACCGTCGCCCTGGCCGACCGGGTCGGGTCCACCGACTTCATCATCAAGGCGGTCGACGAGGCGCCGCCCGGCTCCGTGCTCGGGATCGCCACCGAGATCCACCTGGTCCAGCGGCTGGCCCACGAGCACGCCGACAAGACGGTGGTCTCCCTCGACCCGCTGATCTGCCCGTGCTCCACCATGTTCCGCATCGACGCCGCCCACCTGGCGTGGGTGCTGGAGAACCTGGTCGAAGGACGGATCGTGAACCGGATCACCGTCGATGACCGCACGGCCGCCTCCGCCCGGGTGGCGCTGGAGCGGATGCTGGCCATCGTGTGACCGCTCCGGCGACCGTCGTCGTCGTCGCCTTCCGCACCCCGCACCTCGACCTGGCGTGGGTCCCGGCCGACGCACCGGCCGTCGTCGTCCACAACGACGACGCCCTCGACCCCGCGTCCGTCGACCATGCGCACGTCACCCACGTCTTCGCCGGCCGCAACGTGGGGTTCGGCGCCGCCGTCAACCTGGCGCTTCCGTCGGTCACCACCGAGCGGGTGGTGCTGTGCAACCCCGACATGTCCTTGACGAGGGAGCACTGGGACGCGCTGGCCGGCGGCCGGCCCGACGACGTCGTCGCCGTCCCGCTGGTCGACGGCGAGGGGAGGCCCACGTCGGTGGTGAACCGCCGGTACGGGCCGCTCGGTGTGGTGGCCAGCGGCTACCGGCTCGGCCGGCTGCTGCGCCGCGGAACCCGCCTACGGGGCGCCGTGCTGCGCGCCTCCGGCTCGTGGGGGCGCGAGCACGAGGACCTCCAGCGGTCGGCGGCAGGAACGTTCCCGCTGGCCTCGCACTGGGTCAGCGGCGCGGCAACCGGGTTCGACGCCGGGCGGCTCCGTGCCGTCGGGGGGTTCGACCCGGGGTTCTTCCTGTACTTCGAGGACGTGGACCTGTGCCGGCGCCTGGCCCATCGATTCCCGGACATGCGGATCGTCCTCGCCCCGGTGGCGCCCGGCATCCACCTGGTCGGCGGCTCGAAGGGTGTCGGGGCCGAGCAACGCCTGGTCGACCGCCTGCATCTCGCAGCGGCGCGGCGCTTCGCCGCCACCGGCACGGGACCGGCCTGGCGGGCGGCCGGGCTCGCTCTCGCACCCCGCGCCCGGTGGCTCGACCGCCGGTGACCGGCCGGGTCCTCGCCGTCGTCCACCTCGGCCGCCCGCAGGGTCGGGGCGAAGTGGCCAGGGTGGCGTCGTGGCGGGCCATCGCCGCCGCCGCCGGCTTGTCCGTCGTCGAGATCCCGCTCCTCGCCCCCGACGGCCGCCCGCATCCCGCCGGCGCCCGCCCGCGCGACGCCGTCGACCTGGCCGCCGGCCGGGTGGTGCCGGAGTCCCTGGCGTGGTCAACTGCCGCCGCCACGGCCAAAGCCCGGGAGACCGCACCGGCGGCGGTCGTGGCCGTCACCGCGCGGGCGTTCACCCCGGCGCTGGTCGGCGTGGCCCCGGTCACGATCCTCGATCTCGTCGACCGCCTCAGCCACAGCTACCGCGACCGGGCGGCGATCACCACCTCACGGTCCGGCGCCCTGGGATTCTCCGCCCTCGGGCGGGCCCACGCCCGGTTCGAGCGCCATCTGCCGGCCGGCGTCGTCCTGGTCGCCGCCGGTTGGTCGGACGCCCAGGAGCTGGGTGCCGCCTTCGTGCCCAACGTCCTCGCCGTCGAGGCGCCGCTACCGGGACGGTCCCCCGACCACGACGTGCTGTTCTTCGGCACCCTCGACTACCCCCCCAACGTCGCCGGCCTCCGCACCCTCGCCGGGGCTTGGGAGGCCGTGCTGGCCCAGCGGCCGGGGACGAAGCTGCTCGTCGCCGGCGCCCGTCCGTCCGCCGAGGTCGTCGCCCTCGCCGCGCACCACGGCTGGACCCTGCTGGGCGAGTACCGCGACGTCAGCGCGTTGGCCGGCCGGGCCCGGATTGCGGTGGCGCCGCTCCCCTACGCCTCGGGCATCCAGAACAAGGTCCTCGAGGCCGCCGCCCTCGGGCTCCCGCAGGTCGTGAGCCCCGCCGTCGCCGCCGGACTGCCCCCGGACTTCCCCGTACGCGTCGCCGACGAGCGGGAGCTGGCGTCGGCCGTCGTCGCGCTCGTTGCCCAGGGGTCGGACCAGGGTGCGGCCGGTCGGGAGTACGTCGCCGCCCGCTTCTCGCCACAGGGGTGGAGCGGCTGGCTGCTGTCCAGCGTCGGAAGCGCTACCCGGTAGCTTTCCTCCATGCACGCCAACGGCCACCGGGCCGTCGCCGTCATCCAGCCGCGAACGTCCGGCCTGCGCCTCGGCGAGGTCGTCCGGTCACGCGACCTGCTGTACTTCCTGGCCTGGCGCGACATCAAGGTGCGCTACGCGCAGGCCGCCATCGGCGCGGCGTGGGCGGTGCTCCAACCGGTGCTGATGATGGTGATCTTCGCCCTGTTCTTCGGCCGGCTGGCCAAGGTGCCGTCCGACGGCCTCCCCTACGCGGTGTTCGCATTCACCGGGCTCGTCCCGTGGACGTTCTTCTCCAACGCCGTGGGCAGTGCGACGGAAAGCCTCGTCACCAACGTGAACCTGATCACCAAGGTGTACTTCCCGCGGGTGACGCTGCCGTTCTCGGCAATCCTCTCGTGGCTGCCGGATCTCGGCCTGGCCAGCGCCGTCCTGCTCCTGCTCCTCCCGATCTACGGCCTCCGGCCGAGTTGGACGGTGGTGTTCCTTCCGCTGATGGCCGTCCTCGCCGTGCTGGCCGCCGCCGCCGCCAGCCTCGGGCTCTCGGCGCTGAACGTGAAGTACCGCGACGTCCGCTACGCCGTGCCCTTCCTCCTCCAGGTCTGGTTCTTCGTGACGCCCGTCGTGTACCCGGCGAGTCTCGTACCGCGGCACCTCCGGGTCGTACTCGCGCTGAACCCGATGACGGGGGTCGTGGAGGGGTTTCGTTGGTCGGTGCTCGGACACGTGCCGGCGCCATGGACGCTGCTGGCCGTGTCCACCGCCACCACCTTGGTGCTGCTCGCGCTCTCGACGCTCTACTTCCGCCGAGCCGAGCAGGATTTCGCCGATGTCATCTGACGGGGCCGTCATCCGACTCGAGAGCGTGGGCAAGCGCTACGCCATCGGCGCGACGCAAGAGCGGTACCGAACGCTCAGGGATGCGATCACCCGCAGCTCGAAGGCCATCCGCGCCGGGCGCCGAGAGCACTGGGCCCTCAAGAACGTGGACTTGGCGGTGCATGCCGGCGAACGCGTCGGCATCGTCGGCCGCAACGGGGCCGGGAAGAGCACGCTCCTCAAGATCATCTCGAAGATCACACAGCCCACGGAGGGGCGCGGCGAGGTGCATGGCCGGGTCGGCTCCCTGCTGGAGGTCGGTACCGGCTTTCACCCGGAGCTCACAGGCCGGGACAACATCTTCCTGAACGGCGTCATCCTCGGCATGCACCGCCGTGAGATCAGCGCCAAGATCGACCAGATCGTGGATTTCGCAGGGGTGAGCCGCTACCTCGACACGCCCGTCAAGCGCTACTCGTCGGGAATGTACCTGCGCCTGGCCTTTGCAGTGGCCGCCCACCTCGACTCCGACGTGCTGCTCATCGACGAGGTGCTGGCCGTCGGGGACGCCGAGTTCCAGAAGCGGTGTATCGGTCGCATGGCGGAGATCGGCGAGGAGGGACGCACCCTGCTCTTCGTGTCCCACTCGATGCCAGCCGTACTTCGCCTCTGCCCGAGGGTCATCCTGCTCGACGGCGGCCGATTGGCAGCAGACGGCGAGTCGCAGAAGGTCGTGCGCTTCTACATGGACGCCGGCGGGGGCTCGGCGGCCGAGCGAACCTGGGACACCGACGACGCCCCAGGCGACGAGGTGGCGCGGCTCGTCGCCGTCCGGGTCCTGGTCGACGGACGTCCGAACGACGAGGTCGAGATCCGGCAGCCCGTCGACCTCGAGGTGGAGTACCTCCGGCTCACGGCCGACCCGGCCGTCCGGCCGTCGGTCAACCTGCATCTCCTGAACGAGGACGGCCTCAAGCTTTTCGTCACGAACGACTTCACCGAGCAGGCGTGGCACGACCTGCCGTCACGGCCCGGACTGGTTCGCTCGCGGTGCCGCATCCCGGGCAACTTCCTGGCCGAGGGACGAATCTTCGTCCTGGCGGCGGTGAGCAGCTACAACCCCACCATGATCCACGCCATGGAGAACGACGCCGTGTCGTTCCAGGTCGTTGACCGGAGTGAGGGCGATGGCGTACGCGGTCCCTACGCCAACGAGTGGCCGGGCGTCGTCCGGCCCATGCTCGACTGGGCGCTGGACTGGCAGCCTCTTCCGGGCGCCGCCCCCACGCAGCCATGAGGGTCCTGGTCACCGGCGCCGGCGGCTTCATCGGCGCGCCGACCACCGCCGAACTGCACCGCGCCGGTCACGAGGTCGCCGCCATCCTCCGCACCGGGGCGACGGCGAGCCGGCGATCGATTCCCGAGGGCGTCCGCTTTGTGCACGCCGACCTCGGCGACCCCTCGGAGGTGGAGGCCGCGCTGGAGGCCACCCGGCCCGAGGCGGTGCTCCACCTCGCCTGGTACGCCGACCCGGCCGACTACCTGCGCGCGCCGTGGGCCAATCTTGCCTCGCTCGAGCACACCCTCGGCCTTCTCCGCCGGCTGCGCGACGCCGGCTGCCGCCGCGTCGTGCTCGGCGGGTCGTGCCTGGAGCACGCCGACGGCCCTGCTGCGGCCTCGCCCTACGCCACCGCCAAACGGGCGGCACACGCCGTCGCCGCCGCCCTGCCGGCCGACGAAATGGCGGTCGCCTGCGCCCACGTCTTCTGGGTGTACGGGCCGGGGGAGAACCCGAGGCGAGGCGTCCCCACGGTGACCCGGGGCCTCCTTCGAGGCGACACTGTCGACGTCACGGCCGGCACCCAGCTGCGGGAGTATGTCCACGTGGCCGACGTCGCCAGCGCCCTCAGGCTGATCCTCGAGAGCACGGTCATGGGCCGGGTCGACATCACCACCGGTCATCCGGTTCCTCTCCGGCGGGTGTTCGAGCAGCTCCAGGAGGAGGTCGGCAACGGGACGCTGCGCTTCGGCGCCCGGGCCTCGGGACCGGACGACACCTTCGAGGTGCCCGGCGAGCCGGAGCCGCTGCGCTCGCTCGGATGGACCCCCGGGCACGATCTGGCCACCGGCGTCGCCGATACCGTGCGCTGGTGGCGCCAGGAGCTGGCCACTGGGACGGTGCGGCCGTGAAGTGCGTGATCCTGGCCGGCGGGAGGGGGACTCGGATCAGCGAGGAGTCGCACCTGCGCCCCAAGCCGATGATCGAGATCGGTGCTCGACCGATCCTGTGGCACATCATGAAGCTGTACGGCCACTACGGCATCACCGAGTTCGTGATCTGCCTCGGGTACCGCGGATACGTGATCAAGGAGTACTTCCACAACTACTTCCTGCACAACTCGGACGCCACCGTCGACCTCGCCTCCAACGCCGTGGAGTACCACGACACACGCAGCGAGCCCTGGCGGGTCACGCTCGTCGACACCGGCGACGCCACCATGACGGGCGGCCGGCTCCTCCGGGTCCGGCACCACCTCGACCCCGACGAGCCCTTCTGCATGACCTACGGCGACGGGCTGGCGAGCATCGACCTGGGCGGCGAACTGGCGTTCCACGGCGACCACGGGAAGCTGGCCACCATGGCCGTCGTTCGACCACCGGCCCGGTTCGGGAGTGTGGTCGTCGAGGACGACCGGGTGCTCGCCTTCGAGGAGAAGACCCAGGCGTCCAGCGGGCTCATCAACGGCGGGTTCTTCGTTCTCTCACCTTCCGTGCTCGATCTCGTCGATGGCGACGACACCGTGTGGGAGAGCGAGCCGCTTGAACGGCTGGCCAAGGCGGACGAGCTGCGAGCCTGGAGACACGAAGGCTTCTGGCAGCCCATGGACACCATGCGCGAGCGTGAGCTGCTGGAGTCGCTCTGGGAGCACGGCCGGGCGCCGTGGATGGTGTGGAGGTAGACCGCTCCGCCTGGCGGGGAAGGCGTGTCCTCGTCACGGGCCACACCGGTTTCAAGGGCGCCTGGCTGGCCCTGTGGCTGCAGCGGCTGGGCGCCGAGGTGACCGGCGTCGCCCTGCCGGCGGCCGACGTCCGGGGGGCCTGGCCGGCCATGGCCCCCTGGGACGACGTCCGGTCCATCGAGGCCGACATTCGCGACCCCCAGGCCGTCCACGCCGCGGTCGCCCGCGCACACCCCGAGGTGGTGTTCCACCTGGCTGCGCAGGCCATCGTCCGGGAGGGCTACGCCGACCCGGTCGGCACCTACGCCACCAATGTCCAGGGCACGTTAAACGTCCTGGAGGCGGTGACGGCCTCCGGCGGTGTAGCGGCGGCGGTCGTCGTCACCAGCGACAAGGTCTACGAGAACCGTGGCACCGGCCGTGCGTTCGCGGAGGACGACCGGCTGGGTGGCGCCGATCCCTACTCCAGCTCCAAGGCGTGCGCCGAGCTCGCCGTGGCCGCTTGGCGCCGGTCGTTCCTCGCCGGCCGCCCGCCGGCCGTGGCCACCGCGAGGGCCGGCAACGTCCTGGGCGGCGGTGACCGGGGGCGCAGCCGGGTAGCTCCGGACGTCCAGGACGCCGTCACCGCCGGCGTGCCCGTCGTACTCCGGTATCCCGACGCCACCCGGCCGTGGCAGTTCGTCCTCGACCCGCTGCGCGGCTACCTCCTGCTGGCTCAGCACTTGCTGGCCGGCGCCTCCCCGCCGGTTGACGCCTTGAACTTCGGCCCCTCCGACGAGGTCGGCGTGAAGGTGCGGGATCTGGTCGAGCGCATGCTGGCCCTGTTCGGCGGGGGAACCTGGGAGCTCGACACCATTCCCGGCGGCGCAGAGGCGCCGTTCCTCCACCTCGACGCGAGCCGGGCCAGGGAGGTGTTGGGCTGGGAGCCCAGGGCAGACCTCGACCGCACGCTCCGGTGGACGGCGGAGTGGTGGCGGGCCGAAGCCGGGGGCGCCGACCGGCGGGCCGTCGCCCTGTCGCAGCTCGACGAGTACGAGGCCCTGGCATGAGCGGCCCGACCTGCCGCGCCTGCGGCGCTCAGCTGGAGACGACGTTCGCCGACCTCGGCAGCACACCGCTCGCCAACTCGTACCTCACGGCCGAGCAGTTGGCCCGACCGGAGCCGCGCTACCCCCTGCACGCCCGGGTGTGTGACCGCTGCCTGCTCGTCCAGGTCGAAGCGGCTGTAGCCCCGGAGGAGATCTTCAGCGACTACGCCTACTTCTCGTCCTACTCCGAGAGCTGGGTCGCCCACGCCCGGCACTTCGCCGAGGGCGCCCGTGCCCTCCTCGACCTGGGTCCCTCCAGCTCGGTCGTGGAGGTGGCCAGCAACGACGGCTACCTCCTCCAGCACTTCGTGGCCGCAGGTGTCCCCGTGCTGGGCGTCGAGCCGGCGGCCAACGTCGCCGAGGCGGCGCGGGCGCGCGGCGTGCCGACGGAGACCGGGTTCTTCGGAGCGGGCACCGCCGAGGCCCTCGACCTCCAGGCCGATCTACTGGTCGCCAACAACGTGCTGGCCCATGTCCCGGACCTCAACGATTTCGTGGACGGGATCCGCATCGCCCTGAAGCCGCAGGGCGTCGTGTCGATCGAAGTGCCGCACTTGCTCCGCCTGATCGAGGGCACCCAGTTCGACACCATCTACCACGAACACTTCTCGTACTTCAGCGTCCTCGCTGCACGCCATGCCCTTGCCGGTCGCGGCATCGTTGTCTTCGACGTCGAGCCGCTCCCCACCCACGGGGGCAGCGTGCGGATCTGGGGCTGCCGGGCCGAGGCCGACCGGGAGCCCACCGAGCGCATGGAGGCAGTGCTCGAGCAGGAGCGGGCCGCAGGACTGGACCGGCTGGACACGTACGAACGCTTTCCGGAGCGCGTCGAGGAACGCCGTCGCGACGTGGTCGAGTTCTTCGCCGACGCCCGGGACGCCGGGCTCAAGGTCGCCGGCTACGGGGCGGCGGCCAAGGGCAACACGTTCCTCAACTTCTGCGGCCTCACCTCCGTCGACGTGCCGTTCGTCTGCGATCTGAGCCCTCACAAGCAAGGGTTGTTCCTGCCGGGTAGCCACATCCCGGTGCTGCCGCCGGATGCACTCGACGACGCCCAACCGGACCGCATCGTGCTCCTGGCGTGGAACCTGGCCGATGAGATCGTCGCCCAGCTAGCCCGCGTCCGGAAGTGGGGCGCCCGCTTCGTCACCACCATGCCGGCCGTGCGCGACCTGGGATGAGGTTCAGGACCACACCCCTGCCCGGCTGCGTCCTGTTGGAGACCGAGGTGCACGCCGACGACCGAGGCTTCTTCTGCCGGCTGTCGTCCGAGGCCGAGCTCCGGGAGGCGGGCCTGGGATCAGTGGCAGCTGAGACGAGCCTCTCCTACAACCGCCGCCGCAGCACGCTGCGGGGTCTGCATTTCCAGCGGCCGCCCCACGAGGAGAGGAAGCTCGTCCGCTGCTTGCGAGGCAGCATCTTCGATGTCGCCGTCGACCTGCGTCCGGGATCGCCCTCCCACATGGCGTGGACCTCGGCCATCCTCACTGCCGAGAACCGGCTCGCCCTCTTCGTCCCGCCCGGCGTCGCCCACGGGTTCCTCACCCTGGAGGACGACACCGAGGTGCTGTACCAGATCTCCCCGCCGTACCACCCGGACTCGGCCGGGGGCATTCGCTGGGATGATCCCCGGCTGGCCATCGAGTGGCCAGCGCCGCCCGAGGTGGTCTCCGACCGAGACCGGTCGCTGCCGCTGCTCGCCGACCTCCAAAACTGAGCATGACCGGCGGGCTGTCGCCGATGCGCGTCCTGCCGCTCAGTCGGTCGCCGGCCGGCGGAAGACGGCCGTGTAGGTCGCGCCGCGCCGATCCCGGCGCTCGACCGGGGCGAGAAGACGGGCCAGCTCGCGGCCGGCTCGCCGCAGCAGCCGGGCCGGCAGACGCCCAGGCTCTCGGCGGACGCGGTCGGGTGCGAGCCGGACCAGCCACTCACTCCAGCCGAACTGGTTCCAGCCGAGCGAGCCGTCGTCGGTGAACGTCAGCTCCACGGCGCGGAGGCCGGCGACGCCAGCCCAGCCGACGAGCGTAGCCGGCGGGATCAGGGCGACGTGCCGAGGAGCGTCGAGGTGCGGCCATCGCCCGCCCAGCAGGCGAAACTGGAGCGACCGGGGGTTCGGGGTGGCCACGACCACGGCACCACCCGGCATCACGGTCGCCGCCGCCGCCTCGAGGAGGCCACGGGGGTCGGTGACGTGCTCGATCACGTGCCACATGGCGACGGCGTCGTAGGGACCGAGGCCGCGCAGGGTCGCAGGCGACGCGTCCCCCTGGATCGCCCGGACCCCGAGCCCGCTCCTGAGAGTGCGGCACACCTCGGGGGATCGCTCCACCACCTCGACCTCGTAGCCAGCGTCGACGGCCAGCCAGCTGAAGCCCCCGTTGCCCGGTCCGATCTCCAGGAGCCGCCCGGCCGGGGCGGCCCGGCTGACGATATCGATCTTGTAGCGCTCCGCCGCGCCGAATGCCGCGTAATCCGGCTCCGTCTCCCAGTAGTCGGGCGGGTAGTAACGGCCGAGGTCCGCCGGGACCGGATCCAGGAAGACCACCCCGCAGACCGGGCAGCGCCAGTAGCGGAACGTCTCAGGGGTCGTCCGCCGGTTCCGGTCGGGAGAAGTGACGGCGGCGACCGCCAGACTTCGGCAGCCCGGGCACGCAGGCCCCGACGGTATGCTGCCGGCCGGCGTCCCGTGCGGCGAGAAGCGGCCGTACCTCAGTCGTGGACCGCCGGTGCGCCCTGCCTCACGCTGCCGGATTGTATCGAGCAGCCCCGACCGAGCGCATGACACCACCATCTGCCCGATGCGAATCTCCGTGCTGATCCCGACCAAGAACCGCCTGGAGTACCTGCGCTACGCCGTGGAGTCGGTGCGGCGCCAGGATTTCCCCGACTGGGAGGTGATCGTCGCCGACAATTGCTCGTCGGACGACGTCGAAGGGTTCGTGCAAACCCTGGACGACGATCGGGTGCAGTACATTCGCCCCGACGGGCCGCTTCCCGTCACCGCCAACTGGAATCTGGCGATGTCCCAGTCCACCGGCGACTACGTAGTCATGCTGGGCGACGACGACGCTTTGGTCCAGGGCCATCTGCGCAGCGTGGCCCACCTGGCCCGCGCCTTCTCCTCGCCTGATGTCATCTACACGGGCGCATGGCTCTTCGCCTACCCCGGCGCCGACCCCGCCTGGCCGGACGGCTACCTGATGGAGTACGGCTACGCCCGGTTCCTCCGGAACCGGTCGGCGCCCTACATTCTCGACCCCGCGTCGGCTCGACGCCTCGTCGACGACTTTCTCGCGTTCCGGTGCGCCTACGGGTACAACGGGCAGTTCATGGCCTTCAGCCGGGCGCTGATCCAGCGGCTCCTCGAGCGGGGGCCCGTCTACCAGTCACCGTTCCCTGACTACTACGCCGCCAACGCCGCCATGCTGGCCTCCACCCGTATCCTCGCCGTCCCACGACCGCTGGTCGTCATCGGCGTGACGCCGAAGTCGTACGGCCATTTCCACCACGAGAAGCGCGAGTCCGATGGAGTGGCGTTCCTGGGGCAGGAGGAGGACGAGGAAGAGGTACGGCAACTCGCCGATGTCGTCCTCCCCGGCACGAACATCAACACGTCGTGGCTCTTCGCCGCGGAACGGCTTCGGTCCCGCTTCGCCGACGTGCCACACCTCCGCAGCCACCACCGCCGGTACCGCAACCTCCAGATCCTCCGGTCCTACATCGACGCCACGACAGACGGAACCGGCGCCGGCGACCTCACCGCGCTGCGCGCCGGCCTCAGTCACTGGGAGCGGATCGCGACGCGCGTCCTCCTCGACGGGCTCGCGGCGCCCACGCCACTGCTTAGGACCGAGCGAGCCAGGGTCCTCACCGGCCTCCAGACCCTTCACCGGCAATTCCTCCGTTGGGACCCGCCACGCGAGGTCGGTCGGTACCGGACCATCATGGAGGCGGTCTGCGATATCGAAGGCGCCGGCGATCGGCCGTGATCCCGCAGGCATCGGTCGCCGTCATCCACCTGGTGCGGGCCCGGAACGACCCGGCCGCGTTCACCCGCTTCATCGAGAGCTATCGGCGGCACGGGGCCGGCGCGGCGCACCAATTGGTGATCGCCTGCAAGGGGTTCCCAGGTCGCCCTCCGCCGAACAGGCTGTTGGACGGCATCGACGATCTCCGGCCCGTCCTCCTCCGAGTGCCGGATCGAGGCTTCGACATCGGCGCGTACCGAGCAGCAGCCGGATCGGTGGACGCGGAGTTGATCTGCTGCATGAACTCCTACAGCACGCTGCTTGCCGACGACTGGCTGGCCAAGCTCGTCGGTCCGCTGTCGCAGCTTGGCGTCGGGATCGTTGGCGCAACTGGCTCCTGGGAGAGTCATTTCACGTCGGGGTTCGGCCCAGGCTGGCGGAACGCACTACCGCGCCACCCCGGGTCCTGGCCCCGCTGGCTCGGCAAGCGCGCCATGTACTTGCACCACCGGGCCGCCTACCCGCGCTCCCCCAACCCGCACGTCCGGACCAACGCATTCGTGATCCGCCGGAGTGACTTCCTGTCGCTCGCGGCCCCGTGCCTGCTCACCAAGCAGGCCGCGTACCGCTTCGAGAGCGGCTACCGGAGTATGACCAGACAGCTAGCAGGGCGAGGCCTCCGGCCGCTCGTCGTCGACCGTAAGGGGGTTGTGTACGAGATCGCCACCTGGCCGGAGAGTCACACCTTCTGGGCCGGCGACCAGGAGGGCCTGCTCGTCGCCGACAACCAGACCGAGAGCTACCGGGTCGGCACCCCGGCCTTTCGACAGACGCGGGCCGCCGCAGCATGGGGAGCCGATCCTCCACCACGGACGGTCCTGCCCGGCACCGACCGACCCTGAGGTCGTCCGCACCTCGGTGCGGGCCGCCGGCTCAGCGGGCCCCGACGCCCTGGCGGAGCCGGCGGACGACCGCCCGTCCGGTGCGGGCCACATGGCGGGCGACCGGCCGACCGAGCCACCGCACCGGCCCGAGCGGGACGTGGGTCTGCCGGACGTACCGCTCGAGCAGGCGCTGGGCCGGCGTGGCACGGGCGTCGAGCAGGGCTGCCAGTTCGGGGTCGGCGGCCAGGAACCTGGCCCACGCCGTGCGCCCGTCGTCCGCTGCCTGCCCGGCCGCGACCTCGGCCCGAACGCCGAAGCGCACCGCGAGGCCGTCCAGGTCCACCCCTCGCTCGGTGGCGAAGGCGCGCACGGGAGCGTACGCGGCATCACGTCCCATCCGCCTGACGATCCGAAGCGGGTCGAGGTAGCGCGCTTCGTAGGCGCGGTAGCGGGAATTGGCGGCGGTGGCGCCCGCGGCGTGCACCCGGAAGGTGGCGAGCGGCTCGCCCACGTAGTGCAGACCGTCATCGCCACCCAGCCGCAGCCACAGGTCCCAGTCGACGAACTGCACGAGTTCGGGGTCGAAGCCGCCCAGGCGTCGGACCGCCTCGGTGCTCATCAGGGTGGCGGTGGGCTCCCCGACGAAGTTGACCCCGACGTTCCGGAGGGCGGCGTCGAGGAAATCGGACGCCGCGATCCGCCCTCGCCCCGGAAACATGGCGTCGAGGCTGTCCCAGTGCCGGACGCCGAGGTACCTCCGTCGAACGTCCCGGCCCACGTCGTCGAACTCGATGGTCCGCTGGCAGACCACCAGCGACGAGGGGGCGCCGGTGAGCAACCGCTCGACGCACGTCGGGGCCAGCCAGTCGTCGTGGAACACGAACTTGATCCACGGGCTGGAGGCAAGGTCGATGCACCTGTTCAAGTTCGCGACCAAGCCGATGTTCCGAGAGTTGCGGTGCACGGCGATGCGGCGGTCCTGCTCGGCAAACGCCTCTGCGACGGCGAGGCTTCCGTCCTCTGAGCAGTTGTCGACCACGATGACCTCGAGGTCGCTCTCGGACTGGGCAAGGACGCTCTCGAGGCACCCCTTGAGATGCGGCTCGCCGTTGTAGACGGGTATGCAGACGGAGACCGCCGGGCTCACCGTCCGGCCCGCCCGAACACACTCCGCAGCGTCCGACCCACGATCCGGGCGTCGAGACCAAGGCCCTGGTGGCGCAGGTAATAGAACTCGTACTGCAGCTTCTCCATGGCGTCGATGTCGCTGGCGCCGTACGCGTATTTCACCTGCGCCCAGCCCGTGATCCCGGGGCGGACGAGGTGGCGGAGCCTGTAGAACGGGATCTTCGCTGTCAGCTCCTCCACGTAGTGCACCTGCTCCGGCCGGGGCCCAACCAGCGAGAGATCACCCCAGAGCAGGTTCAGGATCTGGGGAAGCTCGTCGAGATGGGTCCTGCGAAGGAGGCGCCCGAACGGCGTCACGCGCGGGTCGTCGGCCGTCGTCCATGCTGTGGCCTCTGCATCGGGTCGCATGGTGCGGAATTTGTAGATGGTGAACGGCCGCTCCCACCGCCCGACCCGGACCTGCCGGAAGAGTGTGGGGCCGCGGTTCCCCGCCAGGTTTCCCACCAGCACCACCGCCCAGACGACGACGAGGACGACGAGCCCAGGCAGGGCGATGGCCACGTCGATGGCCCGCTTCACCCGCCCGTACCGGGCCCTGTGCAGTTCGCCGATGTCGAACATCAGGGCCATGCGCTCGAGCTCCGAGAGTGGCATCTTGCCGAGCCACTCCTCGTAGAAAAGTGAAAGCGTGCGCACCCGCATGCCCGCCTCGTGGAGCGCCGCAACCTGATGCACGACCGCCTCATCGGCCTGTGCCTCCCGGCTCAGGACGACGACGGTGGGCCGGGAGGCGAGCGCCGTCTCCGTGAAGTCACCTCCCGGGGGCGCATCCCCAGGGACCCACATGCCGATCAGCCGTGCCGGGCGTTCGGGCTGGTGCCGCAGCTCGTCCTCGAGGGACGACGCGTCCTCGGCTCCGGCGACCAGGAACACGCGATCCCGGCTCTCCTCCCGCAGCCGCCCGCCGGCCGAAAGAGCGGCGCAGCAGATATACCCGGGCACGACCAGAACGGCTGTGCCGAACACCACGAACCGCGGTAGCAGGACGGAACCGAATGCCAGCTGGAGGACTGAGATGCCGCCGGCCCCGGCCAGCGCGGCGGCGAGCGACAAGCCGAGGGCCGACTTCCTTCCTCGCGCCAGGTCGGGAAGCCCCACCCCGTAGGCGGCGCCGCACAGGAGCGTGATGTAGGCCAGCGCCCAGGCGAACCGGAACGAGTCGGTGAAGTCGTAGGGCGGATCGGCGATGTGGGCGGCGTGGTACTTGCTGAGCCCGAGCACGATGGCGGCCGTGCCGAGGTAGAGGAGGATCCGGGCCGCCCGGCGCACGCGAGGACCGTTCCCTACATCCCGAGCAGCGGCGCCAGGAAGCGCCCGGTGTGGCTCTCCGGTGTCTTGGCGACCTTCTCGGGCGTGCCCTCGACCACCACCGTGCCGCCGCCGTCGCCTCCCTCGGGGCCGAGGTCGACGACCCAGTCGGCCGTCTTGATGACGTCGAGGTTGTGCTCGATGACCAGCACCGAGTTGCCCTGGTCGACCAGCCTGCTCAGCACGGTGAGCAGCTTGCGGATGTCCTCGAAGTGCAGGCCGGTGGTGGGCTCGTCGAGGATGTAGATGGTGTGGCCGGTGGAGCGCTTGGCCAGCTCCGAGGCCAGCTTCACCCGCTGGGCCTCGCCGCCCGACAGGGTGGGGGCCGGCTGGCCGAGCCGCACGTAGCCCAGGCCGACGTCGACCAGCGTCTGCATGTGCCGGGCGATGACCGGCTGGTTGGCGAAGAAGGCGAGCGCCTCCTCGCACGGCATGTCGAGCACCTCGGCGATGTTCTTGCCCTTGAACGTGATGTCGAGGGTGTCGCGGTTGTAGCGGGCGCCCCGGCACACCTCGCACGGCACGTAGACGTCGGGCAGGAAGTGCATCTCGATCTTGATCGTGCCGTCGCCCGAGCAGGCCTCGCACCGCCCGCCCTTCACGTTGAACGAGAACCGGCCCGGCTGGTAGCCCCGGACCTTGGCCTCCTGGGTCTGGGCGAACAGCTTGCGGACGGCGTCGAACACGCCGGTGTAGGTGGCCGGGTTCGACCGCGGGGTGCGCCCGATGGGCGACTGGTCGATGTTGATGACCTTGTCGAGCAGGTGGGCGCCGTCGACCGCCTTGTGCCGGCCGGGCACCGTCTTGGACTTGTACACCCGCTGCATGAGGACCCGGTAGAGGATGTCGTTCACCAGCGTCGACTTCCCCGACCCCGACACGCCGGTGACGGCGGTGAGGCACCCGAGCGGGAACTCCACGTCGATGCCCTTGAGGTTGTGCTCCCGCGCTCCCCGCACCACCAGCCAGTCGTCGCCAGGCTCCCGCCGCATCTCCGGCACGGGGATGTGGCGCCGGCCGGTGAGGTAGTCGCCGGTGAGCGACCGCTCGCAGGCCAGCAGGTCGTCGACCGTGCCCGACACCACGATCTCCCCGCCGTGCTCCCCCGCCCCGGGACCGATGTCGACCACGTGGTCGGCGACCCGGATGGTGTCCTCGTCGTGCTCCACCACGATGACGGTGTTCCCCAGCTCCCGCAGCGTCTTCAGCGTCTCGATGAGGCGGTGGTTGTCGCGCTGGTGGAGGCCGATGGACGGCTCGTCGAGCACGTAGAGGACCCCGACCAGGCCGCTGCCGATCTGGCTGGCCAGCCGGATGCGCTGGGCCTCGCCGCCGGCCAGCGTGCCGGCCGATCGGTTCAGGCTGAGATAGTCGAGCCCCACGTCGAGGAGGAACCGGATGCGGGCCCGGATCTCCCGGAGGACCCGGTCGGCGATGAGGTGGTCGCGCTCGGTGAGCTGCAGCTCCTCGAGGGCGACCGAGGCCTTGGCGATCGAGAGGTTGCACAGCTCGAAGATGTTGCGCCCGTCGACGGTGACGGCCAGCGACGCCGGCTTCAGCCTGGCCCCGCCGCACTGCGGGCAGGGCACCTCCCGCATGTAGCCCTCTATCTGCTCCCGCATGTAGTCCGACTCCGCCTCGGAGTGGCGCCGCTGGAGGTACGGGATCACCCCCTCGTAGGCCGTGTGGTACGACCGGGTGCGGCCGTAGCGGTTGCGGTACTGCACGTGCACCTGCTTGGCGGTGCCGTACAGCAGGGCCTTCTGCTCGGACTTCTTCAGCTTCTTCCACGGTGTGCGGGTGGAGAAGCCGAAGGTGTCGGCCACGGCGGCGAGGACCCGCCCGAAGTACTCCGAGCGGCCACCGGCCCACGGCGCCACCGCCCCCTCGTCGATGGTCACGTCGGGGTTGGGCACCACCAGCTCGGGGTCGACCTCGTAGCGGGTACCGAGGCCGGCGCAGTGCTCGCACGCCCCGTACGGCGAGTTGAACGAGAAGTTGCGGGGCGCCAGCTCGTCGAACGACAGCCCGCAGTTCGGGCAGGCCAGGTGCTGGCTGAAGGTGAGGCAGTCGTCGGGGCTGCTGGAGCCGTCCTTGTGGACGATCTGGACCTCGGCCACGCCCTCGGCCAGCCGCAGGGCGGTCTCCAGCGAGTCGGTGAGCCGGCGCTCGATGCCGTCCCGCCGGACCAGCCGGTCGACCACCACCTCGATGGTGTGCTGGTCGTACCGGCCGAGCTTGGGCACCTTGTCGAGGTCGTGGATCTCGCCGTCGATGCGGGCGCGGGCGAAGCCCTGCTTGGCCAGGTCCTCCAGCAGCCCCTCGTACTCGCCCTTGCGCCCCCGCACGACCGGGGCCAGCACCTGGAACCGGGTGCCCTCGGGCAGGCCAAGGACGCGGTCGACGATCTGCTGGGGCGTCTGGCGGGCGATGACCTCGCCGCAGTTCGGGCAGTGGGGCACCCCGATGCGGGCGTAGAGCAGGCGCAGGTAGTCGTAGACCTCGGTGATGGTGCCGACGGTGGAACGGGGGTTGCGGGACGCCGACTTCTGGTCGATGGAGATGGCCGGCGACAGGCCCTCGATGAAGTCCACGTCGGGCTTGTCCATCTGGCCGAGGAATTGCCGGGCGTAGGACGACAGCGACTCCACGTACCGTCGTTGCCCCTCGGCGTAGATCGTGTCGAAGGCCAGCGAGGACTTGCCCGAACCGGACAGCCCGGTGAACACGATGAGCCGGTCCCGTGGCAATTCCAGCGAAATGCTCTTCAGGTTGTGCTCTCGAGCCCCCCGAATTACAAGCGTGTCGGACATCGCGCACCCACGATACCGGCCTGCGGACGACTACTCGTCGGCTACTCGGGCACCTTCCAGGCGATGGTCGTCCCGTCGTCGGCCAGGACCGGCAACCCGAGCCGGCTGAGGTAGTCGTAGGCCTGCGGCCACGGCCGATCGCGGTGGTAGACGACGTACCCGATCCCCTGCCGGCGCAGGTCGTCGACGCCGAACGTCGGGGCATCCTCGAAGCCCGGCTCTCCCCCGAGGGCCAGCACCTGCCTGTAGAGCGGGACGGCGACCAGGCGCCGGAGTCGCTTGTCCGGGTAGTGGGACACGTAGCCGGACACCATCGGCCGGCCGTGGACGGTGGCGTAGTAGTAGAAGATGCTGTCGTCGCGGTCGGCGGGCACGTCTCCCACGGCGGTGAAGCCGGACTGCCACTGGAGCGGCACCTCGAGCACGGCGCCCCGACCGGGGTCGGCGGCGATGCGGTGGTACGCCTCCGGCACCGCAGTCGGCTGGTTCAGCACCGGGCCGGGGAGGAACTCGACGGCGGTGACGGCGAGGGCGGCGGCGATCGCCACGACCCGGCGCCGCCCGGCCAGCGACGCCAGCGTGGTCGCCGCCAGGACGTCCAGCGCCAGGGCGGCGACGATGGCGAACCGGCCCGGAACGCGGACCCCGTTCAGCACGGGCAGGAAGTGCCAAGCCATGTACGGCAGTGGCACGGCGAAGCGCCGCCCGAGGTAGGAGAACAACCCGCCGGTGTGCCCGCCCACCTGGAGGAACGGGCCGAAGGACAGGAGGGCGGCGACCGCTGCCAGCGCCACCCAGCCCCGCCGGCGCGCCGCTGCAACCCGACCCCGCCCGAGGTAGGCGAGCGCCAGCACGACGAGCCCTGGGTTGGCCAGGCCCTCGCCGCCGGCGGAGAGATACGTCACCTTCCGTCCGACGGTTGATCCCCACAGGGGATGGGTGGGAGACGGGAGGAACCAGCCGAGCACATCGGCGGAGAAGCGGTCGGCGTCGCCCCAACCCTTCAGGTGGTCGAGTTCACCGTTCAGGAGCGCGGAGATCATCGGCACGAGGAGCGGCAGCGACACCGCCACTGCGACACCGGCTCCCTCCAGGAGCCGCAGTAGGGCGACGCGGTCGAGGCGCCGGCGCCACGAGACGGCAAGCACGGCGAGGGAGAGGAGCAGGAACGACAGCAGGTAGAAGTCGATCAGGAAGGTCAGGCCCACCAGCAGCCCGAGGAGGCACGCCCGCCGCCTCGTAGGTACGTCGAGGAAGCGCAGGAAGGCCAGGATCCCGAAGGGAAGGACCTCGACGTGCACCAGGTTGAAATGCCCGCCCATCTGCACGAACCGGTAAGGGACGAACGCGAAGGCGAAGCCGGCGAAGAAGGCGGCCGCCCGGTCGCCGGTGAGGCGGAGCGCCAGGAAGTAAGCGCCCAGGGCCGACAGGAGCAGTGCCGCTACCTGGCTGACGTTCACCGCCGCTCCGACCCCGAACAGGCGGCCCACCGGCCACGTCACCACCATCACCAAGGGGGCGGTCGTGTGAAATGCCAGGTTCGCCCCCACTGGATGGAACTGCTGGTGGGTGACGAACGGGTCGTGCCCGTGGGCCATCGCCCTCGGCATCCACCACCACGCCCACAGGAACTGGCTCCCGTCGCCGCCGGCCGACAGGATCCGCGTCGTGGGATGCGACGCGACCGGCCACAGCACGACGGCCGCCGCTGCCGCATATGCCGCGGCGACCGCCAGGTGAGCCCGCCGACGGGCGGGCGGCGCTGCCGGCGGCGCGTCGGTCACACTGTCTCGTAGGTCACGACGGTGAGCGGCACCCCCCGGACCAGGGTGACCCGGGAGTGGCCAGTGACGTGCCAGCCCGGGTAGGCGAGATCGCGGCGGTGCGACTCGGAGAGGTCGACGAGGGCGAAGCTGCGGACCCCGGCCCGCTCGAGGACGTCCACAGCAAACGTGGCGTCCTCGTTGTACACGGCGGTGAGCCACCGGTGGTCGCCGTAGAACCACCCGCCCTCGCGACCCAGGTGGCCCACGCGCGACACGACCACCGGCTCCGGGCGTCGGTCGAGGGCGGCCAGGGCCTCGGCAAACTGGTGCGTCCGCTGAGATGTCCACGCCAGCCCGAAGACGGTGATGGTCGCGGCCAGACCGACCAGGCCCCGGGCGACCCACAGGGGGAGCGCCGGCAGGGCGACGATGCCCACCACGCCGGCCAGGAGGCCACTCAGCAGGATGTACCGGCCGGCCCACTGCGGCCCGGCGCCGCCCGAGAACTGGGTGGCCCACACCAGGGGCAGGGCGGCCAGCGCCACCCCGAGCACGAAGCGCCCCGGAAACCGGCGCCAGCCGAGCACGACCCCGGCCACCGCGAGGGGCGTGGCGGCGGCGAGTCCAGGCACGAACCCGAGCCCGTCAGCGAAGCGAACGCCGTACATGGCCACCACGCCGATGCCGGCGACCACCGCCGGGCCGGTGCCACCCGGCCGGGTCGACCGCCAGCACGCGTAGGCCAGAAGCACGACGAGGGCGACCGCCACCGCGCACGACATCGGCTCCAGGATCGGGTGGAGGCCGCCGGCGGTGAGGAACGCTTCCTTGAGCCGGGTGGCGAGGGCGCCGTCGCCGGAGCCCGTCGCGTCGGAGACGGCCGCCGAGGCGGTGCCGGCCGCCCGGCCGAACCGGATGGCCTGCCCCACTGTGACCTGCTCGAGGACGGTGTTCAGGACGACGGGCACGGCGAAGGCGCCCACCGCCACCAGGCCGCCGGCCACGGCCGGCACCGGCTTGCGGCGGACGACCAGCAACACCAGGCAGGCCGCCCCCACGCCGACGAACGCGTACACCAGCGCCTCGGTGCGCAGGGCGGCCGCCGCCCCGAACAGGGCGCCGGCGCCGGCGAAGGCGGAGAGCCGGCGGCGCTCCTCGGCGGCGTCGAGGAGCAGGACCACCGCCCACGCCATGAGGGCGACCCCGATGCTGTGCTCCCACAGGTCCAGCGCATAGATCGTGAGCGGCGAGGCGAGGCCCACGATCCAGAACGCCGCCCACCCGTCGCTCGTCCCTCCCGACAGGCGCCGGGCCAGCGCCCGGGCGGCCACAGCGGCGGCGACCGAGCCGAGCATCGGCAGCAGGAGGGTGAGCCGGTAGCCGCCCAGGCGCCACAGCGGGTAGGCGGCGTAGAGGACGGGCAGCGTGGTGGCGTTGACCCACCGGTGGTCGTACCTGGAGGTGTAGTACAGCGGGTGCAGCCGGCCCTCCGGGTCCCACCGCTGGGCCCAGTACCCGACGTCGGGGTCGAGGCGGCCGCGCTCCGCCATCACCCGGAGGGTGGCCACCTTGCCGCCGGTGTCGGTGCCCAGATAGGCGCGGGGGTCGTTGGCGAGCGACAGGCCGGCGTAGACCGCCAGCAGGACGGCGCAGGCGGCCAGCGGGCGGCGCAGGAAGGCGCCGGCCCGGACCGTCAGATCCTCACCTCGCGCAGCTCGCGCTTCAGGTCGGCCACCTCGTCGCGCAGCTTGGCCGCGTACTCGAAGCGGAGGTCGGCGGCCGCCTCGTGCATCTCCTCCTCCAGGGTGCGGATGAGGCGGGTGAGTTCGTCGCGCGGCAGCTCGGCGAAGTCGCTCCGGTCCCGCCGGCGGGACCGCTTCCCGGCTCCGGGCACGGGGGCCTTCTCGTCGGGCCGGAGCTGGGCCAGGATGTCGGTGACGGCCTTGCGGATGGTCTGCGGGTCGATGCCGTGCTCCGCGTTGTAGGCCTGCTGGACCCCCCGGCGCCGCTGGGTCTCGGAGATGGCGCGCTGCATGGAGTCGGTGACCCGGTCGGCGTACATCACCACCTGGCCGTCGACGTTGCGGGCCGCCCGCCCCATGGTCTGGATCAGCGACGTCTCGCTGCGGAGGAACCCCTCCTTGTCGGCGTCGAGGATGGCGACCAGCGACACCTCGGGGAGGTCTAGCCCCTCCCGCAGGAGGTTGATGCCCACCAGCACGTCGAACTCGCCGAGGCGCAGGTCCCGCAGGATCTCGATGCGCTGGATGGTGTCGACGTTGGAGTGCAGGTAGCGGACCCGCACCCCCATCTCCAGCAGGTAGTCGGTGAGGTCCTCGGCCATCTTCTTGGTGAGGGTGGTGACCAGGACCCGGGCGCCCACCTCGACCCGCTCGTTGATCGCCTGGATCAGGTCGTCGATCTGGCCCTTGGTGGGCTTCACCACCACCTCGGGGTCCACCAGGCCGGTGGGCCGCACGATCTGCTCCACCACCTGGGTGGACTGCTCGATCTCGTAGTCGGACGGCGTGGCCGACAGGAACACGCACTGGTTGACCCGCTGGTAGAACTCGTCGAAGCGCAGCGGGCGGTTGTCGGCCGCCGACGGCAGCCGGAACCCGTGCTCGATGAGCGTCTCCTTGCGGGAGTGGTCCCCCTCGTACTGGCCGTGCAGCTGGGGCACGGTGACGTGGCTCTCGTCGATGACCAGCAGGTAGTCCTTCGGGAAGAAGTCGAGCAGGGTGTGCGGCGGCTCCCCCGCCTGGCGGCCGTCGATGTGCCGGCTGTAGTTCTCGATGCCGCTGCACGAGCCGATCTCGGCCATCATCTCCAGGTCGTACTGGGTGCGCATGCGCAGCCGCTGCGCCTCGAGCAGCCGGCCGTGGCGCTCGAAGTAGGCCAGCCGCTGCTGGAGCTCGACCTCGATGCCGCCGATGGCCCGGCGCATCCGCTCGTCGCCGGCGACGTAGTGGGTGGCCGGGAAGATGGTGAGCTCGGCGACGTCGCCCAGGTGCTCGCCGGTGAGCGTGTCGATGCGGCTGACCCGCTCGACCTCGTCGCCGAACAGCTCGATGCGCACGGCGAACTCCTCGTAGGCCGGGTGCACCTCGATGGTGTCGCCCCGCACCCGGAACTTGCCCCGCACCAGGTTGTGGTCGTTGCGCTCGTACTGCATGTCGACCAGCTGGCGGAGGATGGCCCGCTGGTCGCGCTCGTCGCCCGGGCGCAGGAGCAGCATGCGCTTGGAGTACTCCTCGGGCGACCCCAGGCCGTAGATGCAGCTGACCGAGGCCACCACGATGACGTCCCGCCGGGCCAGCAGGGCGGCGGTGGCCGAGTGCCGGAGGCGGTCGACCTCGTCGTTGATCGACGAGTCCTTCTCGATGTAGGTGTCGCTCGACGGCAGGTACGCCTCGGGCTGGTAGTAGTCGTAGTAGCTGACGAAGTACTCGACCCGGTTCTCGGGGAAGAACTCCCGGAACTCGTTGGCCAGCTGGGCCGCCAGCGACTTGTTGGGAGCGATCACCAGGGTGGGCCGCTGCACCCGCTCGATGGTCCAGGCGATGGTGGCCGACTTCCCCGACCCGGTGATGCCCAGCAGCGTCTGGAACCGGTCGCCGCGCTCGATGCCGGCGGCCAGGCCGTCGATGGCCTTGGGCTGGTCGCCGGCCGGCGCGAACTCGGAGACGACCCGGAACGGCGGCACGTCCCGAATCGTACCGGCGGGGTGTGACCGGGCGGCCGCACCGCTTTCCCGGTATGGAATCTCACGCCGGAGCGTGAGATTCCATACCGGGAAGCCCGAGGGTCAGTGGTGCCAGCCGGGCCAGGTGACCGGCGGCACGGTCACCGGCGGCAGCGTGACCGGTGGCACGGTGATCACGGGTGCCGGCGGCGGCGGGGGCACCGGCAGGGGTGCCAGGTCGACGGCGGCGGCGTTGGCGGCCACGCCGGCGGCGGTGAGGCTGCCCAGGAACCGGGCGTCGCCGAACTGCCAGGTGCTGCCGTCGCGCGCCTGGATCCAGTAGCCCTTGCCCGTGGCCGTCGGCACCAGGCGCACCCCCGCCGGCCAGGTGCACAGCCCGGAGCCGGGGAGCGAGCCCACGAACCGGGCGTCGCCGAAGGCGTACACGCCGCCGTCGGCAGCCAGGAGCCAGTAGCCCGCCCCGGTCGGCGTGGCGGCGATCGACACCACCGACGTGCGGACGCCGACCGAGGGCACCGATCCGAGGAAGGAGGCATCTCCGAAGGCGAAGATGCCGCCGTCGGCGGCGACCAGCCAGTAGCCGCCGTCGGCCGACGGCGCCATCCCGACGATGGGCTGGTTGAGCGTCATGGCGCCGGTCGAGCCGGCGAAGGCGGCGTCGCCGAAGGCGAAGATGCCGCCGTCGGAGGCCACCAGCCAGTAGCCGCGGCCGGTCGGCGTGGCGGCCATGCCCACGATCGGGCGGTTGAGCCTGATCGCGCCCGTCGAGCCGAAGAAACCGGCGTCGCCGAAGGCGAAGATGCCGCCGTCCCGGGCCACCAGCCAGTAGCCCTCGCCGGTCGGCGTGGCCGCCATCCCGACCACCGGCTGGCTCAGCTTCAGGTTGCCCGTCGACCCGTGGAAGGCGGCCGCCCCGAAGCCGAACACGCCGCCGTCGGCACCGAGCACCCAGTACCCGGTCCCTCCCTTGGCGCTCGGCACGGCCGGCGGGTTCGTGCCGTAGGAGCACCGGTTGCCGGCCCGCAGCCCCTGGGCCAGGCGCAGGCTCGTCCAGGGGTCGACGGCCTGGCCGTCGGGCGTCCTGATCTCGAAGTGCAGGTGGGGGGCGGTGTCCTCGGCGTTGCCGCTGTCGCCCATGAAGGCGATGTGCTGTCCGGCCTTGACCCGCATGCCCGAGGTCACGCCGGGGGCCAGGATCCACTCCGGTGGGTTGGCGTTGTCGTCGGTCCCCGGCGTGTCGTTGTTGACGTGGATGTAGCGGTAGGACCAGCCGTCGTCGTCGGTGACGGTGACCATGTTCCCGGAGAGCCCACCGCTGTCGGGACGGAAGCTCAGCCGGCCGTCCACGGCCGCCAGCAGGGGCTGGAGCTTGGCGCCCATGAGGTCGTTGCCTTCGTGGGTGCGCCCGCCGCTGCGCGGGGCGCCGAAGTCGTCGCTGTAGCGGACGCTTCCCTGCACCGGGAACTGGATGCGCCGGAACGCCACCCCCTCGTCGCCGAGGGCGGGCGGCGCGGCAGCGGTCACCGAGGCGACAGCGGTGCTGGCGACGGCGAGGGCGGCGGCGATCCGGCGGATTCTCGGAAATTGCACACGGCACCATCGTCACCGGCTCGCGCCCGCCTTAGTGGGAGGATCTGGAAATCGGGACCGATCATCCCGAATCACCCGGGGCGGCCCGGCGCGCCACAGGCGCCCGGGCGGGGCGTACGATGCGCCCCTGGCAAAGCGGGTGCATGAGTGGTACGTCCTCAACTGCGAATCCCGGGCGTGACGGGATCGCCCCCCATGCGGGGGCTGACGCCGGCCGAGGCGTCCGGCGGGCACGACGAGCACGGTGGCGGCGAGAACTTCACCGCCGTGGTGACGGCCATCCGGTGGACCACCGCGGCCGTCGCCATCCTCGTCCTCTCCACCAATGAGCTGACGAGGGCAGACGGCATCGCCGGCGCCGTGGTCCTGTCGCTGGCCGTCTGGCGGACGGTCGCGCCGGTCGACATGGGCCATGGCCTCCGTCCGGCGTTCCTCCCGATCGTCTTCGAGGCGGCGGTCACCGTCGGCGTGGTCCTCGCCACCGGGAAGTGGAGCTCGCCCTACGCCCTGCTGCTGTTCACCGTCGTGAGTATGGCGGGCTTCTCCGGCGGGATCCAGGCCGGCCTGGTGGTGGCCGGCGGGTGCCTCATCGCCATCGCCGTGCCGTACCACGTGGGCGAGTCCGCTGCCAACGCCGCCACCACCGTCCAGTGGGGCGGCGAGCTGGCCCTAGTGGCGGTGGTGACCGGCTACGCCCGCCGCATCACCGTCCGGGCGAAGGCCCAGACCACCGCCTACCTCGACCGCCTCCAGCAGCTGTCAGAGGCCAACGGCCTGCTCCTCCAGCTGCACCGGGTGGCCAGCTCGCTGCCGATGTCCCTCGACGTCGACGAGACGCTCGAATCCGCGGTCCACCGCCTCAGCGAGATGTTCGAGCCCGACGTCCTCGTCGTCCTGGTCCGGGACGAGCGCAGCGGCTGGACGGTGGTCCGGGCGGCCGGCACGAGCCTCCCCGACCACGTGGCCGACGGCGACCTGCCGCCCGTGCTCGCATCCACCGCCGGCCTCGCCGCCCCTCGCCTCGAGGTCAACCTGCCGGCGGAGACGCGCCTCGGCGCCGCCACCACCTCGGCCGTCTACGCCCCGCTGCGGGCCCG
This sequence comes from Acidimicrobiales bacterium, assembly GCA_035689115.1. Taxonomy (GTDB): domain Bacteria; phylum Actinomycetota; class Acidimicrobiia; order Acidimicrobiales; genus JAHFUS01. Next base: position 27,888 of record DASSMA010000078.1, read on the forward strand.
GGACGAGTTGGTCGGCCTGGTGGCGGTGGAGCGGGGCGGCGCCCCCTTCGAGGAGAAGGAACAGACCCTGATGGAGGGGTTCGCCGAGCAGCTCGCCGTCGCCCTGGACAACGCCAGGTGGTTCGCCCGCATCGGCACCCTGGCTGCCGAGCGGGAGCGCACGCGCATCGCCCGGGAGCTCCACGACCGGGTCGGCCAGTCGCTGGCCCTGGTCGGCTTCGAGCTCGACCGGGCGGCCAAGAGCCCCGACGAGCGGGAGATCCGGCGCCAGGTCGAGGAGCTGCGCCACACCGTGCGGGCCGTCACCGGCGAACTGCGCGAAACGCTCTACGATCTCCGCACCGACGTCTCCGAGGAGCAGGGTATGGCGCAGCCCCTCACCGATTTCGTCGACCGGGTCGGCCGGCGGGCCAACCTGCGCACCATGGTGGCCGTGGAGGAGTCGCGCCGGCTCCCCCTCACGGTGGAGCGGGAGGTGTGGCGGATCGCCCAGGAGGCGATCACCAACGTCGAGCGCCACGCCCGGGCGTCGACGATGAGGGTGGCGTGGGTGGTCGACGGTGACCGAGCCGTGCTCACGGTGGCCGACGACGGGCGCGGGATGCCGCCCGAGGGCGAGCGGCGGCCGGACAGCTACGGCCTGGTGGGCATGCAGGAGCGGGCGGACGCCATCGGCGCCACCCTCACGGTCACCTCCGCCCCGGGTGCCGGCACCGAGATTCGGGTATCGGTCGCCGCATGAGCGATGCAGCGCCCATCCGGGTCGTCCTGGCCGACGACCACACCATGCTGCGCGAAGGCCTCCGGCGGTCGCTGGAAGACGCCGGCCTCGAGGTGGTCGCCGAGGCGGCCGACGGCGAGCAGGCAGTCGCCATGGCCGAGCGCCATAGGCCCCACGTCGTCCTCATGGACGTGTCGATGCCCAAGGGCGGCGGCGTGGAGGCCACCCGGCACATCCGCACGGGCATCCCCGACGTCGACGTGGTCGTGCTCACCATGCACCAGGACCCCGAGCTCCGGCTCGAGGCGGCCCGGGCGGGCGCCGCCGGCTACCTCACCAAGGACTGCACCACCGACGACATCGTGGGCGTCATCCAGCGGGTGGCCGAAGGGGAGGAGCTGCTGTCGCCCGAGCTGGCCTCGCGGATGCTGGCCGAGGCCCGGCCCGAGGCGGTGACCGAGGAGGAGCCGTTGCTCACCAAGCGGGAGGAGGAGGTGCTCCAGCTGATCGCCGAGGGCGCCTCCACGCCCGAGGTCGGCAAGCGCCTCTACATCAGCACCAAGACCGTCCGTCATCACCTCTCGTCGATCTATGAGAAGCTGGACTCCCGCGACCGCACCCAGGCTGTCCTGCGAGCGGTGAGGATGGGGATCATCCGTCTCAACTGACCGGGACGAGATTTAGTCAGATGGCCTATAGGGCCGAACACCCTTCTTGCCGAAGACTTGTGGAGACGGTCACAAACATCGACAGGAGCCGGACGATGAACCAGATCAACGCTTGGTGGGAGTACTGCCAGGCCTTCATTCGCACCAAGATCCGCAACGAGCACGGTGCCAGCCTCGTGGAGTACGCCCTGCTCCTGGCGCTCATCGCGGTCGTCTGCATCGCCGCCATCACCCTGATCGGCAACGGCGCCAAGAAGACCCTGAGCTCGGCGGGCTCGGCAGTCAACGGCTAGCACTCAGATCGGCACAGCGTCGTGCCGATGGAGGACGTAGGCGGGAACGGCGCCCTCCGGGGCGCCATTCCCAATTCATGGAACGACGACGGCGGGAGGAGTGGTGATGATCGCGCTCGTGTGGGCTCGGGGCGTGATCCGAGCAGCGATCGGCACGCGGGGTGGCGAGCGGGGCAACTCGGTGATCGAGTACGCCCTCCTGCTCGCCCTCGTGGCGATCTTCTGCATCGGTGCGATCACCCTGGTGGGCGGGAGCACCCACGACAACCTGAGCAGCACCGCCTCCACGCTCCCCTAGAGCAATCGTTTGGACCAGGCGAACTGGTCAGATGGCCGATGGCACGCTAGCCATGGCCGGGTCATAATTTGTCGGAACTCCGAGTCGGGCGAAGGGGCCCTCATGCATCTGCAGATCACCATGCTCCACACCTACCTCAAGTCCTTCGCCAGGACGCGGGTCGGGAGCGAGCGTGGCGCAAGCCTCGTGGAATACGCGCTCCTGCTGGCACTGATCGCCATCGTCTGCATCGTGGCGATTCAGTTCATCGGCAACGCCTCGAACAAGTCGCTGAGCTCCGCGGGGAGCGCGGTCAACGGATAGCGCCCGCCGGGGCGCACACAAGACAGGGGGGGACATCAGTCGCGCGCGGCGCTGTGCGCCAGCGCGCGACTCCCGACGACGAGCGCCCCTATGGGGCGCTCGTCGCAATTCACTGGCTCGGCGGGGGCGGCCCTCTTGCCGGTGCCTTCCTCGGGCCGAGCGCGCTGCTACGCAGCGCTTCCTCGCCTGACGGCTCGGATCGGCCCTCTGTCCAGGTCCCGGCGGCAGTTGCCTACTGCTCGGCGAGGCGGCCGTTTTGCCCGGACCTTCCTTCGGGCCGAGCGCGCTGCTACGCAGCGCTTCCTCGCCTGACGGCTCGGATCGGCCCTCTGTCCAGGTCCCGGCGGCCGCCTGGCCTCGCTGGCGCCGCTTTGCGGCGCATTGCCTCAGAATCTGGGGCGCTCCGAAGCCCCTGCCCCGCTCCTAGCGGCGGACGGCGACGATCCAGTTCTTGTCGCGGCGGACGACCTTCCAGGCCGGATCGAGTTCGAGGAGGGCGGCGAGGGGTTTGTTCCGCTCCCAGACAACGGCGTCGATGCCGTACTTGTCGAGGCGGTGCTGCCAGCCCTCCTTGCCGTCCAGGAGGGCGAACCAGTCGCTGATCAGGGGGCGGGGATACAGCTCGTAGCGGTCGTCGACGAAGACCTTGCGGGCGGTGCCTTGGCGGAGGGCGACGAGGTTGCCGACGAAGTCCTGGGTGGCGACCCGGCCGCGGAACAGGCCGTGGGCCTGCATCCAGTCGAGCTGGCGGACGGGGTAGCGGCCGAGGTCGTAGGCGGGGCGTTCCAGGGCGTTGGCGAGCAGGAGGACGGCCACGGCGGCGAGGGCGGCAGCTGCGACCGCCGTTGCCCCGCTCCGCTGCTCGCCTCGGACGGTGCCGAGCCGCTGGAGTCCACGGGCGAGGACCGGGGCCAGCACGATGGCGACCAGGCCCAGGTTGCGCTGTCCGACCAGCGCTGCCGCCCCGAACACCAGGGCGACGAGGCTGTCCTCCCACGAGCGGCGGCGGCCGGCGAGGATGGCGGCCAGCAGCAGGGCGGCGGCGATGACCAGCTCGGGCCGCTGCGTGAAGTCCGGCGACCGCCACTCCCGCACCCGGGCCAGGATGTCGTGGCGGGCAAGCAGGTGAAGCGGGAAGGTCAGCAGCTTGGGACCGTAGGGGTTCATAGCGCCGGCCAGCGTCCCGATGCCGGCGGCGGCGGCGATGCGGGGCAGCCGGCCGGGCGGGGCGTGGTCGAGGCGTCGGCCAACCAGGCGGACGCCCAGGTACACGAGGCCGAGCGGGAAGCTGCCGTGGCTGTTCACCCACAGCCACATGACGACGCCGACCGCCCAAAGCGGCAGCCGCTCCTCCTCGACGGCGAGGATGAGAAGCGCCAGGAACACCAGACCGAGCAGGAGGGGCCGCTCCGGCCACTGCTCGCTGCCGATCACCAGCACAGGTGCGACGGCAAGAATGCGCCCGGCCATGGTGCCGGCCGGCCTGGTGAGGCGCCAGGCCAGGACGGCGAGCAGGGTGGTGAGGACGGCGCGGGCGAGCATCACGCCGTGACCGAAGCTGGCCCGTTCGGCCAGCGCCATGCCGACGGCGGCCAGCCACGACTGGACCGTCCACGACAGGCCCTGAGCGGTGAACGCGAACGGGTCGTGGTGGGGGAAGCCGTGGTGGAGGATGTAGCGGCCGGTGGCCAGGTGGGTGAGGGCTGAGTTGTCCCCCATCGGGCGGAGGCCGATGGCCAGCCCCCACAGCGCCACCGCCCCTCCGACCACCGCGGCGGCCATGGGTGGCCGGAACCGGCGCCCCGAAGCGGCCTCGTCCCCGTACGGAGGAGCCGGAGCCGCTGCGCCGAGCGTTTCAGCGGCCTCCGGCCGACTCACGTCTTTTCGAGGTACGAGAGCGCAGCCGGGGCCAGCAGGATCACGAACAGGGCGGGGAAGATGCAGAACACCATCGGGAACAGCATCTTCACTGGTGCCTTCTGGGCCCGTTCCTGCGCCAGCTGGCGCCGGCGGACGCGCATCTCGTCGGCCTGAAGGCGCAGGACCCGGCCGACGGACACGCCGAAGGTGTCGGCCTGAAGGATGGCAAGGACGAACGACTTCACGTCGCTCACACCGGTGCGCTGCTCGAAGGCACGCAGGGCGTCGGCTCGGCTCGACCCTGCTCGCACCTCCCCCAGCATCCGCCCGAACTCTTCGGCCAAGGCCCCCGGCAGCGCGCCGACCGTCTTGTCGAGGGCCTGCTCGAAGCCCAGGCCGGCCTCCACGCTGATGGTGAGCAGGTCGAGCACGTCGGGCAGTTGGGCCTGGATCTCGAACTGGCGCTCAGCCACCTTGCGGTTGAGCACTGCATCGGGTCCGAGCACGAGCAGGAGGACCGAGAAGATGGCGATGCACCACTGGAACCTGGTGGAGACCGGGAGCAGGAAGGAAACCAGCAGCACCACCGGGATGAGGACGATGGTGACCACTCGCATGGCGAGGAAGCGGTCGAGGTCGTCAGCCCGACCCCGGCCCGCCTTGGTGAGTTTGGCCATCACCTGGTCGGCGTACCCGGTAGGGGTGAAGCGCTTGCCCACCGCAGTGAGGCTCCGGGCAACGGGCACGCCGAGGCGGGAACCGATGTCCTGCTGGAGCTCCGTGGCCCGCACCGACTGGACGTCGTAGCCCTCGAGGTTCCGGAGCGAGGCACGCACCGCGGCCCGCTCGTCCAGGTACTGACTCACGCCGAGGACCCCGAGGACGAGGCAGGTGAACAACCCGGCGATGGCGACTATCAAGAGCAGCATGAACTCAGATCGGGACGTCGACGATCTTGCGCATCCAGATGTAGCCCACGACCATCAGGACGACGGTGCCGATGAGCATGAACTGGCCGATCGTCTCGTGGAACAGCGGGTCCAGGTAGGAGCGGTTGTTGAAGAAGATGAAGCCGCCCAGCGCCAGCGGCAGCAGGATGAGCACGATGGCGCTGAGCCGTCCCTCGGCGGTGAGCGTCCGGACCTCCTGGCGCAGCCGCTCGCGAGCCACCATCGTGTCGGCCACGGTGGACAGCAGCTCGGCCAGGTTGCCGCCCACCTCGCGCTGAATTCCGATGGCCATGACGGCCCAGTCGAAGTCGGGCGAGTGGGTACGCTTGGCGGAGTCGTCGAGGGCGGACTCTAGTGGACGCCCGAGCCTCGTCTCCACCAGCACCCGGCGCAGCTCCTTGGCCATCGGGTCGTCGACCTGCTCCGACGCCGCGTCGGCAGCCTGGAGGAGAGAGAAACCCGCCCGCAGCGAACTGGCGATGACCCGCAGGACGTCGGGTAGCTGAGCGGTGAACTTCCGCTGCCGCCGGCCGCCCAGGAAGTCGAGCACGGCGATCGGCGCCAGCCCGATCACGATCCCGGCGAGCAGGGCGACGAACGGCCCCCACAGCAGGAGCGTGAAGACGACGGCGGCGGCGAGGGACGCCAGGTAGAAGAAGAGGGCCTCGGCCGGGCGGACGGGGAGATCGGCCTGCTCGAGCTTGCGCTCGAGGGTGTCAAGAATGCTCCCGCCGGCAGCGATGCGCGCGGTGGCGTCGACCGCCCGGCGCATAATGGCCGTCTGCGCCAGCTCCACGCCGCCGGTGGCCGATCCCGACTCGAAGGCGGTGCCGCCGCCCGGCCCGTAGGGCTGGAGGGTGGTGGAGAGAGTGGGCACGCCCTCCCGGGTGAGCGCCGAGGCGCCGAACACCACCAGTCCCACTGCCAGGAAGCCGAGCCCGGCGACGATGGCCAGGGCGGGTCCGTTGCCCAGGAGACCACCGAACCGCGAGCCGTGGACGACCACGGGCGCCACGTCACGCCCCACCGCCACGGAGCCGACGGCCACCGGGCCGGCCGTGGCCAGCTGCCCGCCAGCGCCGACCGTCACCTGGATGTTGCCCGACGTGTCCTTCGACGTGTAGGTGAGCTCGTACTGGTTGTGGATTGCGCGCTGGATGCTCCCGTACAACGCCTTCAACTGCGCGGGGTCGTTGGTCTCCACGTACTTGCCCCCGCCAGCCTGGGCGAGGGCGCTGAGGGCCCCGGCATCGAAGTCGCGCCCGCCCTTCAGCCCGACGGTGAACACCGACGACTTGGCGCCGACGACCGAGGCCTGCGCCTCGGCCAGCCCGTTCTGCGACACGGTGTCCTTGCCGTCGGACAGCACGACGATGTTGGGCTGCAGATCGGGGCGGTCGTTGAACAGCGTCGCAGCCGCTCGCACGCCGTCGTAGAGAGCTGTCTCGCCCGTCGCCGCCAGGCCGTCGATCGCCGCGTTCAGCTTGGCCGGGTCGTCGGTGAATCCGGCCTTGACCTGGGGCACGTCGTTGAAGGCCACCACGGCGATCTGGTCGTTGGGCTGCTTGTTGGCGACGAACTGCTTCGCCGCCTCCTTCGCCGCCACCAGCTTGGCGCCGGCCCGCATGGAGCCCGACACGTCGATGGCGAGCACCACGCCCACCGGGGTGTCGGTCTTGCCGATGGGCACGACCTCGGGTGGCGGCGACAGGATCCTGCCGTTTTCGCGGACTGTGAAGGCGTTCAGGGCCGGCTCATCGCCGTCGACCTGGGCGGAGATCTTGACGACCGGGAAGTTGGTGACGTCGAGCTTGCGGATGGTGACGTTGTTGGTCTGCCCGCCGGCGCCAGGCGCCCAGGCAACCAGGGCCGCCAGGACGGCGAGGGCGGCGAGGGCGGACTTCCTCATCGATGCCGGGCCGGCGCCCGCCTGGGGACCTCGTCGCCGAGGAAGAGGCCGGCCGCCAGTTCGATGCCGATGTCGCGCAGCCGGTCGGCGAAGCTCGGCCGGATCCCCGTCGGCTGGAGCATGCCGAGATGGCGCCCCGAGGGGTCGACGCCGCGGTGCCAGTCGAACACGAAGATGTCCTGGAGGGTGATGACGTCGCCCTCCATGCCCATGACCTCGGTGACCTGGGTGACGCGGCGGGTGCCGTCACGCAGCCGGGTGAGGTGGACGATGAGGTCGAGGGCGGAGGCCATCTGCTCCCGGATCGCCCGCACCGGCAGGTCGAAGCCGGCCATGAGGGTCATCGTCTCGACGCGGCTCAGGGTGTCGCGGGGGCTGTTGGAGTGGATGGTGGTGAGCGAGCCGTCGTGGCCGGTGTTCATGGCCTGGAGCATGTCGAGGGCCTCACCCGAACGGCACTCGCCCACCACGATGCGGTCGGGGCGCATGCGCAGGGCGTTGCGCACCAGGTCGCGGATGGTGACCTCGCCCTTCCCCTCGATGTTGGCCGGGCGCGACTCCAGGGGCAGCACGTGCTCCTGGCGCAGCTGGAGCTCCTTGGCGTCCTCGACGGTGATGACCCGCTCGTCGGGCGGGATGAACCCCGAGAGCACGTTGAGAAGGGTGGTCTTCCCGGTGCCGGTACCGCCAGAGACCAGGACGTTCAGCCGACCCTTCACGCAGGCTTCGAGGAACCGCGCCACCTGGACGTCGTAGGTGCCGAGCTCGACGAGCTTCTCGCTGGTGAGCGGGTCGTGGGCGAACTTCCGGATGGTGAGGAAGGGCCCGCCGATGGCGAGGGGATGGACGATGGCGTTGACGCGGGAGCCGTCGGGGAGCCGGGCGTCGACCATCGGCGTCGATTCGTCGATCCGGCGCCCGATCTGGCTCACGATCTTGTCGATGATGCGCCTGAGGTGGCCCTCGTCGAGGAAGGTGACCGGCACCTTGTTGATGCGGCCGTCACGCTCGACGTAGACGGTGTCGGGGCCGTTGACCATGACCTCGGTGACGGTGGGGTCCTGGAGGTACCGCTCGATGGGCCCGTAGCCGAGGACGTCGTCGGTGACGTCGCTGACCAGCGACTCCCGGTCGGCCATCGACAGCGGGGTGGTCTCGCCGGCGAGCGCCTGGCGCAGCTCGTCCTCGACCCGCCGGCGCAGCTCGAGCTCGGTCATCTTGCCGTCGGACAGCAGCGGCCCGAGCGTCTCGATGAGCTGGTGGTGCACCCGCAGGCGCAGGGCGTCGAGGACGGCGTCCCGCCGGAGCGGAGCGGACGCCTGGGACTCCTGGAGACGCTTGTAGAGCGACATGTGTGGCTACCCCCGTCGTCGCGGTAGATCCGGTGCAATGAGGTCGGCGAAAGCCGACATCGTCTTGGCGAACGCCGACTTCGGCGAGCCCACGACCGCCGGCACGCCCTTGTTCACCGACTGGGGCACCAGGATGTCGCTCGGGAGCAGCGCCTCGGCCTTGAGGTGGAGCGTTTTCTCCACCTCGGATACGTCGAGACCGACCCGGGCGTTGGCCCGGTTCAGCACGAGGCGCAGCTTGTTCGAGGGGGTGCCCAGCAGCTTGAGCGTCTGGAGGCCGATCTTCATGTTCTTGATGCTCGGCACGTCCATGCCTGCCACCAGCACGAGGTCGTCGCTCTCCTCGATGAGGTGCAGGGCGACATCGCTGAACTGGGCCGGCGTGTCGATGATCACGTAGCTGCAGAACGACCGCAGCAGCTCCACGATCCGGTGCATGTCGTTGGCCTGGACCTGGTCGCCGAAAGCCGGCTCGCGCGGGGCGGCAAGTACCAGCAGGCCACTCTGGTGCGTACAGAGGAGGCTGCGGAGCAGGGGCACGTCGAGGCGGTGCATGGCCGTGACGGCGTCGACGATCGTGTGCAGGGGCGTGAGCTTCAGCATGACCGCCACGTCGCCGAATTGGAGGTCGGCGTCGATGAGGGCGACCGGGGCTTCGCTGCTGCGCTGGGCCAGGGCGACGGCCAGATTGCAGGCCACCACGGACTTTCCGGCGCCTCCCTTGGGAGAGAAGACCGTCACCAGCCGGGCGGCCCGGGCATCGCCGGCGGCCACGGGGGAGACGGCGGCTGGCGTGCGCTGTGAGAGGTGCTCGGCCACCCGGTGGACGGCCCGCTCGAGCTCGGACACGTCGGTGCCGTTGACCACGTCGAGCATGCCCGCCCGGAGGGCGCGCTGGAGCACCTGGGTGCTCAGCTCGTCGACGACGAGAAGCGCCCCGGCGTTGGGCTGGGCGGCCACGTGACGGGCCGCCCCCTCCAGCACGTCGGGGGCCGAGAACGAAGGGCCGAGCACGACGACCGTCGGTCCGTTGGCGGAACCCAGCTCGAGGTTGCGCAGACTGGCGTGGCTGGCCACGGCGGCGCGGTCGCCCAGAAGTCGGGTCAGGCGGGACTCGAGCGTCGGCTCCACCCCCACGACCGCGACGCGGAGGCGGGATTCAGTCATGGGCTCGACGGTAGTCATGACGTGGCCATCTCGCGTCAGCCGGTGGGTGTGAGCTCGGGGCCGAAGGCGTTGTTGGCATTCACGTTGGGGATGGGCACGGGCTGGTTGTCGGGCGGGACGAGCGTGAGATAGATATCCTTGGTCGACACGAGGGCTATCTTGGAGGCCGCGGTGGGCGGCACGGCGAAGGTGATGAGCCCGCTGCCCGGGTTCACGGCTGCGGCCGACTCCCCCGCCTGGGGAGCGGCGGCCGAGCCGATGGCGATGATTGGCACGTTCTGGTACAGCACCCGCTCCTCCTCCAGCGCGCCCGCCCCCTGAGGCTGCACCCTGACGAGGATGTTCACCTTGTCGCCGGGTACCAGGAGACCGGCAACGCCCTTCACCTGATCGACCGAGACGGTGATGGCCACCTGCCCCGAGGGGATGCGCTGCGAGAACGTGACCTGCGCGACCTTGGGGTCCACGAACATGCCGTCGACGACCACCTGGCCGACGGAGAGCGGCCCGGCTGCGACCTTGCCGCGGATGGAAGACGTGTCGGGGATGGCTGTGGCAGGCCGGAACTCTTGCGGAATCTCACTCGACTTGATGTAATCCCCGTTCACCGCTGTCTCCCCCGGCGTCCCCTTGGAGATGTCCTTGCTGACGACGAACACCTGTACCCGCTTTGCCTTCTTGTACGCCCGGTCCTGGACCGAGTTCAGATAGGCGAAGTTGGCGAAGGCAGCGATCGCGGCCACCACCACCGCGATCACTACGATCACTGTCCGTCTCGATCCCACTCCGACCCCAATTTCCTCGCTGCCGGCGAGCGTGCGCCTCCGCCACTAGGCAACATCGGCTGATCGAACCCGCCCGCCAGCAATTTCGACAAAGAACGCAACCGGCGAGCCCGTCGAAGCACTCCCTCACGGGCCTACCGGTCGAGCCGATCGAATACACGACGGCCGCCAGGCACGTTACTCTCGTCTTGGAGCCCTCGGGGATGGCGGATGGCATGACCACGGTGCGTGTGCGAAAAAGGTGCCGAAGGGAAGGCGACGAGGGGGCGGCCCTGGTCGAGTTCGCCCTGCTCTTCCCTGTCTTCATCATGCTCGTCACAGGCATGTTCAGCGGCGGAGTGCTGTACAACCAGAAGAGCAACATGCACACTGCCACCCGCGAGGCGGCACGCTACGGCGCCACCTTGCCGCTCAATGCTCTGGGCACCATCGACGACTGGCTCCACGGCATTGCGGTGTACGCCGAGCAGACCTCCGAGGGCGCCCTCGCTCCGTCGGTACCGGGGCGGGACATCTGCGTGGCGTACGTCGGGCCGGATCAGATCAAGTCGGAGCATCATCTCGTGGGCTCCGGGTTCTCCGTCTCCGCTACACCATGCTTCGCCGACGGGCGACCCTCCTCGGAGACGAGGGTCCAGGTCATGACGACACGGAGCTCCAAGCTCCAAGCCGCGCTGTTCACGTACAACCTGCCCGCCATGTCGACCAAGGCCGTCACCCGGTTCGAGGCGTCCACCCCGTGACGAGGGCCCGCCGGTCGGAGGACGGCATCTACCTGGTGATGTGGGCTCTCCTCATGACGGGCATCTTCGCCATGGTGGCGATCGTCATCGACCTCGCCGCCCTCCGCAACGACCGCCGGGCCGACAGCTCGGCGGCCGACTTCGCGGTGACGGCCGGGGCGTTGAAGCTCGACCCCGGCTTCGGCGGCAGCGCGGGTGCAGCGTGCACGGCCGCGTGGGAGTACTTCCTCGCCAACCGCCCTGACGCCAGCCCCGTGGTCTCCGCCCCCCCATGCACCGGCGCCGGCAGCCCCTTCTCCACCGTCTGCGTCGCAGGAGCGGCGCGCAACGTCATCGGCCTGGCCGGGGCCTACACGGTCACCATCTACAACCCGGTGACCGACGCCCAGCTGAATGCGGAGTTCGGTCGGGGCGCCCCGGCCTACTCGTCGACCAACGACGGTACCGACGGGTGCAAACGGCTCGGGGTCGTGATCAGGCGCAACCGTCCCTACCTGTTCGGACGGTCGGTCGGCATCGGGAGCGGCACTTCGGTCGCCCGGGCGGTGGCCCGGACGGCTGAGGGCAAGGATGGTGTCCCGAGCGCCCTCCTGCTTCTAGACCAGACGGGCTGCGAGGCCCTCCACACCTCCGGGCAGGGGGCGATCCTTGTGGACTGGACCCAGAACGCCGCCGGCGACAAGCAGTACCCCGGGATCATCGCCGTCGACAGCAACGGCAGGGCGTCTGGCAACCCGATCCCCGGCTGCGGCAACAACAACAGCCACGTGATCGAGGCGGACAACAACTCCAACAACACGATCCAGGCCGCCGACGTCCCCGGCCCCGGCGGGGCCCAGGGCTCGATCTGGTCCTACGCGCTGAGTCCCAATGGTGCAGCGGCCAAGGCGTACGACCCGGCCGACACGGCTGGGTTGAATCCCCGCCTGCAGCCCGTCCCGATCCCGCTGAACGACCGGATCACCCGGGCGCCGGTCGACCACAAGTACAACTGCAAGGTGACCAACGGCTGCACCGACCCCCCGAACCCCTACATCGACAACCTGGTCGCGTCGCTCACCGGCACCGGTGCGCCGGCCGGCTGGTCCACCTACCCCAACCAGGTGCTGGGGGCATCCTGCTCGATGCCCGTCTCAACACCGGACATCACTGTCCCCTCCGGCAAGTGGTGGGTCAACTGCCCGGGCGGGCTGAGCGTGTCGAACAACCTCACGTTCCAGGGCGGCCAGGTCCTGACGGAAGGCGATGTCTCCGTCGGCGGCCAGGGAACGCTCGTCATCAACCAGGCCGGGGGCAGCGGGCTTCTCTACATGCGCAACAACAGCGGCACCGGCACAAGCAATCTGATCAAGGGAGCCCAGGGGAAACTGACGATGCCCGGGGTGTTCGTGTACCAGGAGCAGGGGCGCATCGACATCGGAGCCGGCAGCGGAGGGCTCACCTGGACGGCCCCGACCGCCGGCAACTTCAAGGACCTGGCCCTGTGGACCGAGTACGCCCCCTCCGGCTCTACCGACAACCTTGGCGGCCAGGCGAGCCTGAATCTGCAGGGCACCCTCTTCCTGCCCAATGCCCAATTCGTCTTCACCGGCCAGCCGGGTTTCAACCAGACGAATGCCCAGTTCATCGCCGCACGGCTCGAGGTCGGAGGCCAAGGGGTCCTCAAGATGAAGCCCGACCCCGACCGGGTCGTGAAGATACCGCTCCTCGGCGTCCGCCTCATCCGCTGAACGCCGGCGGCAACGCCGCTTCAGGCGCCCAGCCCCTCGATCCACGCCCGGCAGCGGGCCACCTCGGCCTCCAGGGCGGCCCGGTCGCCGCCGTTGTCGACCACGAAGTCGGCCAGGGCCAGCCGCTCGGCGCGCGACACCTGGGCGGCCACCCGGGCCCGGGCGTCGGCCTCGGACAGGCGGCCCTGGGCCACCACGCGGGCCACCGCCACGTCCTCTGGGCAGTCCACCACGACGATGGCGTCGAGCCCGGCGCGCGAGGCTGGCGACTCGGCCAGGAGCGGGATCTCCACCACCACGATCCGGCCGCCCGCCTCGGCGGCCAGCCGCCGGGCCACGCCGGCCCGCACGCACGGGTGGACGATGCCTTCCAGGTCGGCCCGGGCGGCCGGGTCGGAGAACACCACGGCGGCCAAGGCCCGCCGGTCGAGCGTGCCGTCGGCAGCGAGGACGCCGGGTCCGAAGCGGTCCACCACCGGCTGGTAGGCCGGGCCGCCGGGGGCCATGGCCTCGCGGGCCAGCACGTCGGCGTCGACGACCGCCGCCCCCGCCTTGGCGAGGAGGGCGGCGACCGTGGACTTGCCCGATCCGAGGCCGCCGGTGAGCCCGACGACGGGCACCGCTAGGAAGCCGGGGTCTCCCCGGCCTCCTCCTCGGCCCGGGCGGCACCGCCGAACCCGCTGCCCTCCGGCTCGGCGGCCGGCTCGGTGCCCGGCTCGCCGGCCTCGCCGCCCAGCTCGGCGGCGTAGTCGGCCCACGCCGCCTGGGCCTCGGTCTCGGGCTCGAAGTTGACCGCCCCGATGTAGTTGCCCTGCTCGTCGTAGGCGTGCTCGCCGAAGTGCTCGCGGTACTCGGCCGCCACCTCGCCGCCCTCGGCCGCCTGCTTGATGGACAGGCTGATGCGCCGGCGCTGGAGGTCGATGTCGATGATCTTGACCCACAGCTCCTCGCCCGGGGCCACGACCTGCTCGGGCAGGTCGACGTGGTGGGCGGCCATCTCCGAGATGTGCACCAGGCCCTCGATCCCCTCGCCGACCTGCACGAAGGCGCCGAAGGGCACCAGCTTGGTGACCCGGCCGTAGACCAGCTCGCCCACCCGGTGGGCGTTGGCGAACTCCTGCCAGGGGTCCTGCTGGGTCGCCTTGAGGGAGAGGCTGATGCGCTCCTTGTCGAGGTCGACGTCGAGCACCTGGACGGTGATCTCGTCGCCCACCGCCACCACCGACGACGGGTGGTCGACGTGCTTCCACGACAGCTCGGAGACGTGCACCAGGCCGTCCATGCCCCCGAGGTCGACGAAGGCCCCGAAGTTGACGACCGACGAGACCACGCCCTTGCGGACCTCGCCCGGCTTGAGGTTCTCCAGGAACTCCTCGCGCTGCTCCTTCTGGGTCTCCTCCAGCCACGCCCGGCGGGACAGCACCACGTTGTTGCGGTTCTTGTCCAGCTCGATGATCTTGGCCTCGAGGGTCTTGCCCACGTAGGGCTGGAGGTCGCGAACCCGGCGCAGCTCCACCAGCGAGGCGGGCAGGAAGCCGCGCAGGCCGATGTCGATGATGAGGCCGCCCTTGACCACCTCGATGACCGGGCCGGAGACCACGCCGCCCGACTCCTTGACCTGCTCGATGGTGCCCCAGGCCCGCTCGTACTGGGCCCGCTTCTTGGAGAGGACGAGCCGGCCCTCCTTGTCCTCCTTCTGGAGGACCAGGGCCTCGATCTCCTCGCCCAGCGACACGATCTCGCTCGGGTCGACGTCGTGGCGGATGGACAGCTCGCGGGCGGGGATGACCCCCTCCGACTTGAAGCCGATGTCCAGCAGGACCTCGTCCTTCTCGACCTTGACGACGGTGCCCTTCACGATGTCGCCGTCGTCGAACTCCACGATGGTGCCGGCGATGGCGTCCTCGAAGGACATCTCCCCCAGGTCGTCCTGGGTGATCTGCTTGGGCGTGTACTCCCCCTGCTCGTCGAAGGTGCCCATGGCCTCCGACTGCGGCTGCTGCTGGGACTGGTCGGACATCTCGGTCGGTCGCTCTCTCTTTCCGGACCCCACACCCGCGCGTATCGCAGACGTGGGCAGTAAAAGGGTACTACCGAGACGGCCCGGAACCCTCCCGACGCGGCGACGCTCCGGTGCGGGGGGCGTGGCGGTCGAGGAAGTCGTACAGCTCGCTCACGTCGGCGCCCGGGTAGGCACCGGCGGGGATGGCGGCCAGCACGTAGCCCGGCACCCGCACCCAGGGCCAGGCCCGCCCGTTCCAGCGGGCGGCCACGTCGGGCGCCGGCCGCCGGCAGCACGGCCCGGTGGGGCACCCGGAGACGGCCTCGGCGGTGGTGCCGTGCCCCCGGAAGCAGCGGGCGTGCTCGGCGGTGGTGCCGAGCGAGATGGCCTCGTGGGAGTCCGACTCGATCTCGATGTGGGTGAGGCACCAGTAGCGGCCGGCCGGCGTCTCGGTGTACTGGGCATGGTCGGCGAAGCGGTCGCCCGACCCGAAGGCCTGCCTCGTGCCCCACCAGCGGCAGGCCCGCTGGCCCTCGATCACGCCGGCGGCGTCGACCGGGAAGGGCATCCCGTCGTTCTCGTAGGCCTTCCAGATGACCCCCTCGTCGTCGGCCCGCAGGAAGTGGACGGGGATGTCGAGGTGGTGGGTGGCCAGGTTGGTGAGCCGGTGGGCGGCCATCTCGTAGGAGATGTAGAAGACCTGCTTCAGGTCCTCGGCCGACAGGTCGCCCTCCCGCTTGGCCCGGGCCATCAGCTCGACGGCCGGCCGCTCCGGGGCGAGCACGGCGCCGGCGAAGTAGTTGGACTCGACCCGCTGGCGGAGGAACGCCCCGAAGTCGGCCGGGTCCTCGTGGCCCAGGGCGAAATGCCCGAGCGTCTGGAGGACCACCGAGCGGGCGACCCGGGTGGGCAGGGCGTTGCGCTGGTGGAGGTAGATGCGGCGGTGCCGCAGGTCGGCGACGGCCTGGGCCGACACCGGCAGGTCCTGCACCCGGTGCAGGTCGAAGCCGAAGTGGGCCACCAGGTCGGACAGGGTGCGCTCGGCCACCGCCCCCTTGCCCTCGTAGCCGGTGGCGGCCAGCGCCTCGGCCGCGATCTGCTCGATGTCGGCGAAGTAGTTGCCGGCCGCCCGCATCTCGGCCCGCAGCTCGGCGTTGGCCAGGCGGGGCGCCTCGGGGTCGGGCGCCTCGGCCGACCGCTCCTGGAGGGCGTGGAACAGGGTGACCACGTGCTGGAGCACGTCGTCGGGCACCCGCGAGGAGGGCTTGAGCCACGGCAGGCGCAGCGACCGGTAGAGCGGGTCGTCCTGGGCCTGCTGGAGGTCGATCTCCAGCCGGGCCCGGCGGCTGGGGGCGGTGGCCTCCATCAGCTCCGAGCTGGTGACGCCGAGGGCGCCGGCCAGCGCCTCGATGAGCGACACCTTGGCCTCCCGGCGCCCGTTCTCCACCAGCGACAGGTACGGCGCCGGTTTGCCCACCTTCTCCCCCAACGCGTCGAGGGTGAGGCCGCGGGCCCGGCGGAGGTGGCGCAGCCGCTGGCCGAAGAGCAGCGCCTCGGTGCTCGGCATAGCCATGAAATCTTCCCTCCATCTGCCGTTCACGCGAAGTTTCATCAATCTTATACGCCGATTCGGCGGCAAGAACCTCTACAACCACAGGAACATGGGGTCTTACATCCGTGCGATCTGAAAGGAAGGGCATGGTGGACGGCATCGAGGTCCTGAGCAGCGGAGTCGAGGCAGGCGACGTGCTCACGGACGAAGCCCTGGTCTTCGTCGCCGCCCTCCAGCGCCGCTTCGGCACCGAGCGGCGCCGGCTGCTGGCCCTGCGGGCCGAGCGCCAGGCCCGCTTCGACGCCGGCGAGCGGCCGGCGTTCCTGGAGTCCACCCGCCGGGTGCGGGAGCGGCCGTGGACCGTCGCCCCGCCGCCCAAGGACCTGCTCGACCGCCGGGTCGAGATCACCGGCCCCACCGACCGCAAGATGATGATCAACGCCCTGAACTCCGGCGCCCGGGTGTTCATGGCCGACTTCGAGGACTCGCTGTCGCCCTCGTGGTCCAACGTGGTGGAGGGCCAGCGCAACCTGCGGGACGCGGTGCGGGGCACCATCACCTACGAGTCGCCCGACGGCCGCACCTACCGGCTCAACGATGAGACGGCCACGCTCGTCGTGCGGCCCCGGGGCTGGCACCTGGAGGAGCGACGGGTGCTGGTGGACGGGCGGCCCGTGTCGGCCAGCCTCTTCGACTTCGGGCTGGCCTTCTTCCACAACGCCCGGGAGCTGCTCGACGCCGGCTCCGGCCCCTACTTCTACCTCCCCAAGCTGGAGAGCCACCTGGAGGCCCGGCTCTGGAACGAGGTGTTCGTGGCCGCCCAGGAGGCGCTGCGCATCCCCCGCGGGTCCATCCGGGCCACCGTCCTCATCGAGACGCTGCCGGCCGCCTTCGAGATGGACGAGATCCTCTACGAGCTGCGCGAGCACGCCTCGGGCCTCAACGCCGGCCGCTGGGACTACATCTTCAGCGTCATCAAGAAGCTGCGGCTGAGCGGCGACTACGTGCTGCCCGACCGCTCGCTGGTCACCATGACCGTCCCGTTCATGCGGGCCTACACCGAGCTGCTGGTGCGCACCTGCCACCACCGCAAGGCCTACGCCATGGGCGGCATGGCGGCGTTCATCCCGAGCCGCGACCCGGCCCTCAACGAGGTGGCCCTCGCCAAGGTGCGGGACGACAAGCTGCGGGAGTCCCGGGACGGCTTCGACGGCACGTGGGTCGCCCACCCCGGCCTGGTGCCGGTGGCCACCGAGGTCTTCGACGCCGCCCTCGGCGACCGCCCCAACCAGCTGGACCGCCTGCGGGAGGACGTGGTGGTCAGTGCCGCCGACCTGCTGCGCGTCGGTTTCTGCCGCGACGACGTCAGCGAGGCAGGCCTGCGGGCCAACATCAGCGTCGGCCTCCAGTACCTCGAGTCGTGGCTGCGGGGCGTGGGCGCGGCGGCCATCGACAACCTCATGGAGGACGCCGCCACCGCCGAGATCTCCCGGTCCCAGGTGTGGCAGTGGGTCCACCACGGCGTGCACCTGGCCGAGGGCCCGAGGGTCACCCGCCACCTCGTCACCCACATGGTGGACGAGGAGCTGGACCGGATCCGGGCCGCCCTGGGCGGGGGCACCTTCTGCGCCCGCCGCTTCGGCTGTGCCCGCCGGCTGTTCCTCCAGACCGCCCTCGACCACCCCTTCACCGAATTCCTCACCCTGCCCGCCAGCGAGTGCCTCGACTGACTTCCTAGGAGGATCCGTTGTACCAGAACGACTTCATCACCCGCGAGGCGGAAGCGCTCGAGCGTGAATGGGCCGAGGACCCCCGCTGGCGGGGCGTCCGGCGTGACTACTCGGCGGCCGACGTGGTGCGGCTGCGGGGCTCCACCCGCATCGACCACACCCTGGCGACGCAGGGGGCGGCCAAGCTGTGGGACCTCCTCCACACCGAGAACTACGTGCACGCCCTCGGCGCCATGACCGGCGGCCAGGCGGTGCAGATGGTGCGGGCCGGCCTCCAGGCCATCTACCTGTCGGGGTGGCAGGTGGCGGCCGACGCCAACCTGTCCGAGCACGTCTACCCCGACCAGAGCCTGTACCCGGCCAACAGCGTCCCGTCGGTCGTGCGGCGCATCAACAACGCCCTGCGCCGGGCCGACCAGATCGAGTGGGCAGAGGGCCGGGTCACCCGCGACTGGATGGTGCCGATCGTGGCCGACGCCGAGGCCGGCTTCGGTGGCCCCCTCAACGCCTTCGAGCTGATGCGGGGGATGATCGAGGCGGGGGCGGCCGGCGTCCACTGGGAGGACCAGCTGGCGGCCGAGAAGAAGTGCGGGCACATGGGCGGCAAGGTGCTGGTGCCCACGTCCCAGCACATCCGCACCCTGACCGCCGCCCGGCTGGCGGCCGACGTGGCCGGCGTCCCCACCCTGATCGTGGCCCGCACCGACTCGCTGGGCGCCAAGCTGCTCACCAGCGACGTCGACCCCCGGGACCACTCGTTCCTCACCGGCGAGCGCACGGCCGAGGGCTACTTCCGCACCCGCGACTGCATGGAGGCGTCGATCGCCCGGGGCGTCGCCTACGCCCCCTACGCCGACCTCGTGTGGTGCGAGACCTCGACGCCCGACCTCGACGACGCCCGGGCCTTCGCCGAGGGCGTGCTGGCCGAGTACCCCGACACGATGCTGGCCTACAACTGCTCGCCGTCGTTCAACTGGAAGCGCCACCTCGACGACGAGACCATCCGCCGGTTCCAGAAGGAGCTGGGCGCCATGGGCTACCGGTTCCAGTTCATCACCCTGGCCGGCTTCCACGCCCTGAACGTGTCGATGTTCGAGCTGGCCGCCCGCTACGTGGACGAGGACATGTCGGCCTACGTCGCCCTCCAGGAGCGGGAGTTCGACCTGGAGCCCGAGGGCTACACCGCCACCCGCCACCAGCGCGAGGTCGGCGCCGGCTGGTTCGACGAGGTCGCCACCATCGTCTCCGGCGGCCGGGCCGCCACCCTCGCCCTCGAAGGCTCCACCGAGGAGGACCAGTTCACCAACGCCTGAGCGCCGCTCAGTCGGCGCGGTAGAGGACGCCGCCCTCGTCGAGGACGGGGATCGACGCCAGCGGCCGGCGGGCGGGCCCCACGAGCGGCTGGCCGGTGGAGGCGTCGAACACCGCGCCGTGGCACGGGCAGTGGAACGAGCGGCCGTCAGCGGCCAGGCCGACACGGCAGCCGGCGTGCGTGCACACGGCGCTGAACGCCACGAACCGGCCCTCGGTCGGTTGGAGGACCCAGGACGGCTGGCCGCTGACGGGGTCGCGGAACCTGGCGCCGCTGCCCACCGGCACGGCGCTGGCGGGGCCCAGGGCGATCCCCGACGGCGCCGCCGTGGTCGGGGGTTCGGTGGTGGTCGACGGTGCGGTGGTCCGGTGCCTCGTCGTGGTCGGGCTGCTCGCCGGCTCGGTCGTGCTCGGGGGCTCTGGGGCCGTGGTGCTCGGCGCCGGCGCCCCGGAGGTCCGCACCCGGGCGGCGCCAAGGGTCTCGCCGTCGGGGCTCGGGCGGTTGTCGAGCAGCCGCCCCACGACGGCGGTGAGCCCGCCGCCCACGAGGGCCAGCAGGGCGGCCCCGCCGCCGACCACGCCCCGCGCCAGGACTGCCCGCCGGTCCAGCTCGCCGGCGCCGATGTGCATGCGGTCGCGCACCACCGCCTCCCGGTGGGACAACCACGAGTCCACCGACAGGACCGGGTCCGGCCCGGCGACGAGCAACGGCGTCCAGGCGAAGACGAACACGATGTCGGGTCCGAGGTAGTAGGGGTGGGTGTGCCAGCTCACCGTGAGCAGGAACCCGACCGCCAGCAGGAGGCCTCCGGCCGCCGCCACCCGCGCCCACATCCCCAGCAGCGTGGCCACCCCGACCAGGAGCTCGGCGAACGCCAGGACGACGGCGAAGGCCACCGCGTGATGACCGACGACCGTTAGCAGTCCCCCGACGGGGCTCTGCTGCTGGGCGGCCTGGATCTGGGCCTGCACGGAGCCGGGCGACTTGGGGTCGACGAACTGGCGGTCGGCCAGCTTCTGGAGGCCGGCGAACACGTAGGTCACGCCGAGGAAGGCCCGAAGGGCCAGCAGCGTCCAGTTGGGCCCGGCATTCGCCTCGGACGGGGCCGGCGGTGTGCGCTGGCCCCCCCACGCCGTCATGGTCCGAGGCTACGAACGGGCAGGTATGACCAGCGCCAGCGCCCGGTTAAGAGCCGGCCAACGAACCGCAAAGGGACGGCAGGGCCGAAACGGGCCGTCAGGAAATCAGCCCTTGGCGTCGGCCCAGGTGGCGCCCCAGGCCAGGTTGACCTCGAGAGGGACGCGCAGGTCGGCGGCGTGGGCCATGGCGTCGAGGGTGAGCTCGGCGGCCCGGTCCCGCTCGCCCTCGGGCACCTCGAGGATGACCTCGTCGTGCACCTGGAGCACGATGCGGCTGGCCAGGCCCTCGCGCTCGAGGGCGCCGTCGAGGCGGACGAGGGCGACCTTGAAGATGTCGGCCGCCAGGCCCTGGATGCCGGCGTTCATCGCCTGGCGCTCCCCCGCCTGACGGATGCGGTAGTTGAGCGAGCTCAGCTCGGGGATGAGCCGGCGCCGGCCGAACAGCGTCTCGGTGTAGCCCCGGTCACGCGCCTCCTGCACGGTGCGCTCCATGTACGCCTTCACGTTCGGGAAGGCGGCGAAGTAGGCGCCGAGGATCTGGGCCGCCTCCTCCACCGGGATGCCGAGCCGCTGGGACAGCCCGTAGGCCTCCATGCCGTAGGCCAGCCCGTAGGAGACCATCTTGGCCTTCGACCGCATGGCCCTGGTGACGCCGTCGGGCTCCACGCCGAAGATGCGCGAGGCGGTGGCGGTGTGGATGTCGACGCCCGACTCGAAGGCGTCGATGAGGCCGGGGTCCTCGGCCAGGTGGGCGATGACCCGCAGCTCGATCTGGTTGTAGTCGGCCACCAGGAACACCGCCCCGTCGTCGGGGATGAAGGCTGACCGGAAGCGGTGGCCCTCGTCGGTGCGGGTGGGGATGTTGTGGAGGTTGGGGCGGTCGGAGGACAGCCGGCCGGTGCGGGCGACCGTCTGCTGGAACGTGGCGTGGATGCGCCCGTCGGCGCCCACCTCGTTGAGGAGCGCCTCCCCGTAGGTGGAGCGCAGCTTCTCGACCTCGCGGTAGCGGAGCAGCTTGTCGATGACCGGGTGCTGGCCCTTCAGCTTCTCCAGCGAGGCGGCGTCGGTGGAGTAGCCGGTCTTGGTCTTCTTCTGGGGCTGGAGCTTCAGCTCGTCGAACAGCACCGCCCGCAGCTGCTTGGTGGAGTTGACGAGGAACGGGTGGCCGACGATCTCCTGGATCTCGGCGTCGAGCACCTGGCACTCGGCGGCCAGGCCGTCGGCCAGCTCCCGCAGCTGGGCAACGTGGACCCGCACGCCCACCTTCTCCATGCGGGCCAGGACCCGCACCAGGGGCCGCTCGACGTCGTCGTAGAGACGCCGCAGGCCGCGCGCCTCCAGGGCGGTGGCCAGCGCCGGCGCCAGCCGGGCCACGGCGGCCGCCCGGCGGGCCGTCTCCTCCACCGGGTCGGTGGCGGTGCCGTCGAGGTCGAGCTGGCCGGGGGGCGGGGCGCCGGGGCCCCGCAGGTCGACGTCGGTGTAGCGGGCGACCAGGTCCTCCAGCAGGTAGGCCACCTCGGCCGGGTCCACCAGGTAGGCGGCGACCGCCGTGTCGAGATCGAGGCTGCGGACGTCGACGCCGTGGCGGTCGAGGCCCCGCATCAGCTCCTTGGCCCGGTGGGCGGCCAGCGGGCGCCCGTCCGCTCCGAACAGGCGGCCGAGGGCGAGGACGACCGCCGGATCGTCGAGGAGGCCGGCGCCGAACCAGAACGCGGGCGCCCGGGTGGCCTCGGCCGGCGCCGGCTCGGCCAGGGCCAGGCCGGCCACGTCGGACCGCCCCTCCTCGCCCGTCCAGCGCACGTCGGCGGCCAGGGCGGCGGTGCTCCCTGCCAGCCGGTCGGCCACCGCCACCGCCTCGTCGGCCGTCCCCACCTTCGTGACCTCGACCTCCAGCGGCCGGCCGGCGGCGGCGGCGGTGGCGCCGGCCTGGGCGCCGGCGGGGCCGCCGACCGCCTCCATCAGCCGGTCCCACAGCGTGCGGAACTCGAGGAAGTTGAACAGCTTGCGAACCTCGTCGAGGTCGAAGCCACCCATCTTGAGGTCTTCCACGTCGCACTCGATGGGCACGTCCCGCACCAGCGGCGTGGCCCGGGCGTTGCTGCGCACCTGGGCCTCGTGGGCGATCAGGCTCTCCCGCAGCTTGGGCGTGTTCTTGTCGACGTTGGCGAACACGCCGTCGAGGTCGCCCCAGGTGTTGATGAGCTTGGCGGCCGTCTTCTCCCCCACCCCCGGCACGCCGGGCAGGTTGTCGGACGGGTCGCCCCGGAGGGCGGCGTACTGCGGGTAGTCGGCCGGCGTGACGCCGGTGCGCTCCTTGATCCCCGCCTCGTCGTAATCGGCGTAGTCGCTGACCCCCCGCTTGTTGTAGAGGACCCGCACGTGGGGGTCCTCCACCAGCTGGTAGGCGTCGCGGTCGCCGGTGACCACCACGATGTCGTCGCCGCGGTCCCGGCCCTGCGTGGCGAGGGTGGCGATGATGTCGTCGGCCTCGTAGCCGGCCAGCTCCAGGACAGGGATGTGGAGGGTCTCCACCACCTGGCGCACGAGACCCATCTGCTGGCGCAGCACGTCGGGCGCCTCGGCCCGCCCCGCCTTGTAGTCGCTCACCATCTCGTGGCGGAAGGTGGGCTCGGGCCGGTCGAAGGCCACGGCGATGCCGTCGGGCTTCTGGTCCTGGAGCAGGTAGACCAGCATCGAGGTGAACCCGAACACGGCGTTGGTGACCTGCCCCGACGCCGTCGCCATGTCGGTGGGCAGGGCGAAGAACGCCCGGTAGGCGAGGCTGTTGCCGTCCAGCAGGAGGATCTTCGCCACGCCGCCGATGCTACGGCGCGCCCCGCCCCGTTGATGTCGCCGGATCGACACGGCCGGCGTGTCTTTCCGGCGACATGAAGGTCGTTGTCGCACCCCCTGGGCATCCTGGCCCGCCATGGATGAGTCGATCTTGGACGAGAAGATGCGGGAGCTGGCCGGGCGCCAGCACGCGGTGGTCGGCCGGGAGCAGCTCCGGGCGCTCGGCGCCACGCGCCAGGCGGCCCGGCGCCGGGAAGTGTCGACCGACTGGGAGCCGGTCACTCGGCGCGTGCTCCGGCTGGCCGGGGCACCCGTCACGGACCGACAGCGGGCGATGGCGGCGGTCCTCGATGCCGGCGCCGGCGCCCTCCTGTCGCACGCCTCGGCGGCCGCCCTGTGGGGGCTGGCGGGGTTCGACCTCGGTCGTCTGGAGGTCACCCGGGCGAGGCGGGGGCCGAACCGCTCCACCTCATTGGCTCGGCTCCACCACCCCATCCGCCTGCCGGCGCACCACGCCACCGAGCGGGACGGGATCCCCGTCACCACACTGGCCCGCACCGTCGCCGACCTGGCCGCCACCGAACATGTGCTCAGGGTGGAGCGGGCCGCCCACGCCGCCGTCCGCATGGGGCTCACGTGGGCCGCGCTGGCGGCGGTGCACGACGAGTTGCCCGCCCACCGGCCCGGCATCCGCGCCATGCGGGCCCTGCTGGCGGCCAACGCCGGCCTGGCCCCGCTGGGCAGCGGGCTGGAGGGCACGGTCCTGCGCCTGCTCGCCGATGCCGGGTTGCCGGCGCCCCGCCGCCAGGTCGACCTGGGAGGCGACGACTGGATCGGCCGGGTGGACTTCTACTTCGGGGAAGCCCGCCTTGTGCTGGAGGTCGACGGGCAGTGGTGCCACGCCGCGCCGCCCGACGTCCTCCACGACGGACGACGCACCGCCGCCCTGGAGGAGGCCGGCTTCCGGGTGCTCCGCGTCCCCGAGGCGATGGTCCGCGATACCCCCGGCGAGGTCGCCCGCCTGGTCCGGCGGGCCCTCGCCGGCGTCGCCTGAGCTGTTCATGTCGCCGGAACGACACGGCCGGCGTGTCGTTCCGGCGACATGAACGTGGGGGGCTAGACCTGGTTGATCTTGGTGGACCCGTTCTCGTCGGTCACCACCGCCTCCAGGGTTCGGGTGGTGGTGCCGTCGTTGAGGGTGCAGCGGATCTTGCCGCCGATGTCGAGCACCTGGATCTTGGCCGGGCCGCAGTCGACGGCGAGCGCCTCGGGAGCGACCTTGAGCTGGGCGGCGGACTGCTCTCGGATCGTGGCCACGAGCTGGGTGACGATCACCACCGGGCGGGCGGGCCGGAACTGGTAGCTGCGGATCCCGCCCTCGCTGGCCGGCCCGATCGCCACCACCGTGACCGTGTACGGGATCTCCACCCCGTCCGCCCGCACGGTGCAGCCCACCGTGGCGCCCAGGTCGCCGACCGGCTGGCCGTTCGGGCAGGAGGCGTTGTCGACGGTGAGGTCGGGGGTCTGCTTCTTCTGGATCGCCAGCAGCTGCTGCTCGACGGTGAGTCGGCTGTCGACGGGGAGGGTGGGCCCGGTGGGCGCCGCCGTGGTGGTGGCGCCGGCGGCCGGCGCAGCGCTGGGGGCGGGACTGCCCGGGGCCCCCACCGTGGCCGGGACGGCGGTGCTGGCGAACGACACGGCGCTGCCCGGCGAGGTGGTGGTGGTCGTACGCGGCGGGGCCGCACCCTCCGAGCCCTTGCACGCGCCGGCCGCCAGCACCGCGACGACGGCCGTCAGCCGCAGCCATCGGGTCACCCGGCAGACTCTACGACTGCGGCGGTCCCATACCATGGCGCCATGTCCGATGGCTTCCACCCGCCCCTCGAGGAGTACCTGGAGGCGATCCACGAGCTCGAGGAGGAGGGCATCGTCGTCATCCAGGCCCGCCTGGCCGAGCGCCTCGGGCACTCGGCACCGTCGGTGTCGGAGATGGTGCGGCGGCTGCGGGCCGACGGCTACGTGGACCTGCGGGACCGGGCCCTGGTGCTCACCGAGAAGGGCCGGGCCCGGGCCGAGAGCGTGGTGCGCAAGCACCGCCTGGCCGAGCGGCTGCTCACCGACGTGATCGGGCTGCCGTGGCACAAGGCCCACGTCGAGGCCTGCCGGTGGGAGCACGTCATCTCCGACGAGGTCGAGGAGCGCCTGGTGGTCCTGCTCCAGAACCCCGCCACCTGCCCGCACGGCAACCCCATCCCCGGCGCCGGCCCGGCCGGGTACGAGGACCAGCTGGTGGCGCTGGCCGGCGCCGCGCCCGGCGACCGGGTCCGGCTGCGCCGGGTCACCGAGCAGGTCGAGATCGACATGGACGCCCTCACCTACCTGAACGACAACGGCTTCGTGCCGGGGGAGGTGGCCCGGGTGCTGGCCAAGGCCCCCGACGGCACCCTCACCCTCGAGGTGCCGGCGGGCACCATCGCCCTCGGTCCCAGCCTGGCCAGCCAGCTGTACGTGGTGGCCTCTTCCTAGGCCGAGTCGCCGGCCGGCGCCAGGTCGGCCGCAAGGGTCCTGATCACCCGGGCGGCCGGCCCGGCGACGACGCTGAAGGGAGGCACGTCCTTCGTGACGATCGCCCCGGCGCCGACGACGCTTTCCCGGCCGACGGTCACGCCCTTCAGGATCAGGGCCCGGCTCCCGATCCACGCGCCGTCCTCGATGCGGACCGGGCGCACCTGCAGCGGGGCGCTGCCGACCGGGTGCTGGTCGGTGTCCATGATGAGGACGTCGCGGGCGATCTTGCAGTCCCTGCCGATCGCGACCGATCCGAAGGCCACGATCTCGGTGTTCCGGTTGAGGTAGGTGCCCTTGCCGATCTGGACCACGGCGTCGTCCCAGCACTCGATCCGCACGCCCGGGTACAGCCGGCAGTCGGACAGGTCGATGCGGCCCCCGTGGTTCACCAGCTTCGGCAGTGGGAGGCCGGGCGTGACCTTCAGGACCCCCGCCGCCGTCGCCCGCCTGCGGACCCACAAGCCGAGCGAGAGGTCGGCGACGCCGTTGGCGGCGATGCGGCCCGCCACGTGGCGCCAGCGCGAGACGACCCTGCCCACGGCGCCGATCGTCCCTGCCCGGGAGTCGCCCCGGCAATGGCCCCCCCGTCGCCGTTGAGTATCCGTTGAGCGGACTCGCCGGCGGGGCACCCGCTACCCGTGCGGCGGGGTCAATTCCCCGTCGATGACCCGGCGAGCCACCGCTTTCATGGTCTGGCGCTCGCGCATGGCGGTCTGCTGGATGAAGCGGAAGGCGTCGCCCTCGCGCATGCCGTGGACGTCCATCAGCATCCCCTTGGCCCGGTCGACCACCCGGCGGGTCTCCAGCTGGTCCTCCAGCGAGCGGTTCTCGTTCTCCAGGGCCTGGAGCTCCTGGAAGCGGCCGAGGGCCACCTCGATGGCGGGGATCAGCTCGCTGGTCTGGAACGGCTTCACCAGGTAGGCCAGGGCGCCGGCGTCCCGCGCCTCCTCGATGAGGTTGCGCTGGCTGAAGGCGGTGAGGATGAGCACGGCCGCCCGGCGCTCGCCGGCGATCTCCCGGGCGGCGGCGAGGCCGTCCATGCCCGGCATGCGGATGTCGAGGATGGCGAGGTCGGGCTTGGTCTGGCGCACGAGCTCGACCGCCTCGTCGCCCCTCCCGGTCTCGCCGACGACGTCGTAGCCCTCCTGCTCGAGGATCTCCTTCAGGTCGAGGCGGATGACGGCCTCGTCCTCGGCGATCACGACGCGCACGGCCAAAATCGGCTCCTTCGGGGGTCAGCTGGGGTCGGGCACGAAGCGCTCGAGGAGGTCGTCGATCGTCCTCTCGAGCTTGGCGATGTCGGCGGCGGTGGCAGCCCGGCTCCGGCTCATGGCCTCGACCGTGCGCTGCGCCTCCTTGTACTCCTTGTCGGCCAGGGGCGAGTCGCCGACCAGGGAGCGAACCCGCAGGTCCTCGGCCTCCTCGGCCAGGGCGGCCACCTGGTGGTCGAGGACGGTGAGCTCCTCCCGGGCCTCGCGCAGGCGCGCCGTGGCCTGCCGGAGGCGGCGTTCCACGGAGGCCTGGGACACGTAGAGAAGTCTAGGCGGCCCCGGGGCGTCGCCCCCTATGGTCGGCGCGTGCGACGGGTCGTGCTCCTCTCGTTCATCTGGGGGTGGTCGTTCCTCCTCATCAAGGTGGCCCTGGGCGGGATGACGCCGGCAACCGTCGCCTTCGCCCGCATCGCCCTGGGGATGGCCGTGATGGTGGGCGTCCTCCGGGCGAGGGGCGCAAGGCTCCCGCGGGACCGCACCAGCTGGCGGCACTTCGCCGTCATGGGTCTGGCCTACAGCGCCTTCCCCTTCACCCTGCTGGCGTGGGGGGAGCAGCACATCACCTCGGCCCTGGCCGCCGTGGTCAACGCCACCACCGGCCTGTTCGCCGCCCTGGCGGCCGCCGTCGGGCTGCACGAGCGGCTGCGCCCGCCCCAGATCGCCGGCCTGGTGGTCGGCTTCGCCGGCGTCGCCGTGGCGGCCGGGCTCACCGGCAGCGACCTCACCTCGTCGTCGGCGGCCGGCATCGTCGCCACCCTCGCCGTGTCCGCCAGTTACGGGTTCAGCTTCGTGTACGCCCAGCGCAACCTCACCGGCACGCCGCCCCTGATCGCCGCCGCCGGCCAACTGGTCACCGCCGCCGCCATGGCGCTTCCCTTGGCCGTGGTCTCCTCGGTCGTCGGCGGCTTCTCCCCCAACCCCCGGCAGCTGCTGGCCGTCGCGGTCCTCGGGGTGGTGGGCACCGGGCTGGCCTACGTCGTCAACTACCGGGCCATCGCCGACGTCGGTTCCACCAAGGCGTCGCTCGTCACCTACCTGGTGCCGATCGTGGCCGTCACCGTGGGCGTGGTGTTCCTGGACGAGCCGTTCCATGCGAGCCTCGTCGTCGGGGGCGCGCTCGTGGTCGCCGGGATGGCGCTGGTCCAGGGCCGCATCCGGATCGGGCGCCCGCCGGCCGCCGCCCTTCTCCTCCTGATCGCCGTTCTCGTCGCCGGCTCCTGCGGCAAGGGCGGCTCCTGCGGCGGGGACCTCGAGGATCCGCTCGACCCCGGCAGCCTGGCCCACGTCCTTCCCGGCGCGCCGGAGCCGCGGTACCTCACCGACCCGCCGTCGTCGGGCGCCCACGCACCTGGCGGGGCACCGGCCGGCGGGGTGGTGGACGCCCCCCTGTCCCGGCCCCTCCAGGTGACGGTGCTCGAGGGCGGCGGCGTCCTGATCCAGTACCGGGGTGCCGCGCCGAAGGGCGTCCTCGCCCTGGCCGGACCGAAGGTGGTTGTCGCCCCCAACCCCGACCTGCCGTCGGACCTGGTGGCGACCGCCTGGCGCCACCGCCTGGTGTGCGCCGGCGACGGCGACCTCGCCGCCCTCCGGTCGTTCATCGATGCCCACCGGGGCGGCGGCCCCTCCGACTGAGGGGCCGCCGCCGGTGGACGGGTCTACGAGGCCCGGGCGCCGGCCACCACGGGCTTGTTCAGCTTCATGCCGCCGGTGCTGCCCTGGAACACGGCGTCGCCGAAGGCGAACACACCGCCGTCGGTGGCGACGAGCCAGTAGCCGCCGTCGTCGGCCGTGGCCACGATGGAGGTGATCGGCGAGTTCAGCTTGATGTCGCCGGTGCTGCCGTAGAAACCGGCGTCGCCGTAGGCGAACACGCCGCCGTCGGCCGCCACCAGCCAGTAGCCCTGGCCCGAGGAGGTGGCCGCCATGGCGACGATGGGCGAGTTCAGCTTGGAGCCGCCGGTGCTGCCGAGGAACGCCGCGTCGCCCTCGGTGAAGATGCCGCCGTCGGAGGCGACGAGCCAGTAGCCCTGGGCCGACGGCGTGGCGGCGATGCCGACCACCGGCTTGTTGAGCGTCATCCCGCCGGTGGAGCCGAAGAAGCCGGCCTTGCCGTAGTTGAAGATGCCGCCGTCGGAGGCGGCCAGCCAGTAGCCGTCGCCCGTGGCGGTGACCACGCCGCAGCGCTGGCGGGCGCCGGAGTCGCCGGTGGCCAGGGTGGTGGCGTCGGCGCCGACGTCGGTGGCCCCGAAGGGCGCCTTCCGGTAGCGAGCTGCATCGGTGGGGATGTTGGCCAGGTTGTCGGGCCCGGCGTGCACGATGACGGCCGACCCATCCGCGTCGAGCAGCTGGCTCACCGCGAAGTTGTCGGTGAGGAAATTGGCCCAGGCGACGCCGCTGGCGTTGGCGTACAGGGCCGGCATGTCACCGTCGTGGGCCGGGTGCGACTCGTTCAGCGGGGCGCCGGACCCGAGGTGGCCTCCGGCGGCGGTGAAGGGGCCGGCGCCCACCGTGCAGTCGCCGACGGTATGGACGTGGAACCCGTGCCACCCCTCGGTGAGCCCGGTGACGTAGACCCGGACGTTCACCTTGGTGCCGACCTGGCTGAACGTGGCCGTACCCTGGACCTTGCCGGCCGAGTCCTTCAGGACGGCCGTGACCTGGCCCTGGGGCGCCGCCATCGCCACCACCGGCTTGTTGAGCTTGAGGCTGCCGGCGGAGCCGAGGAACTTGGCGTCGCCGTAGTTGAAGACGCCGCCGTCGCTGGCCGCCAGCCAGTAGCCCGCCTGCGTCGACGTCGGCGCCATGCCCACGACTGGCTTGTTGAGGGGCGTGCCGCCGGCCGACCCCAGGAACGGGGCGCCGAAGTTGAACACGCCGCCGTCGGTGGCGGTCATCCAGTAGCCGCCGGGCGCGCCCGGTGCGCCGGGCTGGACCACGCCGCACCGCTGGCGGGCACCGGAGTCGCCGGTGGCCAGCGTGGTGGCGTCGGGGCCCACGTCGGTGGCCCCGAACGGCGCCTTCCGGTAGCGGGCCGCATCGGTGGGGATGTTGGCCAGGTTGTCGGGCCCGGCGTGGACGACCACCGCGCTGCCGTCGCTGTCGAACAGCTGGCTGACCGTGAAGTTGTCCGTGCGGAACGTGGCTCTGGCGTTGCCGTCGTCGCCGGCGTAGAGCGGGGGCATGTCGCCGTCGTGGCCCGCGTGGCTCTGGCTGAGCGGGGCGGTGGAGCCGAGGTGCCCGCCGGCAGCCGTGAACGGGCCGGCCGCCGTGCAGTCACCCACCGTGTGGATGTGGAAGCCGTGCCACCCGGCGCTGAGGCCGCTGGCCGACACCCGCACGAGCACCGTCTTGGCCTCCTGGGTGAACGACACGGTGCCCTTCTGGGCGCCCGTCGTGTCCAGCAGCGTGGCCTGCGCCTGCGCCGGCGGTGCCGGGACCTGGCCCTGGGCCGGACCCGAGGTCGCCACCGCGCCGGCGGCCACCATGGCGGCCGTGGCGGCGACGGCCGCAGCGGCGCGCCGCTTCATGGCAATCGACATATCACGCTCCCCTTTCCTTTTCTGTCGAAAGCGCACGCTCCCAGCCCGGCGGCGGGCCTGTCAAACAGCGCCCGGCAGGGCGAGCCCCAGCTGGGCGGCCAGGAAGGCGGCGGTGTCGACGCCCAGCTCCATCGAGCGACCCACCGAGCGGGCGGCGTGGCCCACCTTCTGCTCCCGCCGGAGCAGCACCGGCCGCTCGCGGGGCGGCGCGGCGGTGGCGTGCTGGAGGGCGGCGCACATCTTGCGGGCGTGCAGCGGGTCGACGCGGGTGTCGGCGTCGAACACGGTGAAGAGGACCGCCGGGTAGCGAACGCCCGGCACGACGTGGTGGTAGGGCGAGTACGAGAGGAGCCAGCCGGCCTCGACGGGGTCGTCGACCGTGCCGTACTCGTCGTTCCAGGTGACGCCGAGGCCGAACCGCTCGTAGCGCACCATGTCGAGCAGCGGGGCGCTGCACACGGCGGCGGCGACCAGCTCGGGCTGCTGGACCACCAGCGCTCCCACCAGCAGGCCGCCGTTGCTGCCGCCGCTGACGCCCAGCTGCCCGGCTCCGGTGGTGCCGCTCGCCACCAGCCAGCGGCCGGCCGCCGCCGCGTCGTCGAAGACGTTCTGCTTGCGCTCGCGCATGCCCGCCCGGTGCCACTCCTCGCCCTCCTCGCCCCCGCCCCGGAGGTTGGCGACGGCGTAGACGCCCCCCTGCTCCACCCAGGCGAGGATGCCGGCGCTGTACTGGGGCGTGAGGGAGATGTCGAAGCCCCCGTAGCCGTAGAGGATCGTGGGCCGGGGCCCGCCTCCTTCGGCCGGTCCCAGCACGAACATGCGGACCTCGGTGCCGTCGGCCGACTCGAAGGCGACCTGGGAGGCGGCGACGCCGGTCACCTCCACCCGCCCCGGGGCGTCCTCCCACACCTCGAGGGCACCGCCGACCAGGTCGAGGCGGTGGGTCGAGGGTGGGCGCAGGAAGTCGGAGTAGCCGAGCCACACCTCGTGGCCGCCGTCGAGGCGGGCGGTGGGCCCGTTGACCGAGCCGAGGCCGGGCAGGGCCACGTCGAGGCGGTACCCGCCCGTCTCCCGGTCGTGCACGGCGACACCAGCCACCGCATGCCTGGACGTGGCCACCACCACGGCGCCGGCCGTCACCGCGTAGCCGTCGAGGACCGCCTCGGACTCGGGGACGAGGTCCCGCCACTCGGTGGGGCGCCCGGGCTCGGCCACCGCCAGGCGGTAGCGGGGGGCGCCGGCGTTGGTGCGCAGGTACAGGCGGCCGTCGTGGTGGACGGCGGCGTCGGTCCAGGCGTCGACCGCCTCCTGGACGACCGCCCAGGTGCCGGTGTCCAGGTCGGCGAGGTAGACGTCGTTCCGGGGGGCGGTGCCCTTCGACGCGCTGACCACCAGCCAGCGGCCGTCGGGCGACAGGTCGAGGCCGTAGTACTCGGTGCGGTCCCGTCCCTCGCCGAAGACCAGCTCGTCGTCGCCGGCCGGGACGCCGAGGCGGTGGCGGTACACCCGCCGGTGGAACTGCTCCTCGCCGGCCGGGACGTCGCCCGGGGGCAGCCGGCGCACGTAGTAGTAGGCGTCGCCCTCCGGGGTCCAGGCCACCGGGGTGTAGCGGGTGCGGTCGATGGGCCCGTCGACCACCGCGCCGTCGCCCACGTCGAGGACCCGCAGGGCCGACTCCTCGTCGCCGCCCTCCGAGAGGAGGTAGGCCAGCAGCCGCCCGTCGGGCGACGGCGCCCAGCCGTCGAGGGTGACGCTGTCGTCGTCGCTCAGGGCGCTGGGGTCGACGAGCACCCGCTCGCCGCCCTCCGGCTCCCGGACGAGCAGCACCGGGTGCTCCTGGGCGGGTGCCCGCCGCTGGAAGAAGGCCCGCCCGCCCCGGACCACCGGCACCGTCACCAGGCCGGCCGACAGCAGCTCGTGCAGCCGGGCCCGGAGGTGCTCGCGCCCGGGCAGGGCGTCGAGGTGCTCCCTGGCCAGCCGGTCCTGGGCCGCCGACCACGCCTCGGTGTCGGGCGACCCGGCGTCCTCGAGCCACCGGTAGGGATCGGCCACCGGGCGGCCGTGGACGTCGTCGACCAGATCGAGGCGGAGCGCCGGCGGGTACGCCACGGCGCACGCTACCGGTACGCTGCGGCGCCTAGCCCGAGTGGCGGAACGGTAGACGCGGTGGCCTCAAAAGCCACTGCCCTCCGGGGCGTGTGGGTTCGATTCCCACCTCGGGCACTACGGCTCGTCGGCGGCTCCGTCGCGGAGGTGCCGGAGCAGCCACGGCCGCACCACCACCACGCTCTGCTCGGGGTGGTCGGGGTCGAGGGTGACGTCGAGCCCGTCCGGGGGCGGCTCCCCCGACGCCTCGATCACGATGGCCGGCTCGTCCTTGGGCCCGTAGATCGCCTCGGCCAGGCCCCGCATGGACGCCGCCAGCATGCGGGCGCCGATCCGGTCACGAGGCGCCGGCCGGTCGTGCTCGTCCGGCTCAGAGGCCTCGGCGGCGGCGTCCAACTCGGCCAGCCACGCCAGCCACTGCTCATCGGTCCAGTGCTTGGAGTCCTCGGGCACGGAGGCCACGACGCGACGGTACCGCCCCCGCTCAGTCCCGGCCGGCAGGCACCCGGGGCCGCTTCACCTCCACCAGCAGCAACGCCGGACGGGGTAGGCCCCGGATGGTGGCCCCGATGAGCACGCTGAGCGGGACCGAGGCCAGCACCCACACGACGAGGAGGCGGATCATGCCTTGAAGCGTGCCTGGAAGTGCCGCTCCTGCCAATAGCCCGAAATGCCTATTTGCCTCGCGCCCGCACGCGTGTCCGTCGGCCGGGCGGCGCTGCAGGCTCGGCGAGGAACCTCCGGTTCGGAGCCGATTCTCCTCACGGGAGCAGCTGCCGGATCCGGCGGGCGTACTCCTGGACGCGGGCCCGGGCCTCCCCCGCGGTGCCCCCCTCGGCCCACACGTGGGTGACCGGCTCGTCGGGATCGGGGAGCACCAGCGCCCAGCCGTCGTCGTGGAGGACCTTCACGCCGTCGATGAGGACCAGCTCGTGGTCCTTCATCCGCTCGACCATGGTGCGCATCACCAGGCCCTTCTGCTCCCAGGGGGTGGCCACCGCCTGGTGGGCGATGTGGGCGTGGGGCGACTGGCTGACCACCTTCGACAGGCGAAGCCCCGTAGAGGCCAGCATGCACAGCACGTTGACGAGCGTGGCGACGGCGTCGTAGGCGGGCAGGAAGGTGGGGAAGATGTAGCCCCCCTCCTGGCTGGCGGCGAAGGTGACGTCGTTGCTGGCGGCCACGTCCATGAGGTGCGACGCCGACAGCTTCGTCCACACGATGTCGGCGCCGAACCGCTGGCACAGCTCCTCGGCGCCCCGGCCGACCGACACCGGCACCGCCACGCGGGCGTTCTCGGTGGTGGCGCACACCAGGTGGAGCAGGGCGAAGAGGGCGTCGTCGTCGCCCAGCACCTGGCCGGCGTCGTCGATGATCGTGATGCGCTCGCCGTCGGGGTGGATCACGGCGCCGAGGTGGGCCCCGGACGCCCGCACCAGCTCCGAGACCCGCCGGGCGTGGCCCTCGAGGTCGAAGGTGGCCGCCCCGACGGTGGAGGCGTAGGGGTTCACCGACAGCACGTCGGCCCCGAGCTTGGCCAGCACGTTGGGCATCACGAAGCTGGCCGAGCCGTAGGCGAAGTCGAGCACCACCTTGAACCCCACCGAGCGGATGGCGTCGGTGTCGACGGTGGACATCATCACGTCGGTGTAGTGCTCGAGGGCCCGGGCGGGGAACCCGATGTCGCCCATGTCGGCGGCCATCGCCCGGCGGAACTCCTCCCGGTGGTAGAGGCGCTCGATCTTGCGCTGGGTGCCCTCGGGGATGTCGATGCCCTCGGTGTCGAAGAATCGGATCACCACCGACTGCGGGTCCCCGGGAGCGAGCCGCACGGTGACGCCCGCCTCCGAGCGGATGGAGCGCACGTGGAAGCGGGTGACGGGCACGGTGGCCACCTCCAGGTCCTCCACGTGCACGCCGGCGGCGTTGAGCCCCACCATCACCGCCCGCTTGATGGCCCGGGCCGCCCGGCTGGAGTCGCGGGAGGTGGTGACGGTGGTGCCCTTCTTCAAGGTGGTGGCGAAGGCCATGGCCACCCGGACCGCCAGCTCGGGCGTGACGTCGACGTTGGCCAGGCCCTGCACGCCGAGGCGGCCGAACAGGTGCCGGGCGCCCCGGGACTCCCAGATGATCGAGCTGTTGACGACTGCGCCGGGCTCGACGGTCTTGAAGGGGTAGACCTTCACCTGCGGGTTGATGACGGCGTGCTCGCCCACCAGGCACTCCTCGCCCAGCACCACGCCCTCCTCGCAGCGGGCGCCCAGGCGCAGGTCGCTGGAGCGGCCGACGACCGTGCCCCGGAGGCGGGCGGAGGGGCCGATGTAGCCGTTGTCGTGGACGATCGACCGCTCGAGGTAGGCGTGGGCGCCGACCCGCACGTTGGACCCGAGCACCGTGTACTGGGCCAGGTGGGCGCCCTCCTCGACCCGGCAGTAGTCGCCGATCACCACCGGCGTGTCGAGCTTGGCGCTGGGGTCGACCTCGGCACCCTCGCCCAGCCACACGCCGTCGCCCAGCTTGAAGCCGGGCACGTCGAGCTCCACCTTGCCGTCGAGCACGTCGTGGTGGGCGTCGACGTAGGCCGGCAGCGTGCCCACGTCCTCCCAGTAGCCCTCGGCCACGAAGCCGAAGATCGGCTTCCCCTCCTCCAGGAGCTTGGGGAACACGTCCTCCGACCAGTCGACCTTGCCCTCGGGCACGTAGTCGAAGATCTCGGGCTGGAGCACGTAGATGCCGGTGTTGACGGTGTCGCTGAACACCTGCCCCCACGTGGGCTTCTCCAGGAACCGCTCGATGCTGCCGTCCTCGTTGGTGATGACGATGCCGAAGTCGAGCGGGTTGTCCATCGCCTTGAGCCCGATGGTGGCGAGGGCGCCACGCTCCTCGTGGAAGGCCACGATGCTCGACAGGTCGATGTCGGTGAGCACGTCGCCGGAGATCACGAGGAAGGGCTCGTCGAGCTTGTCCTTGGCATTGCGCACCGAGCCGGCGGTGCCGAGCGGCGTCTCCTCGGTGGCGTAGGAGAGCTTCACGCCGAACTCCGACCCGTCGCCGAAGTAGGTGCGGATGGCGTGGGGCATGAAGGCCAGGGTGACGACGATGTCGTCGAACCCGTGCTCCCGCAGGAGGTGGACGACGTGCTCCATCATCGGCCGGTTGGCCAGGGGGAGCATCGGCTTGGGCTGATTGGAGGTGAGCGGCCGGAGGCGGGTGCCTTCCCCTCCGGCCATGATGACCGCTTTCACGAGCCTGACCTTACGGCCTCTCTCGGGGGCCGGTTCCCGAGGGCGGCCCGAGCCTCCGGGACGTAGAGCCAGGCCGAGTACCACGCCAGCACCAGTCCCGGCACCGCGCAGACCCAGGCCAGCGGGCGGGCCAGGGCGTGCCACGGGGCACCGCCGTCGGGGTTGCTGGCCAGGAACAGCGGGAACGCCATCATCAGCGCCCACGCCCCGGCCTTGCCCACCAGCTTGACGTTGACGATGCTGCGGCACCCGAGGGCGGCCAGCAGCAGCACCCCGCCGGCCACCAGGATCTCGCGGGCGGCGGCCAGGGACGCCACCCACCACGGCATCGAGCCGTCGACGAACACGGCGATCACGGCGACGGCCAGCATGATCCGGTCGGCCGCCGGGTCCAGCACCTTGCCCAGCTTCGACTCCTGGTGGAAGTGGCGCGCGATGTAGCCGTCGGCGAAGTCGGTGATCCCGATGGCGGCGAGCAGGAGGGCGGCGGCGTAGCGGTCGTTCTTCCCGAACAGCAGCCACAGGAACACGGGGATGCACAGCAGCCGCCCGAGGGAGAGGACGTTGGGGACCGTGAGGATCCGGTCCTCGCCCTGGCGGCTCATCGGGGGGAGTCTACGGGCCGGCGTCCTGGGACCCCTTGCCGGGTACGGTGGCGCCGTGGGGCGGGTCGAGGACGTCGGCAGCGTCCGGCCCGACCCGCCGCGGCCGCCGCGGCGGAACGCCCGGTTCTGGTCCGGGCTGGCGCTGCTGGCTGTCATGACCGGCTTCCTCCTGTTCGATGCGGTGACCGCCCAAGACCGTGACCGCGCAGTCGCAGTCCGCGGGACGACGGCCCAGGGGACAATCGTCGACTACGCCCCGCCGACCCGGGTCGTGTGGTTCGGTGAGCACAGCTCGGAGGCCAGGGTCGTCTTCCTGACCGCCGGCGGCCGCCGCGTCGACACGTGGGTGCCGGTCAGCAGGCCGGTCGGCGTGGGGCCCGCCCTCGTTCGGTACGAGGTGCGCAACCCGAAGACCGCGCGACTGGTGGCCGACCCCGGACCGAACCGCCGGGGCCCGCAGGCACTCCTCGGGCTGTTCGTGCTCCTCGCCGCGCCGGTCCTGGTGATCACCGCCCTGGTGCTCGTGGCGCGGCGGGTGCTGCGTGGCGGAGGGAGTGGGATTTGAACCCACGGTGACTTGCGCCACACACGCTCTCCAGGCGTGCCGATTCGGCCGCTCTCGCATCCCTCCTGGGTCTGGGCAGGGTATCGTGTGGGTGCCGCGCTCGGCGGCCGTCGTTGCGTGCGGCGGTCGGGTCCTGCGCAACGGCGCCCCGTGAACCGAGTCAGGGCCGGAAGGCAGCAGCTCTCAGCGGCCGGAGCCGTGTGCCGCAGTCAGCCTGACCGCCGCACGGAGCGACGGCCGGCGTGCCACTCCCCTCTCGGTAGTGTTCCCCCGTGGCCGACGACGCCGTCCCCTACCGGTCCCTCTACCGGCGGTTCCGGCCGCAGCGCTTCGGCGAGGTGCGGGGGCAGGACCACGTGGTCCGGGCCCTGTCCAACGCGGTGCGGGACGGGAAGGTGGGCCACGCCTACCTGTTCAGCGGCCCCCGGGGCACGGGGAAGACCTCCACCGCCAGGATCCTCGCCAAGGCCCTCAACTGCCCCAACATGAAGGACGGGGAGCCCTGCGGGGTGTGCCCGTCGTGCGTGGCGGTCGAGCAGGGCACCTCGCTCGACGTCCACGAGCTCGACGCGGCGTCCAACAACGGTGTCGACGCCATGCGCGACCTGGTGTCCCGGGCCGCCCTGGGCACGCCCGGCCGCCAGAAGGTCTACATCGTCGACGAGGTCCACATGCTCTCCACGGCGGCGTCCAACGCCCTCCTGAAGACGCTCGAGGAGCCGCCCGGCCACGTGGTGTTCGTGCTGGCCACCACCGACCCGCAGAAGGTGCTGCCCACCATCCGCAGCCGCACGCAGCACTTCGAGTTCCGGCTCCTGGGCGCCGACACGCTCACCGGCCTGCTGGCCGAGGTGAACGAGGAGGCGGGCCTCGGCGTGGCCCCCGAGGCCATCGAGCTGGTCGTGCGGCGCGGGAAGGGCTCGGCCCGCGACGCCCTCTCGGTGCTCGACCAGGTGGCGGCGGCCGGCGACGTCGACGACGAGGCACCGGCCACCGAGGAGCTGGCGGAGGCGCTGTGCGAGCGGGACGCCGGCGCCGCCTTGGTGGCGGTGGCCGAGGCCTGCGCAGCGGGCCGCGACCCCCGCCGGCTGGCGGCCGACCTGGTCGACCACCTGCGCAACGCCTTCCTCCTCACCCAGGCGCCCAACCTGGTGCCCCTGCCCGACGAGGCCCGGGCCCGCCTGGCCGAGCAGGCCCACCGCATGGGGCCGGCCGCCCTCGTGCGGGGCATCGAGACGCTGGGCCAGGCCCAGGTCGACATGCGCGACGCACTCGACCCCCGCATCACCCTCGAGGCCGCCCTCGTCCGCCTGGCCCGCCCCGACGCAGACACCTCGCCGGCCGCCATCGTCGAGCGCCTGGAGCGCCTGGAGCGGGTCGCCGTCCTCCCCGCCCCCCACCAGCTCGTCCCGCCGGCGGCGGCGCCGGCGCCCGCCCCCCACCACCAGGCCGGGCCGCCGCCCCCGCGCCGCCAGGAGCCGCCGCCGCCCCGAGCCGACGACGCGCCGCCCCACCGCGAAGCCCCCCCGCCCTGGGACGACGCCCCGCCCCCCGACGAGGATCCCATCCCGGCCCGCCAGGGCCCGCCGCCCGG
Organism: Acidimicrobiales bacterium; assembly: GCA_035689115.1. GTDB lineage: Bacteria > Actinomycetota > Acidimicrobiia > Acidimicrobiales > JAHFUS01. Next base: position 66,688 of record DASSMA010000078.1, read on the forward strand.
CCGGCGCCCCGGCCCGCCGCCCCCTGGCGGGCGGCGCCCACCGCCGCCGCCGCCCCCGGCCCGGTCGCAGGAGGCCGCCGCCCGGCCGGCGCCCCGCCCCGCCCCGCCGCCCCCCGGCACCGGCGCCCTCCCCACCCGCGACGCCCTCACCAAGGCGTGGGGCGACACGGTGCTGCGCGGCCTCAGCCTGAAGGCCAAGGCCCGGTTCGGCGCCGGCCGGTTCGCGGCCGTCGAGGACGGCGCAGCCGTCTTCGCCGTCCCGAACGCCCACGTCCGGGGCCGGTGCGAGGAGGTCCGGGCCGAGGTGGAGGAGGCGCTGGCCGCCCACTTCGGCGCCCGGGTGCCGCTGCGCCTGGTGGTCGACGGCCCGGCCGGCGGCGGCCCGGCGCAGCCGGCCGTGGACCCCGCCGCCGACGACGCCGGCATCGACCTCGACGACGTGGTCGAAGGCGAGCCGCCCGGGCAGCCGCCGGCGGTAACCTCGCCCGAGGAGCGCCTGAAGCAGGCGTTCCCCGGAGCCGAGGAGGTCCCCACGTGAGCCACCGCAGGGAACAGGCATGAGCGACCAGTTCGACCTCGGTGCCCTGCTGGAGCAGGCCAAAGCCCTCCAGGCCCAGCTCGAGGAGGCCCAGGAGACGGCCGCCCAGCAGGTGGTGGAGGGCCAGGCCGGCGGGGGGCTGGTGAAGGTCCAGATCAGCGGGTCGCTGCACGTCGAGGCCGTCACCATCGATTCCGGGGCCATCGACCCCGACGACGTCACGCTCCTCGAGGACCTGGTGGTCGCCGCCGTCAACGACGGGCTCACCCAGGCCCAGAACCTCACCCGCAACGCCATCGGCGACATCGGGCTGGGCGGGCCGACCGGGCTGCTCGGCCAGTAGCCGGGGGTGTACGCCGGGCCCGTCCAGGACCTCATCGACGAGCTGGGGCGCCTGCCCGGCATCGGCCCGAAGTCGGCCCAGCGCATCGCCTTCCACCTCCTCAAGCTCCCGAAGATCGACGCCCTGCGGCTGGCCAACGCCATCGCCGAGGTGAAGGAGCGGGTCGCCTTCTGCTCGCAGTGCTTCAACGTGGCCGAGATCCGTCCCGACGGCGAGCCCCGCTGCGGCATCTGCCTCGACGACCAGCGCGACGCCGCCGTGCTCTGCGTGGTCGAGGAGCCCCGCGACATCGTGGCGGTGGAGAAGACCCACGAGTACGGCGGCCGCTACCACGTCCTCCAGGGGGCGATCAGCCCCATCGAAGGCATCGGGCCCGAGCAGCTCCGGATCCGCGAGCTGCTGGCCCGCCTCGAGCCGGAGGAGGTCACCGAGGTCATCCTGTGCACGAATCCGAACATCGAGGGGGAGGCCACCGCGATGTACCTGGCCCGGCTGCTCGGGCCCCTCGGGATTCGCGTCACCCGCATCGCCAGCGGCCTGCCGGTGGGCGGCGACCTCGAGTACGCCGACGAGCTGACGCTCGGCCGGGCTCTCCAGGGACGGCGCGAAGTCGAGGCGTAGGGGGCCCTCTACAGTCGTTCCATGAAGCGGCTCCTCGCCGTCGCCGCCGGGGTCCTCCTCCTCGCCCTGCCCGCCTGCGGGCAGAAGACCGACGAGACCAACCGGGCGGCCGGCATCACCCCCAAGGACGCGGTGGCGTTCCTCGACTTCAACCTCAGCCCGTCCATCGAGCAGCAGCGCAACCTGCTCAGCGTCGCCCGGCGTCTCCCCGGCACCCGTGCCAAGGTACGGGAGACGTTCGAGGACGCCCGCGACGAGCTGATCGCCGAGGCGCTCCGCGACACCGGGCTCGACTACGGGAAGGACGTCAAGCCGTGGCTGGGGGACGAGGTGGCCGTGGCCGCGCTCCCGAGGGCCGGCGGCTCGCCGGAGCTGGTGTACCTGGTCCAGACCCATGACGCCGACGCTGCCGAGGCGGCGATCGCCAAGGCCAGCGCGCACGGCGGGTTCGCCGGGAGGTTCGCCGTCGTCGACGGTTTCGTGGTGGTCTCCGACCAGGTGCCCCCGTCGGACAACGCCGCGGTGCTCGCCCGCGTCGCCGCCACCGCCAAGAAGGACGACGGGGGCCTGGCGGCCACGCCGGGGTTCGCCAAGCTGGTCGACCAGCTCCACGGCGACCGCCTGGTCCTCGGGTGGGCGAGCACCAGGGACGTCCTCGCCCAGCGCCGCGACAGGGGCGGAGTGTTCGGTGGGTTGATCGGCGGCCTGCTCTCGACCCTCGACGAGAACGGCGGCCCGACCGCCGTGGACCTCCACGCCGAGAAGCAGGCCGTGGTCGCCGAAGGCGTCACCACCATCGACCCGTCCGGCGGGAAGACCTCCTCTCTGGAGCTGACCCGCTCGCTGCCGGCGTCCACGCTGGCGGCCGTCACGTTCGTGGGGGACAAGGTGCCCGCCGGCGCGCTCGCCAAACTGCCGGCGGGCGCCACTTCGTTCACCAAGGCCCTGGGCTTCGACCCCCGGGCCGACATCCTGCCGTGGGCGGGCGGCGAATCCGTTCTGGTCGTGGGCCCGATCCGCCCCGGGCGGCGGACGCCCGACCTCGCCCTCGTGGTCCAGCCCACCGACGCGGCCAAGGCGCAGGCCGGCGTCGCCAAGATCCACGACCTGCTCGCCGGGCGCGGCCTCCCCGTGGTGGAACGCCAGGTCGCCGGCACCACCGCCTACGTGGCGGCGCTGCCCTTCCAAGGCTTCCAGCCCGCCATGGGCCTGTTCCCCGGGCGGTTCGTGCTGGCCAGCTCCCCGGAGTTCCTCGGCGACCTCGCCAAGCCCGCCAGCCCGGACCTGGCGAGCACCTCCGGCTACCGGGCGGCTGTCGGCACCGACCAGGAGGGCACCACGTTCCAGGTGGTCGTCCTGATCGACCGCGCCCGGGAGGCGATGGAGGCACTCGGCCTCACCGACCCCGCTCGCCGGGCGCACTACGAGAAGGACGTGAAGCCCAACCTCGAGCCGCTGGACGCCTTCGGGGTCCGCTCGCACCACGACGGCGGGTACAGCCGGTTCGAGGCGCGCCTGACCTTCGACTGACCCGGGGCTCTTGCTCCCCTCCGCGCTGGTTCGCACCCTTGGGGTGTGGCGGGCGCCACCGTGCGGCCGGCGGCGGCGGTACCCTGATCGAGACCGCAACACGACCGACCGAAACATGGGCGGTAGCGTGGATACCATCGACATCCGGCATTCGGAGCAACTGTTCCGTGGCCTTCTCGAATCGGCCCCGGACGCGATGGTCATCGTCAATACGGCCGGGATCATTGTGCTCGTCAACGCCCAAACGGAGCGTCTCTTCGGCTACCAGCGGGACGAGCTGCTGGGCGAGGCGGTCGAGTTGCTGGTGCCCGAACGGTTCCGCCGTCGCCACCCGTCCCACCGCAACCGCTACTCGGCCGACCCGCACACGCGCCCGATGGGCGCCGGCCTGGACCTGTACGGCCGTCGCAAGGACGGCTACGAGTTCCCGGTGGAGATCTCGCTCAGCCCCCTCCACACCGAGGACGGCGTCCTCCTGTCGAGCGCCATCCGCGACATCAGCGAGCGCCGGCTGGCCGACGAGGAGGCGTCGCACTACCGGGCGGTGGTCGAGTCCTCCCACGACGCCATCATCGGCAAGGACCGCGACGGCATCATCGTGAGCTGGAACGCCGGCGCCGAGCGCCTCTACGGCTACACCTATTCCGAGGTGAGGGGCCGGCCCATCTCCCTCCTCGTCCCGCCCGGCCACGACGACGACCGCACCGACATGCTCCGGCGGGTCGTGAGCGGCGAGCGCATCGACGACCACGAGACGGTGCGGTCGCGCAAGGACGGCACGCAGGTCAACGTGTCGCTCACCATGTCGCCCATCCGCGACCGCCAGGGCAACGTGGTCGGCGTCTCCACCATCGCCCGGGACATCACCGCCCGCCTCCGCTACCAGGAGCAGCTGCGGTTCCTGGCCGAGCACGACCCCCTCACCGGCACGTGGAACCGGCGCCGCTTCGAGCTCGAGGTGGGCGAGCAGCTGGGGCGGGCCCGCCGCTACGGGGAGACGGCCGCCGTGCTGGTGCTCGACATGGACGGGCTGAAGGCGGTGAACGACACCTACGGGCACCGCGCCGGCGACCGGGCCATCAAGGCGGTGGCCGCCGCCCTGCGCCGGCGCCTGAGGGACACCGACGTGGTGGCTCGGGTGGGCGGCGACGAGTTCGCCGTGCTCCTCCCCTACGCCAGCCTGGAGCAGGGCCGGCTCATCAGCGAGGACCTGCGGCAGGTGATCGCCGAGACCAGCGTGCGCCTCGACGACGGCACCGACGTGTTCCTGTCCGCCACCATCGGCGTGTCGTACATCGACCGCCAGACGGAGAGCGACGACGTGGTGCTCACCGCCGCCGACCGGGCCATGTACCGGGCCAAGGCCAACCGCAACCCGGACGGCTTCGCCCTGGAAGCCTGAGCCGGCGTCACCGGCCGGCGGCCCTCCACGAGGGGTCCCTGCCGAACCAGCCGGCCAGGCGGTCGTAGGCGGGGGCGTCGTCGGGAACGGCGACCTCGGCGGCGAACGCCTTGTCGGGGCCCCGGTGCTCGGGGCGCAGCATGCCCTTGGCCCAGGCGAGGCCGTGCTCGGCCAGCGCCGGGTCGAGGTCGTCCTGGCCGGTGGCCCGGGCCAGGTCCCAGCCGTGGGCCGCCAGCTCGGCGATCTGCTGGTCCGCTCGGCTCCACTGCGGCGCCTCGGCCGCCCGCCAGGCGGCGCGCACGCCCTCGGCCCCGGCCTCGTAGGCGGCGGTCCAGTCGTGGCCGGGGTCGTCGGGCGGGGCGCCCCACTGCGGCACGCCGCCGGCGGCCACCACCGCGAAGTTCCGCAGGTCGTTGCCGACGACGTGGCGCACCAGGGCGGCGACGTCCCACGCCGAGCAGGGGGTGGGGAGGGTGCCCTGGTTGGGGCCGGTGGCGGCGATCAGCCGGCCGGTCTGGCGGAGTGCCCGGTCGAGCAGGTCGACAGCGGCGGGGCCGCTCACCGGCTCCCGGCGCGCACGACGATGCCGTCACCCTGGCCGCCGCCGCCGCACAGGGCGGCCACGCCGGTGCCGCCGCCCCGCCGGCGCAACTCGAGCAGCAGCGAGAAGGCCAGGCGGGTGCCGCTCATGCCGATGGGGTGCCCGAGGGCGATGGCGCCGCCGTTGACGTTGGTGACGTCGGTGCCGATGCCGAGGTCGTCCATCGACGCCACCACCACGGCGGCGAAGGCCTCGTTGAGCTCCCAGAGGTCGACGTCGCCCACCGACAGCCCGGCCTTGTCGAGCGCCCGCCGGGCGGCGGCCGACGGCTGGTGCAGCAGCGACGGGTCCGGGCCGGCGACCTGGCCGTAGGAGACCACCTCACCCAGCGGCTCCACACCCAGCCGCTCGGCGGCGGCCGCCGAGGCCACGACCACCGCCGCCGCACCGTCGGAGATCTGGCTGGCGTTGCCGGCGGTGATGGTGCCGTCCTTGGTGAACGCGGGCCGGAGGCCGCCCAGGGACTCGGTGGTGGTGCCAGGGCGGATGCCCTCGTCGGCCTCGAAGGGGACCGGGTCGCCCTTGCGCTGTGGCACCGGCACGGGGATGATCTCGTCGCCCAGGCGGCCCTCCTTGGCGGCCACCGCCGCCCGCTCGTGCGAGAGAGCGGCCAGGGCGTCCTGGCGCTCCCGGGTGACGCCGGAGGTGGAGGCCACGTAGTTCTCCGTGCCCTCGCCCATCGAGCAGACGTCGAAGGCGCAGAAGAGGCCGTCGTGCATCATGGCGTCGACCACCTTGGCGTCGCCGAGGCGGTAGCCGGCCCGGGCCCCGGGCAGCAGGTGGGGGGCGTTGGTCATCGACTCCATGCCGCCGGCCACCACGATCTCGGCGTCGCCCGAGGCGATCAGCTGGTCGGCCAGGTAGATGGCGTTGAGCCCCGACAGGCACACCTTGTTGACCGTGGTGGCCGGCACGCTCATGGGGATGCCGCCCTTGGCCGCCGCCTGGCGGGCCGTCGCCTGGCCCGCTCCGGCCTGGAGGACGTGGCCCATGAACACGTAGTCGACATCCTCAGGCCTCACCCCCGCGCGCTCGAGAGCGCCACGGATGGCGACACCGCCGAGGTCGACCGCCTGCATGCTTGCGAGTGCGCCCGAGAGCTTGCCCATCGGTGTCCGGGCGCCGGCGAGGATCTTTGAGCCAGGCATACCGCGAGCCTAGGCCCGCCTCTGGGAGTAGTCCGCGTGACCATTGACACGATGGCCCGCGCGGGCAGATTGACGAACCACCCTCAATCGGTCACGCCGGGGCGCCGAAATATTGAGACAGAGCAGAAGAAGAGCCCCCGGGACCCCGCCGCCGACAACGGCGTCGCCGGCGGAGGCCCCGGCGACAATGGCGTCGCCGGTTGCCCGGGGAGCTCGCGTTGGGGACCCGGCAGATGCGTCGGGCACGGCTAGCGTGCCGCCGTGCCCGGCGCCGGTCTGCTCGTGGCCATCGACCACGTGGGCATCGCCGTGCGCGACCTCGACGCCGCCGTGGCCTGGTACCAGGAGACCTTCGGCGCCCAGGTCGCCCACCGGGAGCGGATCGAGTCGGACGGCGTCGACGAGGCGCTGCTGGCCGTCGGCGGGTCCTACGTCCAGCTGCTCACCCCGTTCACCGACGACTCGCCCCTGGCGCGCCACCTCGAGCGGCGGGGCGAGGGGCTGCACCACGTGGGCTACCGGGTCACCGACTGCGCCGCCGCCCTGGAGCAGGTGAAGGCCTCGGGCGCCCGGGTGGTGGACGAGCACCCCCGCACCGGCAGCCGGGGCACCACCGTGGCGTTCCTCCACCCGAAGGGCGCGTACTCCACGCTGATCGAGCTGGTGGAGGAGTGACTACCTGAGGAGGGCCCGGACGGCGTCGATGGTGTCGGCCTCCGCCGGGTCCCTGTCCGGGCGGTAGCGCCGGACCCGGGCGAAGCGCAGGGCCACGCCGCCGGCGTAGCGGGTGGAGGCCTGGACGCCGTCGAGGGCGACCTCCACCACGAGGGGCGGGGCGACCTCCACCACGTGGCCGTGGCGGGCCGACTCCCGGGCCAGCAGCTCGGCCGTCTGCCAGGTGAGCAGCTCGTCGGTGAGGCCCTTGAACGTCTTGCCCACCATCACCGGCGGCCCGCCGGCGGGGTCGCGGGCGCCCAGGTGGAGGTTCGACAGCCAGCCCCGCCGGCGTCCGCTCCCCCACTCGGCACCGAGCACCAGCAGGTCGAAGGTGTGGACGGGCTTGACCTTGCGCCACGCCGCCCCCCGCCGGCCGGCCTCGTAGGGCGAGTCGGCCCCCTTCACCATCACGCCCTCGTGGCCGGCGGCCAGGGCGCCGGCCTGGAACGCCTCGGCCTCGGCCACGTCGTCGGTGACCACCGCCGGCACCCGGGGCGCACCGGTGCGGGCCAGGGCGCCGGCCCGCTCCCGCAGCGGGCGGTCGAGCAGGTCGTCGCCGTCGAGGTGCAGGCAGTCGAAGAACCACACGTCGAGGGCGGCCCGGCCCGGCGGACCGGTGCGCCGGCCGAAGCTGCTCATGGTGTCCTGGAACGCCTCGGGCCCGTCCTCGCCCACGCCGAGGACCTCGCCGTCGAGCACCACCGAGCGCACGGCGAGGCCCCGCACCACAGCGGCGACGGACGGCAGCCGGGCGGTGACGTCGTTGAGGTTGCGGGTGTACAGGCGCACCTCCTCGCCCAGCCGGTGGGCCTGCACCCGTGCGCCGTCCAGCTTCCACTCCACCGAGCACACGCCGAGGTCGCCCACCGCCGACGCCACGTCGGCGGCAGTGGACGCCAGCATCGGCTGCACCGGGCGCAGCACCTCGAGTCCGATGGCGGCCAGGCCGGCGGCCCCCTCGGTGAGGGCGACAGCCGCCACCCGGGCCTGGTCGCCGGCCAGCATCTCGGCCCGCCGGACGGCGGCCGCCGGCACCCCGGCCGCCTTCGCAACGGCGTCGGCCATCACGCCCTCGAGGGCGCCCTGGCGCAGCTCGCCGATGAACAGCCGGCGCACGAAGGACGCCTCGGCCGCCGTCGCTCGGCCGAGCAGGTCGGTCAGGGCGCCCTGGCGGGCGGTCGCCGAGCCGGGCCCCGACAGGGCCTGCAGGGCGGTGAGGGCGGCGTCGAACTCCAGCACCTCGATCGACGGCTCGGCGGCCGGCGGCGGGTCCACGGCCCGCACCGTCGCCCACCCGATCCCGATGCGGCCCTGGCGGGGCCGGCCGGCGAGGATGGCCACCGCCGGCGCCACCTCGCCCGGCTCCAGCCGGGCCAGCAGGCCGGCGAGGGCGGCCACCTTGGCCGACCGGGCCCGGGTGGCGCCCACCGTCTCCGACGTCGCCACCACCTCGGCCAGCAGCACGCCGCCACGGTAGGGCCCGCTAGACGGCGACCTCGTAGTACGAGCGCACGCTGGGCTGGCCGGTGCGGTTGGGACCACCCCTGTCGTCGGCGCCCAGGTACCGCCAGGGCACGACCGCCGCGCCGGCACCGCGGCGGGTCACCCGCCGGCGCCGACCGTCCCAGGCGAATCCGGCGGCCCGCAGGGCGCCGGGGAGCCGCTGTCCGGCCGGCCGCCCGTCGGCCAACCGGACGTCGCCCGGGTCCAGGTCGGCGACCAGCAGGCCGCCGGGGGCGAGCCAGCCGGCGGCCCGGGAGAGCAGGCCGAGCTTGTCGCCCACGTAGTGGAGGCCGTGGACGCAGGTGACGAGGTCGAACGCCGTGTCGGGCACCCACGACGCCACCGACGCCACCACCAGCTCGGGCCCGGCGAGCCCGGGCGGGACCGAAGCGAAGAAGTCGACGAGATCCACGCCCACCAGCCGCACCGGGCCGGCGGACCCGGCGGCGGCGAGGGCCACGGCCGCCTCGACGAGCGCCTGGCCGGACCGCAGCACAGGTCGAGCCAGGCCGCCGGGCCCTCCGCCGGGAGCCGGTCGAGCGGGGCGAAACCCAGCTCCCGCTCGTAGCTGTTCGCCCCCGCCAGGCCGCGCTGGCGGTTCATGGCCGAGTTGGCGACGACGGGCGACGCTTCCAGCGCCGCCTCGTCCAGGAGTCGCCCCAACATTGCGCCATCCTGTCCGGCGCCGGCCCGCGAGGGGCGTATCGTCGATGCACCGGATCGCGACGGAGGGCGCCGATGACGACGTTGGAACGCTTCGAGACCCGCGGCGACGGGCGGCGGGCCTGGCGCCGGGTTCCCGTCCGGGTGCCGATCCAGTGCCGCCGCCTCGGCCGGCGGGAGACCGACGTGGTGGTCGAGACCGTCGACCTGTCGCCCGGCGGGGTCCGCCTCCGGGCCGGCGGGCTCATCACCGGCGACGTCGTCCTGTGCTCGATGACCGGGCCCGACGGCGACCTCGGCCTGAAAGGCCTCGTCGTCGCCACCAGGCCCGGCACGGGCGGCCCGCCGTGGGCCCATGTGGCGTGGACCAACCTCTCCCCCGACGCCGTCGAGCAGCTCGGCCGGCTCCTGTCCGCCCACGAGGACGGCGAACAGCCGGCGTAGGTCTGGAAGGCCCCAAGGATCGAGAAGTAGCCGGCCCGCCCCACCTGCGAGGATGGGTCCATGGGGCTCACCGTGCACCTGGTGGACGGCACCTACGAGCTGTTCCGCCACCACTACGGGCTGCCCGCCGCCGCCCGGGCCGCCGGCTCCCGCACGGCGGCCACCCGGGGCGTGCTGGGCACCGTGCTCAGCATGCTGGAGCAGGGCGCCACCCACGTGGGCGTGGCCACCGACCACGTCATCGAGTCGTTCCGGAACGACCTGTGGCCCGGGTACAAGGACGGGTCCGGCGTGGAGCCGGACCTGAAGGCCCAGTTCGAGCCACTGGAGGAGGCCCTCGACGCCATGGGCGTCGTCGTGTGGCCCATGGTGCACCTGGAGGCGGACGACGCCCTCGCCTCGGCGGCGGCGGTGGCGGCCGCCGACCCCGACGTGGAGCAGGTGGTGATCTGCACGCCCGACAAGGACCTGGGCCAGTGCGTGCGGAGCGACCGGGTGGTCCAGCTGGACCGGCGGCGCGACATCCTGTTGGACGAGGCCGGCGTGGTGGCCAAGTTCGGCGTGCCACCGGCCTCGATCCCCGACTTCCTGGCCCTGGTGGGCGACAGCGCCGACGGCTTCCCGGGGCTCCGCGGCTGGGGGGCCAAGGCGGCGGCCGCCGTCCTGGCCCGCTACCGCCACATCGAGGAGATCCCGCGCCTCGGCGAGCGCTGGAACGTCGACGTCCGGGGCGCCCGGTCGCTGGCCAACACCCTCGCCGAGCAGTTCGACCGCGCCCTGCTCTTCCGCGACCTGGCCACGCTGCGCGTCGAGCGGGCCCTGCTCCCGTCGGTGGACGACCTGCGCTGGACCGGCCCCCTCCCCGGCTTCGACGCCGTGGCCGAGGCCCTCGGCGCCCCCGGCCTGGCCGACCGGGCCGCCGCCCTGGCGCTCCCGAGTACATAGGGTGCGGTTTCCGCACCCTATGTACTCGGGAAAGCCTGCGGGCCGGCGAGGGCGGCGGGGAGGAGCGACAGGTACTCGTCGCGGGGCACCTCGACGGCGCCGAGGGTGGCCAGGTGGGGGGTCACCCACTGCACGTCGAGGAGGGAGGCGCCGCCGGCCCGGAGGAGGTCGACGAGGCCGACGAGGGCGACCTTGGAGGCATCCCGCTGGCGGTGGAACATCGACTCGCCGGCGAAGAAGCCGCCGATCGACACCCCGTAGAGGCCACCGGCCAGGCGGCCGTCGGCCCACGCCTCCACGCTGTGGGCCCACCCGAGGTGGTGCAACGCCACGTAGGCGTCCACGAACTCGGGGGTGATCCAGCCGTGGGGCCGGCGCTTCTCGCCGCAGGCGGTGATCACCTCCTCGAAGGCGCCGTCGACCACCGTCTCGAACCGCCGGCACGACGCCCGCAACGACCGGGTCACGCGGAGTCCGTCGAGCGGGATCACGCCGCGCTGCACAGGCGACCACCAGCCGAGGAGCAGGGGACTGGAGGGCTCCCCCACCGGCATCGGGAACAGCCCGGCCCGGTACGCCGCGAGGAGCGTGCCCGGCTCCAGGTCGGCGCCCACGGCGATCAGGTCGTCGTCGCCGGCCGGCCGGGGGAAGGCCCAGGGGGACGGGGGCGGCTCGACCGGCACGCCGGCAGTGTCGCCCATCGCAGGCGCCTGCGGCCGCCGCCAGTACCCTGCAGCCCGGTGGAAGATCGACTCGAGGAGCTGGCCAAGCGCAAGGAGCAGGCCCTCCACGCCGGCGACGAGCGGGTGGCGGAGCGCCAGCACGCGCGGGGCAAGCTCAGCGCCAGGGAGCGCATCCACCACCTCCTCGACGAGGGCTCGTTCCAGGAGCTCGACATGCTGGCCCGCCACCGGGCCACCGGCATGGGGATGGAGGACAAGCGCCCGTACACCGACGGCGTCATCACCGGTTTCGGCACCATCGACGGCCGCAAGGTGTGCGTGTTCAGCCAGGACTTCGCCGTGTTCGGCGGGTCGCTGGGCGAGGTCTTCGGCGAGAAGGTCCACAAGGTCATGGACCTGGCCGCCTCGGTCGGCGTGCCCATCATCGGCCTCAACGACGGCGCCGGCGCCCGCATCCAGGAGGGCGTCGTCTCCCTCGACATGTACGGGAAGATCTTCCACCGCAACGTGGCGCTGTCGGGGGTCGTGCCCCAGATCAGCGTGGTGCTGGGCCCGTGCGCCGGCGGGGCCGTCTACAGCCCGGCCATGACCGACTTCGTGTTCATGGTGGAGGACAGCTCCCACATGTTCATCACCGGGCCCGACGTGGTGCGGGCCGTCACCGGCGAGGACGTGAGCCTGGAGGAGCTGGGCGGGGCCATGACCCACGCCACCAAGTCGGGCGTGTGCACCTTCGTCGCCCCCGACGAGCGCACCTGCCTCGACCAGGTCAAGTGGCTCCTGTCCTTCCTGCCGCCGAACAACCTGGAGGAGCCGCCGGCGCTGGCCGCCGTCGACCCGCCCGACCGGCCCACGCCCGAGCTGGTCGACGTGATCCCGGCGTCCACCACCTCGCCCTACGACATGAAGGACGTCATCGAGGCGGTCGTCGACGACGGCGAGCTGCTCGAGTACCACGCCCGCTGGGCCCGAAACATCGTGTGCGGGCTGGCCCGCATCGACGGCCGCACCGTCGGCGTGGTGGGCAACCAGCCCCAGGTGCTCGCCGGCGCGCTCGACATCGAGTCGTCGGAGAAGGCGGCCCGCTTCGTGCGCACGTGCGACGCCTTCAACATCCCGCTGCTCACCTTCGTCGACGTGCCCGGCTTCCTCCCCGGCACCGACCAGGAGTACGGCGGCATCATCCGCCACGGCGCCAAGCTGCTCTACGCCTTCTGCGAGGCCACCGTGCCGCGGGTCAAGGTGGTCACCCGCAAGGCCTACGGGGGCGCCTACGTGGTGATGAACTCCAAGGGCATCGGGTGCGACCTGGCCTACGCCTGGCCCACCGCCGAGTTCGCCGTCATGGGGCCCGAGGGGGCGGTGGAGATCGTGCACCGCCGGGAGCTGGCCGAGGCCGACGACCGGGCCGCCCGCAAGAAGGAGCTGGTCGAGGAGTACCGGCACCAGTACGTGAACCCCTACATCGCCGCCGAGCGGGGCTACGTCGACGACGTGATCCACCCGGCCGAGACGCGGGCGGTGGTGGCCCGGGCCCTCGAGATGCTGCGCACCAAGCGCGAGGAGCAGCCCCGCCGCAAGCACGGCAATGTGCCGTTGTGACTTCGCCTCGCAACCAGAGGTTGCTCGGCGAGCTTGACGTGCCGCCCTGCGGGCGGCTCTCAGGCCGTCCGCCGGCGGAGCCGGCCTCCGGCTTCCCTGGGGGGGGGGGGGGGGGCC
>DASSMA010000079.1:0-60688 GCA_035689115.1 Acidimicrobiales bacterium
GGGGGGGGGGGGGGGCCCCCCCCCCCACAGACCGGACGCCGACCCGGCTTCGCCGGTCGGCGGCCCTGAGGGCCGCCCGTAGGGCGGCACCTTCAGCTCGCCGAGCAAGCTCTGCTTGCGAGGCGAAACCCTTCATTCCCCGTCCCACATGAGGACAGCGGAGGCCCAGGTCATCCCCGAGCCGAAGCCCGACATCAGCACGACGGAGCCGGGGCCGAGGCGCCCGGCCTCGGCCGCCTCGGCCAGGGCCATGGGGATGGACGCCGCCGACGTGTTGCCGTAGCGGTCGAGGTTCACCGCCGCCCGCTCCATGGGGATGCCCAGGCGGGAGCAGCTGGCCTCGATGATGCGAACGTTGGCCTGGTGGGGCACGAACAGGTCGACGTCGGCGGAGGTGAGCCCGGCCCGCTCGAGCGTGGCGGCGCACGACTCGACCACGATGCGGACGGCCCGGCGGAACACCTCCTTGCCCACCATGCGCATGTAGCGGTCGCCGACGGGGATCTCGAGCAGGGGGGCGGTGGCCCCGTCGCAGCCCAGGTCCCAGGCCAGCAGACCGGCGTCGTCGCGGTTGCCGGGGCCGATCACGGCCGCCCCCGCCCCGTCGCCGAACAGGATGCGGGTGGAGCGGTCCTCGGGGTCGGTGATGCGGGTGAGCGTCTCGGCGCCGACGAGCAGCACCGGCTGCCCGTCGCCCATGGAGGACGCCGCCACCAGGCCGTAGACGAAGCCGGCGCAGGCGGCGCCCACGTCGAACGCCCCGCAGCGCAGGCCGATGAGGTCCTGCACCAGCGCGGCGGTGGACGGCAGCAGTTGCGGCGGGGTGCAGGTGGCCACCATCAGGAGGCCGATGTCGCCGGGGGTGAGGCCGGCGTCCTTGATGGCGGCGGCGCCGGCCGCCGCCCCGAGGGTGGCCGAGTTCTCCCCGTCGGCCGCCACCCGCCGCTCGCGCATGCCGGTGCGCTCGACGATCCAGGAGTCGTTGGTGTCGAGCATCCGCTCGAGGTCGGCGTTGGTGAGGCGGGCCTCGGGCACCGCCATGCCCATGCCGAGGACGGCTGCGGGCAACCTACGAAACCCGCAGCCAGGCGACCGGCTGGCCCTCGCGGACCCGCTCGCCGGGGTGGGCCATCATCCCGACGATGCGGCCGGTGAAGGCGCTGCGCACCGGGAGGGTGCTGCCGGCGACCTCGACCAGGCCGACCACGTCGCCCTTCTCGACCACCCGGCCCTCGGGCTCGCCGTGGCCGTCGAGCGGGCGGAACACGCCCAGGGCGGGCGCCAGGATCACCCGCTCGGGCACGCCGAGGTGCTCGCCGTGGGACTGGACTGCGGTCATGGACGGGCCTCCACCAGGTCTTCGGTGCTGCGGACGGTCGTGTCGGGTGCGATGCGGCGGGCCAGGCCGGCCAGCGTGGCGCCCGGTCCTACTTCGACCAGCTCGGTGGCCCCGATGGTTACCAGCGTCTCCACCGAGGCCCGCCAGCGGACGGGCGACACCAGGTGGTCGGCCAGCCGGCGCCGCCATCCCTCGCCGTCGGTGTAGGGCCGGGCGTCGCCGTTGGAGACCACCGGCGTGGCGGTGGTGACGAGGGGGGCGCCGGCCAGGTCCTCGGCGAAGCCGAGGCGGGCCTCCTCCATGAGGGGGGTGTGGAAGGCGCCGCCCACCGGCAGGACGGTGGTGCGCCGGACGCCGGCGGCGGGGGCCGCCGCCACCGCCGCCTCCACGCCCTCGGGCGTGCCGGCCACCACGACCTGGCCGGGGGCGTTGTCGTTGGCCACCCAGCAGGCGCCCGGGGCGACGGCGCACACCGCCTCCGCCTGCTCGGCGGTGGCCCCCAGCAGGGCGACCATGCGCCCCGGAGAGCGGTCGGCTGCGCGCTGTGTGTGGCCTGCTCGACGGGCGGCCAGGCGCAGCCCGTCGTCGAGGGGGAGGGCGCCGGCGGCGATGAGGGCGGTGATCTGGCCCAGCGAGTGCCCGGCGAAGGCGACGGGATCGTCGAGCAGCGGCCGCACCTTCTGCCAGGCGACCAGCGACGCCACCAGCACGGAGAGCTGGGCGTCCTCGGTACGCGTCAGGGGAGCGTCAGCATCGAGGAGGAGGCCGTTCAGGTTGCGGTCGAGGGCCCGCTCGGCCTGCTCCACCACGCTCCACGCCTCGTCGTCCCGCCATGCCCGCCCCCATCCGGGTCGCTGCGCCCCCTGACCAGGGAACATGACGGCAATTGCCACGCGCCAACTCCTCGACGTCGATCCGATGTCACCGCTTCGACCCCAGCGGTTCACTGATCGTTACACGATTCGATCGAAGATTCGGTGAACGCCGTAGTAACGTTCGGGTGCCGATGGCCGAGTTCGAGGTGGAGGCGCCGAGCCTCGACTACGTCGCCCTGCTTCCCCACCGCCCGCCGTTCCTGTTCGTCGACGTGGTCGACACCTGCGAGCCGGGCAAGTCTTGCACCGGGCGGTACCGGGTCACGGGCGACGAGGAATTCCTGCGCGGCCACTTCCCCGGCAACCCCGTGGTGCCGGGTGTGATCCAGCTGGAGGCGCTGGCCCAGGTGGGCGCCGTCGCCGTGCGGGCCCACCCCGACTTCGCCGACCGCCTTCCCCTCTTCGGTGGGGTGGAGAAGGCCCGCTTCCGGCGGATGGTGCTTCCCGGGCACGAGCTGGCCCTGTCGATCGTCATCGAGCGCCTGTCCAGCCGAGGGGGCTGGGGCGACGCCCGGGCCACCGTCGACGGCAACGTGGTGTGCGACGCCCGCCTCTTCTTCACCTTCCCACCCCGGGCGGCAGCCGCACCCTGAACGGTACGGTGGTGCCATGGCCAGGCAGCTCGAGGAGCTGATCGAGACACCGGTCACCGCTCCACCACCCGACGTCGGTCCGCAGCTCCTCTATTTCAACCGGGAGCTGTCGCTGCTCGACTTCCAGTCCCGGGTGCTGGCCCTGGCCGAGGACGCAACCCTGCGCCTGCTGGAGCGGGTGAAGTTCCTCGCCATCTTCGCCACCAACATCGACGAGTTCTTCCAGGTGCGGGTGGCGGGCCTCAAGGACCAGGTCGCCGCCGGCATGGGCACGGCCTCGGCCGACGGGCTCACGCCGGCCCAGACGCTCGACGCCATCCACCGGTCCCTCGACACCCTGCTGGCCCGCCAGACCAAGGTGTTCCTCGAGCAGGTGATGCCGGCGCTGGCCGAGGCCGGCGTCCATCTCTGCGACTGGCAGTCGCTCGGCGCCGACGACCGCAGCCACGTCCGCTCCACGTTCGACGACATCTTTCCCGTGCTCACGCCGCTGGCGGTCGACCCCGGCCACCCGTTCCCCTACATCTCCAACCTGTCGCTCAACCTGGCGGTGATGGTGCGCGACCCCGTCACCGGCGAGCGCCGCTTCGCCCGGGTGAAGGTGCCCCAGCTGCTCCCCCGCTTCGTGGCCCTGCCCGACGGCCGGCGTTTCGTGCCCCTCGAGGAGGTCATCGCCGCCCACCTCGACTTCCTGTTCCCGGGCATGGAGATCGAGTGCCACTTCCCGTTCCGGGTCACCCGCAACACCGACCTCACCGTCCAGGACGAGGGCGAGGAGGCGGAAGATCTCCTGGCGGCGGTGGAGATGGAGCTGCGCCGGCGGCGCTTCGGCAACGCCGTGCGCCTGGAGATCGACGCCCGGATGTCGCCCGAGTCCCGCGAGCTGCTCGAGCGGGAGTTGGAGATCGAGCACCAGGACGTCTACGTGCTCGACGGGCCGCTGGGGCTGAGCGCCCTGTGGGCCCTCTACGACCTCGACCGCCCGGATCTCAAGGAGGCGGCCTGGCACCCCATCACGCCGGCCGCCCTGTCCAGCACCGCCGAAGGCGGCGTGTTCTCGGCGATACGCGAGCGCGACCTGCTGGTGCACCACCCGTACGACTCGTTCTCCAACACCGTCGAGGCCTTCATCAGGGAGGCGGCCGCCGATCCCAAGGTGCTGGCCATCAAGCAGACCCTCTACCGCACGTCGGGCGACAGCCCCATCGTCGAGGCGCTGATCCGGGCCGCCGAGCAGGGCAAGCAGGTGTCCGCCCTGGTGGAGCTGAAGGCGCGCTTCGACGAGCAGGCCAACATCGCCTGGGCCCGCGCCCTGGAGGAGGCGGGCGTCCACGTCGTCTACGGGCTGGTGGGCTTCAAGACCCACAGCAAGACGGCCCTGGTGGTGCGCCAGGACGACGACGGCATCCGCCGCTACTTCCACGTGGGCACCGGCAACTACAACCCGAAGACGGCCCGGATCTACGAGGACCTGGGGCTGCTGTCGTGCGACCCCGACATCGGCGCCGACCTCACCGACCTGTTCAACTTCCTCACCGGCTACAGCCGCCAGCAGCAGTTCCGCAAGGTGCTGCTCGCCCCCACCCAGCTGCGGGCCCGCATGATCGAGTTCATCGACCGCGAGGCGGAGAAGGGCGGCCGCGGCCGCATCGTGATGAAGATGAACAACCTGGTCGACCGCAAGGTGATCGACGCCCTCTACCGGGCGTCCACCGCCGGCGTCCCGATCGACCTGGTGGTGCGCGGCATCTGCTGCCTGCGCCCCGGCGTGCCGGGCCTTTCCGAGCGCATCACCGTGCGCTCCATCGTGGGCCGCTACCTCGAGCACTCCCGCATCTACGCCTTCGGTCGGCCCGAGGACGGGCCCGTGCGCTACCTCATCGGCTCAGCCGACATGATGCCCCGCAACCTCGACCACCGGATCGAGGCGCTGGCGCCGGTGGAGGCACCGGCCCTCCAGGCCCGCCTGGCCGAGATGCTCGACATCGCCCTGGCCGACGACGTGCTGGCATGGACCCTCGACCAGGACGGCCTGTGGACCAAGGTGCCCACGGTGAACGGCATCTGCTGCCAGGTGCGCCTCCAGGAGCTGGCCCTGGAGCGCCAGCGCCGGGAGACCCAGGCCATCGTCGCCGAACTCGCCTAGCGCCGGGCGACGTCGCCGATCGTCGCCCCCGGGGGGAGCTCGGCCGTGCCCTGGAGCAGCTGGCCGGCCACCGACCAGTACCGCTCCATGTCGATCCTCGTGAGGTTGTCCAGGTCGTCGCTGCCACCGAGGAACGGCGGCACGTCGTAGCCGACGCACTCGTCCGGGTCGAGGAAGTCCTCGTCGCCCGTCGCCTCCCGCCAGTCGGCGTAGAAGTCGAGGGCCAGGGCGGCGTCGGCCTGGTTCACCAGCTCGTCGGTGTGGAGGCTGGAGACGGTGGCCGGGATCTCCAGCGCGTCGCCTGTGCCCGGTTCCAGCAGCAGCACCAGGTGGTACTTGCCCCGGCGCCGCTCCCGATCGAGGGCGAACTGGCGGCCCAGCCAGTCGGAGCCGAAACAGGCGATCCTCCCGGCCATCGACGGGAACGCGGCCTCGACCACGGCGGTCCAGCGGCGGCCGGTCTCCGGGGTGTGGACCCGGTAGAGGCCGCCACCGAAGGACGCCCCGGCCAGCTCGGCGTACAGCTTGGCGAGCTGCGGGTGCTCGCCCCGCCCGGTGGCCTCGACCGGCGCCCGGTCGAGCCCGAACATCGTCGCCATCCCGTCGACCAACATGCCCCCATGCTCCCATGCCGGGCAGAATCGGGGCATGTCCGTGCTCCTGGTCCGCCACGCCGTCGCCGGCAGCCGTGCCGCGTGGTCCGGCGACGACGCCAGGCGCCCGCTCGACGACCGGGGCCGGCGGCAGGCGGCCGGGCTGGTCGCCACGCTGCGGCCGTTCGAGGTGGTCCGGGTGCTCTCGAGCCCGGCGGTGCGCTGCGTCGACACCGTCGCCCCGACGGCGGCCGCCGCCGGCGTCACCGTCGAGCAGGACGAAGATCTCTTGGAGGGCAATGGTTCCGGCGCCATCGGCCTGGTGCGCTCGCTCTTCGCCGCCACCCCATCGGGCTCGGTGGTGGTGTGCTCGCACGGCGACGTGATTCCCGAGGTGCTGGACAACCTCGGCGTCCCGTGGGAGCGCTGTCAGAAGGCGTCCACGTGGGTGCTCGACCGGGAGGGCACGCGCGTGCGCGGCCGCTACCTCCGGCCGCCGGCGTGACCACCGTCCGGGCCGCCGGCGGGGTGGTGTGGCGGACCGGCGACGACGGCGTCGAGGTGCTCCTCGTCCACCGCCCGAAGTACGACGACTGGACGCTGCCCAAGGGCAAGGCCGACGGCGACGAGCTGGACGAGGACTGCGCCCTGCGGGAGGTCCGGGAGGAGACCGGCCTGCGCTGCCTGCTGGGCGACTACGTCGGCGAGACGTCCTACCGCGACCGGTTCGGCCGCCCCAAGGTGGCCCGGTACTGGGCCATGCGCCCGTTGGGGCGCGCCTTCCATCCGAGCGACGAGGTCGACGAGGTGCGGTGGCTCTCCCCCGCCGAGGCCGCCGGCATCCTCACCTACGAGCGCGACGCCGCCCTCCTGGCCACCTTCCGGCCGCCTCTTTAGGGCGGGGGCGGGCCCATGCCCGGCGGCCGGCCGCCGGGGCCGCCGGCCGGCGGCGCCCCGAGGCGGAGGCCGGTGGCCGACGTGATGGGTGTGCCCCGGTAGCAGCCGACGAGATAGGGGAAGTCGGCGGTGGCCACGTAGTGGTACATGGACACCTTCTGGCCGTGCCACACGACCTCCCCCGTCCGCCCGTGGCACTCGTCGAGGTCGGCGCTGCGGGGCAGGTTGCCGGCGGCGTCGCGCTCGACGTAGATGCCGAAGCCGTCGAGGGCGTAGCCGAACAGGCCCGGTTCGAAGCCGGCGGCGTCCTTCCAGCACGACGAGAGCGAGTGGTAGTGGTACTGCCCGGTGCGCTCGGGGTGGCCGCCGCACGCGTCCTGCACCTCGTGGGCGGCAGCGTCCCTGCCGAGGGCGTCGAAGGCGCTGAAGATCGGCACGCCCAGCACGCTGACCCCGATGGTCCCGCCCACGCACGTGGGCGAGCCGGCAGCGGCCGGCGCCGGCAGGTTCACCGCCAGCCGGTAGCCGGCGATGGTGTTGGGGTTGCGGTCGTACTGGTAGGCGGGGTCGTCGGCGGCCACGGGGAACACGCCGGTCGGCACGGTGGGCAGCCCGTTGCCGCTGACCACCGCGCCCCCGCCCGACGGGGACCACGTGACGGTGCCGTGCCGGTCCACCGACCCCCGCACCGCGATCTTGGCCGCCGGGTCCCAGGTGCCGGCGGCGGCGTCGATCCACGGGCCGTCCCGGAAGGCGCCGCCGCCGGCGGCGTCGAAGCGCTGGCAGCTGAACACCGAGCCCCTGGCCGGCGCCGAGGTGTGCTTCCCGTCGCCCATGGGCAGGCCGGCCGGCGCTTGGGTGGTGGAGGCGCCCGGCGACGCCGGGACGGCCGTCGTCGAGGAGCCGCCCGACGCCGCGTCCTGCGAGGACGAGCAGCCGGCGACCAGAACGCCGGCGGCGAGCAGCGACATCCACCATCCCCCCGTCCGCATCACGAATCCAGGGTACGGGCGCAGATTCTCGGTATGGAAACTCACGCTGCAGCGTGAGTTTCCATACCGAGAATTCACAGCAGCTCGGCGGCCAGGGTGGCCAGCTGGCTCCGTTCGCCCTGGGTGAGGCGGATGTGGCCGAAGAGGCGGCCGCCCCGGCCGGCGCCGAGGGCGGCGGTGAGCACCGACATGGCGTTGTTCTCGGCCGAGAGGAACGGGGCGTCGATCTGGCTGGTGTCGCCCGTGAACACCACCTTGGTGCCCTCGGCCGCCCGGGTGAGCACCGTCTTGGCCACGCTCGGCTCCAGGTTCTGGGCCTCGTCGAGCAGGACCCAGGTGCTGTGCAGCGACCGGCCACGGAGGTAGGTGATCGACTCCATGGTGAGGCGGCCCTCGGCGGTGATCTGGGCGATGGTCTCGTCGGCGGTGCTCTTGCGCCGGCCCTCGGTCATGGCCACCACCGCGTCGTGGATGGCGCCCATCCAGGGGTCGAGCTTCTCGTCCAGCGAGCCGGGCAGGTACCCCAGTTCCTGGCGGCCCACCGCCACCACCGGACGGAAGATCGACAGCCGCTCGTAGCGCCGGTCGGTGGGGTGGTTCCACACCTGCTCGAGGCCGGCGGCGATGGCCAGCAGCGTCTTGCCGGTGCCGGCCGGCCCGTCGAGGGCCACCACCGCCACCTCGGGGTCGAGCAGGAGGTCGAGGGCCAGGCGCTGCTCGATGTTGCGGGGGCGCAGGTCGAAGGCCTCGTGGCTCTGGCGGAGGACGGTGAGGGTGGCGCCCCTGCGGCGGGTGAGGGCCGACTGGCGCCCCGCTTTGAGAACGGCGAATTCGTTCTCTGCCACCGCTTCTGCGCCGGGCACGTCGGCCACCGCCACGGCGCGCTCGGCGAAAACCCGGTCGACGAGGGCGCCGTCGAGCCCGTCGAGGGTGCGCCAGCCGGGCGACGACTGCTCCCGCCCGTAGGCGGGCAGGGGGACGTACTCCTTGGCCGCCAGCCCCAGGTGGGCGGCCTTGATGCGCAGGGCGGCGTCGTTGGACACCACCTCCACGTCGAGCCCCTCGGCCGCCAGTTCGAGGGCGGCGCCGATGATGCGGTCGTCGGGCTCGGCGAGGTCGAGGCGCTCCCCCGCCGCCCCCGCCGGCCGCGCCCCGTCGAGCACGATGGCCACCGTGCCGCCGTGGCCCAGGGCGACGGGCTCGGCCAGCGACCCGCCGGCCGCCATCCGCAGGGCCTCGATGCGGTGCAGGGCGTCGCGCGCCGTGCGGCCGGCGCCGTCGGGCCGCGACTTGAGGCCGTCGAGCTCCTCGACGACGGTGAGCGGGATCCGCAGGGCGCACCCCTCGAACTCCTCCAGGGCGCCGGGCTCGGCCACCAGCACCGAGGTGTCGACGACGACGGTCTTGGTGAGCGGACGGGCGGCCACCAGAGGACGGTACGCGCTTCCCTGTCAACCTTCGTGGCCCCTGGACCGTTGAGACGGCGAAGGATGCGTCTCAGCAGCTGACAGGAAGGCGGCAATTGGGATGAAGATCGCAGCAGCCCTCGGCCTCGTGCTGGTGCTCCTCGCCGGCTGCGGACAGGCAGGTGACAGCACCGTGCGCGTCGCCGACGAAGGTGCACCAACCTCCGGATCGACGACCACGTCGTCGGTCCCCGAAACGGCGACGACCGCGCCCGTCACGACCACGACGTCGACCTCGGCCGTTCCGCGGACGACCACCACGTCGACGACCTACCCGCCGCCGCAGTTCGACGCCTCGGGCTACCCCTACCGCCTCTCGCCGGCGACAGGGGGGGTGGGGACGATCCTGGTCGCCGACGGCGACGGGTGCACCGGCGAGCGCGGCCTGATGGTCGGCGTGACCGTGAAGAACGAGATCGGCATCAACCTCACCGGTTCGCAGCCGGGCGAGTCGGCGGCGCCGAACCCGGACGGTACGTGGCACGTGGAGATGCGGGTCCCGAGCGGCATCCCCGGTGGGCCCCACGAGTACTTCTGGGTCACCGCCGTCTGCTATCAGCAGCCCGCCGACGGCTTGCCGTACAGCCCGTGGGAGCAGGTCAGGACGTACGCGGCCCAGCCGTTCCTGTTCGTCTCGGAGTGAGGACGGTGGTCCTCAGCCGGGGCGGCCGTGCCGGGCGAGCGACGCGTTGTCCCAGCCCGGCGTGCCGGTGACCTCGTCGCCGAACCACGCCGGCGGGGTGAAGGCCCGGGCGGCGTCCTCGGACGAGAACTCGACCTCGACCGTGCGCAGGCCCGCCAGGTCGCCCTCGTAGACGTCGACCTCGGCCACGTGCCCGCCCACGGGGACCCGATGGCGCACCTTCTCCACGCGCCTCCCCTCGGTGGCCGGCCACAGCGCCTCGGCGTCGACGAGGGTGATGGGGACCTCGACCTCGTGCCGCGACAGGCCGGTTCCGACCTTCACGGTGAGCCACGCCTCGCCGCCTCCGACGCGCACGCGGACCTCCACGCCGTCGCTGGCCGCCAGGTAGCCCTGGCGCAACCGGGTGCCGGCGCCCAGCACGCCGCCGGCCGGCAGCTGGGCCACCACGAACTTGCGCTCCGTCTCCGTGCCCACGCGCCAAGTCTCTCAGGCTTCGGTCCCGGCGGCCGCCCGGGCGGCGGCGACGGCGTCGGTGCTCACCACCCGAGCCGCCAGCAGCGGCGCCACGAGGAGGGCGACGCCGCCCACCAGGTACGGCGCCCGCAGGCCGAAGCGGCCGGCGAGGAGGCCGCCCATCGCCGCACCGATCGTCATCGGTCCCCATGCCAGCAGCCGGTAGACGCTGTTGACCCGGCCCAGCAGGTGCTCGGGCACCACCGCCTGCCGCAGCGAGACGGTGATGACGTTCCACGCCACGGTGGCCGTCCCCGTCACGCCGAAGAGCGCGCACACCAGCCACGCCTGGGAGGCCAGGCCGACGGCCAGCTGGACGACCCCGAGGGAGGCGATGGAGCCGAGCAGCACGGGGCCGGCGCCGAGGCGCCGTTCGAGGCGGGTGCCCACGACCGTGCCGAGCAGGCCGCCGGCGGCGGCGCCCACGCCGAGCAGCCCGAAGCCCACCGGGCCCACGCCGAGCTTCTCCTGGGCGAAGAGCACGAGGACCGCCTCGCCGGCCGTGAACACGAGGCTCGTGGCGCCGACCAGCAGGGCCAGCGTCCGGAGCAGCCGGTGGCCCCACAGCCAGCGCATCCCCTCGCCGATCTCCCCCATCAGCCGGCGGGCCGGCGCGGCGGGCGGCCGGGCCGGCGGCGGCGTGCGGACGCCGGCCACGAGGGCGGCGCTCACCACGAACGAGGCGGCGTCGGCGGCGAACGGGACGGCCCGCCCGACGGCGTAGAGCAGGCCACCGGCGGGGGGCCCGGCGAACTGCTCGGCGACGATCTCGCCACCCATGAGCTGCGAGTTGGCGCGCTGCAGGCGCCCGGCCTCGCGGCCCACGACGGAGGACAGGAACGACTGCGAGGCGTTGTCGAACAGCGTCTCCCCGGAGCCGAGCAGGAAGGCCGCCACCATGAGCATGGGAATCGTCGTCTGCCCGGCCAGCACGGCCGCCGCCAGCAGGGCGACCACCACGCCCCGGCCGGCGTCGACGACCCACATCACCCGCCGGCGGTCCCAGCGGTCCACCAGGGCGCCGCTGACGAGGGCGAACAGGAGCCACGGCAGGCGGCCGGCCAGGGCCACGGCCGACACCCGGCCCGGGCTGCGGGTGAGGCTGGCGGCCAGCAGCGGGAGGGCGACGAGGAACACGCCGTCGCCGGCGTTGGAGACGGTGGACGCCACCCACAGGCGGCGGTAGTCGGACCCGAGCGACGTCCGGCTCAGGTCCGCTGCACCGTCCCTTCGGGATCGTGCACCGATGGGCCGGTCACGCCCCGCTCGGCGTCGAGGAGGGCCCGCTTGCGCTCGAGGCCCCAGCGGTAGCCGGCCAGCGACCCGTCGGCGGCCACCGCCCGGTGGCAGGGCACGAGGACCGCCACCGGGTTGGCGGCGCAGGCGCCGGCCACCGCCCGCACCGCGGAGGGCCGGCCGACGGCGGCCGCCACCTCCGAGTACGACCGCGTCTGACCGGCCGGAATGGCCCGCAGGGCCTCCCACACCAGGAGCCGGAAGGCGGTGGTCCGGACGTCGAGGGGGAGGTCGGCGGCGCCGGCGCGCCCCTCGACCGCCGCCACCACCCGCTCGGCCACCGCCCGCAGGCCGTCGTCGTCGCGACGGATCGAGGCGGCGGGGAACTCCTGTCCCAGCTCGTCCTCGCCCTCGCCGTCGACGAACCGCACGGCGCACACGCCGCGGTCGGTGGCCGCCACCAGGACGGGCCCCAGCCGGCTGGGCACGGTGGTGTGGCGGATGACGTGCGCCGGCGCGCCGGCGCGGTAGGCGGCCGGCGGCATCCCAAGTTCGGCCTGCTCGTAGAACGCCCGGCTCGACCCGAAGCCGGCGTCGTAGATCGCCGCCGTCACGGCCTGCCCGGCCCGCAGCCCGGCCCTGGCCCGGTCCATCCGCACGCCGGCGGCGTACCGCCGGGGCGTGGTGCCCACCAGGCGGGAGAAGGAACGCCCGAGGTGCGACGGGCTGAGCCCCACCTCGCGGGCCACCTCGACCAGCGGCGGCGCCTCGCCCGGGCCGGCCAGCAGGCGGCAGGCCTCGGCGACCGCCTCCGCCGCACCGGTGCGGGCGGCGGCGGGCCGGCAGCGGCGGCAGGCCCGGTACCCGGCCGCCTCGGCGTCGGACGCCCGGTCGAAGAACTCCACGTTGGCCCGCAGCGGGCGCCGGGCCGGGCACGCCGGCCGGCAGTACACCCTGGTGGTGCGAACGGCGTACACGAAGCGGCCGTCGGTGCCGGCGTCCCGGGCCACCACCGCCGCCCACCGCTGCTCCGGTCCCATGCCCTCGACCGTACGGCACGACCGCCGGAGGGACCATCCGATTCGCGCCCTCGAATCGGGATTCGACCACCGTTCACCCACACGCCATGCCGGCGTGGCCGGGCGGCAACCGGGGCTGGGTACGGTCACCCACGGCCCCGGCCGGTGCCCCACGACCGCCGGACGGGACCCGCCATTAGACCCCGAAGTCCACGGCTTCCACGTCGTCGCGGCTGATGAGCGTGCCCATCGCCGTCTCCAGGTCGACGCCGGCCGACGCCCGCACCTCGGCCTCCACAACCGTGGCCCCTTCGCGCACCCGCACCGACAGCTCCTTCACGTCCAGGCCGCGGATGTCGCTGAGGGCGGTGATCACCTCGGCTGCCCGGGAGCCGGGGGCGAGGGTGACGACGAGGGACCGGCGCCGGCGCACCAGGTGGCGGTCGATCCAGCGCCGGGGAGCCCGCAGCCCGGACAGGGCGGCGAGCAGCACGACGGTGGACACCACCGCCAGCCCGTAGCTCCCGACGGCCACGGCCATGCCGATGGCGGCGGTGACCCACAGGCTGCCGGCGGTGGTGAGGCCCCGCACCGACGACCCGTGCTTGAGGATGGCGCCGCCGCCCAGGAAGCCGATGCCGGTGACCACGGTGGAGGCCACACGGTCCACGCTCACCTGGACGTGGACGCCCGGCCGCAGGTTGTAGAACTCCGAGAACCCGTAGGCACCGGCGATCACGAACAGCGCCGACCCGAGGGCCACCGAGAGGTGGGTGCGGAGGCCGGCGCTCTGGTCGGAGATCTCCCGCTCCAGCCCCACCACCGCCCCGAGCGCGGCGGCGACCACGATCCGCACGGCCAGCTCGGTGTCCGACGGGAGCGCCATCCCGGGCGCCATCACAGCACACGCCCGGCGCCCCGCCCGGCACACGCCGGCGCGCGCACAATGGGACCACATGCCGCCCGAGCCGCCGACGTCGTTCCTCCTGCCGCCGGAGACGGACGGCCCGGCGGTGGCCCCGCTGCTGGGCGAGTACCTCGACGTGCACGCGGGGCGGCCGGCGACGTTCGACCGCACCGCCCTCGACACCGCCGACCGCCGCCTGGCCCGCGCCGGCCTGGCGCTCGACGGCCGCCACCGCAGCGGCCGGTGGGAGCTGACCCTCCACCACCCGGAGGGCGGCATCGACGAGTGCTCGGTGCCGGCGCCGGCCGACCGGCTGCCCGCCGACGCCCTGCCCGACGGGCCGGTCCGGGCCTGCCTGGCCCCCGTGATCGCGATGCGGGCCCTCCTGCCCCTCGCCCACCTCCGCAGCCGCCTGCTGCCCCTCTACGTTCTCGACGGCGAGGCCAAGACGGTGGTGCGCCTGGTGGCCGAGCACCCCCTGCTCGTACGGCGGGGCGAGCCGGCCCGGCCCCTGCGGGCCCGGCTGCGGGTCGACGCCGTCCGGGGCTACGACGGCGCCTACGCCCGCGTGTGCCGGCGGCTGGCCGGCGACGCCGGGCTGGAGCCGGCCGGGCAGAGCCTCCTCGACGAGGCGGTGGTGGCCGCCGGCGGGAAGCCGGGCGGCCTGTCGGGCAAGCTCGACGTGGCCCTCGACCCGAGGTGGCGGGCCGACCGGGCCACCGCCGTGCTGCTCCGGCGCCTCTGGACCCAGGTGGACGAGCAGCTGCCCGGCACCCTCGCCGACCTCGACACCGAGTTCCTGCACGACCTGCGAGTGGCGGTGCGGCGGAGCCGGTCGCTGCTGAAGGAGCTGCGGTCGGCCCTCCCGGCCCAGTGCCGCTCGCACTGGGCGGTGGAGCTGAAGTGGGTCCAGGAGGTCACGGGACCCACCCGCGACGTCGACGTCACGCTGCTGGAGTGGGACGACCTCCGGGCCTCGGTGGCACCGGCGCTCGCCACCGGCCTCGAGCCCGTCCACCGGCTGCTCGCCGGCCGCCGGGACGACGACCGCAAGGCCATGGTGCGGCACCTGCGCAGCGCCCGCTTCAAGAAGCTGGCCGCCGCCTGGCCGGCCTACCTCGACGAGCTGGCCGCCTCCCGGGTCCCCGGCGACGAGGCGCCCGGCCCCGACGCCGGCCGCCCGATCGTCGATGCCGCCGCCGCCCGCATCAGCACGGTGTACGGCTCGATCAAGCGGCGGGGCCGGGCCGTCACCGACGCCAGCCCGGCCGAGGACCTCCACGACCTGCGCAAGCGGGGCAAGGAGCTGCGCTACCTGCTGGAGCACTTCGGCGGCCTCTACCCCGCCGAGGTCGTCCGCCCCATGGTGTCGGCCCTGAAGGGCCTCCAGAACGTCCTCGGCTGCTTCCAGGACCGCCAGGTGCAGGGCGAGTACTTCCACGCCCTGGCGACCGACCTGGCGGGGGACAAGGACTCGACCGCCACGCTGCTCGCCATGGGCGCCCTGGTGGAGCGCCTCTTCGAACAGCAGGCCGAGGCCCGGGCCGACTTCGCCCGCCGCTTCGCCTCCTTCACCGCCCCCGCCGTCCGCAGCGGCGTGGCCTCCGCCTTCGGGGCCGGCGCCGGGTGAAGGTCGTCGCCACCTACAGCATCAAGGGCGGGGTCGGGAAGACCTCGGCGGCCGTGAACCTCGGGGCGCTGGCCGCCCGCAACGGCGTGCGGACCCTGCTCTGGGACCTCGACCCGCAGGGAGCGGCCAGCTACCTGTTCCGCGTCAAGCCCCGCGTCAAGGGCGGGGGCGAGGCCCTGGTGACGGGCCGCACCGACGTGCTCGACCGGGTCAAGGGCACCGACGTCGAGGGCCTCGACCTCCTGCCCGCCGACTTCTCCTACCGGAACCTCGACCTGGTCCTGCACGACGCCAAGCGCCCCGTACGCCGGCTGCGCCCGGTGCTGCGCCCGCTGGTCGGCGAGTTCGACCTGGTGATCGTGGACTGCGCGCCGAGCATCTCGCTCGTCTCCGAGGGCGTGTTCGAGGCGGCCGACGCCCTGCTCGTGCCGCTCATCCCGTCCACGCTGTCGCTGCGGACCCTCGCCCAGCTCCGTGACTTCCTCGCCGGGTCCGACGGCCACCGGCCGCGCGTGGCCCCGTTCTTCTCGATGGTCGACGCCCGCAAGAAGCTGCACCGCAGCGTGATCGAGGAGGCGGAGGCCGGCGTGTTGACGGCCACCATCCCGGCCGCCACCGAGGTGGAGCTCATGGGCGTGCGCCGCTCCCCCGTCGTGGTGAGCGCGCCGCGCAGCCGCGCCGCCCTGGCCTACGAGGCGCTGTGGGACGAGGCCGCCCGCGTCCTCGCCCTGCCCGGCGGCGGATGACTCGATGGGCGGGTTCAGGCCGCCGGTGGAGCCCTTGAACATCGTCCCCGATCAGCACGAGGCGGACACCGGAGAGCGGCCCTGGCGCTGCCGCTGCGGCTGGCGCAACGAGGGCCCCACCTGCGAGAGCTGCCGGGCCCGCCGGCCGGCGGGCGGGCGCCGGGCGAGGAAGATGGCGGCGCTGGTGGGCGGGGCGCCCTCCACGCCCGTCTGGGCCGACCCGTGGGTCCAGGTCGGGCGGGCCACCACGTACCACCTGTCACTGCACCAGCACGCCGACCTCGATGACACCACGCTGGCCGTCGCCACCGTCGACGCCGACAGCTGGTTCGAAGTGCCGCGGGGCGCGCCATTCCGGCTCCACGGCGAAGCCCGGCCCGGTGCCGTGGTTGTGCTGGCCGGCCACGTCGACGTCGTGCCGCTCGGCCGCCTCGAGGAGCGATCGTTCGAGGAACGCCACCGATCCCCGGAAGGCACCGGACCCGACACCGTCCTCGTCGGCGCCGCGCCGCTGGCGCCGGCCCGGGCCCGCCGGCTCCTCCGGGCCGGCACGGCGATCCGCGTGGGCGTCCCCCTCGCCGTGCTGGGTGCGGCCGGCCAGCTCCTGCCCGACGGGAGTGCGCCGGCGTGGTCCTTCGCCTTCCTCGTCGCCGCCGCCGTGCTGGTGGGCGGCGGCTGGGCGGCGGTCGCCGTCGCCGCCCGCCGCTGCACCCCGCCCGGGCTCGACCGCCGCCGGCGCCGGGCCTGGCGCACCACCGCCGCCGTGCACGCCCTCGAGCGCCGGGGAGCCGCGCGCCTGGCCGCCGACGCCGGCCTGGGCCCGGCGTCCTACCGCCGGCTTCGCCGCCTACTCCGCGCCTGGGCGGCCGTGGCCGTCGCCGCCGGCCTGCTGGTGGCGGGCGGGCGCATCCTTTCGACGGACGAGCAGCCCGCCGCCGAGGCGCCGGAGCAGACGGCGCCACCCGAGCCGCTCCTCGAGGAGCCTGCCCCGCCGGCCCTCGACGCCGACGGCGACCCGGTGCTCACACCCGTGCCGCCGGTGGAGCCGGGACCTGCCCGCTCCGCCCTGCCGGCCGCCCTCACCGCGCCGCCCCCGCCGGGCGGGCCGGTGGTGACGCCGGCGGCCGCCGAGGCCGTCGCCCGGGCCATGTGGGCCCTCCGCGGGGACGCCCTCAACCGCCTGGACCCGGCCGAGCTGCGGGGGTTCGAGACCGGCACCGCCCTCGAGGTCGACGCCGGCCGCTGCCCGTGCCCGGCCGGCAACCCCTTCGGCCCGGCGCGGGCGGTGGCCGTCACGGTGCCGCGACAGGACGGGTTCCCGGCCCAGTTCCTGGCCCAGGTGGCCACCACCGACGCCACCCGGCCGTACCTGGCGTTCCTCGTGCTGCGCCGCGAGACCGCCGCCGACCCCTGGCGGCTGGCCTTCGCCGGCGGCTTCCACACCGACAAGGCGGCGGTGACGCCCCCGGCCCCCGACCCGGACGGCTACGCCCTGGCGCCCGACGCGCCGCCCGCCGTCGACCCCGACGGCGTGCACGCCGCCCTCGCCGACCTGTGGCGCGTCGCCCGCCGCACCGGAACCGTGCCGCCCACGGGGCCCTTCGAACCCGGCCGCTGGACCGACGAGTACGCCAAGGTCCTGGCCGCCCGCCGCCAGGGAGCCGCCGGCCCCGGCGGACTGGTGTCGTGGATCGCCTTCCAGGCCGGCGCCGGCGCGTTCACGTTTCCCGAGGCCGGAGGCTGGCGCATCGTCTGCTCGGCGATACGGACCCAGACCACCTACACCGGCCCTGAGGCCGGGAAGGGCCCCGTCCAGGACCCCGCCCTCGCCACCTGGGGACCCGACGTGCCCGAGGGCGTGCACCGGGCGGTCACCGTCACCGCCCTGCGCACCCCGTGCATCGAGGTGCCACCCGCCGGCTCGGGCGCGCAGGCGCGGGTGCTCGGGGCCGACGAGCACGTGGTGGCCACGAGCTACCAGTAGGCCCCTGCGACTTTGGACATCTGGACCCGGCAGGTGGGCGCAGATGTCCAAAGAGCGTCCTGCCTAGGCGCTCCAGGCGAGGGGGTCGGCGACGGTGACCTCGAGCTGGCG
The DNA here is from genome assembly GCA_035689115.1 of Acidimicrobiales bacterium. Lineage (GTDB taxonomy): Bacteria > Actinomycetota > Acidimicrobiia > Acidimicrobiales > JAHFUS01. The sequence continues at coordinate 17,694 of DASSMA010000079.1, forward strand.
GCCGAAACTCTCCTCGAACAGGGCCTTCTTGCGGCGGGCGCCCCAGACGTCGAGGTCGACGTCGCCGCCGGCCAGCACGCGCACCTCGATGCGGTCGCCGTGGTCGACGGCCAGCACGTCGTCGACGGCGCCGGTGTGGCCGCGGTCGAGCCCGTCGGCGACCTGGAGGAGGGCGGTGAGGGTGCGAACCGCCGCCCGGGTGCCGTCGTCCATCCGGCCGAAGGGCTCGAACGACGCCTTGGGCTCGCCCTGGCGGTGGTAGCGGCCGAGGGTGGCCAGCACGTCGACCTCCTGGGGGCGGAAGCCCCGCAGCTGGCCGTGCTCGATCAGGTAGGCGGTGTGCTTGTGGTGGGCCTCGCCGGAGACGTGCTCGCCGATGTCGTGCAGGTGGGCGGCGTGCTCCAGCAGCTCCCGCTCGTGGTCGCCGAGGCGGTGGATGTCGGCCGTCTGGTCGAACAGCGACAGGGCCAGGCGGGCCACCTGGCGGGAGTGGCCCTCCCGCCAGCCGCAGCGCTGGCAGAGGTCGAGCACCGAGGAGGCGCGGATCAGCCGGGGGTCGTCGGTGAGGGCGCCGCCGGTCTGCCGGCGCATCTCGTCGAGCACCATGCCCTCCCGCAGGGCCCAGGTACCCACCACCATCTCGTCGAAGCCGAACAGGTCGAGGGCTTCGAGGGCCAGCACCGAGCCGGCCGGCACCAGCTCGGCCCGGCGGGCGTCGAGGCCGTCGAGGCGGCGGCGGCCGGCCGCCGGGACCGACACCACCTGCTCGTGCACCGCCTCCAGCGCGGTCCGGGTGACATGGCGGTTGTTGATCGACGTGGGCACCGTGCCCGTCTCCATGGCCGCCGCCATCCGCGCCAGGTCGCACAGGGTGCCGCTGGTGCCCACCAGCAGCTTCGGGCTCAGCGGGGCGATGGCGCCGGCGGCCGGCGCCAGCACCTGGCGGATCCGCTTGCGCAGCCGGCGGAGGTCGCCCGGGCGGGGCGGGTCGGCCCGCACCAGCTCGGCGGTGAGGCGGGCCACGCCGAGCTTCACGCTGGTGGCCCACGCCAGGGTGCGGACGTCGCCCACCATCACCTCGAGGCTGCCGCCGCCCAGGTCGAGGCACACGGCCGGGCCCGGGTCGATGAGGACGCTGGCCTGCACCGCCTTGAAGATGAGGGTGGCCTCCTCGATGCCGCTGATGACCCGCGCCCGCACGCCTGTCTCGTCGGCCATCCGCTGGACCAGCTCGGCGCCGTTCTCGGCCTCCCGGATGGCGGCCGTGGCGCAGGCGACGATCTCCTCCGCCCCCGCCTGCTCGGCCATGGTGCGGAACCGGCGCACGGCGTCGACCGCCTGGTCGCACGCCTCGGGCGTGAGGCGGCCGTGGCGCGCCACCACGTCGCCCAGCCGCAGCATCTCCTTCTCCCGGAACAGCCGGTCGAACGACCCGTCTGGGTGGGCGTCGGCGACGAGGAGGTGGAAGGAGTTGCTGCCGAGGTCGAGTGCGGCGATGCGCATCCTGGACGAGCGTAGAGCGGCCGGGGTGGGATGCCCGACACGCGGAGATCGGAGGCTCGGAATTCACCGCTCGTTCACCTCTCCGTCACCTGCCGGTGGGGGCTCGGCAACGCCTTCTCGATAGCGTCGCGTCATGCCCGTTCGAACCCTGCTGCGTCCCGCCGCCGTGCTCCTCACCGCCGCCGCCCTCGTGGGCGCCTGTGGCGGGAGCAAGAGCGACGACGCCACCACCGGCGACACCGGCGGCACCACGGCGGCCAAGCTGGCCCCCGCCACGCTGAACTCGTCGGGTTCCACTTTCGCCCAGGCCTTCTACGAGCAGAGCATCGCCGCCTTCCAGGAGCAGCAGCCCGAGGTCACCATCAACTACGGCGGCGGCGGCTCCGGGAAGGGCCGCCAGGAGCTCCAGGACCAGGTGACCGACTTCGCCGGTTCGGACGCCCTGATCAAGCCCGAGGACGTTCCCAAGTACAAGGGCGGCGAGGTCCTGTACGTGCCCACCACGGCGGCGCCCATCACCGTCTCGTACAACCTCAGCGGCGTCGACAAGCTGAAGCTCGACGCCCCCACCATCGCCAAGATCTTCCAGCGGCAGATCAAGACGTGGAACGACCCCGCCATCGCCGCCCTGAACCCGGGCGCCAAGCTGCCGTCCACCGCGATCACCGTCGCCCACCGGGCCGACGGGTCCGGCACCACCGACCAGTTCACCAAGTACCTGGCCGCCGCCGCCCCAGACGCCTGGACGCTCGGCTCGGGCTCCACCGTGAACTGGCCGGCCGACACCCAGGCCGGGAACGGCAACACGGGCGTGGCCCAGATCGTGAAGGGCACCGCCGGCGCCGTCGGCTACGTCGACCTCTCCGACGCCAGGGCCGCCCAGCTCCAGATGGCCGACCTGAAGAACAAGGCCGGCAAGTTCGTCGCCCCCGATGTCGAGGCGGCGACGGCCGCCCTGGAGAACGTCACCCTGAACCCGGATCTGAGCTACAGCGCCCTCGACGCCTCCGGCGACACCGCCTACCCCATCACCGCCGGCACATGGGTCCTCCTCTACAAGAACCAGGTCGACAAGGCCAAGGGTGAGGCGCTCAAGGCGTTCCTCACCTACGTGCTCACCGACGGCCAGAAGAGCGCCAGGGACATCGACTACGCCGCCCTGCCCGATTCCATGACCAAGCAGGCGCTGGCCCAGTTGAACAACATCGTCCTCCCCGGCTGAACCCGATGTCGTGACGGCCGCCTCCGTCTTCCGCCCGGCCCGGAGGCCGATCGCCGACCGGGTCTTCCGCGCCGTCACGCTGCTGTGCGGCATGGCGGTGCTCGCCGTGCTCGTGCTCATCGTGTACTCGATGACCAAGCAGGCGCTGCCCGCCTTCCGGGCGGCCGGCGCCGGCTTCGTCACCTCCGACGAGTGGGTGCCCAACGCCGGCAAGTTCGGCGCCCTCGCCTTCATCTACGGAACGCTGGTCATCTCCGCCATCGCCCTCGTCCTCGCCGTGCCTCTCAGCGTCGGCATCGCCCTGTTCCTCACCGAGGTCGCGCCCAGGCGCCTGCGCCAGGGCATCAGCTATGCCATCGACCTGCTGGCCGCCGTGCCGTCGGTCGTGTTCGGGCTGTGGGGGCTTCTGGTGCTCTCGCCGCTCATCGTGAAGCTCTACGCCGACATCGCCTCGGGAACCGAGGGCGTCCCCGTGCTGGGAACGCTCTTCGGCGGGCCGGTCAACGGGAAGAGCTTCTTCACCGCCGGCATCGTGCTGGCCCTGATGATCACGCCGATCATCACCCTGCTGGTCCGGGAGGTGTTCGACACCGTGCCGCCGGGTCAGAAGGAGGCGGCGCTGGCCCTCGGCGCCACCCGGTGGGAGATGATCCGCCAGACCGTCTTCCCCCACAGCCGGGCAGGCGTGATCGGGGCGGTCATGCTCGGCCTCGGGCGCGCCATGGGCGAGACCATCGCCGCCGCCCTCGTCATCGGGTCCAGCCCGCAGCTCACCGCCCGCCTGTTCGGGGCCGGCGACGCCATGGCGGCGGTGATCGCCAACCAGTTCGGCGAGGCGGGCGGCACCCACCGCTCCGCGCTCATCGGGCTGGGTGTGGTGCTCTTCTTCGTCACCGTCCTGGTGAACATCGCCGCCCAGACCGTGGTACGGCGCATGAGCGTGCACGAGGGGGCGGCCACATGACGGTCACCACCGTCCCGGATCCCACCGCCCCCTCCTCCACCGACCTCGGCGTGCGCACCATCCAGCGTTCCCGGCGCTTCAGGAACGGCCTCGCCACCGTGCTGATCTGCACGACGGTGGTCATCACCGTCGTCCCGCTTCTCCTCATCTTCGGCTACGTCCTGAAGCGGGGACTCGAGGTCATCAGCCTCGACTTCTTCACCAAGCCGGTGCCCATCGTGTCCCGCCTGCCGGGCCCGGGCATGGGGCCGGCGGTGGTGGGCACGATCCTCATCACCGGCGCCGCCGCCCTGATGGCCATCCCCCTCGGGGTCATGGCAGCCATCTACCTCTCGGAGTACGGGCGGGGGCGCCCGCTCACCGCCGTCCTCCGGTTCCTGAGCGACGTCATGTCGGGCGTCCCGTCGATCGTCATGGGCCTGTTCATCTACACGGTGTGGGTCCTCACCTTCGGTCAGTCGGGCTTCGCCGGCGCCCTGGCCCTGGCCGCCCTGATGCTGCCCATCGTGATCCGCTCGAGCGAGTCGATGCTCCGGCTGGTGCCCCAGGACCTCCGTGAGGCGGCCTACGCGCTCGGGACGAGGCGGTCCCGCACCATCCTCACAGTCGTCCTCCCCGCCGCCCTGCCGGGTGTCGTCAGCGGGTGCCTCCTGGCGGTGGCCCGGGCGGCGGGCGAGACGGCGCCCCTCCTGTTCTGTGTCGGGGCGGCACGGGAGTTCAACACCGACCTCCTGCACGGAGCCAACACCGCCCTTTCCGTCCAGATCTTCCGCAACGCCCAGCTCCCCTTCGTCGGGCCGCAGCAGCGGGCGTGGGGTGCCGCACTCACCCTCATCGTCCTCGTCCTGGTGCTCACGATCCTGGCCCGTTGGGTCTCGTCGCGGTTCGCCGTGCGCTGATGGCCGCGCACCCGTTAGCGTCTGTCAGGGGTAGATCTGGTGGTGGCCTGGTGCCTGAACAGCAGGTGAACGTGACCAGTCAGGAGAGTGAACCGCGGCTCGACGGCGGGCTGGCCCGCCGGCCCGAGGTGATTGCCGCCCGGGCGGCGGAGGAAGACGGAGCCGGAACCACCGAGGCGGTGTTCCGCATCGAGGCGCTCACGCTCCGCTACGGCCCCTTCGTGGCGATCCGCGACGTCACGATCGACGTGTTCAAGCACCAGATCACGGCCGTCATCGGGCCTTCCGGGTGCGGGAAGAGCACGTTCATCCGCTGCCTGAACCGGATGAACGACCTCATTCCCGGCACGAGCGTGGAGGGCTCCGTCCGCTACCACGGCCAGGACCTCTACGCCCCCGACGTCGACCCCATCGAGGTGCGCCGGCGCATCGGCATGGTGTTCCAGAAGCCCAACCCGTTCCCCAAGTCGATCTACGACAACGTGGCCTTCGGCCCCCGGGTCAACGGGATGAAGGGCGGCATGGACGAGCGTGTCGAGGACTCTCTCCGCAAGGCCGCCCTGTGGGACGAGGTGAAGGACAAGCTGAGGAAGAGCGCCTTCTCCCTGTCGGGCGGCCAGCAGCAGCGCCTCTGCATCGCCCGCTGCATCGCCGTGCGCCCCGACGTGATCCTGATGGACGAGCCGTGCTCGGCCCTCGACCCGCTGGCCACCAACCGGATCGAGGAGCTGATGGTGGAGCTGAAGCGGGACTACACGATCGTCATCGTCACCCACAACATGCAGCAGGCGGCCCGCGTGTCCGACCGCACCGCCTTCTTCACCGCCGAGGTGGGCAACGACGGCCGCGAGCGCACCGGCGTCCTCGTCGAGTTCGACCGCACGGAGAAGATCTTCACCGCCCCCGCCGACCGCCGCACCGAGGACTACATCACCGGCAGATTCGGGTAGCACCCGTCCCGGGTGTGGGGGATCACGCCTGCTGGATCGCTTTGGTGACGGCGCTCACCATCCCCTCGGTGACGTCGGGGAGGGGGAAGGGCGACGAGGTGTCGAGGTGGTCCTGCACCTGCCAGACGGCGGCGGCGATGGCCACCACGAACCCGGCGGCCACGTAGGGGCCCACCGGGCTGCTCCACAGGATGGAACCGAACCACTTGACGACCCCGGCCACCTTGGCGGTGACGCCGCTCAGGTGGTGGGCGTGGGCCGCCACCGCCTCGCCGGCCTTGGCGGCCGCCCCGACCTGGGCGTCGGTGGCCCCCGCCGCCTTGACGGCGGCGAGGCAGGCGGGCACCACGGTGCCGGCGCCGACCAGGGCCGCCTCGAGCTTCTCCTTGCCCCCGGACCCGAACCACGCCGCGAGCTTGTCCTTGGCCTTGCCGAGGAAGGCGCCGAGGGCCGGGCCGACGGCCTTCTCCAGCTTGGCGATGCCCGCCTCCATCACGCGCAGGATGGCCTGCTTGGCCCGTCCGACCGCCGCCCTGGCCGCCGCCAGCATGGCCGAGCGCTCCACCACCTTGGACAGGTCGCCGCCCACCACGCCGGCCACCGCCTGCCAGCCCACGGCGCCGGCCAGGCTCCGAACGGCGGATTCGCCGTCGCCGACGATGGCGTCGACGGACGCCTGGAGGTCCTTCTCCAGCACGCCGAGGTCGGCCGGTGCGACGCCGAAGGCGATGGCCGCCGCGTCGCCGCCTGCCGCGGCCGCACCGACCGGGTCGTAGTCGGCGGCCTGGCGGATGGCCGCCACGATGGCATCGGTGTCGGGATCGGCGGCCAGCACGGCGTCGGCGCCCGGCTCGCCGGCCGCGAAGGACACGATGCCCCCCGCCTGCTCCGCCGCGTCGTGGGCCACCAGCAGGCGGCCGGCGTAGCGGATCTCCGCCAGGCCGGCCAGGGTGAGCACCGTCCGCCCCGCCAGGGTGTCGGCCGGCTGCTCGTCGGTGAGGCTCTCGAAGGCCGACGCCTGCGCCTCCAGCGCCTCCGGTGTGGCGGTGCCGTCGATGGCGGAGAAGGAGAATGCGTCGGCCGAGAAGGCCTGGTCGAGCAGCGCCGGCGGCAGCGCAGCCGTGCCCTGCAACGTGTCGAGGTAGCTGGTCAGGCTCATCGGACCTCCCGTCTCCCGTACCGGGCCGCCGACAGTACCGCCCGCCCTGCCTGGATGCAGCGGCGACGCCCGGACCACAATGGCCCCCGTGCCCTGGCCCATCGCATGACCCGTCCCCGTCGCGCCGGGCTGTTCGCTCTCGCCCTCCTCGGCATCCTCGCCCTCTGCGTGCTGGCGCCGGGGCCGGCCGGCGCCCTGACCGAGGCACCCAGGAACGTGCTGACCGCCGGCGAGGCGGTGGTGCTCGGGGTGGTCGAGGGCATCACCGAGTACCTGCCGATCAGCTCCACCGGCCACCTGCTCGTCGCCGGCCGGATCATGGATCTCCCGACCTCGGGGGCCGCCGGCGACGCCGTCAAGAGCTACGACGTGGCCATCCAGGCCGGCGCCATCCTCGCCGTGCTCCTGCTCTTCCGGCGCCGCATCCGGGCCATGATCGAGGGGCTGCTCGGAAGGAGCGCCGAGGGCCGGAAGGTCCTGCTGGCCGTACTGGTCGCCTTCGTCCCCGCCGCCGTGGTGGGGGTGATCTCCGAGAAGGTGATCAAGGACGTCCTGTTCGGCACCTGGCCGGTGCTCATCGCCTGGGCGGTGGGCGGGGTGGCGATCATCGTCATGAGCCGCAACGGCATGATCGCCGGGCACTCCGGGCGACCCCTCGAGGCGATCACCAACCGGGACGCCCTGATGATCGGTGCGGCCCAGGTGCTGGCCCTGTGGCCCGGCACCAGCCGCAGCCTGGTCACCATCGTGGCCGCCCTCCTCCTCGGCTTCTCGATGCCGGCGGCGGTGGAGTTCAGCTTCCTGCTCGGGCTGGTGACCCTGGGCGCCGCCACCGCCTACGAGACCCTCACGTCGGGCAAGACCATGCTGGACTCGCTCGGGCTGGGGGTGCCCGTGCTCGGCGTGGTCGTCGCCTTCGCCGCCGCCGCCGCGTCGGTCGCCTGGATGGTCGGCTACCTGAAGCGCCACGACCTCCAGGTCTTCGGCTGGTACCGCATCGCGGTCGCCGCCCTGGTGGTGGTCCTCCTCGCCGCCAACGTCATCTGAGCCCGGACGCGCGGCGCGGGCCGCCGGAGCGGCCCGCGCCAATACGTCGACGAGGTCAGCGCAGGTCGAAGCGGTCCAGGTTCATCACCTTGTCCCAGGCCTTCACGAAGTCCCGCACGAACTTCTCCTTCGAGTCGTCCTGGGCGTAGACCTCGGCGAGGGCCCGCAGCTGGGCGTGGGAGCCGAAGACGAGGTCGGCCGCGGTGGCCGTCCACTTCACGTCGCCGGTGACCCGGTCGTGGCCCTCGTAGACGCCCTCGCCAGTGGCCGACGCCCGCCACTCGGTGCCGGCGTCGAGCAGGTTGACGAAGAAGTCGTTGGTGAGGGCCTCGCGCCGGGACGTGAGCACGCCGTGGGCCGAGCCGCCGGTGTTGATGGCGAGGGCCCGCAGGCCGCCGACCAGCACCGTCATCTCGGGCGCCGTGAGGGTCAGCATGAACGCCCGGTCGACCAGGCGCTGCTCGGCCGGCACCTTGTCGCCGGCGCGGGCGTAGTTGCGGAACCCGTCGGACGTCGGCTCGAGGACGGCGAAGGTCTCGACGTCGGTCTGCTCCTGGGAGGCGTCGGTGCGGCCCGGTGCGAACGGGACGGTGACCTCGACGCCGGCGGCCTTGGCCGCCTGCTCCACGGCGGCGCACCCGCCGAGGACGATCAGGTCGGCCAGGGAGACCTTGGTGCCCGAGGCGTTGACGTCCTGGTGGATCTCCTCGAGGGTCTGGAGCGCCTTGGCCAGCTCGGTGGGGTCGTTGACCTCCCAGTCCCGCTGGGGCGCCAGGCGGATGCGGGCGCCGTTGGCGCCGCCCCGCTTGTCGGTGCCGCGGAAGCTGGACGCCGACGCCCAGGCGGTGGCCGCCAGCTGGGAGACGGACAGGCCGGAGGACAGAAGGCGGGCCTTCAGGGCGGCGACGTCGGCCTCGCCGACCAGCGGATGGTCGACGGCGGGGACGGGGTCCTGCCACAGCTGCGGCTCGGGGACCCAGGGGCCGAGGTAGCGCGACAGGGGGCCCATGTCGCGGTGCAGCAGCTTGTACCAGGCCCGGGCGAAGGCGTCGGCCAGCTGGTCGGGGTTCTCGTGGAAGCGCTTCGAGATCGGCCCGTAGACCGGGTCCTCGCGGAGGGCCAGGTCGGTGGTGAGCATCATCGGGGCGTGGCGCTTCGAGGGGTCGTGGGCGTCGGGGACGGTGCCCTGCGCCTCGGGGTTGCTGGGCGTCCACTGCTTGGCGCCGGCCGGGCTGGTGGTGAGCTCCCAGTCGTAGGCGTAGAGGTTGTCGAGGTACCCGTTGTCCCACTTCGTGGGCTCGTTGGTCCAGGCCCCCTCCAGCCCGCTGGTGATGGCGTCGGCGCCCTTGCCGGTGCCGGCGGTGTTCCGCCAACCCAGGCCCTGGGCCTCGACCGGGCAGCCCTCGGGCTCGGGACCGACGTACTGCGGGTCGACCGCGCCATGGCACTTGCCGAAGGTGTGGCCGCCGACGATGAGGGCGACCGTCTCCTCGTCGTTCATGGCCATGCGGCCGAAGGTCTCGCGGATGTCGCGGGCCGCGGCCAGCGGGTCGGGGTTGCCGTTGGGCCCCTCCGGGTTCACGTAGATGAGGCCCATCTGCACGGCGCCGAACGGGTCGGCCAGCTCGCGCTCGCCGCTGTAGCGCTCGTCGCCCAGCCAGGTGTCCTCGGGACCCCAGTAGATCTCCTCGGGCTCCCAGATGTCGGGGCGCCCGAAGCCGAAGCCGAACGTCTGGAAGCCCATGGACTCCATGGCCACGTTGCCGGCGAGGACGAGGAGGTCGGCCCACGAGATCTTGTTGCCGTACTTCTGCTTCAGCGGCCACAGCAGCCGGCGGGCCTTGTCGAGGTTGGCGTTGTCGGGCCAGCTGTTGAGGGGGGCGAAGCGCTGGGCGCCCTGCCCGCCGCCGCCCCGGCCGTCGTGGATGCGGTAGGTGCCGGCGGCGTGCCACGTGAGGCGGATGAAGAGCGGCCCGTAGTGCCCGTAGTCGGCCGGCCACCACTCCTGGGACGTGGTCATCACCCCGACGAGGTCGGCCCGCAGGGCGTCGAGGTCGAGCTTGGCGAACTCGGCGGCGTAGTCGAAGTCGTCGCCCAGGGGGTTGGACAGCCTCGAGTGCTGGTGGAGGACCTGGAGATCAGGCTGGTTGGGCCACCAGTCCCGGTTCGTCCTCGGCCGGTGCGGCGCGGGGTCCGGGGAGGGGATGGCTGGGTTTTCGCTCTCGGACACGTCAGTCGTGCTCCTCTCTCGATGGTTCGTCTGTCTGTTCACGAGGGATCCGCAGTGCAGTCCGGGCAGCGGCCCCAGTAGGTGACCTCGGCCTCGTCGATCTCGTAGCCGGCGTCGTCGGCAGCGGTGAGGCAGGGCGTGTGGCCGACCGCGCAGTCGACGTCGACCATACGCCCGCAGCGCCGGCACACGAGGTGGTGGTGGTTGTCGCCCACCCGCGCCTCGTAGCGGGCCGGCGACCCGGCCGGCTGGATGCGCCGGAGCAGCTCCTTGTCGGTGAGGGTGCCCAGGGTGTCGTACACCGCCTGGCGGGAGATGGCGCCGATGTCGGCTCCCACGAGCGTGAGGACGTCGTCGGCGGTACTGTGCGGCCGGCCGGACACCGCCCGCAGCACGGCCAGCCGCTGGGCCGTCACCTGGAGGCCGTGGCGGCGCAGGAGCGCTCCGGTGTCGATGGGCTCCGCGGACATCGGGCCGAGCCTAGCGCCGCTGCTGGAGTTCGTCCGAATCTGGAGTGATCCAGATTCCGGACTCGTTCGCCGCTGCCGTCAGACGAGCGGACGGGTGAAGGTGAACGTGGCCGATCCGCTGTAGTGGTCGAGGCCGCTCGCCGTGAGGCAGCCGGCGAGCGGTGCCGGATTGCCGGCGAAGGCCACGCTGTAGCTGTCGCCCTTGAAGAGGCCCTCCGTCACCTGGCCCGCCAGCGCCGCGCCGCCGAGCAACCCGGCGGACGTGGCGCTGACGGTCGCTTCCGAAGACGTGGTGCCTCCGGTGGTCGTGACCCAGTCGAACCGCACGGTGCCCGACGCCGATCCGCTGAAGCAGCCGAGGGTGCCGCTCCCGGAGAGCGACATCGTGGCGCTCACCACCTGCGAGGAGACGCACGGCCCGGACGCTCCCGTGCCGGCGAAGGTGGTCGGCCGCGCCACCAGGCCGAGTCCCGGCGAGAAGGTGAGGCTCACCGGATGGGTGCAGGTGGCGTCGACGGCCGTGGTCGTCAGCCCGGTTGCAGGTGCGGCGCCCATGGCGCACAGCACCCCCGCGACGGCAGGGACGAGGACCACCAAAGCACGACGCCGGCCACGCCGAATCACCATGGTTCCCCCTCCATGTTCATCCCCGAAGAGCCGCCAGGCCCCCCGCAGGCAACAGGATATGGTCCGTCCGGTTCAGGGACAAGGGAGCATTTCGTGTTACGGAATCACCTCGGCCGCACCGTTGCCGGCCGCGGGCGCCGGCTCGGCCGGGGGCTCGCCGGGCTCGTCGGCGCCGGCGTCCTCGACCAGCCCCCACTCGCCCGTGACCATGAACGGGACCCGGGCGCCGACGTTCACGGCGTGGTCGGCGATGCGCTCGTAGTAGCGCCCGATCAGGGCCACCTGGACGGCCTGCTGGAGCTGGGCCTCGTCGGCCGCCCCGCCGGTGAAGATGGTGCGGAACAACGATTTCTGGAGGTCGTCCATCACGTCGTCCATGTCGGCCACCGCCGCCGCCTGGGCCAGGTCGCCCTCCTGGAAGGCGGCGATGGCCGTCCGCAGCTGATCGGCCGCCTGCGTGCCCATGCGCTCGAGGAGGCCCCGGACCCGGGGATCGAGGGCGTAGGGATACAGCCGCCGGGTGGACTTCGCCACGTTGACCATGAGGTCGCCGCACCGCTCCACCTCGTGGATGAGGCGGAGGATCGCCACGACGGTACGCAGGTCTCGCGCCATGGGGTTCTGGCGGGCCAGGACCACGTAGGCCTTCTCCTCGATGGCATGGGTCAGGTCGTCCATGGCCACGTCGGACGCCATGACCCGCTCGGCCGCCGCGAGATCGGCGTCGAGGAGCGCTTGCGTTCCGCCCTCGATCTCCTGGATGGCCATGGACGCCAGGCGCACCGTGTCGGCCTTCATGGCCCGTAGTTGGTCGTGGTAGCGCCGCCGGGTGTCCATGCCCAAGTCTCGCAGACCGGCTGACGGCCGGGACCCGGGCCGCTCAGTCCTCCGCCATCTCGGCGGCGCCCATGGCGGCCAGCGCCTTCCGGCCCTCGGACGCATCGCTTCCCCCGGCGAGGACCAGGGTGCGGGCCCACTGGTAGGGGCTGCCCGCCTGGCGGAGGGCGGCCGCCGCCTCGAGGAGACGCCCACGGTCGCCGCCGGCGAGGGCCCCGGCCCGCTCGACGAGCGGTGCGGCGACGGGGTTGCCGGCGGCGATGGTGACCGCCCTCGCCAGCCGCTCGGCGGCGTCGGGGTGGCCGGCGAGGACGGACGCCTCCGCCCACACGGCGGCGTGCCACTGGCGCCAGGCGCCGGTGTGCCACTGGCGGAGGTGCTCCGGCTCGACGGCCAGGGCGTCGAGGGCGACGGCCGGGGCGCCCCGGTGAAGCTGGAGGATTGCCTCGAGGATGCGGGGCAGGCCGGCGTCACGGCCGGCGAGCGGCGCCACCACCCGCCGCATGCAAGCGAACACGTCGAGCCACTCGGCCCGGGCCGCGTCGTCGCCCCGCAGGCCGAAGGCCAGCGCGGCGGCGGCCGGACCGTGGGAGATGCCGCCCAGCGCCGGCCGGCCCGCCCGCTCCCACCCGCGCCGGAACCGAGCTGCCAGGTCGGCGGCCTGGTCGAGGTCGCCCGCCAGGGCGGCCGACACCAGGAGCCAGTCGACGTGCATGTCGCCCTCCTCCCGGTAGAGGGGGAGGTCCTGGCGCTGGTACGAGTAGCGCCAGGCGGCCGGCAGGTCGCCGGCGGCGATGGTGGTGAGCAGGATCATGTGGAACGCCTCGCCGTGCTCGTACACGTGCTGGTGCTCGAGGGGTAGCGGGCTCAGCACCTCGAGGCGGCGCCGGGACGTGGCCGCACCTCCGGACACGTCCCCCTTGGCCAGCTGCACGGCGCACAGCCCGTCGAGGGCCGCGCTCTCCAGCCTCGTGTCACCGATCCGGCGGGCCAGCTCGACGGCCCGCTCGGCCAGGTCGGCGGTCAGGTGGTCGTGGGGATCGCCGCGGGCGGCGTCGGCCACGAGGACGGCGGCCTGCGCCCGGGCATTGACGCCGGCCATCGCCCTTGCGTCGGCCATCCAGCGGTCCACCTCCTCCGTCGCCGGCAGGGCGTCGAGCATGCCAGGGAAGCGGGCGACCGCCTCGGCGGCCCAGGCCAGGGAGACCGCCGCCGCGGCCGCGTCGCCGGCGCCCCGGGCGGCGGCCGCCGCCTCCAGGAAGAGCCGCAGCGCCTCACTGCCGGTCATGTGGACGAGGGAGGCGTCGCCCGCTCGCCGGAGGGCGTCGGCCGCCTCGTCGCCGGCGGCCAGCGACGCTGCCACCTCGTAGTGGTGGGCCGCCTCGCCAGGACGGCCCCGGCCCAACGACAACAGGCCGGCGCGAAGGCTCAACTCGTGGGCGACCGGCCTCCAGTCCGGCTGCCCTCCCGCCCAGGCGAGCGCCGCCCGTACCTCGTCGGCCACCGCGTCGAGCCCCTCGGCGTCGCCCTGCTCCAGGCCGGCAGCCACCGCATGGCACCACTCCAGGTGCCGAGCGTGCGCCACGTCCTGCTCCCCGGCCTCGGCCAGGCGGGTGTCGCCGTACTGGCGGATGGTCTCGAGCATCCGGTACCGGGTGGCGGCGCCGGGCACCAGGACGAGCAGGCTGCGGTCGGCCAGGCGGGCCAGCGACTCGGGTATCCCGGCGGCGTCCACGTCGCCGAAGGCGGCCACCGCCACGGCCGCGCCGGCGGTGAACGGCGCGGCGAAGACCGCCGTGCGGCGCAGCACGGCGCTGTCGGCGGGGTCGAGCAGCCGGTAGCTCCAGTCCAGGGCCGAGCGGAGCGACCGGTGGCGCTCGTCGAGGCGGGGCCCGCCGGCCAGCGTGCGCAGGGCGTCGTCCAGCCCGGCCTCGAGCCCGTCGAGTCCGGTGGCGGGCAGCCGGGCGGCGGCCAGCTCGATGGCCAGGGCGACGCCGTCCAGGCGCCGGCAGACGTCGGCCATGCGCCGCCGGTCCGCCTCCGAGAGCGGGGGCCGGCCCACCGCCGTGGCCCGTTCGACGAACAGGGCCACGGCGTCGCCGTCGGCGTCGCCGGGCGCCATCGAGAGCCCCGGCACGGCATAGACCCACTCGAACGGCACCTGGAGGCGGGCCCGGCTGGTGGCCAGCGCCACCACGCCCGGGCAGGCGGACAGCAGCCGCTCCAGGACCACGGCGGCGGCGTCGAGGAGGTGCTCGCAGTTGTCGAGGACCACCAGCGCCGACGCGCCGGCGAGCGCCGCCAGCACCGACTCCTCGGCCGTCCGGCCCGGCTGCTCGCCCACGCCCAGCGATGCGGCCACGGCCGCCGGCACCACCGCCGGGTCGGTGACGGGCACCAGGTCGACGTAGAAGACGCCGTCGGGGTACCGGTCCCCCACCTCGGCGGCCACCGCCAGCGCCAGCCTCGTCTTGCCCACGCCGCCCGGGCCCACGGCCGTGACCAGGCGGTGCTCGACCAGGGCCCGGGCGAGTTCGGCCCGCTCGGCGTGGCGCCCGACGAAGGAGGTGAGCGGGGTGGGCAGCGCCGGCCGGGCGGGCGGCGCCGGGGAGCCGGGCGTCCCGGCGGCCAGCTCGGCCAGGTCCCGGCGGCTCCCGGCCCCCAGCTTGCGCAGCAGCGCCGACACGTGGCTCTCGACGGTGCGCACCGAGACGTACAGGCGGGCGGCGATCTCGGCGTTCGTGAGGTGCTGGGCCAGCAGGTCGAGGACCTCGGCCTCCCGCTCCGAGACCCCCGCCGCCTCCAGTGACCGTGCCTGCACCACGGGCTCATTCTGCTCCGTGGCGTATCCGTGGCCGATCCGTGGCCGTCACGGATGACCGCGGCGCCACGGCGGCGGAGGATTGGGTCACGACGGATGAGGAGGCAGGGACCATGGAGTGGATGGGGAGCGCAGGGAACGTCGAGGTGCGCCGGGCCCGGCTGCTGGCCGCGGCCGAGGGGCGCCGGCTGACGCAGGTCGCCCGCCACCGCTCGGGCGGCGGCGCCGTCCGGCGAGGGGCCTGGACGTCGCGCCTCCAGGATCTCCGGGTGCGCCCCGAGCGGACGCGGCCGGCGACCGAGGGGGGCACGGCGCCCGTGCCGGCGAGCTGCTAGCCCAGCGGGACGAACGGCAGGGCCGCCAGCTTGTGCACCCGCACTTCGTCTTCGACGGTCGCCTCGATCACCTCAGGGTGCGCGGCCTGTTCCGCAAGGACCTCGAGCCAGTCGTCGCCTCTGCCCCACAGCTCGAGCGAACCAGGCGGCCAGCCGGCGGCGAAGGAACGGGCGAACGCCAAGCCGTCACGGACGAGATCGGAGCGCCCCAGGGCCGCGGGCACGAGCACCTGGTCCTCGAGCTCGTTCACCGACGTCGGCGACCTCGCAAAGCGGCGAGCGACGATCTCCTCCCGGTAGGCCCCCACCAGGTCCTCGACGAACACCTCCGCCTCCATCGGCAACGGGCTTGCGGTGCGCAGGCGCGCTGCCGCCTGGGCGACGAACGCCGGGGTGTGCTGCCAGGGACGGACCGAGTCCTGCACGCCGCCCGCTGTGCGCAGATCGGTCGGCAAGGTGAGCGAGATGGCGGGAAAGGGGCGGGTCAGCGCGTGCACGTGGGCGGTCGGCAGGTAGTCGCCGCTCGTGTGCACGTCCAGGACCACGCCCTGCACGATCGGTCCCACCCGGCGGAGGAGACGCATGGGCTCTGAGCAGGGCCCACCGTTGAAGGGCGGCCGGCGTGGTTATCCACAGAGATGCGCGATTCCGCGGAATCGTCGCCCTCGCGGCGGCATCCCGCAGGGCGTGGCGGGCCGACTCCAGATCCTTGATCACCAGGGCCCTCGGCGAGACGCTGATGTGGTCCCGCGGGACCGCCCCTGGGCGGGTCAGCCGATGGTCCCGCGGGACCACCTTCCGGGCGTTCGTCGGTTGCGCCGCGCTTGCGACTACTCCGCCTGGGCCCGGCGGGCGCCGGCCTTCTCGTAGCGGTAGCCGAGGCCGCGGATGGTGACGATGTGCTGGGGGTTGGAGGGGTCCTCCTCCACCTTCGAGCGCAGCCGCTTGATGTGCACGTCGAGGGTCTTCGTGTCGCCCACGTAGTTGGCGCCCCACACCCGGTCGATGAGCACGTCACGGGTGAGGACCCGGCCGGCGTTGTCGAGGAGGATCTCGAGGAGGTCGAACTCCTTCAGCGGCAGGGCGACCTGCTCCCCCCGTACGGTGACCTCGTGGCGCTCGGGGTCGAGGCGCACGTCGCCGACCTCGAGCACGCCGGGGCTGGGCGCCTCGCGGTCCTTCGGCGCCCGCCGCAGCACGGCCCGCATCCGGGCGACCAGCTCCCGGAGGCGGTACGGCTTGGCCACGTAGTCGTCGGCGCCGACCTCGAGGCCCACGACCGTGTCGATCTCCGAGCCCTTGGCCGTCACCATGATGATGGGCGTGCGGGACCGGCTCCGGATCTCCCGGCACACGTCGATGCCCGACAGGCCGGGCAGCATCACGTCGAGCAGCACCAGGTCCGGGTGGACGGCGTCGAACAGCGCCAGCGCGGTGATCCCGTCGCGCGCCGCGTGGACGAGGAAGCCCTCGCGCTTGAGGCCCAGGACGAGCGCTTCCACGAAGGAATCCTCGTCCTCGACGATCAGGACCGTGGGCTGGGCGTCTGCCATCCGTGCGTCTCCCTCAACCGGCGTCGGCCACCAGGCCGACGGGGCCGGGGGCGGCGGGCAGGTGCAGCGTGAACGTCGACCCCTCGCCCTCGACCGACGCCACCGTGACCACGCCGCCGTGGTTGGTGGCGATGTGGCGCACGATCGACAGACCGAGACCGGTGCCGCCCGTGTCTCGGCCCCGACCCCGGTCGACGCGGTAGAAGCGCTCGAAGATCCGGTCGTGGTCGCGGGTGGGGATCCCGATCCCGTGGTCGCGCACGTGGAGGAGGATCGACGGGCCGTCGACGGAGGCACCGATCTCGACGGTGGACCCGTCGCCGGAGTACTTGACGGCGTTCTCGACCAGGTTGGCCATGGCGGAGACGAGCTGGCGGCGGTCGCCGAGCACCGTCCAGGCCCGCGGCACGTCCTGCATTACGAGGGCCACGCCGGCCAGGCCGGCCGCCGGCTGCAGCTGCTCGACGGTCTGGGCGAGAACCTCCTGGACCCGCACCGGCTCGTGGCGGGGCGCCTCCTCGGCCTCCAGCCGGCTCAGGTCGAGGAGGTCGTCGATGATGCGCGCCACCCGGAACGCCTCGTCCTGCATACGGCCGGCCAGCCGCTGCACGACAGCCGGGTCGTCCTCGCCGGCGAGGGTCTCGGCCAGCAGGCCGAGGGCGGCCACCGGCGTCTTCAGCTCGTGGCTCACGTTGGCCACGAAGTCGCGGCGCACGGCGTCGAGGCGGGTGCGCTCGGAGACGTCCTCGACAGTGACGGCGGCCGCCCTGTCGCCCAGCGGGACGGCGGTGAGGGACAGCGCGCGGCGGGGCGGGCCGAACAGGTCGAGGGGACGGGTGCCGCTGCGGCCGGCGGCCGCCTCGGCCAGCAGGTCGGACAGGGCCCGCCAGGCGAGGGCGTCGGAGGCCCGGGTTCCGAGCAGCACGTCGGCCGCCTCGTTGCGGAACAGCACCCGACCGTCAGGGGCGGTGACCACCACGCCGAGCGGCACCGCCTCCAGGGCGTCGCCCAGGGAGCGGGCCAGCGACAGGGCGTCGAGCGACCGGTCGACGGCGGCGGTGGCGGCCCGGCCGAGGTAGGCGATGGCGGCGTCGAGGTCGCCGGCGAGGGGCTCGCCCTCGTGTGGCTCCAGGCGCGCGGCCACGGCCAGCACGGCCTCGCGCTGCCGCCGCTCCTGGTTCGCCCGCCGGCGGCCCTGCACGGCCATCGCCACGCATGCCGCCAGCGCGAGGCAGGCCACGACCACGACCACAGGGGGCACGTTAGGCGGCCCGGGGCGACAGGACCGGGACGTCGGCCAGTGTTCAGCCGCTGTTCACCGGCCCGTCGCCCGGGCGCCCTACGGTGTGCAACGACGATGACCGAATCGGTGCGCACAGCATTCGACCGGGAGTTGGCCGCTCTCGACGGCGAGGTGGTGGTACAGGCCGCGCGGGTACGCGAGGCGCTGGGGGCCACCGCCGAGGCCCTCACCGGCGGGGAGACCGGGCCGGCCGGCGCCGTGCTCGACGGCCACGGCGAGATCGTCGCCGCCCTCAACCGCTGCGAGGCCCGCGCCTACGCCGCCCTCGCCCTCCAGCAGCCGGCCGCCCACGACCTGCGTCTGCTCGTCACCGTCATCCGCCTGACCCACGAGCTCGAGCGCTCCGCCGCCCTGGCCCGGCACGTGGCCGCCTTCGCCGTCCGCCCCCGACCCGTGCCTCCGGCCGTGGCCCGGCTCCTCGGGCGCATGTCCCAGGAGGCCCACCAGCTCTTCGGGGCGGCGGTCGACGCCTACGTGGCCAGGGACCTGGCCGAGGCCGAGGCCCTCGACGTGTGGGACGACCGGCTCGACGAGCTGCACCGCCAGCTCCTCGGTGAGCTGTTCGGCGAACCGCCCGACCTCGCCACCACCCTCGACGTGGCCCTCGTGGGTCGCTACCTGGAGCGGGTGGCCGACCACGCCGTCCTGATCGGCCACCGCCTCCGCTACCTCGTCTCGGGAACCCTGTGATTCGCCTCGCAACCGGAGGTTGCTCGGCGAGCTTGACGTGCCGCCCTCCGGGCGGCCCTCAGGCTACCGACCGGCTCCGCCGGATCGGCAGCCGTGCTGCGGGGGGCGGCGCCCCCCGCACCCCCCGTGCCGCCAGCCGAGAAGGCCGCCTCCGGCGGCAGGGGGCGGCCGGCGGCATGCTCATCGTTCGGAGGTCGGGCCGGTGATCGAGGGACCGGGCCGGCGCCACTTCCACCAGCGCATCGAGAGCCTGGAGCGGGCCACGGTCGCCATCGGCCACGAGGTCGCCCGCTCGATCCCCGAGGCCACCGAGGCGTGGCTGCGGCGGGACTGCCAGGCCGGGGGCCGGGTGGACGCCCGCACGGCAGGGTGGTCGGAGCGGGCCCGGGACGTGGAGCTGACGGCCTACGAGCAGATCGCCACCCAGCAGCCGATGGGCGTCGACCTGCGCCGGCTGATGGCCCTGGTCCGCCTCGCCGAGGACGTGTCGCGCTCGGGCGACCTGGTCGCCCATGTGGCCCGCTCCGCCTGCTTCGACCGCCCGGCCGATGCCTTCTCCCCCGCCCTCCGGTCGCTCGTGGTGGAGATGGCGGCGCTGGCGTCGGGCGAGTTCGTGGCCGCCCTGGAGGCGTTCGCCGCCGAGGACGAGGACGCCGGCAAGCGGGTCGAGGCCGACGACGCCGCCCTCGACGCCCTGCACCAGGAGCTGCTGTCCGCCCTCCTCGCCGGCGACACCGAGGCCGGCCCCGCCATCGACCTGGCCCTGCTGGGCCGCTTCTACGAGCGCATCGGCGACCACGCCGTGGAGATCGCCCGCCGGGTGAGTTTCGTGTCCTCCGGCGCGCTGCCCGGCGACAGCTGAGTCTCCGACGTCAGGCAGGGCGCAGGCGGAACAGGCCCTCCTGGACCACCGACACCACGTGCACGCCGGCGGTGGTGAAGATGCGGCCCTGGCCGAGCCCGAGGGCGGCGTGGGCCGACGGCGACTCCTGGTCGTAGAGGAGCCAGTCGTCGGCCCGGAACGGCCGGTGGAACCACATGGCGTGGTCCAGGCTGGCGCCCATCAGGCGGGGGTCGAGCCAGCTGGTGCCGTGGGCCAGGAGGATCGAGTCGAGCAGCGTGAGGTCGGACGCGTAGGTGACCACGCAGGCGTGCAGCAGCGGGTCGTCGGGCAGGGTGCCGTCGGCCCGGATCCACACCTGCTGGCGGGGCGGCCGCTCGGCGCCGGCCGGGCTGGCTGCCGGCGGGTCGGCGACGTGGCGCATGTCGATGGGGCGGGGCCGGGTGTACCACTCGCCCAGGCGCTCCTTGTGGGGCGCCATGCGGACCTCGAAGGTGGGCAGGTCCTCGGGGGCGGGGGCGGCCGGCGCCGGCAGCTGGTGCTCGAAGCCCGGCTCGGCGGCATGGAACGACGCCGCCAGGTTGAAGATCGCCTCGCCGTGCTGGACCGCCACCACCCGGCGGGTGGTGAAGGAGCGCCCGTCGCGGATGCGGTCGACGACGTACAGGATGGGGACCGCCGGGTCGCCCGGGAGCAGGAAGTAGGCGTGCAGCGAGTGCACCGGGCGCTCGGGCCCGACCGTGCGGCCGGCGGCCACCAGCGCCTGGCCGGCGACCTGCCCGCCGAACACCCGCTGGCGATGGTCGTCGGCGCTCCGGCCCCGGAAGACGTTGCGCTCGATGGGCTCGAGGTCGAGGAGGTCGACGAGGTCGTCGAGGGCGGGCACGGCGCAATCCTCGCACCGGGCCCGACGCGCGAACGCCCGGCGGCCGGGGAAGGCCGCCGGGCGTCGCCAGGTGCCCGAGGATCAGGAGCCGGAGCTCTGGCCCGCGCCCGCCGGCTTGTGGCCGTCGGACTCGCCGCCCGTGGCCGTGGTGGTGGACGTGTGGTCGCCCGACTTGCCGGGGCTGTCGGGGCGGCCGGCGGTGGCCGGCTTGCCCGACTCGTCGTCCTTCTCGGCCTCGGTGGTGGACGAGGTGGAGGAGGTGGAGGAGTCCGAGCCCTGGAGGGAGCTCAGCGGCTTGCCGCAGTCGGACTTGGCGGCCATCTCGCGCTCGTTGACGTCGGCCGTGGCCGGGTCGTCGGGATGGGCGCTCACGTACTGGCCGTGGTTGCCCACGAACGGCTTGGGCGGATTGCCCACCGTGCAGCCGGTGAGGAAGCGGGCCGTACCCGGGCCGTCGTCGACCGTGGTGCTCGTGCTGCTGCTCGAGCTGGACGACGACGACGAGCTCGACGACGAGCTGGACGAGGAGGAGCTGGAGGTGGTGCTGTCCGCGCTTTCGTGGCCTCCGCCGTGGCCGGCCAGGTTCACCGCTTCGAGGGCGCTGTGCGCCACCGAGCTGGCCTGGTCGGGCAGCGACCCCGGAAGGGCGGCGGCCAGACCGGTGCCGCCCAGCAGGACGCCGGCCATGGCGGCGGCGACCAGCGCGGGGCGGCGGCGGCTGCGGATCGGCACGGGCGCCGAGGCGGCTGCGATGTAGGACGCATGGAGGTCGGCCACGCCGGGGTCGACAGGCCGGCTCCCGAGCGAGCGGAGTCGGCGGACGACGTCTTCTTGATCGTTCGTTCCCATAGTGCTCAGGTGAGCGCCGTATCGCCCTTCGAGGATACGGGTGGAAGGCGAATCGTCTCCGCTTGATCGGCGGCCAGCACCCGCGCCAGGGTCTCGAGAGCCCGGTGCTGCATGGCTTTCACCGCCCCCACCCGCCGGCCGGTGATGCGCGCCACGTCGGCGAGGGGGAGATCGGCCACGAACCGCAGGATGACGACCTCGCGCTGATCGGGCGTGAGGTCGTCGAGGGCGTCCACCAGATCGGGGTCGAACGCGTCCTCGGGCGGCGGCACGGCCGCCTCGGGCACCTCCCGGTCCGACAGCTGGGGGCGGCGGCTCACCCGCCGGCGGGCGTCCAGCAGGCGGTTGTGGGCGATGGAGAAGACCCAGCGCCGGAAGGCGTCGTCGTCTCCCCGGAAGCGGGGAAGGTCGCGGGCGACCTGGAGGAAGACCTCGCCCAGCACGTCCTCCGGCTCCGGCGCCCGCTGGGCGCGCAGGTAGCCGAGGACGGCCGGGGCCAGGGTCCGGTACGCCTCTTCCGCCGTGGTCATCGCCTGCCGCTATCGCTCGGCGATGGGCACGTAATCCCGCTCTGGGGCGCCGACGTAGAGCTGTCGGGGACGGACGATCTTGGACTTCTGCTCGAGCAACTCCACCCAGTGGGCCAGCCAACCGGCCGTGCGGGGGATGGCGAACAGCACCGGGAACATGTCGACCGGGAACCCCATGGCCTGGTAGATGAGCCCCGAGTAGAAGTCGACGTTGGGGTACAGCTTGCGGGAGATGAAGTAGTCGTCGGAGAGCGCCACCTCCTCCAGCTTGAGCGCGATGTCAAGCAGGGGGTTCTTCCCCGTGATCTCGAAGACCTGGTCGGCAACCTTCTTGATGATGGCAGCCCGGGGGTCGTAGCTCTTGTACACCCGGTGGCCGAACCCCTGAAGGCGGGCGCCGGAGCCCGACTTCACCTCCCGTAGGAAGTCGGGCACGTTGTCGATGGAGCCGATCTGGGTGAGCATGCGGATGACCGCCTCGTTGGCCCCCCCGTGCCGGGGCCCGTAGAGGGCGGCGCAGGCGGCGGCGCACGCCGAGTAGGGGTCGGCATGGGCAGAGCCCACGGTGCGCATGGCGGTGGTGGAGCAGTTCTGCTCGTGGTCGGCGTGGAGGATGAACAGCACGTCGAGGGCCCGGGCCAGAGCCGGGTTGGCGTCGAAGCGGGGCTCGGCGACCTTCCACATCATGGCCAGGAAGTTGGCGGTGAAGGAGAGCGAATTGTCGGGGTAGACGAAGGGCATCCCGACGAAGAAGCGGTGGGCGGCGGCCGCCAGGGTGGGCATCTTGGCGATGAGCCGCACGATCTGCTTGTCGCGGCACTCCCGGTCGTGGATGTTCTTGGCGTCGAGGTAGAAGGTGGACAGGGCGGCCACCGCCGACACCAGCATGCCCATGGGGTGGGCGTCGTAGTGGAAGCCCTCGAGGAACCGCTTGCGCACGTTCTCGTGGATGAAGGTGTGGTAGGTGATCTCCTTCACCCAGACGGCGAACTGGTCCTCGGTGGGCAGCTCGCCGTGGAGCAGGAGGTAGGCGACCTCCAGGTAGCTGGACCGCTCGGCCAGCTGCTCGATGGGGTACCCGCGGTAGCGCAGGATGCCCGCCTCGCCGTCGAGGTAGGTGATCGCGCTCTCGCACGACGACGTGGCCATGAACGCCGGGTCGTGGAACAGCACGTCGGGCATGGCCTTCCGCCACTCCTCCGACGAGACCCCTCCGTTGACGATCGGGATCTCGAAGGAATCGCCCGTGCGGTTGTCGGTGATGGTGATCGACTCGGCCGTCACGTCCTACCACGCTAGCGGTGGTCCGCGGCCGGGGCTGTCGCGCGGTCAGCGACCGGCCGGCGACACCCCCGAGGGCTGGCCGAGCGACTCACGCCAGGTCCGCACCTGATCGAGGAGCCCCAGGTAGGCTAGGCGCTCGTCGTCGAGCTCCAGGCCCCCGGCCGGGTCGCACACGGGGGGCAGGCCGGGGTCGACGAGCCGGTGGGCGACCTCGACGGTCGCCGTCAGGTCGAGGGGCGGGTGCCCAAGGTCGCCCACCGGGCGGCCGTGGAGGGCGACGGCCTCGATCGTCTCGGCCGGGAAGCCCCAGTGCCCGAGGAGGTAGGCGCCGACCTGGGCGTGGGTGACGCCGAACGCCTCCCGCTCCAGGTCGAGGAGCGAGCGCAACTCGCTGCGCCGGCGCAGGAGGGCGCCGTAGAGGTGGGGCCGCAGCGACGCGAACACCAGCTGCCCGCACTCGAGGAGCAGCCCGGTTGCGAAGGCCTGGCCGGCGATGGGCCCCGACCCGAGCTTCTGGGCCAGGCGGCCGACGGCCAGCGACCGCTCGTTCAGCGACTCCAGCCACCCCGGGGCGAGGACGCCCTCGTCGATGCCGAACGACGAGTGCAGCTCGCCCATGAACATGAGCGAGCGGATGGCCTGGCTGCCGAGGCGCACCACCGCCGCCTCCACCGAGCCGATGGGCGAGCGCAGGGCGAAGAACGCCGAGTTCACCAGCCGGAGCAGCTTGGCCGACAGGGCCACGTCGCGCTCGACGACCCGGGCGATGGCCGCCGCGTCGGCCCGGCCGGACTCGAGCACCTCCACCAGCTCCAGGAACACCGACGGCGGGCTGGGCAGCGACCCCATGCCCGTGACCTCGGCGGGCAGCAGCTCGCCTCCCAGCTCGTCGCGCAGCTCGGCGGCCCGCTCGGCGGCGGCCACCGCCTCGCCGGGGCCGACCGGCACCCGGAGGAACTGGTGGGCCACGCCGACCACGGTGGCGATGTCGCGCTCCTCGGGCCGCCGGGCGAGGACGATGCGGGCCACCTCGGGGTGGCGCCCCTGCACCTCGATCAGCAGCGACCCGCCCCCTCCCGCCGGCGTCCGGATGCCGGCGGCGATCACGTCGTAGCGGCGGAACGCCATCTCCTGGAGGGCTTCGGCGCCGCTGGCGACGAAGGCGAGGTCCCAGGCCTGCCGGGCGTCGACAGGGGCGTGCAGCCCGTCGAGCACGTAGGGGTCGTCGGCGACGACCAGGATGCGGCGGCTCACGGCGCGAGCGGCCCCTGGAGGGCCGCGACGAAAGGAGTCATGCCCGGACTTTCGGCCGGGCGGGCGGTTCCCTGAACCCGGCGGCCACAGAGGCCCGCTATGGGCGGAAGGTCCACTCCCCGAAGCGGTTCAGCCCGAAGCGGTCGGCCGGGTTCTTGCCCGTGGAGGTCTCGTCGAAGGACCAGTCGGGCTGCTTTTCCATGAACCGCTCGTCCATGTGGGCGACGCCATCCTCGATGTCGACCAGCTCGGCGATCAGGTACGGCTCCACCGGCTCGGCCCCGCCGCGCACGTGGGCCTCGAACTCGTGGGCGTAGCGGGTCATGATGCTCTGGAGCACGGCCTGCTGCTGGTGGGCCAGGTAGCAGCGGGCCCGGTCGGCCACCGTCTGGACCCTGGTGGTGGCCTCCTGGAGGCGGCGGGGGGTGCCCTCCGACACGCTCAGGGCGTGCAGGTCCTCGGACAGGGCCAGGCCGCCCAGCTTGCACGGCGTGCACTGGCCGCAGCTCTCGACGGCCAGGAAGCGGGACACGCCGGCGGCCAGGGCCACCATGTCGACGGTGTCGTCCAGGACGATGAAGCCGGCCGACCCGAGCCCGCTGCCGACGGCCTGGAGGTGCTCGAAGGACAGTGGCGTGTCGAGCAGCTCGGCGGGGATGATGCCGTTGGACACGCCCGGCAGCACCGCCTTGATGCGGTGCCCGGGCCGGGCCCCGCCGCCGATCATCTGGATGACCTTGCGCAGGGTGGTGCCCGTCATCACCTCGGCCACCCCGTGGCGGCGCGACATGCCGGTGACGGTGACGGTGGTGGTGCCGGGCGTGCCCTCGGTGCCGAGGGTTCGGAACCAGCCGGGCCCCCGGGAGATGATCCGGGGCACGTTGGCCAGCGTCTCCACGTTGTCGACCAGGGCGGGCGGGGCGACCAGCTCGGCCTGGGGACCGGCCAGCTCGACGCGCGACGAAACCCCGCTGCCGGCGGCGGCGCCCGCCCAGCGGCGGGTCTTGCGCTCCACGCCCCGCCGGAACGGCGGCGCCAGCCGGGGGAACGGGTAGCGGCCGTCGATGGTCTCGAGGAGGGCCGTCTCCTCGCCGTAGAGGTACTCGTCGGGCCCCTCGAACACCTCGAAGGAGATGCCCTCGGCCCAGCCGGCGTCGATGACCTCGATGATGGCGGCCTGCACCCGGTCCACCTCGCGGCGGAACGAGTGCTTCATGCCGAACACGATGTGGTCGGCGTCGACCGCCCGGGCGGCGACGAGCGCCCCCTCGATGACGTGGTAAGGGCAGCGGCGCAGGATGGAGCGGTCCTTGAAGGTGCCCGGCTCGCCCTCGGCCGAGTTCACGACCACCGTGGTGGGCTCCGTGGTGGAGCGGTTCTCCACCATCGTCCGCCACTTGCGGCCGGTTGGGAACCCGGCGCCGCCCCGGCCCCGGAGGCCGGACGCCTCCAGCTCGGCGATCAGCTCGCCCGGCTCCTTCTTGCGGGCCGCCTCCAGCCCGGCGCCGCCCCGGCGGGCGACGTATTCCTCGAGGGACTCGATCGTCTTGGGCCACAGGACCCGGTGTGCAGTTCTCACCGACCTCCAGTCTGCCCCCCGTTGTGAAAAATTTCACATCGGGGCAGATCGCGTCTAGCGATTGAGGACGAGTAGGAACTCCAGTACACCGTTGTCGGCCGTCTCGGCCGGCCCGAAGCTGGGGTTGGGGATGCCCCAGTCGGCGAAGGTGATCGGGAACGAACCGGACACCTTCACCGTGGAGCCGCTGCGCAGGACCTCCACCGGGATGGTGACGTTCCTGGTGGTCCCCCGCAGCGTGAGGTCGCCGGTGGCGCTGGCCGCAGCCTTCTCCCCGTCGCCCGGGACCGAGCCCAGCTCGATCGGCTGGGTGAGCTTGAAGGTGGACGTGGGGTTCGACGACACGTCCATCACCCGCCGGTACTGGTTGTCCCGCCTGGACTCGTCGCTGGCCACGCTGGCCATGTCGACGCTGAACTCGCCGCTCGGGACGCGGGCGCCCTGCACCTCGATCTGCCCGGTGACGTCGCTGGTGCGGCCCACCGCCTCGGTGCTCTGCCCGAAGAGGATCTCCTTCACCCGGTAACCGGCCTGGCTCCCCGTCGCGACCTTCCACGTCCCGTCGGTCCCCGTGGCGGGCGCCCCGGCCGTTGTGCTGGTGGGCGTGCTGCTCTGCGCGGCGGTGTCGACGCTCAGCCGCTCGGGCGCGTCGGACTTGACGAAGTTGATGTACACCCACGGTCCGAGCACGACGGCCAGCACCACCGCCACGACGGCCCCGATCACCCACCTCACCGACTTGCCCATCCCGCGATCCTTTCTACGACTCCGACGGCTCCAGGGGCATCAGCGGCCCCTCCGGCGCCAGCGGCGCGAAGTCGGACGGGGCCGGCGCGGTGGTGGGCAGCACGATGCTGAACGTGCTCCCCCGGCCCGGCTCCGAGGTCACCTCGGCCCGGCCGCCGTGGGCCTCGGCGATGGCCGCCACGATGGACAGGCCGAGGCCGGCGCCGCCCCGGGCCCGCACCCGCGCCTTGTCGGCCCGGTAGAACCGCTCGAACACCTTGGCCGCCACCTCGGGCTCCATGCCCGGCCCCTGGTCCGACACCGACAGGCGGGCGCCGTCGGGGGCGCCGGTGACGTCGACCCGCACGGGCGTGCCGGCCGGCGTGTGCGAGCGGGTGTTGGCCAGGAGGTTGCCGACCACCTGGCGCAGCCGCATCTCGTCGCCCTCGACGGTGACGGGCGAGGCGGCCAGCTCGATGGGCCGGTCGGGTTCCACCGCCCGGGCGTCGGCCACCGCGTCGGCGGCGATCTGGTCGAGGCGCACCGGGCCGAGGTCGAGCGGCCGGCGCTGGTCGAGGCGGGCCAGCAGCAGGAGGTCCTCGACCAGGGCGCTCATGCGGTGCGCCTCCTGTTCCATGCGCCGCATGGCGTCGTTGAGCTGGTCGGGGTCGCGCAGGCCGCCGGCCCGCCACAGCTCGGCGTAGCCCTGGATCGACGTGAGCGGGGTGCGCAGCTCGTGGGACGCGTCGGCGGCGAAGCGCCGGACCCTCGCCTCCGACGCCTCGCGGGCGCGGAACGCCTCCTCGATGCGGGCCAGCATCGAGTTGAGGGCCACCCCGAGGCGTCCCGCCTCCGTCTCTTCGCCGGGGTGGTCGACCCGCTGCGACAGGTCGCCGGCGGCGATGGCGTCGGCGGTCCGGGCCATGTCCTCGATGGGGTGGACGCCGAGGCGCAGCACCCACCACGACACCAGGCCCATGGCGGCCAGCACCGAGAGGGTGCCGAAGGCCTGGACGAGGCGCACCCTCGACACCGTCTGGTCGACCTGGTCGAGGCTGATGCCCACCACCGTGGCCCCCACCCGCGGGTCGGCCACCGCCACCAGGCGCCACCTGCTCTTGCCCTTCACGGCCGGGGCGGTGAACGGCTTCGCCGGCGAGTCGCGGTCGGTGAGGTTGTCCAGCACCTGGTCCTGGCGCAGCACCGGCGCCTCGTTGGCGTCGCGGAACGCCGAGCTGAACTGCGTCAGCCTCCCTGCGGTGGGGTCGCCGACGGCGATGAAGTACTCCGACAGGGTGGCCGCGTCGTTGTTGGGGGGCGGCCCGAAGCCGCGGTGCTCGTCGCCCCGGAACACCGGGCGCGACGCCACGTCGACCAGCTGGCGGTCCACCCGGTCGAGGAGGAAGTGCTGGATGGTGCTCGAGAGTGCGACGTTGACCACCACGAGCACGGCGGCCACGAACACCAGGCCGGCCAGCAGGCGCCGGCGGAGGCTCATTACGAGACCCGGGCCGTGTAGCCCACCCCCCGGACGGTGTGGATCAGGGGCGGGCCGAGGATGTCGATCTTCTTGCGCAGGTAGCTGACGTAGGTCTCGACCACCGTGGCGTGGCCGCCGAAGTCGTACTGCCACACGTGGTCGAGGATCTGGTTGCGGGACAGCACCTTGCCGGCGTTGAGCAGCAGGAACCGGAGCAGCTTGTACTCGGTGGGCGACAGGTCGATCATCTGGCCGGCCCGGCGCACGATGTGGGCCTCGTCGTCCATCTCCAGGTCGGCCAGCACGAGCCGGGACGATCCCTGGCGCAGGCCCTGGCGGCGCAGGATGACCTGGAGCCGGGCCACGACCTCCTCCAGGCTGAACGGCTTGGTGACGTAGTCGTCGCCGCCGAGGGTGAGCCCCCGGACCTTGTCGTCGACGGTGTCGCGGGCGGTGAGGAAGAGCACCGGCACCTTCTGGCCGTCGGAGCGGAGCCGGCGCACGATCTCGAACCCGTCGAGGTCGGGGAGCATCACGTCGAGCAGCATCACGTCGGGGTTGAAGCGCTCGACCTCCTTCAGGGCGTCCCGGCCGTTGGAGGCGACCTTCACGTCGAACCCGAAGTGGCGCAGGGCCGAGTCGAGCAGGAAGGTGATGTTCTCCTCGTCGTCCACGACGAGGACCCGGCTCTTGCGGTCGGTGGCGGTCGCGTTCACGGTGCCCAGCTTGGCACCCGTTCCTGAGAACTGGCTGTGAGCCGCCTAGGAGCTCGCTCCTCCGTCGACGACCGCCTCCAGGCGGCGGTCGGGCACCAGCCAGATCAGCGAGACGGTGACGTAGAGCGCCACCGCCAGCCACCGGTTGAGGAAGGCGAGGGGGATGGCGGCGGCGTACAGCACCAGCGAGATCTTGCCCTTGAGGTCCCGCCCGATGGCCGCCGCAAGGGGGGAACCGGGCCCCTGGCAGGCGATGATCGAGGTCTGGAGCAGGAAGTAGGCGGCGCCCGCCGCCAGCAGCACGACGCCGTAGGAGGCAACGGGCACCCGGGCGAAGTGGTTCTCGCTCATCCAGCCGGTGAAGAAGGGGAAGAGCGAGAGCCAGAACAGCAGGTGCAGGTTGGCCCACAGCACCCGTCCCGTGACCCGCTCGGTGACCTGGAGCATGTGGTGGTGGTTGTTCCAGTAGATGCCGAGGTTGACGAAGCTCAGCAGGTAGGCGAGGAACACCGGCACGAGGGGCTTCAGGGCGGCGGCGGTGGGCTCGTCGGGGATGTGCAGCTCCAGCACCATGATCGTGATGAGGATGGCGACGACCCCGTCGCTGAACGCCTCCATCCGGCTGGTCCGCACCCGGGAAACACTACGAGCCGCCCCGGGTCTGGAGGCGGCTCGTGCGTGCGGTGCCATTGCTCGCCGGGGGCGCCGAGCCGGTGGGAAGGGACGGGCCCACCGGCGCCGGCGCCCAGCCGGTCAGGACACCACGAGGGCGGTGACCATGCCGAACATGCCCTGGTCGTTCTCGGCGTGGGGGAGGATGTGGCAGTGCCAGGCCCACGTGCCGAGCTCGGTGGCGTGGACGAGGACCGTGTAGCGCTCGCCGGGAGCCACCACCACGGTGTCCTCGACCTCGGGATTGGCCAGGGGGAGGCCGTCCTTGGCGATCACGGTCTGCGTCATGCCGTGCAGGTGCATCGGGTGGAGGGTGGCGCCCTCGTTCAGGTACTGGACCTGGATCCAGTCACCCTGCTTGGCGACGATCGGGGCGGTGGCGGGGAACGACTTGCCGTTGATGCTGTAGCCGAGGGTGCCCGAGTCGTTCAGCATCATGATCTGCTGCTGCGACACGGTGACGCCGGCCGGCAGGGGCTCCTGGCCGATCAGGAAGGCGCCGGCCAGGCCGTTCGGCACCTGCTTCTGGGCGTCGTGGTGCGAGTGGTACATGCCCACCGCCGGCGTGCTCTGGGCGGTGAAGGCGTAGGTGTAGGTCTGGCCGGGCTTGATCGGCGGCTGGGTCACGTCGGGCACGCCGTCCATGCCGTTGGGCGTCGTGATCCCGTGGAAGTGCAGGGCGGTGGACTCCGGCAGCTCGTTGTGCAGGACGACCTTCACCTTGTCGCCGGGGTTGACCCTGATGGTCGGCGCCGGCACCGTGCCGTTGTACGTCCAGGCGTCGACGAACTTGCCCGGCTCCAGCTCCCACTTCACGACCTTGGCCGTCACCTCGAACTGCTTGGTGCCGTCGGCCAGGACGGTGGGGGCCAGGTCCTGGGCGCCCAGGCCTTCGGTCTTGGCCGGGAACGCCTTGGTGCGGGCCGCCATGGTGGCGTCCATCTGCTCGGGCGTCATCGGGGCGGCGGTGGTGGCGGTGGTGCCGCTCGCCTCCGTCCGGGCGGCGCCGGCGACGATCGTGAGCTTCGACTCCATGCCGGCGGCCCGGTGGCCGGCCACCTGGCAGTAGACCGTGTAGTTGCCGGGAGCCAGGCTGCTCAGGTCGAGGGTGGCCTTGGCGCCGGCGTCCAGCATCGGCGTCACCAGGTTGGTGCCGTCGACCGCCAGGTCGTGCTGGATGGCGCCGTTGTTGGTGACCTCGAGCTTGCCGCCCTGGGCGACCGAGAGCGCGGCCGGCGTGATCTTGAGGTCGCTCAGGACCACGATGCCCGTCGAGGGGGTGGTCTCCTTGGCGGCCGCCGCCACGGTGCCCTTCTTGCCCGCCTCGTCGATGGCCCGGACACCGAGCCCCACCGCCACCAGGCTGGCGATCACCGCCATGGCGGCGAGGGCGTAGACGCCCACAAGCAAGTTGTCGCGTCCACCGCCACCCCCCTTGTGCTCCTTCTTCGGCGGCTGACCGCCCGAACCGGCGGCGCCATTGGTGCCGCCGGACGTCGGTTCGTTGACCTCAATCGTGCGCATGTCCGCAAGGTTGCCGACCGCCTGCGTCCGGGCACAGGGGCGACCGTCCAGCGAAGGAGGGCCATTAGTCCTTTTTCACTAGTGACCGTGAGGACCGCCCACGTGGGGTGTTGCCGCCGGCCGCACCGGCCGCCGGAGGCGGCCCCCCCGGCTGGCGGCACGGGGGTGTGGGGGCGCAGCCCCCACAAGAAGGCCGTCGATCCGGCTTCGCCGGTCGACGGCCCTGCGAGCCGCCCGCAGGGCGGCACCGTCAAGCTCGCCGAGCAAGCTCCGCTTGCGAGGCGAAACCGCTATTGCGGTCGGTGCTCGCCGCTCTTGCGTTCGGCCAGCCGGGCGGCGTAGGCGGCCGCCTCGGTGCGCCGGCTCATGCCCAGCTTGGCGAGGACGTTGGAGACGTAGTTCTTGACGGTCTTCTCGGCCAGGAACATGCGCTCGCCGATCTGGCGGTTGGTGAGGCCCTCGGAGATGAGGTCGAGGATGCGCCGCTCCTGGTCGGTGAGCGACGCCAGGTCCTTGTCTTCCGGCCCGGTGCGGAGCCGCTCGAACACGCGCCGGGTGACGGTGGGGTCGAGCAGCGACTCGCCCCTCGCGACCCGCCGCACGCCGTCGACCAGGTCGGCGCCCTTCACCTGCTTGAGCACGTAGCCCGACGCACCGGCCATGATTGCGGCGAACAGAGCCTCGTCGTCGGCGAAGGACGTGAGCATGAGGCAGTTGATCTCCGGGTGGCGGGAACGGATCTCCCGGCACACCTCCACACCGTCACCGTCGGGCAGCCGCACGTCGAGCACCGCCACCTGCGGCGTGGTGGCCGGGATGCGGGCCAGCGCCTCCTCGGCGGTCCCGGCCTCGCCCACCACCACGAGGTCGCCCTCGGCCTCGAGGAGCTCTCGCAGCCCCCGACGGACCACCTCGTGGTCGTCGAGCAGGAACACGCGCGTCTGCATCCTGCCATTCTGGCGCGCGTTCCCTCTCTAGGCTTGCATCGATGCCAGGAGCCGCCGGTCCCCGAAGCCTGCGCCAATTGCTCGACGCGGTGCTGCTCGTCAGCTCCGACCTCGACCTGCCCACCGTGCTCTACCGGATCGTGGAGGCGGCGGTCGAGCTGGTCGACGCCCGGTACGGCGCCCTGGGCGTGCTGGACGCCAGCCGCACCAGCCTGGCGGAGTTCCTCACCGTGGGGATCCCGCAGACCGAGCACGAGCGCATCGGGGAGTTGCCCCGGGGCCACGGGATCCTGGGGCTGCTCATCGTGGATCCCAAGCCCATCCGCCTCCCCGACCTCCGCGAGCACCCCGACAGCTACGGCTTCCCGCCCAACCACCCGCAGATGCGGTCGTTCCTCGGGGTGCCGGTGCGGGTGCGCGACGAGGTCTTCGGCAACCTCTACCTCACCGACAAGACCACCGCCGAGGTCTTCACCGACGTCGACGAGGAGCTGGTCGTGGCCCTGGCCGCCGCCGCCGGCATCGCCATCGAGAACGCCCGCCTCCACGCCAGGGTCAAGGAGCTGGCAGTGCTGGAGGACCGCGAGCGCATCGCCCGCGACCTCCACGACACCGTCATCCAGCGCCTGTTCGCCACGGGGCTGTCGCTCCAGGGGGCGGCCCGGCTGGTGCAGCGGCCCGAGGTCGCCGAGCGCATCAACCAGGCGGTGGAGGATCTCGACCTCACGGTGAAGCACATCCGGTCGGCCATCTTCGGGCTCGAATCGTCCCGCCCGTCGTCCGACAGCCTGCGGGCGCGGGTGCTGGCCCTGGCCGGCGATGCCAGGGAGTCGCTCGGGTTCGAGCCGAGGGTGCTCTTCGACGGGCCCATCGACACCGCCGTGCCGGCCGCCGTCTCCATGGAGGTCGAGACCGTCGCCCGGGAAGCCCTGTCCAACGTGGCCCGCCACGCCCAGGCCCGCCGGGTCGACCTCTCGCTGCGGGTCGACCTCGGCGGCGACATCGTGCTGCGGGTCGAGGACGACGGCGTGGGCCCCGACGGCTCGGGCGAGGACGACCGGGGCGGCGGCCTCGGGCTGCGCAACATGGCCAAGCGGGCCCAGCGGCTGGGCGGCGAGCTGGAGCTGCGGCCCCGCCCGGCCGGCGGCTCCCTTCTCGAGTGGCGGGTCCCCCAGAACCGCCACGGCGACGGCTGAGGCGGTTGGGGTAAGACAGGGGCATGCCCGACGACGGAACCGACGGCCTCGAGGTCCTCACCGACGAGGAGTGCCTGGCCCTGTTGACGACGCACCACCTCGGCCGCATCGGGTTCGTCGACGACGGGTGGCCCGTGATCCTGCCCGTGAACTACGTGTTCGACGAGCCGAGCATCGTCGTGCGCACCGGCCCTGGCGGGAAGCTCGACGACATGCCGCTGTCGATGGTGGCCTTCGAGATCGACGAGGCCGACCCGGCCGGCGCCTGGGGCTGGAGCGTGCTGGCCCAGGGGCCGGCGTTCGACATCTCCGACTCCATCGACGAGTACTCCGACGCCCTGCGCCGGCTGCCCGTCCACCCCCACGCCCCCGGCGCCAAGCTCAACTGGCTCAAGATCACCGCCCGCCGGGTCAGCGGCCGGCGCTTCGGCACCCCCCCGCCGCTCCCGAGTACATAGCGTGCGGTTTCCGCACCCTATGTACTCGGGAGTGCGGGTCCTGGCGGTGAACACGGGGTCGAGCAGCGTCAAGCTGCGGGTGCTGGACGGCGACGACCGGCTGGCGTGGAGCGCCGATCTGGGGCCGCTGGACGAGGCCGAACTGGCCGGCGCGCTGACCTCGGCCGGCGCCGTCGATGTCGTCGGGCACCGGGTGGTGCACGGGGGCGAGCGGTTCCGGGCCGGCGTGGTGGTCGACGACGCCGTGGAGGCCGAGTTGGATGCGCTGGCGCCGCTGGCACCGCTCCACAATCCGCCGGCGGTGGCCGCCGTGCGGGCCGCCCGCCGGGCCCTGGCCGTGCCCCACGTGGCGTGCTTCGACACCGCCTTCCACGCCACCCTCCCCGACGAGGCCGCCGTGTACGCCGTGCCGGCCGAGTGGCGCGAGCGCTGGGGCGTCCACCGCTACGGGTTTCACGGGCTGAGCCACGCCTACGCCGCCCGGCGGGCTGCCGCCCTGCTCGGCCGGCCGGTCGAGGACCTGCGGCTCGTCACCTGCCACCTCGGTGCCGGCGCCTCGCTGTGTGCGGTAGCCGGCGGCCGCTCGGTGGACACGACGATGGGGTTCACGCCGCTGGATGGCCTGGTGATGGCCACCCGGTCGGGGTCGGTCGACCCGGGCGCCCTCCTGTGGGTGCAGCGCCGGGCCGGTCTCCGGCCCGACGAGCTGGAGGACGCCCTCGAGCACCACTCCGGCCTGCTCGGCCTGTCCGGCCTGTCGGCCGACCCCCGCGAGCTGTTCGCCGCCGCCGACGCCGGCCACGCCGGCGCCGCCCTGGCCCTCGGCGCCTACCTCCACCGCCTCTGCGGGCAGGTGGCGGCCATGGCGACGGCGGCCGGCGGGCTCGACGCCGTCGTCTTCACCGGCGGCGTCGGCGAGCACGACGCCCGCATGCGGGCCGAGGCGGTGGCCCGCCTGGCCTGGCTCGGCCCGGCGGTCGACCCCGAGCGCAACGGAGCGGCTCCCGGCGACGCCGTCGTCTCGCCCGAGGGCCACCGGCCGGCGGTGTGCGTGGTGGCGGCGAGGGAGGACCTGGAGATCGCGGCCGAGTGCCGGCGGGCGCTCGGGTAGGTTTCGCCTTGCCGGCGGCCGCACCAGGCGCCGGAGGCACCCTCCAACGGCTGGCGGCACCGGGGGGGGCAGCCCCCCGTAGAGAAGCCGCCGATCCGGCTTTGCCGGTGGGCGGCCTCAGTGCCGCCCGGAGGGCGGGACGTCAAGCTCGCCGAGCAAGCTCCGCTTGCGAGTGCGAAACCTATGCGATCAGGTCGTCGATGCCGGCGAGTTCTTCGGTGTGGCGGATGCGCCGGCCGCTGATGCCCTCGGGCACGATGCGCACCCAGTGGCCCTTGTCGCCGGGCACCCACGTCTCGAGGTGGAGGTGCTCCACCTCCCAGCGGGTCGCCTCGTAGGCCCGCCCCCGGAGCAGCACGCTCCACCCGGTGTGCCGGACCTCGTCGATGCGGTCGACCTCGAAGCTGACCGGCAGGCCCCGCAGGCCCCGCAGCTTGGACCCGGGGCCCGACCGGAACACCACGGCGTCGCCGTCGAGCAGGTAGTTCACCGGCACCACCAGCGGCGCGGCACCAGGCGTGGCGACGGCGAAGCGCCCGACGGTGCTGTCGGCCAGCAGGCGCATGCACTCGTCGAGGCTCAGATCCTCCAGCGCCGGTGCCTTCGTCACGCGGTCCACGGGTCTACCTCCACAGGATTGGGCTCTTGACGCACTCTGTTCACTGGTCGCTACCGGCGGGAAGGGCCGAACGTCCCGGGCCCGGCCTCCGTTCGTCCCGTCCGCCCCGGACCAGACCGCTACGGGCAGACCATGCGACGGCCGGACACCAGCTCGATCGCGAGGGCGACCACGCACTCGTCGGCGGCACGGGTCCATCCGGGGAGCTGGGCAGCGGCGGGCAGCTCGTCGACGCCGAGGCGGCGGGCGATGCCGGTGACCACCACGCTCCAGCCGCAGCTCACCTCGAGGTCGAAGTGGTCGGCCTCGAAGGCGACGACCGTGCCCCGCGCACCCATGTCGAGCAGCGTGCCGGCGCGGGTGCGGAACACGATCTCGTCACCGACGAGCCGGTACCACACCGGCAGGACGACGGGCAGGGCGCCGGCCGTCGTGCCGACCCGGCCCACCTCCGTGCCGGCCAGCAGCCGCAGGCACTCGGCACGGTCGAGGACCTCCAGACCGTTTCCGTCGACCTCGACCGTGGCGCTTTGCATGGAACGAGCGTGGCCGGGGCCACGCTGGCCGCACAGTGCCGCTCGCACCGGGGCCGGAGGACCTTCGGCCCCTTCCCGCCCGACACTCTCCGTGACGTTCGGCCCGCCACGGGACGACCAAAGCCCGATGGAAACGAAACCCAAAAGGTCGATCTTTTCCCGTAGCAGCTCGCCTCAGCCGAGCGAATCGAAGAGGGAGAGAGACCCATGAAGAAGATTTTCCCCATCGCCCTGATCGTCCTCGGGGCCCTGTTCGCCGCCGGCGGCGTGTACGCCGTCGCTCGCGGCCTCGACGCCAAGGACCAGGTCAAGACCGAACTGATCGCCCAGGACATCACCACGCCGGCCGACGCCAGGGTGCCCAACGTGGCGGTGAAGGACGCCGCCACGGCCAAGGTCATGGCCGACATCATCAACAAGCACGCCCTGGAGGCCTCCGGCGGCAAGACCTATTCCGAGATGGGCCGCTACCTGGCCCTCGACGGCACCGACACCAACGACGCCGCCAAGGCGATGAAGGGGGCAGACGGCAAGCCCCTCGCCAACCCGGTGCGCAACACCCTGTTCCAGGCCTCGTCGCTGCGGACCAGCCTCTACACCTCGATCATGGCCTTCAACGTGTCCGACCTGGTGGTCGGCCTGGGCCTGATGATCCTGGTGCTCGGCATCGCCGTCGGCGGCATCGGCATCGCCCTGGCCGCCCTGGTGATCCCGGCGCTGGCCAAGAAGGCGCACGTCGAGCCGGTCCTGACCACCGGCAAGCCCGTCACCGCCTGACGCTCCCCGGTCCCACCAGCAGCGGCGCCCGGTTCCCCCCGGGCGTCGCTGCGCGCCCGGCGCTCCTGTCGCCGGAACGGCACGCCGGCCGTGTCGTTCCGGCGACATGATCGCTAGCCCTGCGCCAGCCACGCCCGCCAGCCGCCGAAGGCGGTGATGTCGGGGGCGCCGGCAGCCGCATGCGCCTCGCACACGAAGCCGGGCACCGACGACCCGTCGTCGAGCACCACGGTGCCGATGGCGAGGGGCGACGGGACACCGGCCACGAAGGTGCCGAAGCCGTCGGCGGGAAGGCGCCACACCTCGACCTCCACGGCCGACCCGCCGGCGCCCGTGCGCACCAGGCCCGGCTTGGGCGGCTCGGTGGGCAGGGCGACGAGACGGTATTCGGGTGCGGTGCGGGTGGCCCGCACCAGGTGGGCCCGCCGCGCCGTGAGCTGGCCGTTGAGCGGCTGGCCGTTCAGGTGGGCGCCGCACACGGCCAGGTCGACCCAGCCGGCCCACGCCGGCGGCGCCGGGTCGGGTTCGCCAGCCAGCCGGGCGGCGGCCACCGCCACCACCGGGTCGGCGAAGGCGGGCCCGAGGAAGCTGACCCCGAAGGGCACGCCGTCGTCGCGCCACCCGCAGGGGACGGCGGCGGCACACAGGTCGAGGGGGTTGGCGCCGGCCGTCCACGTACCCATGCGCAGGTTGAGGTCCACCGGGTCGGCCGCCACCTCGGCCAGCGCCGGCGCCAGCCCGACCGTGGGGATGCAGACGACGTCGACCGCGTCCCACCAGCGCCCGACGGCGGCGATGAGCGCCGGCAGGCGGAGGCGCTCGGCCGCCGAGTCGGTGGCGAGCAGCCGCCCGCCCCTGGCCACGATGGCGGCGACCGTGGGGTCGGCGCCGTCGGGGTGGGCGGCCAGGAAGGCACCCACGGCGGCGTGGCGCTCGGGGAGGTAGGCGGCCCCGTACACCAGCCGGCCCGCCTCCAGGTACGGGTCGATGTCGACCTCCACGACCGGCCCGAGGGCGTCGATTTCCTTGCGGGCCCGCTCCCACGCCAGGGCGGCGTGCTCGTCGAGGTCCGGGAGCCGGTGGGGAACGCCGATGCGCACCGGGCCGGTCGGGGCGACCGGCGTGCCGACGGGCACCGGGCGGGGCCCGCCCGCCATGCGGGCCAGCGCCTCGGCGGCGGCGCCCACGGTGGGAGCCATCACCGACACGCAGTCGAGGGAGTCGACGGCCGGCACCACACCGTCGGTGGGCAGCAGGCCGACGGTGGGCTTCAGGCCCACCACGCCGCAGAGGGCGGCCGGCACCCGGCCCGAACCGGCGGTGTCGGTGCCCACCGCCAGGTCGGCCAGCCCGAGGGCCACCGCCGCCGCCGAGCCGGAGCTGGACCCGCCGGCGGTGCGGCCGGCGACGTGGGGGTTGGCCACCGCCCCGTAGGGCGAGCGCGTCCCCACCAACCCGGTGGCGAACTGGTCGAGGTTGGTCTTGCCGACCACCACCGCCCCGGCGTCGACCAGCCGCTGCACGGCGGGCGCCGAGCGGGCGGCCGGCACGCCGCCGCCGAAGGCGGGGTGGGCGCAGGTGGTGGGCAGCCCGGCCACGTCGACGTTGTCCTTGACCGCCAGCCGGGTGCCCCGGCCTCGGCGGGCGACCTCGGTGATCCAGACGTTGGCGGCGTTCACGCCCCGAGGGCGGACAGCAGTGCCGCCGAGGTGGCGACGGCGCCGAACACCCCGCCCTGCATGGTGACCATCTTGAGCGCCGCCTGGTAGTTGCCCACGTCGGTGGCGCCCGTGCAGTCGGACAGGAGCAGGCACTCGTAGCCCCGGTCGTTGGCCTCCCGCATGGTGGTGTGCACGCACACGTCGGTGGTGATGCCGGTGATCACGAGGTGGGTGATACCCCGCCGGCGCAGGATCAGGTCGATGTCGGTGGCGTAGAACGAGCCTTTGCCCGGCTTGTCGATGACGACCTCGCCGTCGGCCGGGTACACCTCGGGGACGATGTCCCATCCGGGCTCGCCACGCACCAGCATCCGGCCGCAGGGGCCGGGGTCGCCGATACCGGCCCCGATGCGGCGGGACCGCCACAGCTTGTTGGGCGGGCAGTCCGACAGGTCGGGCCGGTGGCCCTCCCGCGTGTGCACCACCAGCCACCCGGCCGAGCGCACGGCGGCCAGCACCTTGGCCGTGGGCTCGAGGCCCGACCGGGTGAGGTTCAGGTCGTAGCCCATGGCGTCGACGTAGCCGCCGGGGCCGCAGAAGTCGGTCTGCCAGTCGATGCAGAGCATGGCCGTGCGGGCCGGGTCGATGGCGCCGTCGTAGGGCCAGGCGTACGGGTCGGCGTCGACGGTGGACGTGATCACGGGATGGCCTCCACGGGGGCACGGATGGCGGACAGGAGGGCGGTACTGGTGGCGACGGCGCCGAAGATGCCGCCCGACATGGCGACGCTGTCGAGGGCGTGGGCGGACAGGTCGTCGTCGAGCGGCGCGACGGCGTCGGCCAGGAGGAGGCACTCGTAGCCGCGGTCGTTGGCCGAGCGCAGGGTGGAGTCCACCGCCGCCTCGTGCCCGAACCCGACCAGCACGAGGCGGTCGATCCCGCGCCGCCGGAGGACTCCGTCGAGGACGCTCCCGTGGAAGCCGTCCACTCCCCCGGCGTCGACGACCACGTCGAACAGCGGCGCCGGGAACGACAGGCGCCACCCGATGTCGCCGACCGGGGGCGGCAGGGCCACCGGCCGCCCGCCGGCAGGGAGGGTGTGACGGACGGCGACGATCAGCGAGCCGGCCTCCCGCATGGCGTTGGCCACGCCCAGGACGGTGGCGGCGACGTCCGCCGCCCGCCTGGACCGGGCCACCCAGGCGTCCTGGGCGCCCGCCACCACGAGGGCGATGCGGGCGGGCTCCAGGATGCCGTCGTAGGGCCAGGCGTAGGGGACGGCCGGCTCGACCACCGTCACTTCACGACCTTCCGGCCACGCGCGCACGTCGGCGATCGTCGCAAGAACGCCGGCGGCTGCCCCCGCCGCCGGAGGCGGCTCCTCCGGCTGGCGGCAGAAGGGGACGGGCGGAGGACGGCCGGCTCGGCCGGACGGCCGGAGCGCCTCCAACTCGCCGAGCAAGCTCCGCTTGCGAGGTGAAACCTCACTGCTTGGGAATGTCGCCGACGACGCCCTTGACGAAGACGGTGATCGTCGACTCGATGGTGGCGTAGTCGGGCACCGTGCCGTCGGGGATGAGCACCTTGCCGTCCTGGGCGACGACGGGGCCCTTGAAGGGCGAGCCGGTGGTGCTGATGTCCTGCTTGGCGGCGGCGATGACGGTCTTCGTGTCGTCCGACACCGACGACCCGTACTTGGACTGCACGAACGGGTTGAGGCCGTCCTTCAGGCCCGAGCGGAAGTTGGCGTTGTACTTGCTGCCGGTGAAGTCGCCGGCCAGGGCCGTCTTCACGATGTCGGTGTAGAGGGCCTTCCAGTCCCACTCGGAGCCGGCGATCCAGCCCTTGGGCGCGAGGGAGGAGGCGTCGGCGTGGTAGCCGACCACCATGGCGCCGGCGGCCTCGGCGGCCTTGGTGATGGTGCCGGTGCAGTCCTGGTGCTGGGTGAGGACGTCGACGCCCTGCGACAGCAGGCTCTTGGCCGCCTCCGCCTGCTTGGCCGGGTCGCACCAGTTCGAGGTGTTGACCACGTAGGTCTGGGCGGCCGGGTTCACCGACTGGGCGCCCCGCTCGAAGGCGTCGATGTTGGCGATCGTCTGGGGGATGGGGAAGGCGTACACGTAGCCGAGCTTGTTGGTCTTGGTGGCCTTGCCGGCGGCGATGCCGGCCAGGTACACGGGCTCGTACACGGTGCCGAAGTACGTGCCCGCGTTGGGCGGGACGGTGCCCTTGATGAAGTTGCCCTGCTGCACGACGGCCACGTCGGGATGGTCGGCGGCCACCTTCATGGCGGCGTCGAGGTGGCCGTAGCTGGTGGCGAAGATGATCTTGGCGCCCTTGGCGATCATGCCCTCCATCACCCGGGCCGCCTCGTCGGTCTCCGGGACGTTCTCGGCGGTGAGGACCTCGAGGTCCTTGAACTCCGCCTTGACCGCCATGGCGCCCTGGTAGGCGGCCTGGTTGTAGCCGTAGTCGTCCTTGGGCCCGACGAAGATGAAGCCCACCGCCTTGCTGTCCTTGCCCGGCCCGGTGCCTGACGAGGCCGGGGCGGCCGTGGTGGACGAGCCGCCGGCCGCGGCGTTGGTGGGGGTGCCACCGTTGGAACTGCAGCCGGCGGCCAGCAGCAGGGAGGCGACGGCGGCCGCGGCCGCGTAGCGAGTGGATCTGCGCACGTTGAGGGACTTCCTTTCCCGGGGAGGGTGGACGGGTCAGCTGGTGCTGAGCTCGAAGACCTTCTGCAGGCCTTCGGGCGCCTGGGCGGCTCGCTTCCTGCCGAGCAGGACGAGCACGAGGATCACGGTGAGGTACGGGAGCGAGTCGAGGGCGAACTGGTTGATGGCGAAGCCCCGGGCCTGGAGGGCGGGCGACAGGGCGAGGGCGGCGCCGAACAGGTACGACCCGCCCATGGCCGCCAGCGGCTTGCGGGCGGCGAAGATCACCACCGCCACGGCCACGAAGCCGCGGCCCTGGGTCATGTTCTCGAACCAGGCGTTGGCGTAGGCGGTCGAGAGCTGGGCGCCGCCGACGCCGGCGAGCAGCCCGCCCGTCACCACCGCCAGGTACTGCACGACCCGCACGTTGTGGCCGTAGGTGGCCAGCACCTCGCTGCGCTCCCCGGCTCCCCGCACGAGGAGGCCGATACCGGTGCGGCGCAACACGAACCAGGCGGCCGGCACGAGCAGGAACGTGAGGTAGGTGAGCGGGTCGTGGTGGAAGAGGATCTCGCCCACCCAGGGGATCTTCGAGAGCAGGGGCACCGCCCACGGCTTGAACGAGTTCACCTCCCGGCTCACGTAGGCGGCGCCGAACAGCGACGTCACCCCGAGGCCGAGGAACAGCACGACCAGGCCCGTGGCCAGCTGGTTGGACCGGCGCTGCAGGACGAAGTAGGCGTGGACGAGGGCCAGCGCCGCCCCGGCAGCGGCGCCGGCCGCCGCGCCCACCCACGGGTTCCCGGTGTTGGCGGTCACCGCGTAGGCAGCCAGCGCACCGACGAGCATGGAGCCCTCGGTGCCGAGGTTGACGACGCCGGCCGTCTCGGACACGGACTCGCCGACGGCGGCGTACAGGATCGACGTGCCGCCCCGGACCGCGCCGGTGAGGACCTCGACGGGCAAACTCATGCCGCCGCCGCCTTCCGCATCCGCGTCCAGCCGAAGACGGCGAGGAGGACGAGGGCCATCAGGACGTTGACGGTGGCGGCCGGCAGCCCGGAGTCGAGCTGGAGGCTGTCGCCCGCCACCGAGATGGCGGCGAGGGCGACGGCGGCCAGCGCCACGTTGACCGGCTTGTGGCGGGCCAGCCAGCTGGCGAGGAACCCCACGTAGCCGTAGGTGAGGAGGAACCCTTGCCGCAGCTTGAATTCGGCGCCCGCCAGCTGGGCCGCGCCGCCCAGCCCGGCCAGCGCCCCGCCCACGAGCATGGCGGAGAGGGTGAGCAGGGCGACCCGCAGGCCGGCCCGCCGGGCCGCTTCGGGGTTGCCGCCCACGACCCGCAGCTGGAAGCCCCAGCGGGTCGAGCGCAGCACCCACCACACGGCGGCGGTGGCGGCCACCGCCAGCAGCAGCCCGGCGTGCACCTTTCTCGACCCCAGCAGGGGGAAGCGCTCGGCGACGGCGAGGGGCCGGGTGACCGGCTGGCCGCTCCCCTGGCGGTCCTTCCACCGGTCGAAGATCAGGAAGGACATGATGTTGATGGCGAGGTAATTGAGGAGCAGCGTGGTGACCGCCTCGTTGATGCCCACCAGCAGGCGGAGCAGGGCGGCGATGCCCGACCACAGGGCCCCGCCCACGGCGGCGGCCACGCACATGAGCACCAGGACGGCGGCGCCCTGGACGCGGCCGGCGCACAGGAGGCTGGTGCCCATGGCGAACACGCCGCCCATCACCAGCTGGCCCTCGCCGCCCACGTTCACCAGGCCGGCCCGTGCCGGCACGGCCACGGCCAGGGCGGCCAGGACCAGGGGCGTGGCCTTGAGGAGGATGCCGTCGACGGCCGACGACCCCCGCACCGACGACCACATGCTGGAGTAGACCGACAGCGGGTTGGCGCCCTTGGTGAGCACGAGCAGACCGAAGGCGGCGCCGGCGCCGGCCAGGGCCAGGCCCCAGCGGCCCATGGCCCGCCGGTCCACGCGGATGGCGGTCATTCCTCACCTCCGACCGATGCGAATGCCGGCGGCCGCCTCTCGCCGCCGTCGGCGGCCTCGGCGGCTGTCGGCACCGGGGGGTGCGGGGGGG
>DASSMA010000080.1:0-17930 GCA_035689115.1 Acidimicrobiales bacterium
CTCCCTCCGAAGAGGCTCTTGACGCCCCGCTCAGCCCGCGACCTCTCGATCACGAACCGGGGCCTGCTACCGGGCTCTCCGGCGATTACCCGGACGGGACTTGCACCCGTTGGCTTCGTCCAGCTTGCAGGACGCAACACCCGGCGATGGTAGGTCAGAGACTCTGGCTGGCGGCGGCGACCTCGTCGCCCTCGGGGACCAAGGTGTGCAAGAGGGCCATCACCGCCTCGGCCGGGTCGGCGTTGCGGATCACGGGGATCACCAGCTGGGCCAGGTCCTCCTTGTAGACGGCTCGCGGGAACAGCCGCTTCAGGCGGATCGTCTGGCTGGTCTTCAGGCGGAGGGGCGCCAGGCGGATCACGTCGCGGGCGACGGTGACCTCGCGGACCCCGGTGCGGACGCACTCGGCCCGCAGCCGCCCCACCCGCAGCAGCGCCTCCGCCGGCGGTGGCAGCGGGCCGTAGCGGTCGAGCC
Organism: Acidimicrobiales bacterium; assembly: GCA_035689115.1. GTDB lineage: Bacteria > Actinomycetota > Acidimicrobiia > Acidimicrobiales > JAHFUS01. The sequence continues at coordinate 475 of DASSMA010000080.1, forward strand.
ACTCGGTGTGGATGTCGTCGACCTCGGCCTGGCTGGTGACGGTGGACAGCCGGCGGTAGGCCTCCAGGCGCAGGTCCTCCCGGGACACGTAGTCGGGGGGCAGGTTGGCGGCCACGGGGATGTCGAGCTTGACCTCGGCCGGCTCGCGGGGCGTCTCGCCCTTGAGCTCGGCCACCGCCTCGCTGACCAGCTGCACGTACAGGTCGTAGCCGACGGCGGCGATGTGGCCGGTCTGGTCGGCGCCGAGCAGGTTGCCGGCGCCCCGGATCTCGAGGTCGCGCATGGCGATCTTGAAGCCCGAGCCCAGCTCGGTGTGCTCGCCGATGGTCTTCAGGCGCTCGTAGGCCTGCTCGGACAGGGCTCGCTCGGGCGGGAAGAAGAGGTAGGCGTAGGCCCGGCTCCCGGCCCGGCCCACCCGGCCCCGGAGCTGGTGGAGCTGGCCGAGGCCGAGCATGTCGGCCCGGTCGACCACGAGGGTGTTCACCGTCGGCATGTCGATGCCCGACTCGATGATGGTGGTGCAGACGAGGACGTCGTAGTCGCCCTCCCAGAAGTCGAGGACGACCTTCTCCAGCGTGCCCTCGTCCATCTGGCCGTGGGCCACGGCGATGCGGGCCTCCGGGACGAGGTGGCGCAGGTCGCGGGCGACGTGCTCGATGTCGGCCACCCGGTTGTGCACGAAGAAGACCTGCCCCTCGCGTAGCAGCTCCCGGCGGATGGCCTCGGCCACCGCCCGCTCGTCGTACTCGCCGACGTAGGTGAGGATCGGCTGGCGGTCGGCCGGCGGGGTGTTGAGGAGGGTGAGGTCGCGGATGCCCGTGAGGCTCATCTCCAGGGTGCGGGGGATGGGCGTGGCGGTGAGGGTGAGCACGTCGACCTCGGCCCGCAGCTTCTTGATGGCCTCCTTGTGGGTGACGCCGAAGCGCTGCTCCTCGTCGACCACCAGGAGGCCGAGGTCCTTGAAGGCGATGTCGCCGCTGAGGAGGCGGTGGGTGCCGATCACCACGTCGACGGAGCCGAGCTTCAGGCCGTCGGTGACCGCCTTGGCCTCCTGCGGCGTGAGGAAGCGGCTCAGCACCTCGACCCGGACGGGGTAGCCGGAGAAGCGGTCCGAGAAGGTGGCGAAGTGCTGCTGGGCCAGCAGCGTGGTGGGCACGAGCACGGCCGCCTGCTTGCCCGCCTGCACCGCCTTGAACACCGCCCGGATGGCGACCTCGGTCTTGCCGAAGCCCACGTCGCCGCACACCAGGCGGTCCATGGGCTTGGTGTCCTCCATGTCCTCCTTCACCTCGAGGATCGCCTTCAGCTGGTCGGGCGTCTCGGTGAAGGGGAAGGCCTGCTCCATCTCGTGCTGCCACGGAGTGTCGCCCTCGAAGGCGAAGCCCGGCGTGCTGACCCGCTGGCGGTAGAGGAGGATCAGCTCCTGGGCGATCTCCCGCACCGCAGCCCGGACCCTGCTCTTCGTCTTCTGGAAGTCGGACCCGCCCATCTTGTGGAGCGTGGGGGACTCGCCGCCGGTGTAGGGGCGTACCAGGTCGATCTGGTCGGAGGGCACGTAGAGCTTGTCGCCGCCCCGGTACTCGAGCAGCAGGTAGTCGCGCTCGGCCCCGCCCATGGAGCGCTTCACCATGCCGCCGTATCGGGCCACGCCGTGGGTGTGGTGGACGACGTAGTCGCCCGGCGCCAGGTCGTCGAAGAACCCCTCGGTGAGCCGGGCCCGGGGCTTGGGCCGGCGGTGGGCCCGGCGCCGGCCGGTGACGTCGCTCTCCCCCAGGACCGCCAGCTTGACCGTCGGCAGGATGAAGCCCCGCTCCAGCGGGGCCACGACCACCTCCGCCCCGGTCACGCCCTCGTCCCGCAGCCGGCGCTCGATGCGGGCGGCGGTGCCTTCGCCGTCGGCGGCCACCACCACCCGGAAGCCGTCGCCCTGGAGGTCGGCGAGCTGCTTGGCCAGGCGGCTGCCGTCGCCCACCACGGGGTCCCAGCCGGTGGCCAGCAGGGCGGGGGTGTCGGGCCCCTCGGCCACGTTGGTGACCGTCCAGACCGGCGCCCGGGTGTGGGCCAGGAGGCGGTCGAACGGCAGGTGCATGCGGGGGAACTCCCGCTCGCCGGCGCCCCAGGTGCCGGCCAGGGTGCTGGCCAGGCTGGCCTCCTCGTCGAGCAGCTCGGCGGCCCGGTCGCGCATCCGGCGGGGCTCGACCAGCAGGACCTGGGCGTCGTCGTCGACCAGGTCGGGCAGCAGGTGCTCGCCGTCGGTGAGCCACGGCAGCCACGACTCCATGCCGTCGAACACCAGGCCCTCGGCCAGGCGCTCCCACTGCTCCCTGCCCCACGGCTCGCTCCCGGTGAGCTGTCCCGCACGCTGCCTCACCTCGTCGGTCGGGAGCAGCTCCCGGCAGGCGAAGATCTCGGCGCACGCCAGGTCGGCCGTCGAGCGCTGGTCGCCGACGGCGAACTCGGTGAGGCGGTCCACCTCGTCGCCCCACAGGTCCACCCGCACCGGGCTGTCGGCGGTTGAAGGGAACACGTCGACGATCGACCCCCGCACCGCCACCTCGCCTCGGTGCTCGACCTGGTACTCCCGGCGGTAGCCGCCCCGCACGAGCCGCTCCACCAGGTCGTCGGCCTCGACGCGGTCGCCGGGCCTGACGATGACCGGCTCCGCCTCCTCCACGTGGGGACCGAGGCGCTGGACGAGCGCCTTCACCGGCGCCACCAGCACCCGGGGCATCCGCTCGGGGTTCCGGAGCCGCCACATCGTGCGCAGGCGCCGGCCCATGGTCTCCACGCTCGGGCTCACCCGCTCGAACGGCAGCGTCTCCCACGCCGGGAAGGTGTCGACCGCGTCGTCGCCGAGGAAGCTGCGCAGGTCGGACGCCAGGCGCTCGGCGTCGGTGCCCGTCGGCGTCGCCACCACCACCGGGTGGCGCTCGCTCAGGTGGGCCAGGCCGGCGATGGCGAAGGCGCGCGCCGGCTCGGGCACGGCCAGCACGGCCGTGTTCCGGCCGACCAGGGCGGTCAGCGTGGGGTCGTTGCGGAGCAGCGGTGGGAGCGAGCGCAGGCTCACCCCGCCAGGCTACGCGTGGCCCTTGCCGTGAATGAAACGCATTGATATGGTGCGCCCGTCATGGGACGGATGCTCCGCCTCGTCGTGGTCGTCGGGTTGGTGGTCGCCGGGACCGCCGGGTGCAAACGCGACGGTGGGGCCACCGCCGACACCACCGTTCCCACCGCCCCGTCCACGTCGGCGTCCACCACCACGGCGGTCGCCGACATCTCCACGATCCCAGCTGTCATCGACGAGGCGTACTTGAACCGGGTGCTGGCGGCGCTGGATGAAGTGGAAACCCAGGCCACTCGGTTGATCGCCGCGAACAAGCGCGTCGTGCCACCAGCGGCCGTCCTCTTGAAATCGATATACAGCAGCGACGAGTTCACCATCTTGGTCGATGGATGGAACCGGGCAATGCTTACAGATCCGGAAACTCAGGCGCTCAAAGCCGATGATCCTGGCCGCCAGACAACAGTGAAGAGCATCATCTCCGCATCCCGCGAGTGTGTCTATGTGGCCGTATCTCGTCTGTTCCTCCGAACCGGGCACACCCTGCCCGACTACATCTCACTGCAGCCGCTCGACCGAACGAACGACCCCGAGCACCACAATCCGACCGCATGGATGGTCGGGAGCAGCGGGGTAAGAAACGACAATCAACAACCATCCAACCCATGTGTCGCGCAGTAGCAGCCGGCATGCTCATCCTGCTCACAGTCCTCGGAACGTCCGAGCGCACTGAGGCAGCTCCAGCCTGTGTCGCCACAAGCCAGAACTCAGGATCACTCGTCCTTGGCAGCGAAACTCACGTCCTCAGAGACGTAAGTCTTGCTTGCCAGAAGGCGACTGACGGCGCACCACCGCAGAAGGGGACCAAGGGTCCCAATTTCTCAGCAACCTACCCCGTCCTCGTAGTAGACCCCGCCGGCGGATCATTCTGCATCCAAGTCCATCGGCACTATTTCGCGACTCAGCGTGAGGCGACGGAGTTCCAGATCAAGCAGGACACCCTCTGGATTCTCTACATGATCGACTACGCTACATGCCCATCTCTCGGTCCGGTTCCCGGGGTTCCTGCGGTAGCAGCGTCCGATTTCTGGCACGACATCGGTGAAGACTGGCTGCCAACTCCCAAGCCCCACATAGCGCCCGGCTACATGCTGGCTGGCAAGCGGGCCTATCTCGAGACCAACGCTCCAACGACGGCTCACTTCGACCATGAGACGCCCCTCGGCATGCTGGTCATCGATGCCACCAGCAAGGTGTGGGTCGACTGGGGCGATGCCGGCGGCCACTTCGAGGGGCCCAAGGACGGCCCCGGCGCACCCTGGCCCGACGGGAAGATCACCCACTTCTGGACCGACCTCGGCCGCTACGACATCCGGGTCCAGCAGCGCTGGACGGCGACGTGGACCCTCGCCGGCGAACACGGGCAACTCACCGGCTTGAGCACCGAGGGCCGCATCGACGACTTCGAGGTCAAGGAGCTCCAGGCGATTATCAACCACTGAGGCGCTGATTCCGCTGCACCGCGATTCTGCGGAATCGCCTGACAGCGGCAAGCCGGCTCAACCCGCCGGCGGCGGCGGTGATGTGGGTGTGGCGAACTGCCAGCCGGCGGCCCGCAGGGTGTCGATGAGCGGCCCGAGCACCTCGACGGTGGTGTCGCGGTTGCCTCCGCCGTCGTGGAGCAGGATCACCGCGCCCGGCTTGAGGCCGGCCATGATGCGGGCCAGCAGCTCCTGGGCGCTGCGGTGCTCGGAGCCCTCGGCGTCCACCGTCCACGCCAGCACCCGGGCGCCCCTGGCGTGCACCAGGTCGTTCACCGCCGGCGTGGTGCGGCCGGCCGGCGCCCGGAACAACGGCACCGGCTGACCGGCGACGGAGGCGAGGATGTCCATGCCTGCCGTCACCTCGGCGGCTGCCTGCTCCGCCGGCAGCTCGTCGAGGTGCTCGGGGTGGTCCATGGTGTGCGAGCAAAGCGTGTGGCCGTGGCCGGCGATGGCGCGGGTGAGCTCGGGGCGCTTGCGCACCATGTCGCCCACCAGGCAGAAGGTGGCGTGCACGCCCTTCTCGGCGAGGATCTGCACGACCTGTGGCGTCCAGGTGGGGCTGGGACCGTCGTCGAACGTAAGGGCCACGACCTGGCCCTGCTCCGGTCGGGGCGCCACCGGCTCGACCAGCCGCTTGCTGCTCACCACCTCGCCGCTGACCTTGCCCACCACCTGCTCGTCGACGCCCGGCGCGCCGGGGTACCAGAGCCGCCGCTCGACCGCCGGGCCCGGCGGCGGCGACACCTCGACCTGGCGAACGACAGTGGGCTCAACGGTGTCGAGCCCGTCCTTCACGCTCACGACGGCTCCGCGGTCGAGGCGGACGTGCAGGTTGGCGCGCCGGCCGTTCACCTCGATCACCGCTGGCTCGGCGTGGGCCCGCACGACGCGTTTGCTGGCGGCCGACCGCAGTGCCCCGTCGCGCACCGGCAGCCCGGCGGCCGCCAGCGCGTCGGCGACCTCGGGGTGCGGTCCGGCGACGTCGACCACCCGGCCGTCCACGGTGATGGCGACGGGGTTGCCGTGCGGCCCCGCGAGCATGGCGACGTCGCCGAGGGCGACCGCGGCGGCACCGACCGTGACCCACCAACGGCCCGACCGCCTGCGATCCGCCACTCCCCCAAGGATGACGGCTGCGGCGCCCGCGCCGGTGGATGCCTCAGCCGGCCGGCGGCGCCTGGTTGAACCGGTTCATGGCCACCGCCGGGCCTTCGGCCAGGATGGTCTCCACCGCGTCGGCCGCCTCCTCGATGGCCACGGCCAGCGACTCCCGCTCCGCCTTGCCCGGCGCCCGCAGCACGTGGTCGACGCCCTGGCGCCGGCCGGGCGGCTTGCCGATGCCGATGCGCACCCGGCAGAAGGCGTCGCTGTGGAGGTGGGCGACGATCGACTTGAGCCCGTTGTGTCCGGCCAGGCCCCCGCCGAGCTTGACTCGTATGCGCCCCACCGGCAGGTCCAACTCGTCGTGCACCACCACCAGCCGCGACAGGTCGTCCACACCGAAGCGCCGCACCAACGGGCTGACCGCCATGCCCGAGTCGTTCATGTAGGTCTGGGGGAACGCCAGGGCCAGGCGCCGGCCGCCGACCCGCACCTCGTCCACCAGGGCCCGCTCCTTGCCCTTGCGCAGCCGGCCCCCGTAGCGCGTGGCGAGGAGCGCGACGACGTCGGCCCCCACGTTGTGCCGGGTGCCGGCGTACTCGGTGCCGGGGTTCCCCAGGCCGACGGCCAGGAGGTCGGCCGGGGTGCCGGTGCGGGGACCGACCAGGTGCTAGCCCTCGGCCGCCGGCGCCTCGCCGCCGCCCTCGGCCGGCGCCTCGCCGGCCGCCTCCTCGCCCTCGGCCTCCTCGGCGACACGGGGCGGCTGGGCGACGACGACCGCCGCCTCCGGGTCGACCTCGGTGGTGACGCCGGCCGGCAGGCGCAGGTCGCTCACCCGCACGGTGTCGCCGATGGTCAGGCCGCTCACGTCGACCTCGATGACGTTGGGGATGTGGACCGGCGTGGCATGCACCGTGAGGGCGAAGAGCTGCTGGTCGACGATGCCGTCGCCGCGGTGCACCTCTTCGGCGTCGCCCACGAGGTTGATCGGCACGTCGGCGGCCATCACCTCGTCACGCCGCACGATCTGGAAGTCGACGTGGGTGACGGTGTGGCGGACGGGATGGCGCTGGAGCTCACGCGCCATGGTGAGATGCGAGCTGCCTCCGACCTGGAGGTTGAGCAGGGCGTTCATGCCGGCCTCGGTGGAGAGCGCCAGCCGCAGCGCCCGGGCGTCGACGGCGACCGACACGGGCTCGAGGCCGTGGCCGTAGATGACCCCGGGAATCTTGCCGGCCGCCCGCAGGCGCCCCGACGCCCGTGACCCGGTGGGGCGTCCGCTCTCGACAGGAAGGGTGATCTCAGCCATCCCGCAAGTCTAGGGAACGGGGTAACTACCTGTCCCAGAGGCTGGCATCTTAGCCCTTCTTCATGTAGTTTCATTGTATGGAGATGTTTGTCGGGGTCGATCCCAGCCAGGCCACGACGTTGGTTCGCCTCCTCGACGAAGCGAAAACGTCCCTCGATGCGCAGGCCACTCGTGTTCAAGGCCTTCTTGACACGGCCGGCGTGCCCTGCGCCGTTCCCCTCGACATCAGGTCTGCCGCCCGCACCTGTGGCGCCGCGTCGGCCGACGTGTCGCTACGAGCCCGCGTGGCGCAGGGTCGTGCTGACCCAGGTGCGACGACCTGGTCGATCAAAGACCGTGATTGCCACGGCACCCCCTGGATAGGAGCGCTCAACGCCGCCGGCGCTCGGGGGATGCTCCAGGGTCTCACGACCGGAGCCCCTCCATTACCCACCTGGAACGGCCCCGGACCGATCCTCTTCTCCAGCCTGACAGTGGCGCCGACAGCCTGCCCGCCGTCCGTGATCTTTTCAACGCCCGCAGGCTCGAGTGCGCCGTCGCCCGGCCTCATGGCGAGCACCGCCGATTCCCCGGTGAATCGGTTGCTTCACGAGCGGTACAAGGCCCTGCTCCGCGCGGCAATGGGCAAGCCACACGTCCAGGATCGGGGCCTGTCGCATCTCATCGACGACCTGTATCGTCAGGGCGCGACCGTTGGGAGCGGGAGCACCGCGGACGCTGCCCGCGAGGAATTGATCACCGGCGTGAAGGTCAAAGGCGCAGACCACGTCTTGAAGTCGAAGATGTACATCCGAGCATTGGAGAAGTGGTTGGACGCTCATCCCACCGCATCGCCGGGTGACCGGGCCGCCGCCGAGAATGTCCTCGCTGACCTCCGAGATGCACTGGAGGGGCCTTCTTGAGCGAGCCGGGCGCCGCCGCCGCCGAGGCCTTGGCCGCCTCCAGCAGCGCCCTGGCCGACGAGGACCGGGCGTACATCGAGAGCGAGGGATGGGTACCCCCGCCGATCGTGCGGGCCGCAATCCTCGCGCGTGCCTTGGTGGTGCACTTTGCCGAGATCCCGGCAGAGGAACGCGGGGCAATCCTCTCCGTGGCGGAGCGATTCATGGTCACCGGCGATGACGGCGACAAGGCAGCAGTCGCCACTGGCTTCCTCGAGGCGCTGGCCAACGCTGGAGACCGTTCCGAGATCGACATGGACCGGCTGTGGAGTGAACTCGGCGAGGAGTCGAAGGCCTACCTACGGGCCTGGGACGAGTTCAACGGGATCACGCCCCGCCCGTAGCCGGGTTCTGGTCGTCGAAACGACAACGGAACGTTGTCGTTTCCGCGACCAGTTCGGTGAGCCCCGCCGGTCGGCGGGCTAGCCCTCCTGCAGCCCCTCGGCGCCGCCCTCACCCAGCAGCGCCACCCGCTGCTCGACCTCGGCGATGGCCGCCTCCAGGGCGGTCGGCGCCTCCAGCGCCGGCTGACTGGAGACGAGGGAGGCGACCGCCGCCTCCAGGGCGTCGACGGCGCCGGCCGCCGCCGCCAGCGGCTCGGCCTGCAGGCGCAACGGCAGAGCGGCCGCCGCCACCAGGCGGTCGTCGATGGCGAGCGCCTGCTGCTCGATGCGCACCCGGTGCTCGATCATCCACGGGTCGTCGAGCGCGGGGTTGGCCCGCAGGGCCCGGACGGCGTCGCGCAGGCGCCGGTGCAGGCGGGCCTGGGCGGTGTGGGCGCCGGCCCACGAGCGGGGGGCCCGGGTGGTGACGCCGGGCACCACGTCGTTGGCCCGCAGGTGGCGCTGCCACGAAGACCGCACCAGCGCCGCGCCGCCCGCCACGATGGCGGCCAGCACGCCCGCCGCAACAAGGATCACTTGCCCGAGTTCGCCTTCCAGAGGACGATCACCACGACGGCCACCACGATGGCCACGGCGACGGCGGCGCTGATCTTCACCGTGCTCCACGGCCGCTCGCCCTGCACCTCCCCGGTGACCCCGTTGATGAAGACCTGGAACGGCCGCTCGTCGTAGATGACGGTGAGCAGCCAGATGGGCAGCAGCAGGTGCTTGAAGGTGAGCGAGTGGTAGGTGGTGCGCAGGTCGCTGATGCGCTGGTGGTCGCCGCCGATGTCGCGCTTCACGGTCTGCTCGATCTCCGACTCCATCACCCGGCGGGCGTCGCCGAAGCACTCCTCGACGTCGTGGTCGTAGGTGCGGCAGAGGTGGCCGGCCACGTACTCGGCCGAGAAGGGCTTGGCCAGCGCGGTGGGCCACGGCTCGAGGGCGGCGACCTTGCGGCGGTCGAAACCCTCGTTGGCCAGCACGCACACGTCGTCGAAGACGTCGCGCACCTCGCCCGACACGTGGTGCCAGTCGGTGCGCGTCTCGGTGCGCTGGTTCTCGCCGTCCCCCACGGTGACGGTGTAGTCGTCGCCCCGCTGGCCGGAGTACCACGTGCTGGTGTCGGCGTCGTAGGTGAAGTAGGCGGCGTAGACGCTGGCGAAGGACCCGGTGCGCTTGTACGTCTTGAACTCGCTCGGCGCGAACCACCGCTTGTTGGCCCACTTCTCGAGAGCGGCCTTGGCCTGGGCCCGGTCGACCTGGAAGGGCAGCACGCCGTCGACGGGCAGCCGGTTGGGGGCGTCCTGCACGTCGTCGCGCTGGATCGGCGTGGCGCAGTAGGGGCAGCGGGTGGAGGTGAGGGTGCCGGTGAAGGTGGTGTGCCCGCCGCAGCTCTGGCAGACGACCTCCTTCTCGCCCTCCAGCTGCGGACCGGTCTCGGCGGCGCCGGCCCGGAGGGCGGCGATGGCGGTCCGGAGGTCCTGCTCGGCGGTGACCTGGCCGGCGTTCTCGACGATGTCCTGGACGTTGCCGCAGTTGGGGCACTTGAGCTTCTGGGCGGCGATGTCGAACTCCAGCTGCCCACCGCAGGAGGCGCACGGGTAGGTGCGGGTCTGCTCGGTGGCGTGGAGCCGGGCCCGGGTGGGCGGGGGATCGCCGGGGAGCGGCGGCGGCGCCTCGTCGGCCATCGCCTCAGCCCTGGGCGGGCGGCATGGGCGGCGGGGTGGCCGGTGGCATGGGCGGCGGGGTGAAGAGGGCTTGGAGGGCGGGCACGGAGCCGGCCGCCGCCCACGCCGCCATGCCCGGCGCCCACACGAGGGTGTCGGCGGTGACCTGGCCGCTGGCGACACCGGCCTGCACCTGGGCCAGGGTGTAGGGACCGCCGGGCTGACCGCCGGCGTCGACGTGGTACAGCACCTGGCCGGGCAGCGGCGGCGGCGCCCCGCCGGCCGGGGCGGCCTGGGCGGCGGGAGCGGAGGCGTCGCGCATCATGCCGGCCATCTGGCCGGCCATGGCGATGCCCATGCCCGCCTGCATCATGTCGCCCATGGCGCTGCCGCCCGGGTTGCCGGCGGCGGCCACCATGGCGTCGGCCGCCTTCACCTGCTGGTAGCGGTCGATGGGCCCGAGGTTGGTGAGGTAGCCCTTCTCCTCCACGCCCCGGGCCACGCCGGCGGTCATGGCCTGGGTGATCTCGTCGGGCAGTGAGATGGTCATGGTGACGTCCTGGACGGCGAGCCCGAACTCGTCGTCCACCCGCTCCTCGACGAACTCCCGCAGCTTCCCCGACAGCTCCACCTGGCGGCCCTGGAGGTCGATGGCGCCGAGCCCGGTGGCCATCACCATGTCGGAGAAGGCGAGGGTGATCACCCGGCGCAGCAGCTCGGAAATCTCCTCCGCCTCCACCGCGCTGTCGGTGCCGATGACCTCCCGCAGGAAGATCTCCGGGTCCTTGATCTTCACCACGCACAGCCCGTTGGCCCGGACCTGCACCATGCCGAAGTCGGGGTCCCGCAGGGTGACCGGCTGCGCGGTGCCCCAGCGCAGGTCGGTGACCGGGCGGGTGTTGATGAAGTACACCTCGCTGCGGAAGGGGCTCTTGAAGCCGTGCTTCCACCCCTGGAGGGTGCCGAGGATCGGGAGGTTCTCGGTGGTGAGCGGGTAGGCGCCGGGGTCGAAGGTGTCGGCCAGCTGCCCCCGGTACACGAACACCGCCCGCTGGCCCTCCCGCACGATCAGCTGGGCGCCGTTCTTGATCTCGTTGTTGTAGCGGGGGAACCGCCAGGCGAGTGTCGAGTGGGAGTCATCGATCCACTCGATGATGTCGACCAGCTCGCCCTTGATCTTGTCGATGAGCCCCATGGTCTCTCCTTGCAGTGGGACAACAACGAGCGGTGCCAGCGTACGAGGTCAACCGACCGTCGGCGAAGGTTAGGAGCCGGTAAAGGCGACGGTCCTGCCGTCCGATGGAACCACAGGGCGCACTACCCACGATCACGACAGCCAGGAACCCATGTACGAAGACGTCGAAGCCACGGTCACCTTCACCGGCGGGTCGCTCGCCTTCACGGGCGCCGCCTTCAACGTCGAGTGGCTGGTCGCGATCGCCCTGGCGGCGGTCGTCGTGGGTATCACGCTGCTCCGCGTCGCCAAACGGTGAGCGGCCGCTGGGAGCGGCTCCTTCCCCTGGGCCTCTTCCTCGCCGCCTACTTCGTCCTGCGCGGCTCGAGCCTGTACGGCATGGCGGCATTCGGGCTTCTCGGGGCAAAGCTCCTCGTCTCGACGCTGCACCGCCCGGCCCCGGGCGGGCCCTCGGGCGCCGAGCGCAACTTCGTCACGGTGGTCGTCCCCGTCTACAACGAGGACCCCCAGCTGTTCGTCAACTGCCTGCGCTCGGTCGTCGAGCAGACGCGCCGGCCGGACAAGATCCACGTCGTCGACGACGGCTCCCGGTCGAAGGACGCCCTCGCGGCGGTGGAGCCGGTGCTGGAGGAGGCCCGCCGGCGGGGCATCCAGACGGAGGTCACCGTGTTCCGCCGCAACCGCGGCAAGCGCGAGGCCCAGGGCATGGTGTTCCGTTCGTGCCCGGAGGCGACGATCTTCTTCACCATCGACAGCGACACCGTGCTCGGCCGCAACGCCCTGCGCGAGGGGCTGAAGCCGTTCTCGGACGAGCGGGTGATGTGCGTCACCGGGCTGGTGATGGCGGTCAACAGCGAGCGCAACGTGCTGACCCGCCTCATCCACCTCCGGTACGTGAACGCCTTCATGTGGGAGCGGGCCGCCTACTCCATGGTGGGGTCGGTGCTGTGCGCCTGCGGGGCGCTGGCCCTCTACCGGGCCGACATCATCCGCGAGCACCTCGACGACTACCTGAACCAGCGCTTCCTCGGCCGGCCGGCCGTCTTCGGCGACGACCGCCGCCTCACCAACTACGCCCTGCTCCACGGCCGGGTGGTGCTCCAGCCGTCGGCCGTGGGCGAGACGGCGGTGCCGGAGCGCATCACCCACTTCGTCCGCCAGCAGCTGCGGTGGAACAAGTCGTTCATGCGGGAGAGTATCTGGGTCGTCCAGAACATGCCATTGCGCCACATGGCTTTCTGGCTCACGGTGGCCGAGCTGTCCAGCTGGGCGGTGTTCACGGTGACACTCACCGTCACCCTGCTGCTGGCCTCGTTCCACGCCGGCATGTCGGCCCTCGGCACCTACCTGGCCCTGGTCTGCCTCATGAGCTACGTGCGCAGCGCCCGCTACTTCAGCGCCTGGCGGGAGCAGGGAAAGGGCGTGGTCTCGGGACTGGTCACCTTCGTCATCGCCCCCCTCTACGGCGCCCTCCACCTGCTCCTGCTGCTGCCGCTGCGCACCGTCGCCGCCCTCACCCTGTTCCGGGGGAGCTGGGGGACGAGGTCGCACGTGGAGGTCCGGGTCGAAGGCGGCGGGCTGCCGCCGGCCGCCTACCCGCGCACGCCGCCCGCTCCCGACCGCGGGGCGGAGTCGGGCAGCGCCGCCCGTATCGACGCCGCCGTGGCAGCGTGGGACGACGGCTGGTACGAGGCGGCGCTGGCCGGCCTGGAGGCCGAGCTGGGCGGCCCCTGCGCCGCCATGGCGCAGGGCCACCTCGACCGGCTGCACCCGGTGGTCGACCGCCTGTCGGCCGCCTGCCGGCGCCAGTACGAGCGCCGGCTGGTGCCGTGGGGCGACGACTGGTCCGAGGTGGTGGAGGGCTTCCAGGCGTGGGCGGCCGAGAACGTCATCGGCCTGCCGCTGGCCCCCGGGACCCCGAAGAGCACGGCGCCCTCGCTGGACGCCGGCGTGGTGTCGTCGATCCGGGAGATCCGCTCCATCGAGGTCGTGTCGGCGGCAGCCGTCACCCGGGACTGGAGCCGCCTGACCCTCGCCCTCGACACCTCGCTCACCGGCACGTGCGTGCTGCCCCGGCCGGTCGCCGCCCAGGCGGTGGTCGCCGGCGACGTCGTCCGGGTGCTGGAGCTGCTCGACGGCGACGAGGTGTCGGTGGCATGGGAGGGCAGCGCCGAGCTGCGGGTGACCCTCGAGGCCCGCATCGTGGACGAGCCCCGGCGGGACGCGCCGGCGCCGGCGCCACGGGAGCCCGTCAGCAGCTGAGTCCCATGGGTCGCCGGCGCCCTCGCGGGCGCGACGGCGACGATTCGGGACGTCGTCACACGAGGGAGCCGCCATCCATGGCGGCTCCGCAGCAGGACTTCAGGGCTGCGGCGGCGAACTCTCGCCACGAGCCCGATGCCGCCTGCCGCCCCCCAGCCGAGGACGCCCCGGCGCCCACGACCCAGGACCGCGGCGGCGGTCCTCCTCGCCGCGCTGGCCGGCGGTCTGGTCGCCCGCACCCCCCACCACGCCGGCGACCGCCGGGCCCATGTGCTGGGCGAGGTGATCACCAGGACCACCGAGCCGGCGCCCGCCCTGGTGACCTTGGCGGCGGCGCATACCGAGCCCTCCACCACGACGACGGTCGCCGCCTCGCCGGCCAGGGTCGTGTCCACTACCCCCGGCCGGCCCAGGTCGGTGGCAGCCGCCGCCGGGCCCGGCTCGCTGACCGTGTCCTTCGCCCCCGTGGCCGGGGCCACCTCCTACACGGTGCGGGTGGCGGGCGGCTCGGTGCCGTCCACCGCCGCCGCCGGCACCGCCACCGGCCCGGGCAGCCTCCTCACCGTCACCGGCCTGGCCGCCGGCTCCGCCTATACGGCCACCGTGACCGCCGCCAACGACCAGGGCAGCGGGCCGGCGTCGGCGCCCACCGCCGCGGTGGTGCCCACCGGGCCGGTCACCAACACGGCGGCGCTGGCCGGCGGCCGCACGTTCGTGAACCAGTCGACCAGCTTCGTGTCCGGCCCCGGCACCAACGCCTCCCGGCGGCCCCAGGCCACGGAGCGGACCACCACGTCGCTGTTCTCGCCACCCGTGACCGGCCTGCCCGCCGGCGTGGAGTGGCGGCTGCTGTGGCTGCGGGCCCACAACTGCGAGGACGCCCCCCGGCGGCTGGAGTTCTTCGTGGTCGACGAGGCGGCACCGGCCACCGTGCGCAAGTTCACCCAGACCGACACGTGGGTGACGGGCCAGCCCAACCGCGACGTGTCCGTCGAGGTCGCCGCCGGCGGCCAGCTCTCGTGGACGGCGCCCGCCGGCGCGGACGTCGTGGTGGGGCCGGGCCAGTCGGTCGGCGCCCGCTGGTACGGCATGGCCGGCGGGGCGGAGGCGTGCAACTGGCAGTTCGCCGCCGTCCAGCAGCCGGCCGGCACCGGCGCCGACGCGCTGGCCGCCGGGCCCGTCCACGCCCTCGCCGACCTGGTGGCGCCCAAGCCCACCACCGGCATGAAGGCGGTGTGGGCGACGGTCCCGGCCGGCGCCGTCTGGCTGCCCACCGACGTCGCCGGCCGCAACTGCGAGACCGGTCCCCGTCAGATGGAGGCGGTCCTGCTCGGGCCGGGTGCCATCACCATGGGCTCGCTCACCGCCGGCGCCGGCCCCGTCACCGTCGGCCCCGGGGAGACGTTCCGGTGGTCGGCGCCGGGCGCCCCGCCGGTGCTGCCGGCCGGGTGGTCGGTCGGCGTGCGGTGGCTGGGGCTCACCGGCGATCGGCTGGCCGAGCCGTGCAGCTGGGAGGCGTCGGTCGCCGACGGGTCGTGACAACCCGCCTCCAAAGGGGCGAGCGGGCACCACTTGCCACCCACCGGTAGGTCATTTGACCATTGCCTAGTCACCCTCCGTTCCGCCACTCTGAGTGGTAACGGAACGGCGGGCACATCCTGGGGGACCGGGGGCCGCCTCGAGCAGAGGAAGGCAATGACGACGCACGACGCGCTGGTTGACCTCACCCCGCCCGGCACCGGCTCGGCACCGCTCACGTGCCCGGCCTGCGCCAAGGACCTGGTGAAGGGCCGCTGCGTCGACCACGGCATGTGGTACCCAGGCGGGTCCCAGGTCGTGCGCATCGTCCCCCGGCCCGTCGTCGCCCCCACCCGCCGCTGGCCGGTGGCCGTGGCCGTTGGCGCCGCCACCGTCGTGGTGGCCGTGCTGGGTGCCGGCCTGCTGAGCGTGCGGGGCGACGTGGCCCGGCTGCGGGGAGCCGACCAGGCGGCCGCCGTGCGGGAGGCCGGACTGCGCCGGCAGGTGGCCGACGGCGAGGCCGCCCTGGCCGCCGCCGGCAAGCGCATCGGCGAGCTGGAGGCGGCCCGCGACGCGGCGCCCGACCCGGCCGCCGTGGCCGAGCGGGTCCAGCAGTCGGTCTTCACCGTCGTCACCGCCGTCAGCGAGGGGTCCGGCTGGGCCGTCACCGCCGACGAGATCGTCACCAACTACCACGTCATCGCCGACGCCTGGGCGGACGGCCGGCACCGGGTCACCATCCACCAGGGCGACCGCACCTGGCCGGGCACGATCGTCGAGGCCTCGCCCGGCGACGACCTCGCTGTGATCGCCGTCGACGGCGCAACCTTCAGCCCCCTCGAGCGCTCGGGCAGCCGTGCCAAGGTCGGCGACTCCGTGCTGGTGGTCGGCTCGCCGCTCGGGCTGGGCGGCACGGTCGCCTCCGGCATCGTCTCCTCGTACCGCACCGACGCCGGCCTGGAGTACCTCCAGTTCTCGGCCCCCGTGTCCCCCGGCAGCAGCGGCGGCCCGGTGGTGGACGCCCACGGCCGGGTCATCGGCGTGGCCGTGTCGAAGTACGTGGCGGCCGGCGCCGAGGGGCTCTCCTTCGCCATCCCCACCGGCCGGGCCTGCGACGCCCTGGCCGTCTGCTGAACCCACCCCCCACAGGAGCGAACCACTGCAATGGCTGATCCCATGACGCGCGCCCTCGACGACACCGCCGACATCCTGAGCCGCCTGGTCGGCGGCGAGGCCCCGGCCGCCGAGCCCACCGCCGACATCGTCGTGCTCCACCCCGAGCTGGCCTCGTCACCGGCCCGGCCGCCGGCCGCCAGCGTGGTCGCCGGCCGGCGGGCCCGCCGGCAGCGGCCGCGGTGGCTGGTGGCCGGCGTCGCCGTCCTTCTCATCGCTGTGGCCGGCGGCATCGGCGTGCGCATCGACATGGGTGCCCGCGACGACCTCCAGCGGGCGAAGGAGCAGGTGGCCGACATGAAGGTCGACGTGCGCGCCACCAAGGCCGAGCTGGCCGCCATCACCGCCGACCGCGACGCCTTCAAGGCCCAGCTCGACGCCCGGACCGCCGAGCTCGACGGCGCCAAGGGAACCCTCAAGGACGCCCAGTCCCGGCTCAACCTCCAGTCCGACCAGCTGGACACCGTCCGGGCCTGCATCCACGGCATCGAGGACGCCATCGTCTACGCCGCCCAGGGCCAGGACGGCCGGGCCGAGGCCCGGCTGAACGCCGTCCAGGGCGCCTGCAACCGGAGCGACGACATCCTGGGCTAGCGCCTCGTGCGCAAGGTCTGCCGGCACGGCGGGTGCCGGCGCCGGAGAGGGGCGCCTCGGGGGGCGCCCCTCTTCGCTTTCCTGCGACATGATGCCGGCCATGGCCGCCCCCGACCAGCAGGCCTGGAGGCCCCGCCTGGCCACGCCCGCCGATGCCGGCGAGGTCGCCCGCCTGCTGCACGACTTCAACACCGAGTTCGCCACCCCCTCTCCCGGCACCGGCGTGCTCGAGGGCCGGCTGGTGCACCTCCTCGCCGGCGACCGCATCTTCGCTGTCCTGGCCGGTGCGCCGGCCGTCGCCGTCGCCCTGGCCACCCTGCGCCCCAACGTCTGGTACGCCGGCCCCGTCGCCCTCCTCGACGAGCTCTACGTCGCCCCCCCGCTCCGGGGCCGGGGCATCGGCTCGGCCGTCCTAGCCCTGGTGATGAGCACCGCCGTTGCAAGGGGCGCCGAGCTCGTGGAGATCAACGTCGACGAGGGTGACACCGGCGCCCGGCGCTTCTACGAGCGCCACGGCTTCTCGGCCGGCGACCCCGACTCCGGCGAGCAGGCCCTCTATTACTGGCACGAGCTCGGCGGCCCGGAATCAACGGCCGGCGACCACCGCACCTGACCTACGCTGCTCCCCCCGGCCCCCGTAGCTCAGAGGATAGAGCGTCGGTTTCCTAAACCGTGCGTCGCAGGTTCGAGTCCTGCCGGGGGCGC
>DASSMA010000081.1:0-51546 GCA_035689115.1 Acidimicrobiales bacterium
CGCGCTCTGGGAGGTGGCCGCCCGCTCCGACATCCCGGTGCGGCCCGGCGCCACCATCGACGAGGTCGCCCGCCTGCTCGTCGGGTACGGCGCCATCATCCCGCCGGCCGGCGACGCGGTGCGGGCGCTGGCCGCCGTCACCGAGGCCGGCGGCGGGGAGGCCACCGTCGGCGAGGCGGCGTTGCTCGCCGAGCGGTTGGCGGGCTACCTGGCCCTGCGGGCCCGCTTCGGCTGAAACCGCCGCTTCTGGTCTCCGGAACGACAACGAGTCGTTGTCGTTCCGGAGACCAGAACGGTGCGCCGGCCTAGGCTCGCCGGTGTGCCGGGCCGGTGGACGTCGCTGCTGGCCGGCCGGCGCCGGCCGGCGCTGCCGCCCCACGTCCGGGTCGACACCGACGTGGGGCCGCTGCTGTACCCGGCCCACGACAAGCTGATGCCGGGCCTGGTGGCCGAGCAGGGCGGGCGGTGGGAGCCGGAGGAGTCGGACCTCCTGCTGCGATGGCTCTCCCCGGGCATGACGTTCGTCGACATCGGCGCCCACGTGGGCTACATGACGCTGCTCGGTTCCCGGGCCGTCGGCCCGACCGGCGCGGTGGTGGCGGTGGAGGCGTCCCCTCTCAACGCCGCCCTGCTGCGGGCCAACGTGGCCGCCAACCGGGCCGCCAACGTCGAGGTCGTGGAGGGCGCGGCCGGCGATCGATCGGGCCGGGTGGAGCTGAGCCTGTCCGACTGGAACAGCGGCGACAACCGGGCCTACGGGGTGCCGGGCATGGAGCGGGTGGAGGTCGACGCCGTGCGCCTCGACGACGTGCTCCGCGGCCGGCGGGTCGACGTGGTGAAGGTCGACACCCAGGGCACCGACCACCGGGCGGTCGCCGGCATGGAGGCGTCGTTGCGCCGGTGGCGCCCGCCGCTGCTGGTTGAGTTCTGGCCGCCCACCATCGCCGAGCAGGGCGACGACCCGCTCGCTGTGCTGGCCGGCTACCGCCACCTCGGCTACGAGGTGCGCATGCTCGGCCGCCCAGAGGACGCCCCGCCGCCCCACCCGCAGGCGATCGTCGACGCCGCCCTGGCCACCCAGGGCCAATGGTGCAACCTGGTGCTGCTGCCCGCTTAACCGCGCTGGGCCCGCGCGGTGCGCAGGGCCCACGCCTCCCCGGTCGCGTCGAGGACCATGCAGGGCTCGAGCAGCCGGCGGGCGTCCTCTCGGATCGTGGGGTTGCGGCGGGGCGGGCTGTAGCCACGCCCCAGCTCCATCGGGTCCCACTGCGCCCGGTCCACGAAGAGCCAGTCGTCGGTGGTCCCGATGACGACTTCCGCCCGCCCGGCGGCGAGGGCCGCCCCGCCGGGCGGAATGCCGCCGAGCCGTCCGAGGTGGCCGGGCCCGAGCACCTGGTAGGGGAAGGCGTCGAAGACCACCTCGTCGCACAGCAGCGTCAGGTGCTCGGCCTGCGGGCCTCCTACCAGGCACCAGTCGGTGCCGAGGTGCCACAGGCCCTGCATCCATTGATCGACGGACACGTAGGCATAGGCGACGCTCGCCGCCTGCCGGCGGGCGACGGCGGCCAGCTCCTCGACGGCGCCGGCGAGCGCCTCGTCGTCCAGCCTGCTGCCGGCCAGCGCGAGGCGGACGCTGGGCTCGAAGCCGGCGAAGTCCAGCGTGACGGCGCGGACGGCGCCGTCGTCGCCGGCGGCGAGGACCACCCGGACGGCGGAGCGGCGGTGTGCGGCCACGACGTCGGGCAGGCGGTGGGGGTCGACGGTGAACTCGCGGTTGCCGGAGTCGCCCCGGATCGGCTGGCCGGCGGGCATGGCCCGAGTCAGCCACTCCAGGGCGGTGTCGACCCATGCGTCGGGCACGGACGACTCCGCCACCTGCGGGAAGGCGACGGGCGGCGGCGGCGGGAAGAGCCACAGGAAGACGGCCGGCCCGTCCTCCCGGACGTTCGCCAGTGAGGCGTCGGCCGGCGGCGCAGGGATGTCGACCACCGCGTCGCCCACTCCCGCCGCTTGCAGGCGGCTCGCCACCAGGTCGGGCAGCGCGGCCAGGACGTCGCGACGGACGCCCTGCTCGTCCATGGCGAAGAAGGCGCCGTCGGGCTTCGGGTACACCGGCGACACGAAGCGCGCCGTGAGCTCGGCGGCGACCTGCTCCAGCACGGCGACGACGGCGTCGGTGGCGCCGGCCGCCTGCACGTGGACCTCGGTCCAGCCCGTCCGGCGGAGCGCCCGCTTCCGGGCGCCGTCGGCGATGCGGACGGTCATGCCGCTATAGGGTAACCGGCATCCACTCCGGGCGGCCGGCCTCGAAGGCGGCGATGGCGTCGTCGTGGCGGAGGGTGAGGCCCACGTCGTCGAGCCCCTCCAGCAGGCGCCATCGCGTGAAGTCGTCGAGGGCGAACGGCGCCTCGATCCCGGCGGCCGGCGCCCGCACCATGCGCGCCTCCACGTCGACGGTGACCTCCAGGGTGGGGTCGGCCTCCACCGCCGCCAGCAGGGCGGCCGCCGGCTCCGGGTCGAGCTGGGCGGGTACCAGGCCGACCTTGGTGCAGTTGGTGCGGAAGATGTCGGCGAAGCGGGGCGACACCACGGCCTTGAAGCCGTAGTCCTGCAACGCCCACACCGCGTGCTCCCGGGAGGAGCCGGTGCCGAAGTTGGTGCCGGCCACCAGGATGGCCGCGCCGGCGTGCTCGGGCCGGTTGAGCACGAAGTCGGGGTCCTGGCGCCACGCCGAGAACAGGCCCTCGCCGAAGCCGGTGCGCTCGACCCGCTTCAGCCACACCGCCGGGATGATCTGGTCGGTGTCGACGTCGGAGCGGGGCAGGGGGGCGGCGGTGCCGGTGACGGTGCGGACGGGTTCCATCAGCTCAACTCCTCGGGGGAGGCGAAATGGCCGGCCACGGCGGTGGCGGCGGCGACGGCGGGGGAGACGAGGTGGGTGCGGCCGCCGGCGCCTTGGCGGCCCTCGAAGTTGTGGTTCGACGTGGAGGCGCAGCGCTCGCCGGGCGAGAGCTTGTCGGGGTTCATGGCCAGGCACATCGAGCAGCCCGCGCCCCGCCACTCGAAGCCGGCGGCGGTGAACACCCGGTCGAGGCCCTCGGCCTCGGCCTGCTCCTTCACCAGCGCCGAGCCGGGCACGGCCATGGCCCGCACGCCGGCCTTCACCCGCCGGCCGTCGAGCACGGCGGCCGCCGCCCGCAGGTCCTCCAGGCGGGCGTTGGTGCACGAGCCGATGAAGACCGTGTCGACGGGGATCGAGTGGATCGGGGTACCGGCGGCGAGGCCCTGGTAGGCGAGGGCCCGGGTGGCGGCGTCGCGCTCGGCGGCGTCGAGGAAGGCGTCTGGGTCGGGCACGGCGGCGTCGATGGGGACGACCTGGGACGGGTTGGTGCCCCACGAGACGTGGGGGCGGAGGGCGGCGGCGTCGAGGGCGACCTCCTTGTCGAACGTCGCATCGTCGTCGGTGGCCAGGGCGCGCCAGGCGTCGAGCGCCTGCTCCCACGCCGTGCCGGTGGGGGCGTGCGGTCGGCCCTGCAGGTAGGCGAAGGTGGTGTCGTCGGGCGCCACCATGCCAGCCCGGGCGCCGGCCTCGATGCTCATGTTGCAGACCGTCATGCGGCCCTCCATGGACAGGGCCCGGATGGCGGAGCCCCGGTACTCGATCACCGAGCCCATGCCGCCGCCGGTGCCGATGCGGCCGATGACGGCGAGGATCACGTCCTTGGCGGTGACACCGGCGGGCAGGTCGCCCTCCACCGTGACGGCCATGGTGCCGGGCCGGCGCTGGGGGAGGGTCTGGGTGGCCAGGACGTGCTCGACCTCGCTGGTGCCGATGCCGAACGCCAGCGCCCCGAAGGCGCCGTGGGTGGACGTGTGGCTGTCGCCGCACACCACCGTCATGCCCGGCTGCGTGAGGCCCAGCTCGGGGCCGATGACGTGCACGATGCCCTGGTTGCGGTGGCCCATGGGGTAGAGGCGGATGTCGAACTCGGCGCAGTTGGCGGCCAGCACCTCGATCTGGCGGCGCGAGACGGGGTCGTCGATCACCAGCTCGCCGCCGGCGCCGGCCAGCGTGGGCACGTTGTGGTCCATCGTCGCCAGGGTGAGGTCGGGCCGGCGCACGCGCCGGCCGGCCAGGCGCAGGCCGTCGAAGGCCTGGGGCGAGGTGACCTCGTGCACGAGGTGGAGGTCGATGTAGAGCAGGTCGGGCTCGCCCTCGGCCGACCGCACCACGTGGGTGTCCCACACCTTCTCGCTCAGTGTCCGTGCCATCTTGCCTCGTCTCACTATCTGAGATAAGCTCTCGTATGGTGAGATCGAGTGTAACCGCGGTGGGGGTGCTGGACAAGGCCGTTTCGGTGCTCGACGCCCTCGAGGGGGGCCCGCTGCCGCTCGCCGGCCTGGTGGCCGCCACCGGCCTCTCGCGCGCCACCGCCCACCGGCTGGCCGTCGCCCTCGAGGCGCACGACCTGGTGGCGCGCGACGGAGAAGGCCGGTTCGTGCTCGGCCCCCGCCTGGTCCGCCGCTCCCTGGAGGACGCCGCCCGGCCGGCGCTGGCCGCCCTGCGCGACACCACCGGCGAGAGCGCCCAGCTCTACGTGCCCCGCAACGGGTCCCGCCTGTGCGCGGTGTCGCTGGAGTCGCCCCACAGCCTGCGCACCATCGTCCCCGCCGGCGCCCTGCTCCCGCTCGACCAGGGCTCGGCCGGCAAGCTCCTCCGGGGCGACGCCGGCGCCCTGCGCCGGGGCTGGGCCCAGAGCGTGGAGGAGCGGGAGGCCGGCGTGGCCTCGGTCAGCGCCCCGGTGCGGCGGGCCGGCGAGGTGGTGGCCGCCGTCTCCGTCAGCGGTCCGGTCGAGCGCACCACCCGGTCCCCCGGCCGGCGCTACGCCGAGGCGGTGTGCGCCGCCGCCCGCCAGGTCGAGGCGGCCATGGGCTGGGACCACCCGATCCCGAGTACATAGGGTGCGGTTTCCGCACCCTATGTACTCGAGACCGCCCGGCAGGCGTCGAGGAGGGCGGGGACGAAGCGGTCGGGGTCGGCGGCGCAGGCGGCGTGGTCGCCCTCGACCTCGATGCGCAGGGCATGGGGCACGGCGGCGGCCAGCTCCCGCTGGCGCCGCGGCTCGACGACCTGGTCGAGGGCGGTGACCACGACGGCGGTGGGAACGTCGACCTCGCCGATCCACGGCTCGGAGCGGAACCGGCCGATGGCCCAGCCGGCCTCGAACACGGCGGCGTGCTCGCAGCGGCGCATCTCCTCCATGGCCCAGTCGGCCAGGGCGGAGCCGTGGAGCCGCCGGCGGATCAGGGTGTCGGCCAGCTGCTGGCGCACCGGCTGCGGGGTGATCCGGGCGGCCACCGACAGGCCCAGCATGCTGCCCCAGTACAGCTGCGTCCTGGGATCGGGGCGGAGGAAGCGGCAGGCGGTGGCGCACAGCACCAGCCCCGAGACGAGCTCCGGGTGCCGGCGCCAGAGGAGCTGGGCCACGGCGCCGCCCATGGAGTAGCCGATCGCGATCACCGGACCGGCGTCCAGTTCCCGGAGGACGGCGGCGGCGTCGTCGGCGCAGTCCTCCAGGCGGAACGGGCGCCACGACCGGATCCCCTGGCCGTGGCCGCGGTGGTCCATGGCGATAACCCGGTAGGACTCGGCCAGCGGGCCGTAGCAGGCGAACCAGTTGAGGTCCGACGTCACTGTCCAGCCGTGGAGGAGCAGGACGGTGGGGGCGCCCGGAGGGCCGGCCGCCTCCCGCACGAACGTGCGGCCCCGGCCCGCGAGCTGGATCGGGCGCCCCGCCGGCAGCGGAACCGGAGGGGCCAACTCGGACATTCCCCGAGCGTACGGGACCGGCCGCGCCTGCACGCGTCGAGAATGGCGGCCGGTTGCCGCTGGGCGCGGGGCCGGCACAGTGGCAGAATGCCCCCGTGCGCGTGGGGATTGCCGGCAAGGGAGGCGTGGGAAAGACCACCATCTCGGCGGTGCTGGCCCGCACGCTGGCCCGCCGGGGCCACCACGTCATCGCCGTCGACTGCGACTCCGATCCGCACCTGGCCATGAGCTCGGGCATCGTCCAGGCCGAGATCGACGCCATGCGGCCGTTCCTGGAACGCCGGGGCCGCAACGAGGCGACCATCGAGACGGAGGCCGGCGCCACCCCCGTCCAGCTGCTCGACCGCCACGGGGTCGCGGGCCCCGACGGGGTGACGCACATCCTGGCGTCCCGCATCGCCAAGCCCGGAGGCGGCTGAACGGGCGGCTCCCATGTCACGGTCCGTGGCTTCATCGAGCGCATCGAGGACGAGGTCCCCGGCACCGTGGTGGTGGCCGACATGGAGGCCGGGCTCGAGCACCTGTCCTGGGCCGGCGGCACCCTGCGCCACGTCGACGCCCTGCTCCTGGTGGCCGAGCCGCAGTCGAAGGTGCTCCTCACCGCCCGGCGGGCCTACCGCCTGGCCGGCGAGCTGGGCATCGAGCGGGTGGCGTTCGTGGGCAACCGGGTCAACCCCGGCGAGGAGGCCCGCCTCGAGTCCTTCGCCGCCGAGCTGGGCGCCGAGCTGCTGGCCGCCGTCCCCGAGGACCCGGCCGTCATCGCCGCCGACCGGGCCGGCCGGTGCCTGCTCGACCACGACCCCGCCTCGCCGGCGGTGCGGGCCATCGAGCGCCTGGCCGACGACCTGGAGGCGCGCTACCTCACGCCTGTGGGCTGAGCGTCAACCCACCTCGACGATCTCGACCTGGAGGGTGGCGCCGGTGGGCGTCTGGTACGACACCGACTCGCCCACCTTCTTGCCCAGCAGGGCCTGGCCCAGGGCGGAGCCGGGGGTGATCACGTCGACATCCTCGACCCGCTCCTCGATCGAGCCGACCAGGTAGCGCTCCACGTCGTCGTCGCCCTCGTACCGCAGCGACACCACCGAGCCGGCCACCACCGTGCCGTCGGACGCCGCCGACTCGTCGACGATGCTGGCGGTGGCGAGCACCCGCTCGATGTGGCGGATGCGCGACTCCATCTTCCCCTGGGCGTCCTTGGCGGCGTGATAGTCGCCGTTCTCCGACAGGTCGCCCAGCATCCTCGCCGCCTCGATGGCGCGGGCGATGTCCACCCGGCCACGGGTGGTGAGGTCCTCCAGCTCCTCGCGCAGGCGGTCGTGGGCCTGCCGCGACAGATGCGTCTCGGTCATGGCATCGAGGCTACCGGCGGTTCGCGCTAGCGCCTGACCGCCTACACCGGTACAGTTGGCTTGCCATGACCGCAGCGCAGGTAGCCGTCATTCCGTAGCGCACGCCGAATCCCGGTGTGCGCTCTCGACCGTCCACGCAGTGGGCGGTTTTTTCTTTCCCGAGGAGCAGCGAACGTTGTCCCACAGAGTCGGGGTGATCGCCGGCGACGGCATCGGCCCCGAGGTCGTCGCCGAGGCGCTGAAGGTGGTCGCGGCAGCCGGGGTCGAGCTCGACACGGTCGAGTACGACCTGGGCGGTTCGCGCTACCTGCGCACCGGCGAGGTGCTGCCCGAGGCGGTGCTCGACGAGCTGCGGGCGCTCGACGCGATCCTCCTCGGGGCAGTGGGTACGCCCGAGGTCCCGCCGGGGGTCATCGAGCGGGGGCTGCTCCTCCGCCTGCGCTTCGAACTGGACCTCTACGTGAACCTCCGGCCCATGGAGGGCGAGCGCATCGACTGCCTGGTGGTGCGGGAGAACACCGAGGGCAGCTACGCCGGCGAGGGCGGGTTCCTCCGCAAGGGCACGCCCCACGAGGTCGCCACCCAGGGCTCGGTCAACACCCGGTTCGGGGTGGAGCGGTGCCTGCGCTTCGCCTTCGGCCTGGCCCAGTCGCGGCCGCGGCGCCACCTCACCCTGGTGCACAAGACGAACGTCCTCACCTACGCCGGCGACCTGTGGCAACGGGCCTGCGCCGAAGTGGCGGCCGAGTACCCCGACGTCACCACCGGCTACGACCACGTCGACGCCGCCTGCATCCACCTGGTGGAGCGGCCCGAGCGCTACGACGTGCTCGTCACCGACAACCTGTTCGGCGACATCCTCACCGACCTCGGCGGGGCGGTGGCCGGCGGCATCGGCCTGGCCGCCTCGGCCAACCTCAACCCGGCCGGCACCGGCCCCTCGATGTTCGAGCCCGTCCACGGATCGGCGCCCGACATCGCCGGCACCGGCCGGGCCAATCCGCTCGCCGCCGTACGATCGGCGGCGATGATGCTGGAGTTCCTGGGGGAGGCCGACGCGGCCGCCCGTGTCAGAAAGGCGGTCTCGGCGGCGGCGTCGCTGCCGGGCACCACGTCACAGTTGGGCGACGCCGTCGCGGAAAGGGTCTAGGGATCATGCCCCTACAGAAGGTCGACAAGATCTGGATGGACGGCGAGCTCGTCGGCTGGGACGACGCCAAGATCCACATCCTCACCCACACGCTCCACTACGGATGCGGCGTGTTCGAGGGCATCCGGGCCTACGCCACGGCCAGCGGGCCGGCGGTGTTCCGGCTCACCGACCACATCGTGCGCCTGTTCGACAGCGCCAAGATCTACATGCTGCAGATCCCCTACACCATCGACCAGCTCATCGCCGCCACCAAGGAGACGGTGCGGGTCAACGGCCTCGACTCCTGCTACATCCGCCCGCTGGTGTACCTGGGCTACGGCGAGATGGGCCTCAACCCCCTGCCCTGCCCGGTCAACGTGTCGATCGCCGTGTGGCCGTGGGGCACGTACCTGGGCGACGAGGGCATCAAGAAGGGCGTGCGGCTCAAGATCTCGTCCTGGCAGCGCCACGACCCCAACGCCATGCCGCCGGCGGCCAAGGGCACCGGCATGTACCTCAACTCGTCGATGGCCAAGGTCGAGGCGCTGAAGGCGGGCTACGACGAGGCCATCCTGCTGTCGCCCCAGGGCTACGTCAGCGAGTGCACCGGCGAGAACATCTTCGTCGTCAAGAAGGGCCGCATCGTCACGCCCCCCGTGAGCGCCGGCGCCCTGGAGGGCATCACCCAGAACTCCGTCCTCACCATCGCCCGCGACCTGGGCGTGGAGTGCGAGGTCGGCCACATCCTGCGCAGCGACCTCTACACCGCCGACGAGGCGTTCCTGTCGGGCACCGCCGCCGAGGTGGTGCCGATCCGCTCGGTCGACGACCGGGAGATCGGCGACCCCGGCCCCATCACCCGCCAGATCCAGGACATCTTCTTCGCCGCCGTGAAGGGCGAGGTGGATCGTTACAAGGACTGGTGTGAGCACGTGGACGCCTGACGGCGGGCTGCCGGCGGCCGTCGACATCTACGACACGACGCTCCGCGACGGCAGCCAGCAGGAGGGCCTCTCCCTCACGGTCGACGACAAGCTGCGGGTCGCCCGCCAGCTCGACCACCTGGGCGTGGCCTACATCGAGGGCGGCTGGCCGGGCGCCAACCCCAAGGACGCCGAGTTCTTCCGCCGGGCGCCCGCCGAGCTGGTGCTGGAGACGGCCACCCTGGTGGCCTTCGGCTCCACCCGGCGCCCCCGCGCCAGGGCGGCGGACGACCAGACGCTGCGCCACCTGGTCGAGGCCGACACGTCGGCGGTGTGCATCGTGGGCAAGGCGTGGGACCGCCACGTCACCGAGGCGCTGCGCACCGACCTCGACGAGGCGGTGGCCATGGCGGGCGAGTCGGTGGCCCACCTGCGCAGCCACGGCCTGCGCGTCTTCTTCGACGCCGAGCACTTCTTCGACGGGTGGAAGTCCGACCGGGACTTCGCCCTGCGCGTCCTGGCGGCGGCCGAGCAGGCGGGCGCCGAGACCCTGGTGCTGTGCGACACCAACGGCGGCAGCCTGCCCCACGAGGTCGAGGAGATCGTGGCCGACGTGCGGTCGCAGGTGTCGGCCCAGGTCGGCCTGCACTTCCACAACGACGGCGGCTGCGCGGTGGCCAACACGCTCACCGGCGTGCGCACCGGCGCCACCCACGTCCAGGGCTGCGTCAACGGCTACGGCGAGCGCACCGGCAACGCCGACCTGTGCGCCGCCATCCCGGACCTGTCGCTGAAGATGGGCGTGCGCACCATCGACGCCGGCCGCCTGGAGCGCCTGCGCCCGGTGTCGCACCACATCGCCGAACTGGTGAACATCGCCCCCGACGCCCACCAGCCCTACGTGGGGCAGTCTGCGTTCGCCCACAAGGCGGGGCTGCACACCTCGGCCATCGCCCGGTCCCGCGACCTGTACGAGCACGTGGCCCCCGACACCGTCGGCAACGGCACCCGCTTCGTGGTCAGCGAGCTGGCCGGCCAGTCCACCCTCGCCCTGAAGGCGGCCGAACTCGGCCTGCCCCTCGAGGGCCCCGGCCTGGCCGGCGTGCTCACCGAACTGAAGGACCTGGAGCACCGCGGCTACCACTTCGAGGCGGCCGACGGCTCGCTCGAGCTGCTCATGCGCCGGGGTACCGGGTGGGAGCAGCAGTTCTTCACGCTGGAGTCGTTCCGGGTGATCACCGAGCGGCGGGGGTCGCGGCCCGACACCGAGGCCACCATCAAGCTCCACGTCCAGGGCGAGCGGGTGGTGGCGACGGGGGAGGGCAACGGCCCGGTGCACGCCCTCGACGCCGCCCTCCGCCTCGCCCTCGGCGGCCGCTACCCGGCCCTGGCCGGCGTGCACCTCACCGACTACAAGGTCCGCGTCCTCGACACCTCCAAGGGCACCGCCGCCGTCACCCGCGTGCTGATCGACTCCACCGACGGCGAGCGCACGTGGACCACCATCGGGGTGTCGGAGAACATCATCGAGGCGTCCTGGCAGGCCCTTTCCGACGCCGTCGTCTACGGTCTGCTGCACAGCGACCAGCAGGAGCACTAGTGGCCCAGCCCGAGTTCGTCCCCCTCCACGCCGGCGACCGGGTGCGCCCGGCCGAGCGCATTCCCCGGCACCCCGGCTGGCGCCAGACCCGCCCCGCCGAGCTGGTCGACCCCGGCGTGCCCACCGGCCAGCGCTTCGGCACGCCCGGTCCCGACCAGGGCTACGCCCTCACGCTGGCCCAGCGCTTCGTCGAGCGCCTGGAGCTGGGCCCCGACGAGCACGACGAGGACGCCGTCGCCGGGTGCCTGGGCGTGGCCCTGCGCCGGGCGTCGCTGTTCGGCCGGGCCCCCGTGGTCCACGACCTCGACCTGGCCTTCACGCTGTTCGGCTACCTGGGCGGGGCTCCCGCCGACCTGGTCACGTGGCGCACCGCCAAGCTCCGGGGCGCCGCCCACGACTACTGGGTGCAGCGGGACGCGGCCGACGCCGTCCCCGAGGCCACCCTCCGCCTCACGCCGGCCCAGGTCCGCGACCGCCTCACCGACTGGACCTCGCTGGTTTCGAGGAAATAGGCCACCATTCCGGTGACCTATTTCCTCGGGAACGGGTTCGAGTTCACCGGGCTGGCGGAGGGGCCCCCGGACGGGCCGTTGGTACTGCTGCTGCACGGGTTCCCGCAGACGTCCCACGAGTGGCGCCACCAGCTTCCCGCCCTGGCCGGCGCCGGCTACCGGGCGGTGGCGTTCGACCAGCGGGGGTACTCGCCGGGGGCGCGGCCCGAGGGCGTCGAGCACTACCGGATGCACCACCTGCTGGCCGACGTGCTGGCGGTGGCCGACGGGTCGGGCGCCGAGCGCTTCGACCTGGTGGGCCACGACTGGGGCGGGGCGGTGGCGTGGGCGGTGGCGATGGAGCAGCCGCAAAGGGTGCGGACGCTCACCGCCGTGTCGATGCCCCACCCGGCCGCCTTCGCCGCCGCCCTGCTGGGCGGCGACCCCGAGCAGGAGAAGAAGTCGTCCTACATCGAGGTCCTCCGCGCCGAGGGCGTGGCCGAGGCCATGCTGCTGGCCGGCGGGGGCGAGGGGCTGCGCCGGGTGCTGGCCGCCACCGGCTACCCCGACCCGCCGGCCGCCGATCCCTACGTGCGGGTCCTCTCGGAGCCCGGCGCCCTCACCGCCGCCCTCAGCTGGTACCGGGCCATCACGCCGGCCGACGCCGCGGGCTGGGCGGCCGGCGGGCACCGGGGGCGCGTCGCGGTGCCCACCCTCTACGTCTGGGGCGACGGCGACGCCGCCCTCGGCCGCAAGGCGGCCGAGTCCACCGCCTCGTGGGTCGACGGCCCGTACCGCTTCGAGGTCCTGGAGGGGATCGGCCACTGGATCCCCGAAGAGGTACCCGAGACGCTGAACCGCCTGCTCCTGGAGCACCTCGCAACCGGCTCTTGACTATCGAAGTTCGATATATCAAGATCTGAGGGTGCCCAGGAACCCCAAGCCGCTCCCCGCCGCCTCACTCCACCTGGTCCTGGCCCTGCTCGACGGCGAGAACCACGGCTACGCCCTCATGCGCCGGGTCGAGGAGCTGAGCGGCGGCGGGGTCAAGATGGGTCCGGGCACGCTGTACGGGACCCTCAACCGGCTTCTCCAGGACGGGTTGATCGTCGAGACGACCGACCGCGTTCCCCGCGAGGACGGCGAGCGCCGCCGGTACTACCAGCTCACCGCCGACGGCCGCAGGGTCGCCGGCGACGAGGTGGCGCGGCTGCGCGGCCTGGTGTCCCGGCTCGCCGGCCTCGACCTGGGCGGCGGGGCATGACCGACCGCCGCCACGTGGCGGTGTACCGGCGGCTCGTGCTGCTGTACCCGCCGTCGTTCCGCCGGGCCTACGGGCCCGATCTCGTCACCTTGTTCGCCGACCAGCTGCGCGACGAGGGCGCCGCCGCCGTGTGGCTGCGCACCGTGCGCGACCTGCTCGTGTCGGTCCCCACCCAACGCCTGGAGGCCGACATGTCCCGCCCGTCCCCCTCGCTCGTCACCGGCTGTGCCGTGGCCGTCGCCGCCGGCTCCGTCGTCGCCGCCACCGCCGCGGACTCGCCGCCCCCCTTCTTCGTCTTCCTGGGTGTCGCCGCCGTCGCCGTCGCCATCGCCCTGCTGGCCTGGCAGTCGTCCCGGCCCGTGCGCGCCGACGGGTCTCGGCCGGCGGTGTGGTGGAAGGTGCTCCTGTCCGGGCCGGCGCTGGCCGCGTGCACCTTCGCCCTGACGGCGGTGCCGTGGCCCGATGCCGTCGACCTCGGCGACAACGCCTACTGGCTCGTGTTCTGGTCCTTCGCGCTCAGCCTGGCGCTGGTCGCCTGCGGCGTCGTCCTCGGCGCCGGCACGCTGCTCGCCCGGCGGCGGTCCCACCTGGGATAGCAGGGTGCGACACTGAGGCCGTGCAGCCCATCCTCCTGACCGAGGAGCAGCGCGAGTTCCGTGCCGTGCTCCGCCGATTCTGCGACGACAAGATCGCCCCCCGCGCCGCCGGCGTCGACGAGCGGGCCGAGTATTCGTGGGACAACTTCCGGGACTGCGTGGCCATGGAGCTGCCGTCGCTGGGTGTGCCGTCGCAGTACGACGGCGCCGGCGCCGACCACGTCACCCAGGCCATCATGATCGAGGAGCTGGCCCGGGTCTGCGCGTCCACCAGTCTCACCATGCTCATCTCCAAGCTGGGGATGATCCCGGTGATCAACTGGGGCTCGGAGGAGCTGAAGCAGGCCTACCTGCCCCGGGTCGCCAGCGGCGAGTTCCAGGCGTCCTACTGCCTCTCCGAGCCCGACGCCGGCTCCGACGTGGCCTCCATGAAGGCCCGGGCGGTGCGCGACGGCGACTCCTACGTCCTCAACGGCACCAAGTACTGGATCACCAACGCCGGCATCTCCGACACCTACACCGTGTTCGCCAAGACCGACCCGGCCGCCGGCCACCGGGGGATCTCCTGCTTCCTCGTGGAGAAGGACACGCCCGGCTTCAGCGTCGGGAAGCTGGAGAAGAAGCTGGGCGTGCGGGGCAGTCCCACCGGTGAGGTGATCCTCGACGACGTGCGGGTGCCGGCGTCGCATCTCATCGGCGCCGAGGGGCAGGGCTTCTACATCGCCATGGGCACCCTCGACCGCAGCCGGCCCTCCATCGGCGCCCAGGCCGTCGGCATCGCCCAGGGCGCCATCGACTACGCCGCCCAGTACCTGAAGGGCAGACGGCAGTTCGGCAAGCCCATCGCCGAGTTCCAGGGCCTCCAGTTCATGCTGGCCGACATGGCCATGCGCACCGACGCCGCCCGCCACCTGGTGTACCGGGCGTGCGCCCTCATCGACGCCGGCCCCGGCGCCGGCGACCTCACCGCTGCCGGCGCCATGGCCAAGTGCTTCGCCGCAGACACGGCCATGGCCGTCACCACCGACGCCGTCCAGCTGCTGGGCGGCTACGGCTACACCCAGGACTTTCCCGTCGAGCGCATGATGCGTGACGCCAAGATCACCCAGATCTACGAGGGCACCAACCAGATCCAGCGGATCGTGATCGCAAAGCGCTTGCTGCAGTAGGGATACTAGGAGTCGTTTGGCTCCTGATCCGTTCTTCCAGCGGCGAGAATCCTCTGCGTCCATACCCACGACAATCTGGCCGCATGGGCGACGATCCTCGAGCGACGCCAAGGTCCGTGCTGCACGGGTCGGTCGTGCGCTGTGGCCCTGGTCGACGACCTAGTGGCCGAGGTGGCCGACGCGTCACTGGTTCCTGACAGCCTCCAGCGTGCACATGAGCGGCAGCCGCTCGGGGCGCTCAGGCAGGACGTGGAACCCGGACGCCGTCGCCTCCATCCACGAGAAGAAGGGCCAGGCCAACTCCCGGTGTTCCTCCAGCCGGGTGAGGCGCAGGCGGCGTCCAGCACCGCCTGGACCACCTCGCCCATGCCGTGGTTCCACTCCTGGGACACGGGGCTGGTCACCACCTCGTCGCCGCCGGTGTAGCTGTGGTCCGACCCCCGCCGGATGGCTCGGCAGCGACCGGAAAAGACGAAGGTCGCCACCGAAGGTTCGTCGCCCTGGCTGTCGACCCTCGCGACCCGGCAACGCGCTCGGGGCGACCGCGGCCATCACCTGCGTGCCGGTCTTGGCGCCCTTCCACGTGGCATCGACGCCGAGGTCGGGGCCGAGGAACGACGCACCGGCTACGGGCGAGGACACGACGGTGGCCGGTGGCGTCCAGCCGGTGGTGGTCTGGCGGGCTGCTTCGAGGCCGGCGTGACCGCGATTGAGGTTCCGGCGACTCTGGGGACACTTTCGATCGCTATGCGATCGAAAGTGTCCCGAGACTCCGGCGCCCAAGTCTTCGCTGGTCATGGGACGGTTCGCTCAGGTGCTGTCGTAGGTCGGACGATCCACGATTCACCAGTGGTCCGTTCGCCGGTTCCGCCCCAGGTCAGCCCGGGAACAGACGATCCGGTACCGGAACGTCCGTGCAGACGCAGATCTACGAGGTCGCCAACCAGATGCGGCGAGTGGTGATCGCAGAGCAGTTGCTGCAGTGCGGGTCGCCGGTCAGATCTGACGTCGCGGGCATCGCTGGCACGTAAGCCGTGGTCGTGGACGCGTGGTCCATGGCCGCCCGCTCGATATTGGCCTCTAGGCGCGGCCGGGGCCTCAGAGCTCCAGGCGCTTCTCGATGTCGAGCAGCTGCCGGCGGGCGAGGGCGAGGTTGGCCAGCGAGCGGTTCAGGGCCAGGTAGAAGAACAGGCCACGGCCCTTCTCCCCGGTCACGAGGCGGATGAGGTGGTACTGCTTGCCCAGGGTGATGAGGATGTCCTCGATCTCGTCGTCGAGCCGCAACTGCGCCATCGTCTGGGCCTTGGCCCGCACGACGGTCGTGTTCCCGGCGGCGGCGACTTCGAGGTCGAGCGCGTCACTTCCGCCCGACGACCCGAGCATCATGCCGCTCTCGAAGTCGACCAGCGCCACGCCGAGCGCCCCGGGGATCTCCATGGCCAGCTTCACGCACTCGTCGATGTTGCTCACAGTCTTCATCACTCCATTCTCGGGTGCCGGCCGGTGCCGGCAGTTCGGTTGGGCCGCTGCTGATGACCGGCCTTCTTCTTTGTATCGGCATATCGGCGGAGAAAACTTGAGCATAAGCAGCCTAGGAAGCTGACGATGATTCGTCGTATAGAGCCCGGCTCAGATACTCCGCACCGCCGAGATAAGTCGGCGCAGGGCGTTCGATCGGCGGTCGCCGCCGGAGGGCTCGTCCACCGGCCGGGGGGGACGGGGGGCGGCGGCCGGCCTGGCCTCGGCGACCGGGGCGGCGGCCAGGCGGCGCCGGCGCAGGCGCTCGATGGCGCCGAGCACCTCGGCCCTCGGGATCCCGCAACGGGTGGCAAGGACGTCGGCCGTCTGCGGGGTGGCCAGCGCGGCCACGACCTTCCACTCGATCTCGTCGAGCTCGACGGCGCCGGTGCCCTGGTCGAGTAGCCAGACCGGCCCGGCGGGCACCGGAGGGGGGCCCGCCGGTTGCGCCTCGGGCGGACGGGGCAGCGACCATGTCGCCAGCACGCCCACCGGCGTGGTAGCGCCCGCGACCATGTGGAAGAGGCCCTCCTCGATCGTCAGCAGGCGGCGGAGGGCACCCTCCGCCATGTCGCGCACCGCCAGCCGCACGGCCACGTGGTCGACGTCGTCCAGCTTGTCGAGGGCGGCGGCGAGGGTCAGGCCATTTCTCATGTGCCAGCGGATCCGGGCGACCATGATGCTGTTGACCGGGAGCCGGGCCACCATCTCGGCGATGTCGGACTCGCCGGCGATCACCGCCCAGTACTGGCGGCCCTCCGAGAGGAAGACGGTGCCCGCCAGCCCCGGCCCGGCGATGCCCACCGACCCGGTGAAGCGGGCGTGCTCGGCCTCGCGGAGGACGCCGAGCGCACCCTGCAGCAGCGGCTGCTCTGCGTTCACGACGCCCGCCCCCGCACGTGGTCGGTGGGGTCGTTGCGGAGGAAGGCCAGAAGGCCGCGCAGGTTCATGCGCTCGAGACGACCGGCCGGGGTGAGCGCCGGCCGCTGGGCGTCGACGGCGGCGGCCTCCCCGATCGGCGGCACCGGGCCGGCCGAGACGGGAACGGCGGCGGCCGGCTCGCCCTCCGGGGCGTCCTCCAGGGCACGCAGGAGCCCGAGGAGCTCGGCCGCCGTCCCGGCCGCGCCCTTGGCCAGACCCTCGCCGGCCACGATCTCGGCCACCCGGCGGAGGGCGAGGCGGATGGCGAACACGAAGGTCTGGCGGACGCCCTCGCCCGACATGGCGTTCGTCTCGGTGAGCACGCCGCCGTCGCCGCCGACCGCCGCGATCCGCGCCGCCACGACGTCGAGGGGGACGGCCCGGTGGTGGTCGCGCTTGTTCGCCTGCACGATCACCGGCACGGCCGGTGTGATGGGGGCCAGATGGGCGAGCAACCCCTCGTACCAGTGAAGTGACCGGTCGAGGCCGCCCTCGGTGGTGTCCGCCACGCAGACCACCACATCGGCGCCGGCGAGGATGGCCCGGCGCCGGGCGGCCAGGCCGGCCTGGCCCGGGACGGTCACCGTCTGGCAGAGGATCGGCCGACCGTCGAAGCGCCCGCCGAGGTAGGTCATCCAGTCGTACCAGAGGGTACGCTCGGCGACCGCCTCCGGCGTCTTCACCTCGCCGCCGAGGAGCCGCGCCAGGGACCGCACCGTCGCCGTCTTGCCGGCCACCGGCGGGCCGTCGAACACGATCCGGAGCACCAGGGCGTTGCGCTCGCTGTCGATCAGGGCCATGGCGAGCGGTCGTCGTCAGGCGGCGAGGTCGGCGGCGTGCCGCTGCACGGCGGAGCGCACCATGGCCAGGTTGCTGCGGCTCTTCTCAGCCGCCAGGTAGAGGAAGGTGGCGGGGCCGACGACCCGCACCAGGTGGATCTGGTCGCTGAGCGTCACCAGGACGTCCTCGACGTGCGTGCTCAGCCCCAGGGCGTGCAGGAGCTTGACCTTCTGCTTGAGCATCTCGCTCTCGTACGCGCTCGCCGTGGCCAGGTCGAACTCCGGGTCCACCGCCTTGTACCCGAGGGTCATGCCGCTGTCCATGTCGACGAGGGCGGCGGCGATGAAGCCGGGCAGGGCGTCGGCGATCCGGGAGAGCGACTGCTCGATCTCGTGTTCGCTCAGCATTGACGTTCTCCTTCAGGGAATGGGGGGTGGGGTTGGGGCGAGCAGGGCCTCGAGCACCTCGCACAGCAGCTCGACCACGACCGACTTGGCCGACTCGAGGTCGGTGACGTCGCAGGCCAGCACCCGGGTCCCGTTGCTCCCGAGGGCGGCGGCCAGTTCCTTGAGGACGGGGCTGCCGTCCACCGCCCGGTTGGCGGCGACCAGGTGGGGCACCGGCCCGGCGGCCCGGAAGTGCTCGAGCTGGAGCCGGGCGGTGGGCCACGAGGCACGGTCGGTGCTGTCCACCAGCAGCAGGAACCCGTCCATGCCGCGGGCCAGCACGTCCCACATGAACGAGAACCGCTCCTGGCCGGGCGTCCCGTAGACGAGGAGCTTGGCCTCGAAGCCGTCCTCCGCCACCGTCCGCATGCCGAAGTCCATGGACACCGTGGTCGCCGACTTGCGGGCCGACTCCTCGGCCGAGCTGGCGTTGACCTCGGTGGCCACGACGGGCACCTCCGAGACGGCCGAGATCAAGGTGGTCTTGCCGGCGCCGAACGGCCCGGTGACGACGAGCTTGAACGAGACGGCGTCGTCGCTCACGGCCGCCTCCCGAGCAGCTGGTGGGCCAGCCCGGCCAGCCACTCCTGGCGGCCGTCGCCGGCCGCCTGGCGGACGCAGACCGACGGCGCGTGCAGGAGCTTGCCGGTGAGCCGCCTGGTCAGGGCCTCGACAGCCGCCGCCTGCTCGGGCGTCAGCCCTTGCAGCCGGGGGCCGGCCCGCTCGAGCTCGGCCGAGCGCACCTCCTCGGCCCACTGGTGCAGGGCGGCGAGCACCCGGGCGGCGTGGCGGCACCGGCTGGCCTCCTCGTACTGCGCCAGCACCTCGTCGACGATCAGCCCGGCCCGGCGGACCTCCACCTGCCGCGACGGCGCTGCTCGCGACGCCAGGCGTCGGACGTCGCCCAGGTCCAGGCGGCGCAGGCCGTCGACGCCCGACACGCCGGGCTCGACCGCCCGCGGCGTCCCGACGTCGACGACCAGGAGCGGTCGCGACCGGTGCCGCACCGCCCGGGAGGCGCCGGCGGCGTCGAGCAGGGGCCGGGGTGGCCCGACGGCGAAGCAGGCGGCGTCGGCATGGGTGAGGACGCGCGGCAGGTCGTCGAGGCCGAGCGCCGTCCCTCCCACGCCGCCGGCCACCTCCCGGGCCTTCTCCAGGGTCCGGTTGGCCACGACCACGCGGCCCGCCCCCGTGCGGTGGACGGCGGCGGCGATCCCGGCGCCGAGGTCGCCGGCACCGACCACCAGCACGGTTCCGCCGCCGTCGGGCAGCCAGCGCGACACCAGGCCGCCGACCACGGCGGACACCGAGTCGCCGGCCCGGCCCAGCCCGGTCTCGCCGTGGACCCGTCGGGCGGCGACGATGGCGTGGCGGAACAGCAGGTCCATGGCCGCGCCGGCGGCGCCCGCCGAGGCGGCCCGCTGCCACGCCGCCCGCACCTGGCCGACCACGTCCCGGTCGCCCAGCACGGGCGAGCGCAGGCCGGCGGCCACCTCGAACAGGTCCCGGGCGGCGGCCGGACCGGCGGCCGTCTCCAGGTGGTCCCGCACCTCGCGCCCGCCCCGCCGCTCGAACCACCGCTCGGCGGCGCTGGCGGCCTCAGCCCCGTCATGGGCGGCGACGTGGACCTCGGTGCGGTGGCAGGTCGACAGCACCACGACCTCGCCCACCGCCCCCAGTTCGGCGAGGGCCTCGGGCAGGGCGTCGCCGCCCACCGCCACCCGGCCGAGGACGCCGGCGGGGGCGGCGTCGCCCCGGACGGCCACGGTGATCAGGTCCACCGCTCGTGCCCCCCGTTGGACGTGCCGACCGGCGGCTCGAGCGTGGCCCTGGCGAACTGCTCGAAGTGGGTGACGAAGGCGGCCTGGGCCGAAGTCTGGATGTACAGCGGGCACGCCCGGCGGACGGCGGCGACGGCGTCGTCCGCCGGGCTGCCCAGGACGACCAGGCAGGCGGCCAGCATGGTGCCGGTGCGGCCCAGGCCCGCCTTGCAGTGAAGGACCACGGGACGGCCGTCGCCCAGGTCCTCCGCCACCAGCCGGCACACGGGCAGCGCGGCCCGTGGGGTGGGGACGCCCATGTCGTCGATGGGAAAGTGGGTGACGGCGAACGGCACCTGGTGCCCGCCGAGGTCGACCGGCGACTCGGTGAGCGTCACCAGGCGACGGATGCCCAGCCGGGCCAGTGCCAGCAGGTCGCCGTCCAGGTCGCCCAGCAGCCCGGGCCGGGCGGCGCCGGCCAGGCGGCCGGGGAGCACCCAGTGGAGCTCGGCCAGCACGTCAGCTCCCCATGACGACGAAGGCCGCCGTCCGGGCCGACGCCGGCCGCTCGAAGAAGGTCTCGACGCCGGCGTGCTCCACCACGGTGCCGTCGAGCAGCAGGAGCACGTCGTCGGCCACCTCGCGGGCCAGCCCGAGGTGGTGTGTGGCCACGACGACCGTCTGGTCGGCCTTGGTGTGCACCAGCTGGGTGATGGTCCAGTCGAGGGTGACAGCCCGGGCGCCGGCGTCCGGCTCGTCGAGCAGGAGGAGGTCGGCGCCGGAGGCCAGCACAGGGGTGATCTCGGCCAGCCGCCGGACGTCCGAGGGCAGGCGGTCGAGGGACGCGCCGGCCACCCGGAGCAGCCGGTCGCGGGCGGTGGGCACCGCCCACCAGGCGGCGTCCACGCAGTCCCTGGTCGCCCGGCCGGGGAGCGTGGCGGCCAGCAGGTCGGCGAGGGTCGGGGGGGCGGGGCGCGCCTGTGGGCAGGCGGCCACGGTGCCCTCGATGGTGACGGCGCCGCGCGCCCAGAGGGGAGGTGCTACCCGGCCCTCGTTGGCGAGGGTCCCGAGCAGCGTGCTCTTCCCCGTGCCGCCGGGACCGACGACGCACGTGGCCCGGCGGCCGGGGAAGGAGATGGACAGGGAGTCGAGGATGATCCGGACCCCGTGGCCCACCGTGAGCGACTCGACCGACGCCGAGCCGCAGTCCGACGGTGGTGCCGTCAGATCGTGCCGTTGGTGCAGATCTCGCGACACTTCATCAGGAGCATGCCGACGTTGACGTCACCACGGCACACGACCACGAGGACCACCGACGGGTAGGCCTTGAGCCGGCCGAAGTAGTGCCAAAGGTTGGTCGACGAGACGATCAACTCCTGGAAGTAGTGCTCGTCGCTGTTGACGCCGCGCGTCCGCTTGAACACGTTCTCGATCGAGGTGACCATCTCGCCCTCGAAGAGCTCCTTCGTCGCCGCCGACACCAGGTCGAGGATCTGCTGGGGGTGGCTGTCCACCGTCTTGACGCCGAGCAGCATGCCGCTCGCCATGTCCACGATGCCGGCGGCGACGGCCTTGGGCACCGTCTCCACTGCATCCTTCACCATCACATCTACGCTCACTGCTGCCTCCTGGCTGTCGGGGTACGGGTGTGTCGAAGGTCGGCGCCCGGTGGCGCCGGAATAGGCTTGGTTGCGGCGCGTTCAGTCCCTGGGCGGCAGGCCGGTGCAGAGGGCGGCCAGACGAACGGCCACCTCCCTGGCTCGGAAATGCACGAATCCGAGGTTCACCGTTCTGGTCGTCAGGACACAAAGAACGTGGTCGGGACCGGCGGCGTAGAGGACGATGAAGCCATCGCTTCCCCTGATCGTCGCCTCCTCCATCCCGCCCGCCCGCACCAGCTCGGCCACCCGTTCGGCCAGTGCGCAGGTGGAGGCGATGACGGCGGCCGTCGCCTCGGGGTGGTGGTCGGGGAGGTTGTGGGCGACCACGAAGCCGTCCACCGTTGCCAGCATGGATCCGTGGATCCCTGCCAGCTCGGACAGCTCGGTGAGTTGGCGCCGGGCTGACGCTGCCACGATGCGGTCACCGGATCCGGCCGGACTGGCTGCGTCCGGCATGGTCGTGACCGTGTTCGACAAGATTCGACTCCTTGCGGCAGCGAGCCCCGTTGCTCACTGCAAAGGATGTTCGGCAACAGCGTTGGATTGCTTTAGAGAGCGAGAACCGAGGTCCTCCGGGTTCTATTTTCTCCAAAGGCTGCGGATGGATTGAAGCTCAGGACTTGCCGGCCTGGTCAGGATTGGTGCGTGCGACTCCGTCGTCGGGATGGCGAGGAAAGGTCGCTCACCCGGTGGCGCCGAGCTTCGGGGGGTCGATCCGCCGGACGAACGAGGGGTCGCCCGCTGCCGGGGACCGATGGTGGAGGGGTTGACGATCGGGTCGGCGCCGGCGGATGACGCCGAGCCGAAGGCGAAGACGCCGCCGTCGGACGCAACCAGCCAGTAGCCGGAGGCGTGGGGGAGCGGCGGCCACGTTGACGATCGGCTTGTTCAGGTGGATGGCGCCGGTGGACCCGAAGAACCGGGCGTCGCCGAAGGAGAAGATGCCGCCGTCGGACGCCACGAGCCACACACCGTCGCCCGTCGGCGTGGCCGCCATCCCGAGGACCGACGAGTTCACGCCAGGTGCAGGCCCCACAGCTTGGTTGACATGATCGGACTGGTGGACAGGTCGCCGCTCCCGTACACCCGGCCGTCGGGCGTGGCGGTGGACAGGCCGACCGTCGCCTGTCCGACAGGTGGACGACGACCGGCCCGTTCGTGCCGTCGTGCTCGACCACCAGGTCCGCCTGCCCGCTCCCCTCTGCCTTCGGCACCCGCCACACGACCAAGCAGCACGACGCGCCCGGCGCCAGGCCCTGCCCGCAGTCCCCCTCCGTCCAGAAGTCGCCGGCGGCCGGTCCGACGAAGCGGAGGGCGCCGAGGGTGAGGAAGGACCCGCCGTCGTTGGTCAGGCGGACGGGGTCGAACGCCCGCCACGCCATGCCGACGCGCTGGCTGGAGAAGCTCAGGTCCGTCTTGTCGGCCACGAGGTGGGGGCCGGTCACCGCCCCTACGGGCGCCGCCCAGCCCACCGCCGCGGTGACCAGCGCCACCACCGCGACCAATCCAGCACGTACCCGCCGCCCCCGCACCCCCGTCCGTCGTTCCCACCAGGATGCCATGGGCCGTGCGGGACGAACTGTCGAGCCGGCGACCGACCCTAGGCTTCGCCGGGTGGTCGACCGTGGCGCCGGCGAGTCACGCGAGGGCGTGGCGCTCACCAATCTCGACCAGCCGCTGTTCGACGGGGCCGGCGCCGCCAAGCGCGACCTCGTCGACTACCTGGACGCCGTCGCCGACTGCATCCTCCCAGCCCTGGTCGACCGCCCCCTGTCGGTCATCCGGGTCCACCGCGGCCAGGAGGCGTTCATGCAGAAGAACGTCCCCGGGTACACGCCCGAGTGGGTGCCCACCGTGCGCCTGTGGGCCGAGTCGTCGCAGCGGGAGGTGGCCTACGCCCTGTGCAACGACCGGCGCACGCTGCTGTGGTTCGCCAACCAGCGGGCGGTCGAGTACCACCCGACCCTGGTCACCGCCGCCCGCCCCGACCACCCGACCCATCTCGTCCTGGACCTCGACCCGCCGGCCGGCGGTGAGGCGGGATTCCGCAAGGCGGCCCACGCCGCCCGGCTGGTGCGCCAGGTGCTGGCCGGCGCCGGGCTCGACGGAGCGGTCAAGACCAGCGGCGCCAAGGGCGTGCACGTGATCGTCCCTCTGGACGGCGGCGTCCCGCTCGAGGAGGCGGCCGCTGCCACCCGCGCCGTGGCGGCCCGGGCCGAAGCCCTCGACCCGGGGGCGGTCACCACCGAGTTCCTGAAGGACCAGCGAAAGGGCCGCGTCTTCGCCGACGCCACCCGGGTCGGCGGGGCGACGGTCGTCGCCGTCTACAGCCCTCGTGTTCGTCCCGGGGTGCCCGTGTCCTTCCCCGTCGCCTGGGACGACCTCGACGACGTGGCGCCGGCCGACTTCACCATCCGCACGGCACCGGTGCTTCTGGGGGGCCGAGACGCCTGGGCGGCGCTGCCCCCGCCCCAGCGCCTGCCTGGCGACCTGGTGGAGGAGGGCCGGGCCATCGCGCCGGGCCGGGTGAGCGCCATGCACGAAGGGAAGCGGAGGGCCCGGTCCCGCCGGGCGGAGGAGTAGGCGCAATCCGCCGCTCCTCTTGGGAGGGTCCATCTGCGGCTCTTCTTGTCCGGCGCCCGACGGAAGCGCCGGCAGGGGGGCGGTGGACACGGACTCGGCGGACGGCAGCGACTTGGGCGCCAACCCGCCTGGGCGGGCCGTGCCCACACCCGACAGAGAGGACGAAGTTCGTGGACAACACGACAGTGCCGCCGGCCCAAGCCCGCCGGAAGGTGTGGGCCGCGGTCGGCATCGGGGCGGCGGCCAGCCTGGCCTTCGTGTCGATCGGCTACGCGGCCATCCCGTCGGCCACCGGGCTCATCTCCGGCTGCTACAACGCCAGCTCCGCCCCGTCGGGGCAGCTCCGCGTGATCGACACCGAGGCGGGCGCCAAGTGCGGCGAGAATGAGAAGCCCATCTCGCGGAACGCCAGCGCGTGCAGGGGCCGTCCGGAGCGACCAACGTGGTGGTGCGCCATGCCGACGTCACCTACAGCGCCTCGGTCGAAGCCACCGCCAAGTGCCTCACCGGCGAGCGGGCCACCGGCGGCGGCTGGGACGCCAGGGGCAACGGCGCCCTCCTCATCCCGTTCGTGAGTCGTCCGGACCCGGCCGAGTCGGCGCCACCCCCACCGGGTGGTACGTCGACTTCGGCACGGCGTACACCGTCGATCAGCTCAACGCCACCGGCCGGGTGTACGTGGTCTGCGTCTCGCCGTGGGCGGGTGGATGCTCGGAGCGCCCGCCGGCCGCATGGGCCGCAAGGCACGGCGTTCGCCAATCGCCGAGACTATGGGCATGGAGTGCCTGGGCCGTCGTGCCGCTGTGGTCGTCGTTGCGCTGGGCCTCGGCGCGTGCACCGGCGGTCGGGCGACCGACGGGGGCGACGCGCGCGGTGCCGCCGGCTCCTCGGTCGTCACCACTGCCACGACAGCAGCACTCCGTCCAGGGGAAATCGCTCCGGGACTCAAGCTCGTTCCCGGCGACGACGGCCACCTTCCAGTCAAGGTGCGCTGGGTGAAGGCCGTCGACACCGCGGAGGCGATGGCCGTCATCGATGGAACGCTGTACGTGGCCGGCGCCCTCATCTCCGCCCTGGACCTCCGCGACGGCTCGGAGTTGTGGCAGGCCGATAATCAGGGCAACGGCTTCGACTCCGACGGCGGAGTGCGCATCGGCTCCGATGGGCCCGATGTCCTGCGGGTCTTCGCTCCGTTCAACTACGACATCCGCCTTGCCCGCCGTACGGGACGGCAGCTGTCGTTCGCCCATTCCGCTCCTGGCTCGCCGGACCCTCCACTCGTCGACCTGACCAGTGGTCCGCCGGCCTCGTTCAGAGTCGTGCCCGGCCTCGACGAGACCGTCGCCTACAGGGACGACGGGTCGACGGCGTGGAAACTCCTCTCTTCCTCTCCGTTCGTGGACCCCCTGCCGGCCGCGTCGGTCGGCGAGACCGTCATCGTGGCGACGTCGGACCAGTACGTCGTCGTGCTCGATCCTGTCCGCTGAGTCCCGGGTGGAGCTCCTTGCGATACCAGAGTGCGTCGGTGCCGGTCGGGAACCCCCGGACGCGCCCGACGAGCTCGTAGCCGAGCTTCTCGTAGAGCGCCTGGGCCTGGAAGGCGTAGGTGAAGTGCACCGTCTGCCGGCAGCCCCGCGCCGCGGCCGCCGCTTCGGCGGCGAGCATCAGCCGTGTCGCCAGCCCCTGGCCTCGCCGATGCGGGGCGACCCAGAGGCTCTGCAGCTCGCAACAGTCGCCCCAGGTCCACCCGCTGATGCCGGCGACGATCTCGCCGCCCTCGCGGACGAAGATGGCGAGATCGCGCTCGTCGCCGAGACCCATCGCCGTCGATGCCTCGCGGCGGATGCGGGTCTCGAGCACCTCGAGGTCGCGTGGATCGG
This sequence comes from Acidimicrobiales bacterium, assembly GCA_035689115.1. GTDB lineage: Bacteria > Actinomycetota > Acidimicrobiia > Acidimicrobiales > JAHFUS01. Next base: position 25,907 of record DASSMA010000081.1, read on the forward strand.
GATCGCTGTCGACGACGAGATCCACTGATGGACCGCTAGTCGCCGATGAGCTGCTCGAGGACGGAAACCTCGTCGAAGTACGAGCGGAAGGCACGGATCTGGTCGCCGCGGAACTCGGCCACCGTGACCCCGGCGAGGACGACGTGCCTGCCGGTGGCCTCGATCTCGGCGCCGTCGCCGAGGGCGAACAGGCCGGTGTGATCGGCCTCGATGACCCACTCGGCGTAGGCCTTGTTGCCCACCTCGTCGACGCCCCGGAACAGGATGGCCACGTTGGAGAAGGCGGTGTCGCGCTCGGCTGCCGCCTCGGCGATCTCGTCGAGGCTGGACACCGATGCGTACGGGGACCAACCCGTGACGTCCTTGGTGAACAGCGTGGCGGGATCGGCGGCCTTCCCGGCGATCTCGGACTCGAGGGCGAGGGTGAGGACGTCTGCGCGGGTCACAGTCCGAGCGCCTTTGCCTTTGCCGCCGCGAACTCGTCGTCGGTCAGGGCGCCTGAAGCGTGGAGCTGGGCCAGGTGCTCGATCTGGTCGGCCGGGTCGACCGGCGGAGGGGCGTACTGCGGCGCGACGTCCTGCGGCGGCGGTGCGTACTGCTCGGGCGGCGGCTCGTCGTAGGCGCTCTGCTGCGCCTCGGCGTATTTCCGATCCGAATGGTGCGCGATCGCCGCACCGGCGATGACCGCCCGGCGCCTCGTGCGTCGTCTGATTCCCACGGTGCCCTCCCGATTCTCGACTGGCAGTTGGGACAGGGAGAGTGTCGAGGCTGCCGGCGCCGGCGTCGTCGTCCTCCTGGGGTGATTCGGGCCACGGCACAAGGTGCCACCCTGAGCGCATGCGCACCCCCGTCCTGCATTCGCCCGATCCGATGTACGCCGAGCTGGAGATCCACCGCACGATGATCTGCGACCGGGTGCGGACCGAAGCCTTCCGCCGTGCGATCCAGGCTGTCGTGAAGCCGGGCGACGTCGTGCTCGAGGTAGGTGCAGGAAGCGGGATCCTCAGCGTCTTCGCCGCCCTTGCCGGCGCGGCGCGCGTCTACGCCGTCGAGGAGACGTCGGTCTCGGTCGTCGCCCGGGAACTGGCGCGGGCCAACGGCGTGGACGGCGTCGTGACGGTGATCGAGGCCGATGTCGCCGAGCTGAACCCGCCCGAGCAGGCCGACGTCGTGGTGTCGGAGTGGCTCGGCGGCTTCGGGATCGACGAAGGGATGCTCCCGTCCGTCATCGCCGCCCGGGACCGTTGGTTGAAGCCGGGCGGGACGATGCTCCCGAGCAAGGTCTCGGCGTGGACGGCGCTCGTGCAGGACCACCATCTCGCCGAAATGGTGTCGTTCCTCCGCTCGAATCCCTACGGTCTCGTCTTCACCGACCTGGCCGACAAGACGGTGAACGAGATCTTCTACTCGGGCGTCTTCCGCCAGCTCCTGGCGACCGATCGGCGCTCCGAGCCCGGGCTCCTCTGGACCACCGATGCCCACGAGATCACTTTCGACCAGGCCCGGGCCCCGCACGAGGCGGAGACGCAGCTCCTCGTGCGTCAAGACGGGACGGCGAACGCCCTGGCTCTGTGGTTCTGCGCCGAGCTGGCGCCGGGTGTGCCGCTCGCCGTCGGCCCGGGCGACCCGCACACCCACTGGGGGATGACGACGGCACCGCTCGGTGGCGCCGTCGATCTCGCTGCCGGCACGTCGGTGCGGGCACGGGTACGGACCGCGCTCGCCCGACCGGTGGGCACGTGGACGCGCTGGGGCATCGCCCTGCCGGGCGCCGAATGGGAGATGCACGACGAGCAATCCGTGTGGATCGAACTCGGCGACTGAGGATCCTGGAGGTCTCACGGTGCGGCGACCTGGCGGGTGCCGGGCGCCACGCCGGCCTCGACCCGCTGGTGGAGCCGCGCCAGCAGGCGCCCGGCGCCGGCGGCCAGTGCCACCAGTGTCACTGCCTCGGCCCTGAGGTCGGTGTCGCGCAGCCCTGACCCGGCGGCGAGCGCCCACCGGACGGGCCCGGCGCCGGCGTCCCATCGGTTGACGGCATCGGTGGCCCGCCGGTCGGCGAGGAGGCGGCGGTGAGGGCGACCGCCGCCGTCACCTCCTCCCCGGGTAGCGAGTCGATGGCCCGCCCCTCCAGGTAGCCGCCGCGGGGCCGCACCGGCGGGAACAGGGTGGCGAGGTGGTCTTCGATCGCCGCCGATCCGGCGTACGCCTCGGCGATCGGTGCGGGCCGGCGGCGAAGGCCGAGTCGTCGCGACAGGGGTCGTCGGTCGCCGGGAAGCGGTCATGGGCCGTCCGAGCCGGGTCGGCCGCCATGGTGAGCGCCGTGCGGCTGCCGTGACCGCTCCGGGAGAGCGGTTGGTGAGCAACTCGCTGGCGTACCCCCCGAAGGACGGTATGCCCGGCGGCGGAGGAGCAGCTCCTCGACCAGGCGCGACTTCCCGATGCCCGGCTCCCCGACGACGAGCACCAGGGTGGGCCGCCCGGTCAGTGCCAGGGCCAGCCGGTCGAGGAGGACGCGCAGCTCGCCGTCGCGCCCGACCAGCGCGTCAATCGCCTCCGCCACCACCCCAGTCCACCAGATCGGGCATGGCCTCGATCCGTTCGAACACCTCCCACAGGGCGGCGTCGACCCGGTCCGAGTGGAAGTGCGGCAGCCACTCCGGGCCGTGGAGGACGTCGGAGATGCAGAACACCGAGGCCGTCCGCACGCCGAGGAAGTCCCCGACGGTGAACATGGCCGACGCCTCCATGTCGACCGTCAGGACGCCCTCCGCCTGGTAGGCGAGGATCTCCTCCTCGGTCTCCCGGTACGGCGCGTCGGTGGTCCACGTCGGTCCGGTCCTGGCCCCGGGGATGGCCGCCCGCAGCATGTCGAACAGGTCCGGGTGGGGATGCGCCCACTGGCCGTCGGGTGCGTAGTGGTGGGAGGTCCCCTCGTCGCGGAGGGCCTGCGAGCAGATGACGACGTCCCCCACGGCGAGGGACGTCCCGATCGCCCCGGCCGTGCCGATGCCGACCACTGTCCTCACCCCGAGGGCGGCCAGCTCCTCCAGCATGATGGCGGCCACGGGCGCGCCGATCGGCAGGCGGGCGACGCCGAGCTTCGGGGACAGCGCCAGGACGCCGCCGGCGGGACCGGTGATCTCGCGGCACCGTCTCGCCGACCGGACGCGGTTCACCAGTTCCCGTTGCCAGCTGACGATCACCGCCGCAGGCGGCGCGCCGACCGCCCGGCCGTGCTCGGCCCGGTAGGCCAGCAGGCGGTGCGGCGTCACGTACGGACGTCCGGCGTGCTTGTCGGGGGTGTTGGGAACCGGCACCGGTGCGAAGCCTCGCACTTGCACTATCCCGAGCGGGCGAGGCGCCGGGCCCGCCGCAGCCGGAGGCGGACCTGCAGCCGCAGCGACGAGGCCCGGCGGCGCGCCTCCACGGCGGCGGACACGAGCACCGCCCGGGCGCTGTTCCACACCCGGCGGGCCTGCCGGGCCAGCCCGGCCACCGAGACGACGCCCACCACGCAGAGCCGGGCGGCGGTGCGCACCCGCAGGGCGAGTCCGTCGACCAGGACCACGAGTGCACGGCCGGCGAGCACCAACCCGTCCCAGAGGAGGAAGGCGGGGAGGAGGGCGACGGCGACGACGGCGACGACGGCCCCGGCGCGCGGCGCCGGCGGCTCGGGCTCCGGGAGGGCGGGTCCGAGCTGCTCCAGCTCGGCCTTGGCGTCGGCCCAGGCGCGGTGCCACTGCTCGAGGTCGTCGGTCGCCTCGCGGAGCGCCCGTTCCCGGGCGGCGACGAACCGGCGCTGGGCCGCCCCGCGCGGGGCGCGGCCGGCGAGCAGGGCGGCGCACTCGAGGAGGGCGTCGTCGGCGGCGGCGGCGACGGCCCGCCCGTCGACGACGCCGGGCAGGGCGGCGGCGGCGAGCAGGGCACGGTGGCTGTCGGCCAGGCCCGCCGGGACGAGGTGGTAGACCTCGCCGTGGTGGCGCCGGCCGGACCGGTGCACCAGCGGTGCCACCAACCCGAGGGCGACCAGCGGCACGCCGGCGAGGGGCAGGCCGGCGACCACCAGGCACCCGCCGGCGATAACGACGAGCAGGTCGATCCACCGGCGCCGGCCGACGGTGAGGGCGTCGGCCGGGGCGACGAGGGACTCGGCGTTGTTCATGTGGACCTCCAAAGGCTGAGAGACGGATTCCTCAGCCGAAGGTCTTGCCAGGCTCTCGCCCGAGACGCCGGGCCCGCAGGCCGTGCTGGCGACGTTCTCCGGGGGCTACTCCCCTCCGACAGGACCGACGGTACCAAAGCGGATCATCGTTGGGAAGAGCCAGAATCTCAGTGGCGGGCGCCGGCGGGGGCGGACAGCATGACGTCGTGGGACCACCCGTGCGATTGGTCGTCGAGGCGTACTGGGCTCACTACCGGGCCATCACCGGGCCGCGCCCGGACGACTCCGACCGGTGGTAGTGGGCGCCCGAGGCCGTCGACGACGACGTCCGACGGCTGTCGCCGGGGCTGGTGGAGCTGCTCGTGGACCTGGCCGACGCGGCCGACGGCGAGGCGGAGCTGGCCTACCTCGGAGCCGGGCCCGTCGAGGACCTGCTCAGCCACTGCGGCCCGGACTTCGCCCTGCCCGTGCTCGACGACCTCGAGGCGGCGGTCCGCCGCAGCCCGCCGCTCCGGGTGGCGCTCGAGAGCGTGATTCCGCACGAGAAGTCCGTCCCCCGCATCCGGGTGTTCATGGCGAAGTACGCGTGGAGCACGGGCGCGGGAACTGCGTGACCGTCACCCCACGAGGTCGTCGTGACCGGCGGCCCGCCGCCGGACGAGCCACCGGGACCCCACCACCAGCGCCAGTCCCACGGCGACCACCAGGGCGGCGAATGCGGTGAGGCCGCCCATGCTGCTGCCGGTGACGGGCAGCGCCTCGCCCGACACCTGAGGGGCGGCGGTGGTGACCGTGACGCCGAGGACGGCCGCCACCTGGGTGATCTCGTTGGCCGCGCCGCAGGCCGCCGTGACGGCTGCGTTGCGGTCGTCGCCCGAGTAGGTCGCCACCCAGCGGTAGGTGCCGCCCGCGGTGGGCGTGAACGAGTCGGAGGTGACGTCGCCGTTGCCGGTTACCGGCTTGGAGGAGGTGAAGGCGGGGGTGCCGGTGCAGGTGGTGTCGTCGGGTCCGTACAGGGTGAACGTGATCGTGCCCGTCGGGCTGGAGCCGCCGGAGAGCGTGGCCACGTCGGCGACCGGCTGGCCCACCGAGGAGGTGGGCGGTGCGTGGGTGGACAGCTCGGGCGTCACCTCGACGACCTTGGTGACCTCGTTGGCCGCCCCGCAGCCGGCGGCGACGGAGGCGTTGTTGGCGTCGCCGCTGTACGACGCCAGCCATCGGTAGGTGCCGACCTTGGTGGGGGTGAACGACTCGGAGGTGTAGTCGCCGTTGCCGGTGACGGTCTTGCTGGAGGTGAACACCGGCGTGCCGGTGCAGGTCTCGTCGCCCGGGCCGTACAGCGTGAAGGTGAGCGTGCCGGTGGGGTTGGTGCCCCCGGAGAGGGTGGCGACGTCGGCGGCGCTCTTGCCGAGGGTGAGGGAGGGTGTCGCCTTGGTGTTCACCGTCGGCGTCACCTTGGCGACCTCGGTGACCTCGTTGGCCGCCCCGCAAGCCGCCGTCACCGGCACGTTGTTGGAGTCGCCGCTGTACGCCGCCACCCAGCGGTAGGTGCCCGCTGCGGTGGGCGTGAACGAGTCGGAGGTGACGTCGCCGTTCCCCGCCACCTGCTTGGTGGAGGTGAACATGGGCGTGCCGGAGCAGTTCTGGTCGTTGGGCCCGTAGAGCGTGAAGGTGATGGTTCCGGTGGGCGACACGCCCCCGGCGAGGGTGGCGACGTCGGCGGTGGGCTGCCCGATGGTGGACGAGGCCGGCGCCCTGGTGGTGAGGGCCGGTGTGGCCCTGGTGATTGTGGTGACGTCGGTGCCGGTGCCGCTGCCGGTCAGCTCCGACTGCGGGAAGGAGGCCGCCGAGTAGGCGAGCTGGGTCGTCTGCACGTCGGGCTTGTTGGGGAAGGCGTCCTTGGACGGCATCTTCGGCACGTTGAACGTGAAGTCGATGAGGCAGGTGTCGGAGTCCGTGTCGGAGGGTGGGCCGAGCACGATCGTCTGGTCGGAGGAGAACCGGTAGCGGCCGATCGTCGGGTCGATCAGGGCGATGGTGAAGCTGCGGCCGGCGCAGGCCGTGCCGGCGGCGCCGGTGCCGCTGCCGTTGAGGGTGAGCGTGGGGTCCACGGCGCCGGTGCAGTCGAGGTCGGGCGGGGCGGCCGGCGCCTTGCCGCACGACGGCGCCAGGGTGATGTCGGTGAGCGTCGCCGAGTCGTTCACGTCGTCGCCGGCCGCCTGGTTCACGATCCGGAGCTGGGCGCCGACGCCCGAGGAGCCGACGGCGACGGCGGGCGGGAAGATCGGCGTGACCCCGAGGCCCACGCCCGCCCACGCCGGGCTGGCCCACGCCGCGACAGCTGCGACGGCGACGACCAGGGCGGCGCCGAGGCGCACTCCTGTTGCTCGACGGAGATTCATGTTCAACCTCCCTGACTCCGCCGTCAGCCCGGTCGAGAATCCCATCAATCTTACCCCGTTGCGGCGGTTTGGAACGGAATTGCAGGAGTTTCGCTCTTGTCAGCCTTTCCCAGGCGCCGCCGGACGTAGCTTGGGCCGATGGTCACCGAGCCCCGGGGCGAGCGCCCCGCCATGGCGGACTACGGCGTCGACACCCCGGCCTGGTCGGCGCTGCCCTGGTCGTGGGCCGCCGAGCGGCTGGCGGCCGGCCGCAACTTCTGGGTCGTCACGGCGTCGGCCGCCGGTCGGCCCCACGCCATGCCGGTGTGGGGCGTGTGGGACGACGAGGACCAGCGCTTCGCCTTCTCGTGCGGGCCCCATTCCCGCAAGGCCCGCAACCTGGCCGCCAACGCCCAGGTCGTGGTCATGACCGAGTCGACCGTCGAGTGCCTCTCGATCGAGGGCCGGGCCACCGCGCTCGATGACGCCGAACGGGTCGAGACCTGGATCGACCGCTACATCGCCAAGTACCGCATTCACTACCCCGGCATCAGCGCCGACTTCCTCCGGCAGCATGTCAACGTCGAGGTGGTGCCCGAGCGGGCCTTCGCCGTCATCGAGCGGGAGGACGAGTTCGCCACCCGGGCCACCCGGTGGGTGTTCGGGTGACGGCGCTCAGCTGTCGCGTGCCGCGGCGATCAGCCGCTGGAGGGTTCCGCCGGCGCGCCGGCCGGGCGCCTCGGGGGCGCCGCGGCTCGGGCGGGGTGCCGGCGGCCGCTGCTCGGCGGCCGGTGCCGCTGCCAGCCGGCGCCGGCGCAGGCGCTCGACGGCGGCCAGGACGGCCTCGAGCGGCAGCCCCGTCCGGGCGGCGAGGACCTCGGCGCTCTGCGGGGCGCCGAGGGCGGCGACCACGCGCCACTCCGTCTCGTCCAGTTCCACCGGGCCCGGAGCCGGAGCCAGGAGCCACACCGGACCGGCGGGGACGGGGGGCTTCGGGTCCGCCGGCGGGCGGGCCGGTCGCGGGAGGTCGAGGGTGGCCAGCACGCCGATCGGCGAGCGGGCGTCCGGCACCGTGTGGAACCGCCCCTCCTCCACCGCGAGGAGTTCAGTGAGGGCGGCCTCGGCGAGGGAGCGGATGGCGTTGCGGACGCCGGCGTGGTCGCAGTCGTCGATCCGCGTGAGGGCGTCGGCCAGGGACAGGCCGTTGGCCATGTGCCAGCGGATGCGGGCCAGCGTGATCGAGTTGACCGGCAGCCGGGAGACGATCCCCGCGACCTCGGCGTCGCCGGCCAGCGCCGCCCAGTAGATGCGCCCGTCGTCGAGGTGCACGGTGCCGCCGACGCCCTGGCCGGCGATGCCCACCGAGCCGGTGAAGCGCCCGTCGACCGCCTCGCGCAGCACCCCGGCGACGCCGTCGACCAGCGGCTGCTGGGGCGCCGTCACCAGGGCCTGAGCAGCGCCCGGCCGCTCCTGGCCGGCCTGCTCGTCTCCGTGTCGGGCACCTCGACTCCTGTCGCCGGCGAGCCCTCATGCCCGCCCGGTGAGTAGCTCGGCAGGACGAGGCGCCGACTTGAGCCGGCGGCTACCGCTCGGGCCGGAGGCAGGCGGGCGAGGAGCCGGCGTCGAGGTGCAAGGCGTCGGCGACCACCCCGGCGAAGGCGGTCGAGACGACCACGGCGGCGAGGACGACCACCGGGAGCGCCCAGGACAGCCGGGGACGGGGCGCCAGGGCGGCCCACGCCAACAGGACGATGACGAGCGCGCTCAGGTCTCCGGCGTGGGACACCATGCGCCGGCCGCGGCTGTAGGCGAGGCACTCCGACGGGGCCAGGAAACGCTGGAGGACGGACGTGACGAGGACGATGGTGAAGATGCCGGCGACGCCGAGGGCGAAGGCGCGGATCCCCCGCTCCCACTCCGTCACGAGGCAGGCGACGACGGCGCCAGGTCCGGCGGAGTGGTCCAGGACCGGAGGGTGGAGATGTAGTTGGCCCGCTCGAAGGCGCCCGGGTCGTCGGTGGTGGCATAGCTCACCGAGCCCCGTGCCTCGGCCACCGACGCGTAGCCGCGGGCCTCGAGCCACGCCGCCAGCTCGGCTTCGACGGCGGCCACGTGGTCCGCACCGTGGTGGAGCAGTGCGGAGGTCATCATGGCCACGTCGGCACCGACGAGCAGCGCCTTGACCGCGTCGGCACCCGACCAGATGCCGGACGTGGCGGCCAGGCTGGCCCGGCCGGCCAGGTGCGGGTGGAGGATGGCGATCCATCGCAGCGGGAGGCGCAGCTCCCAGGGCTGCGACAGCGAGATGCGGGCGGCCGGCGCCAGCTCCTCGAGGTCGAGGTCGGGCTGGTAGAAGCGGTTGAACAGCACCAGCCCGGCCGCCCCCGCCTCCACCGCCCGCAGCCCGAAGTTGGCGAACGACGAGTAGTACGGCGACAGCTTCACCGCCACCGGGACACTGAGGGCGCCGGCCACCTCGGCCACCGTCTCCAGGTCGGACTCCTCGACCTCGGCAGCCGGGCGGAGGGGGTCGGCCGACACGTGGTACAGGTTCAGCTCCACGGCGTCGGCGCCGGCGTCGGCCAGCAGGTGGGCGTAGCTCACCCACGACCCGGGGTGGGTGGCGTTGAGGGAGGCGATCACCGGGATGTCGACGGCGTTCTTCAACCCGTCGACGGACGCGACGTAGCGGTCGCGGGCGCTCGGGTAGTCGCCCAGGTCGGGGAAGTAGTCCAGGGCCTCGGCGAAGTGCTCGGACCCGGCCTCGAGGGCGTGGGTGAGCGAGGTCTCCTCGTGGATGACCTCCTCCTCGAACAGCGAGGGCATCACGATGGCCGCCGCCCCGGCCGCCTCCAGCCGGCGGGCGTGATCGAGGTCGCGGTTGTGAGGACTGGCCGAGGCGACCAGCGGGCTGCGCAGGGACAGGCCCAGGTAGGTGGTGCTCAGGTCGGTCACTCCCCCTCCTCCGCGGTGTCGGGTGACGGGGCCCGCCTGGTGATACCCGCCAGCTGGCTGTAGTAGTGCCACCGCTCGTCCACGTCGGCCTGGGCCAGGTCGGCCAGGTGGCGGGCCCGGTCGGGGTGGGTGCGCTCCAGGATGGCGAAGCGGGCCTCGCTGGACACGAAGTCCTTCACGGGGATCGACGGCTCCCGGCTGTCCAGCTGGAAGGGGTGGCCGTCGTCCAGCCCGGTGGGCCGGTAGCGGTACAGGGGCCAGTAGCCGCTCTTCACCGCATCCTTCTGGTGGGTCATCGACTTGGACATGTCGATGCCGTGGGCGATGCAGGTGGAGTAGGCGATCACCAGGCTCGGGCCGGGCCAGGCGTCGGCCTCCAGCAGGGCCTTGGTGGCCTGGGTGTCGTTGGCGCCCATGGATATCTGGGCCACGTAGACGTTGCCGTAGGACCGGGCGATGGCGCCCAGGTCCTTCTTGCCGATGCCCTTGCCGGCGGTGGCGAACTTGGCCACGGCGGCGCGGGGCGTGGCCTTCGACGCCTGGCCGCCGGTGTTGGAGTACACCTCGGTGTCGAGCACCAGGACGTTGACGTTGCGGCCGGTCGACAGCACGTGGTCGAGCCCGCCGAACCCGATGTCGTAGGCCCAGCCGTCGCCGCCCACGATCCACACCCCTTGGGGCACCAGGGCGCCGGCCAGGGCGTCGAGGTGGCGGGCGTCGACCGACCCGATGGCGCGCAGGCGCTCCCGGAGGGCGGCCACCCTGGCCCGCTGGGCGGCGACGCCTCCCTCGTCGGCGATGGCGGCGTGGGCGCCGAGGATGGCGGATGCCAGGTCGTCGCCGACCTCGGGGGCCAGCCGCTCCAGCAGGGCGCGGGCCGTCTCGGTGGACGTGTCGGCGCCGAGGCGCATGCCCAGGCCGAACTCGGCGTTGTCCTCGAACAGCGAGTTGCTCCACGCCGGCCCCCGCCCGTCGGCGTTGACGGTCCACGGCGTGGTGGGCAGGTTGGCGCCATAGATCGACGAGCAGCCGGTGGCGTTGGCCACCACCATGCGGTCGCCGAACAGCTGGCTGACCAGCTTGAGGTACGGCGTCTCGCCGCAGCCGGAGCACGCGCCGGAGAACTCGAACAGCGGCTCGAGCACCTGGCTGCCCTTGGCGCTGTCGTGGGGGAGGAGGTTGCGGTCCAGCTCCGGCAGCTCCAGGAAGTAGTCCCACGCCGGCCGCTCGGCGTCCCGGTGGTCGAGGGCCGGCTCCATGTTGATGGCCTTGTGGCTGACGTTGGTCTTGGCCTTGGCCGGGCACACGTCGACGCACACCCCGCAGCCGGTGCAGTCGTCGGGAGCCACCTGGATGGTGAGCGAGTAGCCGGAGATGTCCTTGGAGCGGAATGCTTTCGTCTTGAAGCCGGTCGGGGCGCCGCCGAGGGCGTCGGGCTCGTAGACCTTCATGCGGATCGTGGCGTGGGGGCAGACGACGGCGCACTTGCCGCAGTCGATGCAGATGTCGGGGTCCCAGATCGGGATCTCGGCGGCGATGGCCCGCTTCTCGTACCGGGCCGTGCCGGTGGGGAAGGTGCCGTCCGCCGGCAGGGCCGACACCGGCAGCAGGTCGCCGTCGCCGGCCATCAGCAGGGCGGTGACCTGCTTCACGAAGTCGGGCGCCGAGTCGGGGATGGTGTGGGCCATGGACCGGGTGGCCGTCACCGTGGCCGGCACCTCCAGGCGGTGGAGGTTGGCCAGGGCGGCGTCGATGGCGGCGAAGTTGCGCTCGACCACCGTGCGCCCCCGCCGGCCGTAGGTCTTCTCAACGAAGTCCTTGATGTGGGCGATGGCATCGTCGGCCGGCAGCACGCCCGAGAGGGCGAAGAAGCACGGCTGCATCACGGTGTTGATGCGGTTGCCCATCTCCGCCTGGCGGGCGACCCTGGCGGCGTCGATGACGTGGACCTGGAGGCCCTTGTCGACGACCTGGCGCTGCACCTCCACCGGCAGCCGGTCCCAGACCTCCTCGAGCGGGTACGGCGAGTTGAGCAGCACGGTGGCGCCGGGGCGGGCGAAGTCCAGCACCTTCATCTTCTCCAGCAGCCCGAACTGGTGGCAGGCCACGAAGTCGGCCTCGTCGATGAGGTAGGTGGAGCGGATGGGCTGGGGCCCGAAGCGCAGGTGGCTGACGGTGACCGAGCCGGACTTCTTGGAGTCGTAGACGAAATAGCCCTGGGCGAACAGGTCGGTGTTCTCGCCGATGATCTTCACCGACGCCTTGTTGGCGCCCACCGTGCCGTCGGACCCCATGCCGAAGAACATGGCCTGCACCTCGCCGGCCGGCCGCGGGTAGCGGAACGAGCGGTCGGGGTCGACGGACAGCCGGGTGACGTCGTCGACGATGCCGACGGTGAACCGGCGCCTGGGCCGGGGCCGGGCCAGCTCGTCGAACACACCTTTGACGTGGCCCGGGTTGAACTCCTTGGACGACAGCCCGTAGCGCCCGCCCACCACGCGGGGCATGGCGGCGAAGGGCGGCTCGTCGGCGTCCATGGCGTCGGTGAGGGTGGCGATCACGTCGAGCAGGAGGGGCTCGCCGGTGGCCCCGGGCTCCTTGGTGCGGTCGAGCACGGCGACGGTGCGGACCGACGGCGGCAGGGCGGCCACGAAGGCTTCGGACGGGAACGGCCGGTAGAGGCGGACCTTGAGCAGCCCCACCCGCTCGCCGGCCGCCACCATCGTCTCGACCGCCTCCTCGGCGGCGCCGGCACCCGAGCCCATGAGCACCACGACCCGCTCGGCGTCGGGCGCGCCCACGTAGTCGACCAGGCCGTAGCGCCGGCCGGTGCGGGCGGCCAGCTCGTCGAACACGCCGGCCACGATCCCCGGCACCGCGTCGTAGAACGGGTTGCACGCCTCCCGCCCCTGGAAGAACACGTCGGGGTTCTGGGCCGTGCCCCGCAGCACGGGGGCGTCGGGGGACAGGCCCCGCAGGCGGTGGGCGATGACCGCCTCCTCGTCGACCAGGGCCGACACGTCGGCGTCGACGAGGGCGGCGATGCGGTCGACCTCGTGGCTGGTGCGGAAGCCGTCGAAGAAGTGCAGGAACGGCACCCGGGCCCGCAGGGTGGCGGCGTGGGCCACCAGGGCGAAGTCCTGGGCCTCCTGGACCGACCCGGAGCTGAGCATGGCCCAGCCGGTGGTGCGGGCGTGCATGACGTCGGAGTGGTCGCCGAAGATCGACAGGGCGTGGGTGGCGATGGTGCGGGCGGCCACGTGGATGACGCACGGCGTCAGCTCGCCGGCGATCTTGAACATGTTGGGCACCATGAGGAGCAGGCCCTGCGAGGCGGTGAAGGTGGTGGCCAGCGCGCCCTTCTGGAGGGCGCCGTGCAGGGCGCCGGCCGCCCCGCCCTCGGACTGCATCTCGATGACGTCGGGCACCACGCCCCAGCGGTTGCGCCGGCCCTTGGCCGCCCACTCGTCGGCGTGCTCGCCCATGAGGGAGCTGGGCGTGATGGGGTAGATGGCGATGACCTCGGAGAGTCCGTAGGCCACGCCGGCGGTGGCCTCGTTGCCGTCCACACAGATCCAACCCATGGTCGCCTCCCGGTTCGAGCGTTCTCTTACCTAGCACTCCGCGACGATCGCCGCGACCGCGTCCAGCGCCGCCGGAAGGGCAGCCCGCACGTCGTCGGAGAGCGGTGCGCCGGCCGCGAACCCGCTCGCCCCGATGCCCACCACGTACACCGGCGGCACCCGCCCGTAGGCCAGGGCGGTGAGGGCGGCCAGGGCGCCGGCGTCGAGGTGGTGGCTGAGCGCCGGCCGCCCCGCCGCCGGCGCCACGCGGGCCACGTCGACCGCTCCGGGCTCGTCCCCGAAGCGGGCGTCCACCACCACCACGACCGAGGCGTTGGCCACGTCGGCCGCCAGCTCGGGCGTGAGCTGGACGGCGCGGCGCACGGTGGCGCCGGCCAGGCGCGGGTCGTCGCCGGCCAGGGCGGCCACCGCCGGCCCCGCCCCGTCGTCCCCCCGCAGCGGGTTCCCCACCCCCACCACCAGCACTCCCGAGTACATAGGGTGCGGATTCCGCACCCTATGTACTCGGGCCGGGCCGTCGGCTGTCACCGGGCGACGGTGTCGAGCAGGTCGCCGGCGGCCGAGCGCAGCTCGATCTCGAGCGGCATCTGGCCGATGGCGTGGGTGGAGCAGGACAGGCAGGGGTCGAAGCAGCGGATGGCCGCCTCGACCCGGTTGAGCATCCCCTCGGTGAGGCGGTCGGCCCTCACGTAGCGCGCCGCCGTCTCGGCCACCGCCCGGTTCATGACCTCGTTGTTGTGGCCGGTGGCGATGACCAGGTTGACCCAGGTGACGAGGCCGTCGTCGTCGACCTTGTAGTGGTGCATCAGCGTGCCTCGTGGCGCCTCGGAGACGCCGACGCCCTCGGAGCGGTTGACCGCCGCCACCGAGCGGACGTGGTGGTCGAGGACGCCGGGATCGCCCAGGATCTCGGCGATGACGGTGATGGCGTGGAGGATCTCTAGCAGCCGGGCCTCGTGGTAGTGGAACGAGCTCTGGGGGGTGCGGCCCAGCCGGGCCCGGTACTCGCCCAAGCGCTCGTCGGCCTCGGGCGAGCCGAGGCGGTCCACCACGTTGAGCCGGGCGAGGGGCCCCACCCGGTAGGTGCCTTCCGGGTAGCCGAGAGCCCGCCAGTAGGTGGACTTGAGGAACGAGTCGGGCTGGACGACCTCGCCGAGGTACTCCCAGTAGGGCTTGGGGTCGGTGCGGTCGGCCAGCAGGGTCCCTTCGGCGTCGACCACCCGGAGGTCGCCGTCGGAGTAGGCGGCGTTGCCCGTCTCGTGCACCAGCCCCATCGACAGCGTGGGCGACGTGCCGAGGGCCTCCGCCTCCTCGGCGAACCCGGCCAGCCGGCTGCGATACCACTCGAGGCCCCGCCGCACGGCGTCCAGGGCCTCGGGCACCTCGGCCAGGATGGCCTCCCGCTGGTCGGCCTCGAGCGGCTGGCTCACGCCGCCGGGGACGACCCAGCCGGGGTGGACGCGCTTGCCGCCCAGGGTCTCGATCACCCGCTGGCCGAAGCGCCGCAGGGCGATGCCGTCGCTCGCCAGCTGGGGGGCGGCGGCGGCCACGCCGAACAGGTGGCGTTCGCCGGGCGGGGCGTCGAAGCCGAACAGCAGGTCGGGCGAGGACAGGTGGAAGAACGACAGCGAGTGGGACTGCACGACCTGGGCCAGGTTCATGACCCGCCGCAGCTCGACGGCCACCGGCGGGGGCGACACCGCCATGATCTCGTCGCACGCCTTGGACGAGGCGATGATGTGGCTGACCGGGCAGATGCCGCAGATGCGGGACATGATCGCCGGCATCTCGTGCATCGGCCGGCCCACGCAGATGCGCTCGAAGCCCCGGAACTGCGTGACGTGGAAGCGGGCGCCGGCCACCGCCCCGTCGTCGCCCAGGGTGATGGTGATCTTGGAGTGGCCCTCGATCCGCGTGACCGGGTCGATGACGATGTCAGCGTGCTGTCCGTGCATCAGCCGAACCGCAATTCACGTTCGGGGGGCGAGGCGAGCCCGAGCAGCCGCTGGAGTGTCTCGTAGATGGCGTCGGCGGAAGGCGGGCAGCCGGGGAGGAACACGTCGACGGGAACCACCCGGTGGACCGGGAGCGGCTTGTCCAGCAGGGCCGGCACCACGGCGGTGGGGATCCCCTGCTGGAGGTCGGCGTTGTCCACGAACGCCCGCTCCAACAGCGGGCGGGCCCCGATCGGCCCGCGCATGCCCGGGACGTTGGTGGTGACGGCGCAGTCGCCGAACGACACCAGCGTCTTCGTGCGGGAGCGGACGGTGCGGGCCTTCTCCAGGTCGTCGGTGGTGGACACCGACCCCTCGACCAGGCACACGTCCACGCCGTCGGGGTACTCCTTGGCGTCCACCAGCGGGCTGTAGACGAGGTCGGCCTGCTCGGCCAGCTCGAGGAGCCGCTCGTCGAGGTCGAGGAAGCTCATGTGGCAGCCCGAGCAGCCGTCCAGCCACACCGTCGCCAGGCGGGCCTTCATCGGGAACCGTCGCCGTGGGCCCGCAGGTAGGGCAGGAACGGCCGCCGCTCCTTGGCCCCTTCGGCCACCGCCCGGCCCTTCTCGAACAGGGCGCCGGTGGGGCACACCTGCACGCACTTGCCGCAGCTGGTGCAGGTGTCGGACTGGCCCCACGGCGTGCCCAGGTCGGTGACCACCCGGGCGCCCAGGCCCCGTCCCATCACGTCCCACGTGTGGGCGCCCTCGATCTCGTCGCACACCCGCACGCAGCGGGTGCACAGCACGCAGCGGTTGTGGTCGATGCCGAACAGCCTGTGGGACAGGTCGACCTCCAGCTCGGGGAACACGGCCGGGAGGTCGAAGTGGGTGACGCCCATCTCCACGGCCAGGTCCTGGAGCTCGCAGTGGCGGTTGGCCACGCACACCGAGCAGACGTGGTTCCGCTCCACGAACAGCATCTCGACGATGGTGTGCCGCCACCCGGCCAGCTGCTCGCTGGCGGTGGTCACGTGCATCCCCTGGTCGGCCGGCGTCATGCAGGCCAGACGGGGCTTGGCCGACCCGGCGACCTCGACGAGGCACAGCCGGCAGGCACCCACGTTGGAGAGGCCGTCGAGGTGGCAGAGGGTGGGGATGCGGATGCCGTTCTCGGCCGCCACTTCGAGGATGGTCTGGCCTTCGCCGCCGACCACCTCCCGCCCGTCGATGGTGAGGGTGTTGACGCTCAACGGCGGACGGCCTCCTTCTCGACGGAGATGGTGCACACGCCGGCCGGGCACCGTCGCTCGTCGATGTGGGCGAGGTACTCGTCGCGGAAGAACCGCAGCGTGGAGAACACGGGGTTGGGCGCCGTCTGGCCGAGCCCGCACAGGCTGGTGGCGCCGACCATGGAGCAAAGGGACTCCAGCCGGTCGAGGTCGGCCCTCGTCGCCGCCCCCGTGGTGATCCGGGTGAGCAGCATCCACGCCTGGGTGGTTCCGACCCGGCAGGGGATGCACTTGCCGCACGACTCCCGGCGGCAGAAGTCCATGAAGTAGCGGGCCACGTCGACCATGCACGACGTGCTGTCCATCACGATCATGCCGCCCGAGCCCATGATCGACCCGACGGCGGCCAGCGACTCGTAGTCGATCGGCATGTCGAGGTGGTCGGCGGGGATGCAGCCGCCCGACGGGCCGCCCGTCTGCACCGCCTTGAAGGGGCGGTCGTCGACGATGCCGCCGCCGATGTCGAACACGACCTCGCGCAGGGTGATGCCGAGCGGTACCTCGACCAGCCCGGTGTTGCGCACCCGCCCGGCCAGGGCGAACACCTTGGTGCCCTTCGACCGGCCGGTGCCGATGCCGGCGTACCAGGCCCCGCCCCGGTCGACGATGGGCGCCACCGAGGCGAACGTCTCCACGTTGTTGATCAGGGTGGGGGCGCCCCACAGGCCGGAGGTGGCGGGGTAGGGCGGGCGGGGGACCGGCGTCCCCCGGCCCCCCTGGAGGGAGGCGATGAGGGCCGTCTCCTCGCCGCACACGAAGGCGCCGGCGCCCACCCGCACCTCGACGGTGAACGAGAAGCGCGACTCGGCGATGTCGGCGCCGAGCCAGCCGGCCCGCTCCGCCTGGCGGATGGCCAGCTTGAGCCGGGACAGCGCCAGCGGGTACTCGGCCCGGCAGTAGACGTAGCCCCGGCCGGCGCCCACCGCGTAGGCGGCCAGGGCCATGCCCTCCAGCACCCGGTGTGGGTCCGACTCCAGCACCGAGCGGTCCATGAAGGCCCCCGGGTCGCCCTCGTCGGCGTTGCAGATGACGTACTTGGCGGCGCCCGGCGCCTTGGCCACCGTCTGCCACTTGAGGCCGGTGGGATAGCCGGCGCCGCCCCGGCCGCGCAGCCCCGAGGCGGTGACCTCGGCCAGGACCTCGCCCGGCGACAGCTCGGCCAGCGCCCGCTCGAGGGCGGCGTAGCCGTCCACCGCCAGGTAGTCGTCGAGCGATTCGGGATCGATGCGGCCGAGATGCTCGGTGACGACCCGCACCTGGCGGGCGAAGAACGGGTCGGGCTGCGCCCTGGGCGCGGTGGGGTCGGCGGCGGCCAGCGCCGCCGCCAGTTCCGGCGCGCCGGCCGCGGTCACCTCGCGGTAGAGCTCGCCGGTCTCCGGCACCGACACGAGCGGCCCCCCGGCGCACAGGCCCAGGCAGCCGACCCGCTTGACGCCGACGTCGTCGACGCCGGCCGCCTCGAGCGCGTCGACGAGCGCGGTGTGGACCGCGCCCGACCCGCTCGAGAGGCAGCTGGCCGCCTCGCACACCATGGCCGTGGCGCGGGCGGTGCCGGCCGGCTCCAGGTTCTTCAGGCGCCGGGCCGGGCCGAGCTCGCTCACGGTGCGACCGCCGACACCGTGAGGTGGTCGAGCACCGACGCCGCGGTCACGCGCGGCAGCATCTCGCCGTCCACCACGCAGACCGGCGCCAGCGAGCACGTGCCCACGCAGTGGGCGGTGAGGAGCGACACACGGCCGTCGTCGGTGGTGCCGCCCTCCTCGACGCCCAGCTCCCGTTGCAGGCCGGCCAGGACGGCCCCCGAACCGTTGATGTAGCAGGCGGTGCCCAGGCACACCACCACGGCGTGCTCGCCGGCCGGCTTCAGGGTGAAGAACGAGTAGAAGGTGGCCACGCCGTACACACGCGACGGTGGGACCCGGAGGCTGGCCCCGACGTAGGCGAGGGCCTCGGCGTCCAGGTAGCCGAACGTCTCCTGGACGGCGTGCAGGGCCTCGATCAGCGCATCGGGCCCGGCGCCCATTCGGCGCATCCGCGAGTCCACCGCCCGCCACCGGCGGTCGTCAGAGGGTGGTGGCACACGGGTTCCGGCGACCACGAGCGTGACGCTAGTCCCGGTTGGATGTGCAAGTGTCTTGGCCATGAGCGCGCTCTCGTTCCGCCCGTCGCTCACCCTGAAGGGCCGGAAGTTCAAGGGCCTCCGGGGGTGGGCGGGCAAGCCCTTCCATCCGCCGCTCACCGACGTGCCCGTCGGCGCCTACACCCTGGTGGCCGCCTTCGACGTGATCTCGTACTTCGGCAAGCACCAGCCGTGGGCGCGCGATCTGTACCGCTCGGGCACGTTCACGATGCTCGGCGGCGCGGCGGTGTCGCTGCTCGCCGCCCTCACCGGGTACTGGGACTGGCTGAAGTCCACGAAGAAGGGCACGCAGGCCCGGCGCACGGTGAACGCCCACGCCTGGACCATGCTCACCGTCACCGCCCTGGTGCTCGTCGACATCGTGATGCGGTGGTTCCTGTACGAGTACGTGCGCTACACGCCCGGCCGGGTGATGGTGGTGTCGGTCGTGGTGTTCGCCCTCACCGCCCTCGGTGGCACCATCGGCGGCGGGCTCGCCTACGACTACGGCTTCAACGTGGAGACGTCGGGCGACCACCCGGTCTGGCACGTGTCCGACGTCGACGTCCTCCCCGGCGACCACTGACTACAGTCCGCGCCATGGACGACGTTGTCGCGGTGTACCGGCGGGCGGCCGAGGGCTTCGGCTCGCTCGTGCGCCAGGTGGAAGCCTCGCAGTGGGGGAGGTCCACGCCGTGCGCCGACTGGGACGTGCGGGCCCTCGTACACCACGTGGTGAACGAGGACGCCTGGGCGCCGCCCCTGCTGGCCGGGCGCACCATCGCCGAAGTCGGTGACAGCCTCGACGGCGACCTGCTGGGCGACGACCCCGTCTCCGCCTGGGACGACCGCATCGGCGCCGCCCTGGCCGCCGCCGGCGAGGACGGCGTGCTCGACCGCGTGGTGCACGTCTCCTTCGGCGACATCTCCGGGCGCGAGTACCTCTCCCAGATGGCCACCGACCACGTCATCCACGGGTGGGACCTGGCGCGGGGCATCGGTGCGCCCGACGACCTCGACCCCGACCTGGTCGAGTGGACGTGGGGCTTCATCGAGCCCCAGGCCGACGCCTGGCGGGCCGCCGGGGTGTTCGGCCCCCGGGTCGAGGTGCCGGACGGGGCGTCGCTCCAGGTCCGCCTCCTCGCCCTTCTCGGCCGCACCGCCTGACTCCCGGCCGCTCCCGGCATTTCGGGGGATAATGGTCGTTCGCGGTACGCCTCAGGTTCGGACTCGACCGAGGGGGAGACCAACTGCACATGTCGGGCCGGCCCACCGTGCTGGTCGTCGAGGACGACGTCGTCATGCGACGCCTGCTTCGTACCGGCCTGGAACTGGAGAAGCTCCAGGTGCTCGAGGCCGGGTCGCTGGCCCAGGCGCGGGCGATGGTGGGGGAGTCCGTCGACGGCGTCGTGCTCGACCGCCAGCTGCCCGACGGCGACGGACTCGACCTGCTGCCGGAGATCACCGAGCGCTGGCCCCGGGCCCGCATCGTGGTGCACAGCTCCCTGAGCGAGCCGGCCGCCGGCATGGTGGGGCTGGCGTCGGCGGCCAAGGGCGACGTGGTCGGCATCGTGGACGCCCTCGGCCTCACCGAGCACGAGGAGGCACCCCCGAGCCCCGCCGCCCGTGTCACCTGGGAGGAGGCGGCCGCTCTCAAGCGGCGCTGGACGGAGCTGTGCCGGTGGGACCCAGCCCTCCCCCCCGACGCCGAGCCGGCGCTGGCGGCGTCGATGGTGCAGTCCATCGGCGCCGCCCTGGAGCGTCCTCAGCCGCTCGGTTGGGGGCTCGACCCCGCGCTCGAGCCGGCCGCCGAGGCCTTCGCCGTCAACGCCGGCAGCGTGGACGGTGCGCTGGCCCAGCTGGTCTGCCTGCACGAGGCCTTCCTGTCGACGGTGATCGAGAAGGTTCCCGAGCCCGACCGTGAGGAGGCGCGGCACCGGCTGGACATGATCATCCACCGCGCCATGGTCGTGGCCGGGCAGGTGTCGGTCCGGCACCTGGTGGAGGACGCCCTCACCGACCCGCTCACCGGCGTGCACAACCGCCGGTCGTTCGAGCGCGACCTCGAGCGGGAGGTGGCCCGGGCCCAGCGCCACGGCCGCCCGCTCAGCGTTGCCGTTTTCGACCTCGACGGCCTCAAGTGCATCAACGACGGCCTCGGGCACGGCGCCGGCGACGAGGCCCTGCGGGCCATGGCCGGTGCGCTGTGCTCGGTCGCCCGCCGGGAGGACGGCGTCTACCGCATCGGCGGCGACGAGTTCGCCCTGCTGCTGGTCGACGCCGACATGGCGGACGAGGCGGCGCTGGCCCGCCGGCTGGCCGATGCCGGCGCGCCGGCCTGCAGCCTGGGGCTGGCCCGCCTCCCCGCCGTCGACGGCGCCGCCCTGCTCGCCGAGGCCGACCGCCGCCTCTACGCCCGCCGGCGCGAGGCGCAGACGGGCTGAGCGGCCGGGCCTACGCGGCCTGGCCGGCCGGCTCGGTCCTCCGCAGCGCCGGTGCCTCCACCCGGCGCCGGCGCAGCGCCGGCACCCACCAGGCGGCCAGGCCGGCCGCCAGGCTGGCGGAGCCCGCCACGAGCAGCCCGGCCCGCGCTCCCCAGTGCTCGGAGACGAACCCGAGGAACGGGCCGCCGAGGGGTGTCGACCCGAGGAACACCAGGCCGTAGAGGGCCATCACCCGACCGCGCATGGCGGGCGACGAGTTGAGCTGGAGGGTGGCGTTGGCGGTGGCCAGGAAGATCATCACCGTTCCGCCGACGGCCACCAGCACGAGGGCGGCGGTGAGCGGCGTGCGGGTGGCGGCGGCGCCCATGGTGACGGCGCCGAAGGCGATCGACGAGCCCACCAGCCGCCGCCGGGTGGGGCGGGAGCGGGAGGCGGTGTAGAGGGCGCCGAGGAGCGACCCGAGGGACACGACGCCGGTGAGCACGCCGTACATGCGGGGCCCCCCGTCGAAGGTGTAGCGGGCCAGCAGCGGCAGCACGACGGCGAAGTTGAAGCCGAACGTGCCGATGACCGCCAGCAGTAGGAGCGGCGACCGCAGCTCCGGCGTGTGCCACACGTGGCGCAGACCCTCGCGGATCTGGCCCGGCTGCCGGCGTGGAGCCGCCTCGGCGGCAGGGTCGCGGAACAGCTCGTGGGGCCGCATCGCCACCAGGGCGCCGATGACGACCAGGTACGACACCGCGTTCACCAGGAAGGCCGGCGCCACCCCGGCGGTGGAGATCACCACGCCCGCCGCCGCCGGCCCGATGAGGCGGCCGGCGTTGAACATGGCGCTGTTGAGAGCCACCGCATTGGGCACGTCGTCGGGGCCCACCATCTCGACCACGAACGCCTGCCGGGCCGGCATGTCGATCACCGACACCAGGCCCCCGAGGAAGGCGAGGGTGTAGACCATCCACAGCTCCACCGACCCGCTGGCGACCAGGGCCCACAGCCCGACGGCCAGGACGGCGGGTACCGCCTGGGCGACGACCAGGACCTTGCGCTTGTCGAAGCGGTCGGCCACCAGGCCGCCCCACATCCCGAACAGGAGCATGGGGAGGAACTGGAGGGCGACGGCCAGGCCGAGGTCGACCCCGCTGCCGGTGATGGTGAGCACCAGCCAGCTCACCGCCACCTGCTGCATCCAGGTGCCGGAGACCGACACCAGCTGGCCGGCGAAGAAGAGGCGGTAGTTCCGGACGCGCAGCGAGCGGAAGGTGCCCCGCCGCCCGGGGTCAGCGGCGATCTCCTGGACGCCCTCGTCGCCGGCGTGGCCGGAAATGATGCTCACGCCGGCCCCTCCAGCAGCGCGTCGAGGGCGGCGACCGCCCGCTCGATGGCGGTTCGGTCGTCGGGGTCGAGGGCGGCCAGGCGGGCGGCCAGGTAGGCGTCCTTGCGCCGGCGGTTGGCCTCGATCAGGCGGCGGCCCTCGTCGGCGAGGGCGATTCGGGCCACCCGGCGGTCGGTCGGGTCGACGGCCCGGGTGACCAGGCCCTGCTCTTCGAGGGCGGCGACGATGCGGGTCATGGTCGGCGGCTTCACCCGCTCGGCCGCCGACAGCTCGCCGAGGGTGAGCGCCGCACAGCGGTTGAGGGTGGACAGGGCGGAGAGCTGCGAGGCGCTGACGCCGTCGTCGGCCTGGCTGCGCAGGCGCCGGGCCAGGCGCATCACCGACAGCCGCAGGCGGGCGACCAGCTCGGCGTCGGCGTCGTCGGCCTCGGGGGCCCGGCGGGTGTTCGCTGCCTCGGTCATCGTCTCCATGGTGGCTCCAACTCCTTAGCAATGCGAACTATTTCCACCGGCGGGACCTTCAAGCTTCGGACTAGTCCTGCCGACACCACTCTCGGTGGCCAAAAGGGGCCCCAATTCGAGGACAAGGAACCCATTCGCGTGGCAACTGCCCCGGAGGGCGTCCTCCGCGTGCTGCTCGTGGAGGACGACCCGGACCTCCGTTCACTGCTGGAGACGATGCTGGACAAGGACGGTCGCTTCGTCGTCGTGGCCCACGCCACGACCGCCGGCGACGCCATCCGCCTGGCCGAGGCGGAACGGCCCGATGCCGTCGTGGTCGACCTCGGGCTCGACGGCCTGGTCGCCCTTCCCGGTCTGCGCGCCTCCCTGCCCGGTGCCCGGATCGTCGTTCTGTCGGAATTCCCCGACCCCCTCACGCTGGCCGACACGATCGGCCAGGGGGTCGACAGCTACATCGACAAGGGCCGCACGTGGTGCGAGCTCATCCCGACCCTGGCCGGGCTCTGCCTGGTGTGAACCCCGAGGCGGCGCCGGCGCGCCGGTAGCATCGTCGGCGTGCCGGCCGTCACCGCATCGCCGCGTCCGTGACGGTCCGGCTCCGCTTCTCGCCCTCGCCCACCGGCTACTTCCACGTGGGCAGTGGGCGCACCGCGCTCTACAACTGGCTGGAGGCCCGCCGGCGGGGCGGCACGTTCATCCTGCGCATCGAGGACACCGACACCGAGCGCAACCGGCCTGAGTGGGTCGACGGCATCCAGTCGGCCATGCGGTGGCTCGGACTCGACTGGGACGAGGGGCCCTTCTTCCAGTCGCAGCGCCTCTCGCTCTACCAGGAGGCGGCCGCCCACCTGGTGAGCCACCAGGCGGCCTACTACTGCGACTGCACCCAGGAGGTCGTGCGGGAGCGCACCAAGGCGAACGCCACGCCCGGCTACGACGGCCACTGCCGCGAGCGCGGGCTCGGTCCGGGGCCGGGCCGGGCGCTGCGGTTCCGGGTGCCCGACGAGGGGTCCACCACCGTCGTCGACGTCATCCGGGGCATGCCCACCTTCGACCACGCCACCATCGAGGACTTCGTGGTCGTGCGCTCGAACGGCTCCCCGCTGTTCGTGCTGGCCAACGTGGTGGACGACATCGACATGGGCGTCACCCACGTGCTGCGGGCCGAGGAGCACCTGCCCACCACGCCCAAGTACGTGCTGCTCCACCGGGCGCTCGCCCCCGGCCACGAGCTGCCGGTGTTCGCCCACGTCCCGGTGCTGGTCGACGAGCGGCGCCAGAAGCTTTCCAAGCGCAAGCACAAGGTGGCGCTGGAGGACTACCGGGAGCAGGGCGTGCTCCCCGAGGCCATGCGCAACTACCTGGCCCTGCTCGGGTGGGCGCCGGGCGGGAACCGGGAGATCCTCTCGCTCGACGAGCTGGTGGCCGAGTTCCGGCTGGAGGACGTGAACTCGTCGCCCGCCTTCTTCGACGAGCGCAAGCTCCTGCACTTCAACGGCGAGTACATCCGGGCCCTGCCGGTCGACGACTTCGTGGCCCGCTCGCAGCCGTTCCTCGACGATGGTCCCTGGGCCAAGGAGGACTTCTCGCCGGCCGCCTTCCGCGACCTCGCCCCGCTCGTGCAGGAGCGGGTCAAGACGCTCGGCGAGGTGCCGGAGATGGTCGACTTCGTGTTCCTCCCGGAGCCGCCCCTCGACGCCAAGGCGTGGGACAAGCGGGTGGTGCGGGGCCTCGCCGCCAGGGACGTGTTGGAAGACGCCATCGGCGAGTACGCCCTGTGCAGCTGGGACGCCCAGGTCCTCCACGACGTCACCGCCGCCGTGGGCGAGCGGCACGGGCTGGGGCTGGCCAAGGCCCAGTTCCCCATCCGGGTGGCCGTCACCGGGCGCGACGTGGGCCCGCCACTGTTCGAGTCGCTGGCCGTACTCGGTCGCCAGCGCACCCTGGAGCGGCTGCGGGCCGCACTGGCCCGGCTGGGGGAGTAGGTGGGCGGCTCCCCGCACCCCTAGGCGATCCGTGCTCCGCCTGGCGCTCAAGGTCATCGCCGGCGCCGTGCTGCTCGTCCTCGTCTACCTCGCCGTCACCTTCGTGCAGGTTCTCTCGGCCGCCGGCCGGGACGATGCCCGGGCGGCCCAGGCCATCGTCGTCCTCGGCGCCGCCGAGTACGACGGCCGCCCCTCGCCCGTGCTGCGGGCCCGGCTCGACCACGCCGCCGACCTCTACCGCCAGGGCCTGGCCGCCAAGGTGGTGGTCACCGGCGGCAAGCAGGTCGGCGACCGGTTCACCGAGGCCACCGCCTCGGCGGACTACCTGGCCAACCACGGCGTCCCCCAGGACGACATCCTCCGGGAGGTCCACGGCCGGTCGTCGTGGCAGCAGCTGGCCGCCGCCGCTGCGTTCCTGCGCAAGCGGGGGATCACCCGGGTGGTGCTCGTCTCCGACGGCTTCCACAACGCCCGCATCGCCGGCATCGCCTCCGAGCTGGGGCTCGAGGGCTACACCTCGCCCGCCACCGACTCGCCGATCAGGGGCATGGTGCGCCTCCGCTACGTGGGCCGGGAGACCGTCGCCGTGGCGCTGGGCCGCCTGGTGGGGTACCGGCGGGTGGCCGGGATCCGCCGGGTGAGCAGCTCCTCGGCCCTGCCCGGCGAATCGACGTCGCCGGTGGTGGTGCCGACCGGCTAACCTGCGGAAGCCTCGATCGGGGGTGGTGTAATCGGCAACACTACAGGTTCTGGCCCTGTCATTGGGGGTTCGAGTCCTCCCCCCCGAGCGACCGTCGGCTCGCGCCGGCGGCCATGGCCCCATCGTCTAGTGGCCTAGGACACCACCCTCTCAAGGTGGCGACACGGGTTCGAATCCCGTTGGGGCTGCACCACAGAAACCCTTGCAGCGTCGGGGATTCTACCGCAGGGCGCTGACAGATGTTGACGAGCCGTCAGCCATTCTGTCAGCATGGGGCAGTGATCCAGC
>DASSMA010000082.1:0-176844 GCA_035689115.1 Acidimicrobiales bacterium
AGGGAAGGCGCCGGCAAGGGGGCCGCCCCGCCGAGCAAATGAGACAGCGAGCGGCCCGCCGGGGCCTGGACCGAGGCCGATCCGAGCCGTGAGGCGAGGAAGCGCTGCGGAGCGCAGCGCAGCAGCGCGTTCGGACCGAGGGAAGGCGCCGGCAAGGGGCCGCCCCGCCGAGCAGATGAGACAGCGAGCGGCCCGCCGGGGCCTGGACCGAGGCCGATCCGAGCCGTGAGGCGAGGAAGCGCTGCGGAGCAGCGCGTCGGACCGAGGGAAGGCGCCGGCAAGGGGGCCGCCCCGCCGAGCAGATGAGACAGCGGGCGGCCCGCCGGGGCCTGGACGAGGGCGGATCCGAGCCGTCAGGCGAGGAAGCGCTGCGGAGCAGCGCGTGCGGACCGAGGGAAGGCGCCGGCAAGAGGGCCGCCCCGCCGAGCCGGTGAATCGGTACCGTCGACCCATGCTGCTCGTGCCGCCCCGCGCCGAGCTGGGCCGGCGGATGGCCCGGCTGCTGCCGGGCCTGGTCCTGATGGGGGTCGGCCTGGCCGCCCAGGTGCGGGCCGACCTGGGGCTCGGGCCGTGGGAGGCGCTCCACCAGGGCATCGCCCGTCACACGGGAATACCGATCGGGCGGGTGGGGATCCTGGTGGGCGTCGTCGTCCTGCTGGGGTGGATCCCCCTGCGCCAGCGGCCGGGGCTGGGCACGCTGTGCAACGTCGTGCTCATCGGCGTCGTGATCGACGCCGTGCTCGGCCTCACGCCCGAGCAGCACGCCCTGGCCACCCGCATTCCCCTCCTGGCCGGTGGCATCCTGCTGGTGGGCCTGGGATCGGGCCTCTACATCGGCGCCGGCCTGGGCCCCGGCCCGAGGGACGGCCTCATGACCGGCCTGGCGGCGAGGGGCCACAACCTGGCCCTCGTCCGCACCCTCATCGAGGTGACCGCCCTGTGCGCCGGCTGGGCGCTGGGCGGCACCGTCGGCGTCGGGACGGTGGCCTTCGCGGTGGGCATCGGGCCCCTCGTCCAGCTGTTCCTCGGCAGGCTGACGATGCCGGTCCTCACCGCGCCCGGCGAGTGACGGCGGCCAGCCCCTCGGGGTAGGGCGGGCGCACGACGCCCTCCTCGGTGACGATGGCGGCCACCAGGGCGGCCGGCGTGACGTCGAAGGCCACGTTGTCCACGGCCACGCCGGCCGGCACCACCCGGGCGCCGGCAACCTCGGCCACCTCGTCGCCGGACCGGCGCTCGATGGGGATGGCGGCGCCCGACGGGCACGCCAGGTCGATGGTGGACGTGGGCGCCGCCACGTAGAAGGGCACGCCGTGGTGGGCGGCCAGCACGGCGAGGGGGTAGGTGCCCACCTTGTTGGCCACGTCGCCGTTGGCGGCGATGCGGTCGGCGCCCACCACCACGCAGTCGACCGCCCCCTCGGCCAGCAGCGACCCGGCCCGCACGTCCGGAACCACGGTGGCAGGGATCCCGAGCCGGTCCAGCTCCCACGCCGTGATGCGGGAACCCTGGAGCAGCGGGCGGGTCTCGTCGACCCACACGTGGCCCACGCCGGCCGCCCGGATCACGCCGATGGCGGTGCCGTAGCCGGCGCAGGCCAGGCCGCCGGCGTTGCAGTGGGTGAGCACCCGGGCGCCGGCGGGCACGAGGGCGGCGCCGTGGGCGCCCAGCCGGCGGTTGCGAGCGACGTCCTCGGCGGCCACCGCCTGCGCCTCGGCCACCGGGTCGGCGGCGGCGAGGGCCCGGTCCACGCCCCACGCCAGGTTCACGGCTGTGGGCCGCGTGGCCGCCAGCCGCCGGCCGGCCTCCTCGACGTCCTCGCCCCGCGCCGCGGCGAGGGCCACTCCCATGGCGCCGGCCACGCCCAGCGCCGGCGCCCCCCGCACCGCCAGGGTGGCGATGGCGTCGCACAGGTCGTCGACCGTGGTGGCGTCGAGGAACACGAGGTCGCCCGGCAGCCGGCGCTGGTCGACCAGGCGCACCACGCCGTCGCGCCACTCGATGGTGGGCGGGATCGGGTCGGCGTCGGTCACCTGCGCACCAGCCCCTCGGGCTGTCGCACCGGCGAGTTGCCCATGGACCGGCCTCCCGGGCCGGTCACCGCAGCGCCTCGCAGGTGGCCCGCACGCCGGCCTCCACGCCACCGGGATGGCGGTAGGCCGCCGACCCGAGCAGCAACAGGAGGCCGTCCCCGCCGGCCCGTTCGGCCTGGGCCCGGGCGTTGTCGGGCCCGACGCCCCCGCCGACGATCGCCACCGCCGGGAGGACGCCCTCCACCGGCCGGCGCACGGCGTCGAGCTGGGCGGCCACGTCGGCGTCGGTGTCGAACAGCTTCCCGCCGAACGCCCCCACCAGCACGTAGTCGGCGCCCGCCAGCCGGGTGAGCAGCGAGACCACGGCGCCCGACACGCCGAAGCGCTCGTTGCGCACCCACGGCCCCGACCCGACCCGGTGGGCCAGGATGGGGACCCCGAGGCCGGCGTCCCGCAGGGCCCGCACGGCGTCGAGGCCGGCTGTGAAGGCGTTGACCATCACACCGGTGGCGCCCAGCTCGACCGCCCGCAGGGCCCGGTCGACAAGCCGCTCCACCGGCCCGGTGACGTTGGCGCAGTAGGTGATCGACGGATCGAGGGCACCGGCGACCGCCCGCACCCGATCCTCGAGCGGGCACCAGTCGGGGTCGCCCATGAGCTCGTCGTCCTTCACCAGCCGGGCCCCGCCGGCGGCCAGCGAGGCGGCGACCGCCGCCACCTCGGCCGGTCGCAGCCCCAGCGACGGCTTCACGATGGCCCCCACCCGCACGCCGCCGAACGCCGGCACCGCCGGCCCCGGCAGCTGGCCCGCCGGCAGGGCGAGGTCGACCAGCCGGCACCGGGTGAAGGTGCGGTCCTCCACCCCCTCCCCCGCCACCAGCGACGACAGGAGCATGGGCAGGTTGCGCCCCCAGTTGCCCTCCGGGAACTCGAGGACGGCCCGCCCGCCCTCCTCCGACACCACCCGCCCCCGCACGAAGTCGGGGCCCTCGGGCATGCCGAGGGACTCCTCCAGGGCGAACGCCGCCGCCGCCCCGTGCGGCTCCAGCTCGTAGGTGGCCCGGATCATGCCGATCCCGAGTACATCGCCCTCGGAATCCGAGGGCTATGTACTCGAAAGAATCAGGTGCCGACGGTCCAGGAGGACAGGTACTCCTCCTGGGCCGGCGTGAGGCGGTCGACGGACACGCCCATGCTGGCCAGCTTGAGCCGGGCGACCTCCTTGTCGATCTCCACGGGCACGTCGTAGACGCCCTTCTCCAGGCCGGCGGCGTGCTGGACGACCCACTCGGCCACGAGGGCCTGGTTGGCGAAGCTCATGTCCATCACGGCGGCCGGGTGGCCCTCGGCGGCGCCCAGGTTCACCAGGCGGCCCTCGGCCACGACCAGCACCCGGCGGTCGCCGTCGACCAGGAACTCCTCGACGAACGGGCGCACCTCCCGCCGGCGGTCGCCGGCGGCGGCGGCCAGGCCGATCAGGTCGATCTCGATGTCGAAGTGGCCGGAGTTGGCGAGGATGGCGCCGTCGCGCATGCGGGCGAAGTGCTCGGGGCGGAGGACGTCGCGGTTGCCGGTGACGGTGATGAAGATGTCGCCCTCGGGCGCCGCCTCCTCCATGGTGACGACCCGGAAGCCGTCCATCACCGCCTCGAGGGCCCGCAGGGGGTCGATCTCGGTGACGTAGACCTGGGCGCCCATGCCTCGCGCCCGGCTGGCGACGCCCTTGCCGCAGTAGCCGTAGCCGGCCACGACGACCCGCCTGCCGGCCAGCAGCACGTTGGTGGCCCGGATGATGCCGTCGAGGGTGGACTGCCCGGTGCCGTAGCGGTTGTCGAACATGTGCTTCGTGTCGGCGTCGTTGACGGCCACGATCGGGAAGCGCAGGGCGCCGTCGGCCTGCATGGCCCGCAGCCGGATGACGCCGGTGGTGGTCTCCTCGGTGCCGGCCAGGACCTCGCCCACCTGGTCGGGCCGGTTCTGGTGCAGCCGGGAGACGAGGTCGCAGCCGTCGTCCATGGTGAGCTGGGGGTGCTGGTCCAGCACGGCGTCGATGTGGCGGAAATAGGTGTCCGAGTCCTCGCCCTTGATGGCGTACACGTTCATGGCCTCGTCGCGCACCAGGGCGGCGGTGACGTCGTCCTGGGTGGAGAGGGGGTTCGAGGCGCACACGTTCACCTCCGCCCCGCCGGCCTGGAGGGTGCGCAGCAGGTTCGCCGTCTCGGTGGTGACGTGCAGGCAGGCGGCGATGCGGATGCCCTCGAGGGGCCGCTCCTTGGCGAAGCGCTCGCGGATGGACGCCAGTACCGGCATGTGGGTGTCGGCCCAGTCGATCCGCTGCCGGCCGAGATCGGCCAGCGCCGGGTCGGCGATGTCGTGTGCCATGTGGGTGTCAGCCCTCCTGAAGTCGTTGTTTCAGCTCGTCGAGCGCCGGTACCGGCCCGGGGTCGATCCCCTCGGCGGCGGCCAGCTCCAGCGACACGAAGTCGCCGATGAGGATGAGGTCGAGCAGCTGGGCCAGGTCTCCCTCGCCCTCGGCCCACAGCTCCTCGATCCCGACGACCACCTCGCGCACCAGCTCGTTGGCCAGCTCGAACCGGCGGCTCACCTGCGGGTGCTCGCTCTCGTGGCGGAGGTCGACGATCGTGATCAGCTGACGGGTGACGTCGCCGTGCTGGCCCCAGCCCTGGATCTCGTTGTGGCACAGCTCGGGGTAGACGGACGAGAACGCCGGCGCCTTGGCGTTCTCGTTGATCTGCGTCCGCCAGCGGTTGGCCGCCGCCACGCCCAGCTGGCCGGCGGAGTGGACGAGCGGGATGGTGCGGCCGATGCGGCGGGCGATCTCGCGGGCCGGGCCCTGGCCGGCGACCAGCTGGTCGCGCCGGCGCTTGAGCTGCTCCACCGCCAGCTCGATCCACTGGGAGGCGCCGGGGAACAGGCCGACCTGCTCGAGCACCACCAGCGGCGGTATGGCCATGGCGCCCAGGGCGGTGCGGGGCTGGGGAAGCCGCGGGACCTGGATGACCGGCGCGCCCCACGACATCGCCATCTTCTCCAGCTGCCCGCCGTTGGTGACGGCCACCACCCGGGCGCCCTGCACGGCCGCCTCGCCGACCGATTCGACCGTCTCGGAGGTGTTGCCGGAGAACGACACGGCGAACACCAGCGAGCCCTCGCCCACGAACGCCGGCAGCGTGTAGGACTTCACGACGACCACCGGCACCGACATGAACGGGCCGGCGGTGGCGAGCAGCACGTCGCCGGCGACCCCGCTGCCGCCCATGCCGATGACCACCACGTTCTCGATCTCGGAGCGCTCGGGCAGGCCGTCGAGGTCGGCCGCCGAGTCGAGGGCGTCCTCCACCTGCTCGGGCAGGCTGGCCGTGGCCTCCCAGATGCCCAGCGTGTCGAGCCGCTCCCCCGTCGACGTCATGGCTGGTCGGGCTCGAACGTGGGGTGGACGCCGTCGGCGGACGCCTTCGCCAGCAGCCGGTCGTGCTCGGCGTCGTCGACCGTCTCCGCCTCGTCGATCAGCATCACGGGGATGTCGTCGCGGACGGCGTAGCGCCGCTTGAGGCGGGGGTTGTAGAGGGCCTGCTCGTCCTCGAAGTACAGCAGCGGGCCCTTGTCCTCGGGGCAGGCGAGGATGTCGAGCAGCAGCGGGTCGAGCGCCATCTCAGTGCTCCATCCCGTGGATCAGGTGGATGTGTCGCCGAGCGCTCGGCGTCGCCGGCAAGGCGGACCTCGTGCCGCGAAAGGGAACCACGGCGATGTTCGCTGCGGGCTTCGGCATCGGTGCGAGTTCGCCCGAGGTTTCGAACATCGCCGTGGTTCCCTTTCGCGGCACGAGGCGAGATCGCCTTGCGCAATCTCGGCGAGGACCAACGCCGCCGGCGGCGGCGAGAGCCGGCGAGACACCACAAGGATTCGCGGGATGGTGCACTAGTGCTCCTCGCCCCGCAGCAGCGCGCGCACCTCGGCCACGTGGGCGTCGCACTCCGTCCTCGTGCGGGCCTCGAGGTTCAGCCGCAGCAGCGGCTCGGTGTTGGAGGGGCGCAGGTTGAACCACCAGTCCCCGTGGTCGATGGTGAGGCCGTCGGTGCGGTCCTGGTCGGCGCCGGCGTGGACCGCCGCCACCCGCTCGATGACCGCGCGCGGGTCGTCGACCCGGGTGTTGATCTCGCCCGACATGGCGTAGCGCTCGAAGGGCCGGCGCAGCTCGGAGAGCGGCACGCCGGCCTTGCCCAGCAGCTCGAGCACGACGACGGCGGCGATGAGCCCCGAGTCGGCCCGGTAATTGTCCCGGAAGTAGTAGTGGCCGGAGTGCTCGCCGCCGAAGACGGCGCCCGTGTCGGCCATCACCGCCTTGATGAACGAGTGGCCGACCCGGGTGCGCACCGGCGTGCCGCCGTTCTCCCGGATTACCTCGGGCACCGCCTTGGAACAGATGAGGTTGTGGATGACAGTGGCGCCCGGGTGCTTCTCGAGCATGGCTTTGGCCACCATGGCCGTCGTGGTGGATCCCGACACCGGCTCGGCCTTCTCGTCGACCAGGAACACCCGGTCGGCGTCGCCGTCGAAGGCGAGGCCCACGTCGGCGCCGCTGTCGAGCACCCTCGCCTGGAGATCCTTCAGGTTCTCGGACTGGATGGGGTCGGGCGGGTGGTTGGGGAAGGAGCCGTCGAGGTCGCCGTACATGACCTCCAGGTCGTAGGGCAGGCCGTCGAACACCCGGGGGGCGACCAGCCCGCCCATGCCGTTGCCCGCGTCGGCCACCACCTTGAGCGGGCGCAGTGCGGCCACGTCGACGAAGGAGCGCACGTGGACGGCGTAGTCGCCCACCAGGTCGACACTGCGCGACGAGCCGGGGGCGGCGGCCGGGGGCGGCGGGTCGGTGACCATGGCCTTGATCTGCGCCAGCCCGGTGTCCTCGCCCACCGGCCGGGCGCCGGCCAGGCACAGCTTCACGCCGTTGTACCGGGCCGGGTTGTGCGACGCGGTGAACATGGCGCCGGGGGCGTCGAGCCGGCCGGCGGCGAAGTACACGAGATCGGTGGAGGCCAGCCCCAGGTCGACCACGTCGACCCCCTGGCCGAGCACCCCCTCGGCGAACGCCTGGGACAGCTCCTGGCCGGACTGCCGCATGTCGCGCGCCATGAGCACGGCCGGCGCCCCGGCGAAGGTGGCGAAGGCGGCGCCGATGCGCCGGCACACCTCGGCGTCGAGCTCGTCGGGGACGACCCCCCGGACGTCGTACGCCTTGAAGATCGTGTCGAGGGACGCCATGTGGACCGGCAGCCTAGTGCCGCGGGCCCCCGGGGCTGCCCCCGCAGGCCATAGTGGAGGAATCCCCTTGATCTCCGTCGTCATGCCGGCCTTCAACGAAGCCGAGTTCCTCGAACCCGCCGTCCGCGAGGTGGTGGACGGGCTGGCCGCCAGGGGCCGCGACGCCGAGGTCGTGGTGGTGGAGAACGGCTCCGTCGACGGGACGGCCGTCATCGCCCGCCGGCTGGCCGACGAGGTGCCCTCGGTGCGCGCCCTCTCCCTGCCCGACCCCGACTACGGCAGCGCCCTGCGGGCCGGCTTCCTGGCCGCCACCGGGGAGATGGTGGCCAACTTCGACGTCGACTACTACGACCTGGACTTCCTCGACGCCGCCGTGAAGACGATGGCCGACGGCGGGCCGGTGATCATCGTGGGCAGCAAGCGGGCCGAGGGGGCCGACGATCAGCGGGCCTGGCCCCGCCGGCTGGTGACGTCAGTGTTCACCCTCGTCCTCCGCCGAGGCTTCGGCCTCCACGTCTCGGACACCCACGGCATGAAGGTCATGCGGCGCCAGGAGCTGCTGCCCGTCGTCGAGCGGTGCCGGCTCGGCACCGACCTGTTCGACACCGAGCTGGTGCTCCGCGCGGAGCGGGCTGGGCTCGCCGTCGCCGACGTCCCCGTCGCCGTCCGGGAGACCCGCCCATCGAGGAGCCCAATCCTCCGGCGCGCCCTGCGGACGGTACGGGGGCTCGCCCGACTCCGCCTCGCCCTCTGGCGCGACCCCCGCTGACGGCTCGGCCCGGCCCCCGCGCCGCACGGCGGCGAGGGTGACGACGCCGGCCAGGCCCAGCAGGGTGAGCACGATGCCGGCCCAGTCGGCGCCGGTGCGGCCGTAGTGGAGCGACACGTGCCGGCCCGTCGGCACCACGACCATGAGGTTGGGCGTGACCCGCCACGGGCCCTTTGCGCCCGAGGCCTGCCAGTTCGGGAAGTACGAGGCCTTCACCAGCACCGGCGTGCCCGGCCGGTCGACGTCGAAGGAGATCCGGTCGTCGCCCACCTTCAGCTTCGAGACGTGGACGTCGGCCGGCTCGGCCTTGACGGGCGCCTTCTCCGCCTCGGAGGCGCCGATCCGCTTCCACTCCGGGGGTCCGCCGGCGGCCAGGAACGTGCCCCACCGGCTCGGGTCGAGGAACCACGGCTCCGACAGCTTCAGCCACGCCTTCTCGCCGGCCACGTCCCGCACCACCACCGGCTCGGCGGCGAGGGGCTGGACCAGGTCGGAGCCGGCCACCTCGTAGATCTCCCACGAGCGGTCCTTGGTGCCGGTCGGGTACCGCACGGGGAACCCCTTGGTGGACGCCACCAGCCGCAGGTCGGGGTTGGCGGCGGCGGCGGCCTTGGCCGTGTCGCTGAAGGCCATGAAGTACCGCGACCCGAGCAGCTGGAGGTGCTCCACGCCGAGGGTTATGTCGAAGTTGTGGTAGTCGAGCCCCCGCTGGGGCCGTGACGCCTTCTGCGACAGCTCGGACGCCGACAGGAAGTGGTACGGCGTGGTGGCCGAGGACTCGAAGTACAGGCCCTCCATCGACCCGATGCAGCCGTGGGTCCAGTACGGCAGCAGCATGAGCGCAAGCGGGGTGCCGAGCTGGTCGAGCTCGCCCTCGTACTCCCAGTGGGCCCGGCCGCAGCCCTCCGAGCGGCCCAGCTCGGTCATGGTGCGGATCAGCTCGTGGTACTCCGGGTACGACGTCTTGCGCTCGTAGCCGCCGTAGTTCCACTTGGCCCAGTCGGGCACGAAGCTGCGGTCGGTGGTCGTGGGCACGCCGACCATCGGTCCCTCGAAGCGGGGGACGATCGGCACGCCGGCGATCTTCAGGCCTGTTGACGAGGGCAGCTTGGCGTGGAGGTGCTCGGTCAGCGGCAGGTGGAGCGGGACGGCCACGAAGATGAGCGAGGCGAACAGGGCGATCACCGCCACCACCGGGGCCACGCTGTCGTGCACGGCCACCATGGC
Organism: Acidimicrobiales bacterium; assembly: GCA_035689115.1. GTDB lineage: Bacteria > Actinomycetota > Acidimicrobiia > Acidimicrobiales > JAHFUS01. Next base: position 9,313 of record DASSMA010000082.1, read on the forward strand.
CGAGGTCCGCTTGGAGCGGACCGGGTACTCCGGGCCGGGCTCGTCGCCGCCGAGCCCCGAGGGAACGGTGGCGGCCCAGTGCCGGTACCCCCGCTCCTCACGGAGGAGGGCGTCCCGGGTGAGGTACTGCACGAGCCAGCCCACCGACGCCACGGCGAAGCCGGCCAGCAGCGACAGCGACAGGTACCAGAACGGCAGGATGCGGGGGTTCCAGATCTTGCCCTGGGGGGCGTAGCGGAACCCGAGGGCCGACAGGCCGGCCATGATCGTGAGGAACACGCCCACGCGGGCCTCGTCGCTCACGCGCCGCTCCCAGAGCCCGCTGAAAAACATGACCAGGGCCACGACGGCGCCGGCGCCGGCCATGACCACGAGCCACCGCAGGTTGTGGGGCAGCAGGTTCTCCCCGTACTTGGTCATCTTCTCGTAGGCCATGTCGTTCGTGTAGGCCAGGTTGGCCACGAACGGCAGGGCCCAGAAGGCGGCCACCATGCCGCCCAGGATCACCACGACGGCCCCGTCGGCGACGCGGCGGGCCGACGGCCGCAGCGCCAGCAGCACCAGGGCGCCGGTGAGGGCGAAGAACGTCGGCACCACGTGGGACAGCAGGGTGAGCGAGAGCAGGATCACCGCCAGCGCCCGGTGGCGGCCGGTGCGGAACACCTTCGCCGCCACGCCGAGGAACAGCAGGGCCAGGGCCAGGCTGATGGAGTAGCTGTACTCGCCGGCCAGGGTGGAGGCGATGTTGCCGCCGTAGATGGTGAAGGTGCGGTCGAACAGGAACGGCAGGGTGGCCACGGCCAGCACCGCCGGACCCGGCGCTCGCAGGCCGGCCAGCTTCCCGAACGCCCACGCGCACACCGGCAGACCCACCAGGCCGGCCACGGACACGAGCTTGAACGCCACCTGGTAGGGCAGGAGGACGTCGAGCAGGATCATCGCCAGGCTGGGCAGGGGGAAGTAGAAGGTCGGGAAGGCGAACCCGGCGTACCAGTCCGGTGCCCAGCCGGTGATGCGGCCGTGGGGCAGCAGGTGGTCGCGCATGAACGCCGGGCCCCACACGTGGGCGCCCATGTCCCCGCCGTTGGGGGTCGTCGCGCTCAGCAGCAGCCGTGGCTGCAGCTGGGCGAAGACGAAGAGCGCCGCCCCCGCCACGGCCAGGCACGTGGCGACGGTGGCAGCGGTGGACCGGCGCACCGGTCCATTGTTGTCCGAAGGCGACGGGTGCCGGGGCGCGCCGCCCCGGAGCCCTACCTCTGGGATGCCAGCTCGAGGACGCCGGGCAGCTCGACGGGCTCGCCGTCGCTGTGCCACCAGCGCGTGTCGCAGGCGGAGCAGTTGCGCATCGTGACGGCCCGGTCCTTGATCGTGAGGCTTATCTCCACGAGACCGGACTTCTTGCATTTCGGACAGCTCATCGCCCCTCCCTAGGTCGAACAGAACTGTGATCCGCCGAGATGTTCGGCAGGAAGGGTGGCGGACTTGAGGCGCGGCGCCGACCTCAGTGATTTGTGAGGAGGATGACCACCGTGACGGCGTTGAAGCACATGTGGGCGATCAGGGACGGGCCCAGCCGGCCGGCCCGCTGGGCCAGGATCCCGAGCACCACCCCGAACGCCACCAGGCCGAGGAGCTGCACCGGCTGGAAGTGGGCCACACCGAACGTCACGGCCGAGATCGCCACCGCCGCCACCGGCCCGAGCCGGCGCGCGACCGACCGCTGGAGGAGGCCGCGGAAGAACAGTTCCTCGACGAGGGGCGCGCCGACCACGATCAGGAGGGGGATGACGACGACGCCGGCCCCCTTGGCCAGGTCGGTGACCTCCTTCGCCTTCTCCGACACGTCGAGGTCGTGGCCGAGGAGCCGGAACGGCAGGTACAGCAGGGGGATCATCACCAGCTGCGAGGCGACGCCCGCAATGACGCCGGGCAGGATGTCCGATCGCTCCACCCGCAGTCCGAAGTCCACCGCCAGGCTGCGGCTCCCCTTGCGGAGGCAGGCGTTGGCCAGGGCGGCGCCCAGTCCCGTCCAGAGGCCGACGACGCTGGCCACGAAGGTTCCCAGGTCGCCGGTCCCCTGGCCGCTGACCCCGACCCACACGACGCTGAACGCCACCGAGAGCCACAGCCCGAGGAAGAAGCCCAGGGCGGCGTCGCCGAGCCCCCACTCTGGTTCCGGGAGAGGGGGCGACGGGGCCGGCTCGCCCACGACCGGCCGGTCGGTCACGGGCGCGGCGAACGCGGCTCGGGGAGGGCCATCGGCCCCCAGCGTAGGGGGTGCCTGCCGCCCCGGGCCGTGAGCATCGGTGGCCCGCCGGCTGACGGCGACGGGGGGTGCGGGGGGCGGAGCCCCCTGCAGAACGGCCGCCGATCCGGCTTTGCCGGTCGGGGGCCTCGAGCGCCGTCCGCAGGACGGCACGCCGATCAGGACGCGATGGAGGGGCGGATGGGGATAATGGGGGTGCGCCGGTCGTCGCACGCCCAGCCCACCGGCACCTTGAGCGAGGAGGCGTGGCCGTCGCACAGGCCCCACATCCCGGGGATCGCGCCTTCCTCGTCGGTGGGGCTGTCCAGCCACACCGTGCGGCTGGCGTAGTGGTACGTCATGGTGGCCGTGGCCTGCGCCCGGCACCCGGGTCGGGCGCAGTTGCGGATATCCATGGGCGACGACGGTACCGGTCCCGAGCCAGGAATTGTTGGACCCCCCCACACGAGCGTGCGTGAGTACGAAGGGGGTGGCGCCTAGCATTGGTCCATGAGCCGCCAACCCGGGGACCTCAGGCCCGGACGTCCCGATCGTCCTCCCGGCCCCGGCGGCCCCAGCCAGGAGCCCACCTTCCGCTGGGCCATGATCGCTCTCTTCGTGCTGGTGGTGGCCGTCCTGGTCCTGCCGCCGCTGCTCGGCACGCCGTCGAAACCGCAGATGACCTACGGGGAATTCATCCGGCAGGCCGACGAGGGCAAGATCGCCAAGGCCACCGTCAACAACGACACAGGGCGCATCAGCGGCGAGACCACGTCGGGCACCAAGTTCACCGTCGACGGCCCTCGGCCCCTGCCCGACGACGCCTCACCCACGCTGCGGGCCAAGGTCCCGAAGCTCCAGTTCACGAACTCCAGCACCAACTTCTTCGCCTCGCTGCTGCCCCTCCTGCTGCCGGTCGCCCTGCTCGTGGGGTTCTTCCTGTGGATGAACCGCCGGGCCCAGGGCCAGATGTCGGGGATCATGTCGATCGGGCGGTCGAAGGCCAAGGTGTACACCACCGAGCGGCCCCGCACGACGTTCTCCGACGTGGCCGGCTACGCCGGCGTCAAGCAGGAGATCCGGGAGGTCGTCGACTTCCTGCGGGCCAAGGACCGGTTCAAGGAGATCGGCGCCCGCATCCCCAAGGGCGTGCTGCTGGTCGGCCCCCCCGGCACCGGCAAGACGCTTCTGGCCCGGGCCGTCGCCGGCGAGGCCGGGGTGCCGTTCCTCTCGGTCACCGGCTCCGACTTCATGGAGATGTTCGTCGGCGTGGGCGCCTCGCGGGTGCGGGACCTGTTCCAGACCGCCCGCAAGCAGGCCCCCGCCATCATCTTCGTCGACGAGATCGACTCCATCGGCCGCAAGCGGGGCGCCGGCCTGGGCGGCGGTCACGACGAGCGGGAGCAGACGCTCAACCAGATGCTCTCGGAGATGGACGGCTTCGAGACCACCGAGGGCATCGTGATGATGGCGGCCACCAACCGCCCCGACATCCTCGACCCCGCCCTGCTCCGGCCCGGCCGCTTCGACCGCCAGATCGTCGTGCCCCTCCCGGACCTCGAGGAGCGCCTGCCGATCCTCCAGGTGCACTGCAAGGACAAGCGCATCGCCCCCGACGTCGACCTGTCGGTCGTCGCCCGGGGCACGCCCGGGATGAGCGGCGCCGACCTGGCCAACCTGGTGAACGAGGCCGCCCTCCACGCCGTGCGCCGCAACGCCGAGGCGGTGGAGATGCAGGACTTCGAGGCGGCCAGGGACCGGGTCATCATGGGCCAGCGCCGGGAGACGCTCGCCCTCTCCGACGAGGAGAAGGAGCGGGTCGCCTACCACGAGGGCGGCCACGCCGTGCTGGCCTACGTCCTGCGGCACGCCGATCCCGTGCACAAGGTCACGATCCTCCCCACCGGCATGGCGCTCGGCGTCACCCAGCAGTTGCCGATGGAGGAGCGCCACATCTATCCCCGCGACTACATCGAGGACTCGCTGGCCGTGCGGATGGGCGGCCGGGTGGCCGAGCTCCTGGTGTACGGCGACCTGTCCACCGGCGCCAACAACGACCTGGTCGGCAACACCGAGTTGGCCCGCAAGATGGTGCGGGAGTGGGGCATGAGCGACCGGGTCGGGCCCATGGCCTGGGGCTCCCAGGGCATGGTGTTCCTCGGCGAGGACCTCATGCACACCCGCGACTACAGCGACGAGACGTCGAGGGTCATCGACGAGGAGGTCGAGCGCATCCTGCGCGACCAGGAGGAGCGGGCCTCCGTCGAGCTGCGCAAGCACCGCGGTGGCCTCGACGCGGTGGCCGCCGCCCTGCTCGAGAACGAGACCATCGACGGCCAGGAGGTCAAGCGCCTGGTCGACCAGGCCTTCGGTCGTGAGGTCCGGGCCTACGCCATGGGCCAGCAGGCCACCCGGTTCGCCGAGCCCACGCCCGACGGCCGCCCCGACCCCGACGCCACGCCGGCCACCGACCCCTCGGACGGCCGCCGGCCCGAGGACGTCACCCAGGTCCTCGACCGCTAGGTTTCGCACCCGCAAGCACGCCAGAGGCACACGGCCGGCGGCCGCTCCAGCGCCGGAGGCGCCCCCACGGCTGTCGGCATGGGGGGTGCGGGGGGCGGAGCCCCCCGCAGAGAGCCGCCGGGCCGGCTTTGCCGGTCGGCGGCCTGAGCGCCGGCCGGAGGCCGGCACGTCAAACTCGCCGAGCAACTCCGCTTGCGAGGCGAAACTAGGGTCGGCCGGCACCCATGCGGTCGGCGGGGGCCTGGCCCGAGTCCGTGGGCTCGAAGGTCCAGTCGGGCTGCTTGTCGAGCTGGTGGAGGTCGAGCTCGGCCCGGCCGCCCACGATGTCGCGGATGGGGACGATGGGCTCGGGGGTGACCGGCGGCGTGGACGGGTCCAGATGGCGGGCGAGGGCGTCGGGGAACTGCACGAGGATGCCGCCCACCACGCGCTCCTGCTGGTGGGCGAGGAAGCAGCGGGCCCGGTCGGCGACCGTGGCGACGCGGTCGGCCACGACCCCGGGGTCCTCGCCGGCGCCCTCGCCGGCGCACAGCCGGAACAGGGCCTCGGCGATGGCCCGTCCGTCCTGCTTGCACGGGGTGCACTGCCCGCACGACTCCACCGCCAGGAACCGGGCCACGCCGGCGCCCACCGCCGCCATGTCGGTGCTGTCGTCGAAGACGAGGAAGCCGCACGCCCCGAGGCCCGTGCCGATGCGCTGCATGTCCTCGTAGGTGAGGGGGGTGTCGAACCGCTCGGCCAGCACGGGGGGGTTGGCGACACCGGACATGGCAGCCACCAGCCGGCGCCCCTCCACCGGGCCGCCGCCGATCAGCTCCAGGGCCTCGGCCAGCGGCGTGCCCAGCGCCACCTCGGCCACGCCGTGGTTGCGGGTGGCCCCGGTCACCGTGCACAGCACCGTGCCGGGCGACTCGCGCGTCCCCACCGAGCGGAACCAGTCCGCCCCTTCGGCGATCAGCAGCGGGACGTTGGCCATCGTCTCCACGTTGTTGGCCAGCGTGGGCGGCGCCACCGTGGCACCCGGCTCGGCCATCACCGTGCCCGCCGGCTGGTCGGGACGGGGGCCGACCTCGTCGACGCCGTGGCGGAAGGGCGGGGCGATCCGCGGGAACGGCGGGCGGCCGTCGAGGACCTCGAGCAGGGCCGTCTCCTCGCCGAAGAGGTACTCGCTGGGGCCGGTGGCCACCCCCAGGTTCACGCCGTCGGCCCAGTCGGTGCCGGCCGTCACCTCGGCGAGGGCCGCCTCGAGCCGTACGCGCTCCACTTCGAACGTCGCCTTCAGCGCCACCACCGCCCGGTCGGCACCGACGGCGAGGGCGGCGATGAGCGCCCCCTCCACCACCGCGTAGGGGGTGGCGCGCAGCAGGGTGCGGTCCTTGAAGGTGCCGGGCTCGCCCTCGGCGCCGTTCACCACCACGGTTGCGGGCAGGGCGGCCGACGCGTGGCCCGCGACTGTGCGCCACTTCACGCCGGTGGGGAACCCGCCGCCGCCACGGCCCCGGAGCCCGGCCGCCTCGATCTCGTCCACCACGGACGCCGGGCCGAGCTTCCGGGCGACCTCGATGCCCCGCCCGCCGCCGGCCGCCCGGTACTCGGCGAGCGATGCGTACGGCTGCTCCGGCAGGACTCTGGTGACGGCGCCCATGGCGGCTCTGTACCCAAGGTCGGAGCCGGACGCACCCGGCGCCCGCCGTTCTCAGGCGGTGCTGGCCGCCGGCGTGTGCAGGTGGGCCCGGGGGTCGCCCTCGGCGACGTCGGCCAGGGCCTGCACCGCCCGGCGTTCCGCGGCGCTCAGGCGCTGGGGCACGGCGACCTCGACGCGGACGAGGAGGTCACCGCGGTGGCGGCCGGACTTCACGCCCTTCCCGCGTACGCGCAGCGTGCGCCCGGCCGGCGTGCCGGCTGGGATCCGCAGGGTGACGGGAGGGCCGTCGAGCACCGGCACCTGCACCTCGGCGCCGAGCGCCGCCTCGGGGTAGGTGACGGGGAGGGTGAGGGTGAGGTCGCGCCCGGACCGGCCGAACACGGGATGCGGGCCGACCCGCACCAGGACGAACAGGTCGCCGGGCGGGCCGCCGTTGCGACCGGGGGCGCCGAGGCCGGGGAGGCGGACCAGCTGCCCGTCGTCGACGCCGGCGGGGATGCGCACCTTCACCGGGCGGGGCGACTCGCCGGTGACGACGACCTCCGTGGTGGTGCCGTGGACCGCCTCCTCGAACCCGAGGCTCAGCTCCGCCTGGAGGTCGGCGCCCCGGCGGGCGGCCGACGCCCGGGTCTGACCGAACAGGCCACCGAGGAGGTCGCCGAGGTCGAAGGCGGCGAAGTCGTCCCCGTCCGTGGAGAAGCTGAACCCGCCCTCCGGTCGCCCGGCCGGGCCCAGCCGGCGGACCCGGTCGTACTCGGTCCGCTTGGCGGCGTCGCCGAGGACGTCGTAGGCGGCGGACACCTCCTTGAACCGCTCCTCCGCCTCGGGCTTCCCGGGGTTGGCGTCGGGGTGCAGCTCCCGGGCGAGGCGCCGGTAGGCGCGCTGGATCTCCTTCTCGGTCGCCGTCTCCGCCACGCCGAGGACCCGGTAGTAGTCCTTGTCCAGCCACTCGCTCTGCACCGCACCACCCCTTGCTTCGAAGTTGCGTGTGCCACTGTCAACTTCGCGGGTGGATCCGACATTCCCGAGGAAGGCCGCAGATCGTCACAGGGCCGACGCCAGCGCCAGGCCGGCGGCGGCCGCCGCCAGCCCCGAGCAGAGCGTGACCGCCACGTTGACCGCCGCCGGGCGGGTCTCGCCCTCCTCGGCCAGCCGCACCGTCTCGTAGGCGAAGGTGGAGAAGGTGGTGAAGGCGCCGCAGAACCCGGTCCCGGCGACCACGCGCGTCGTGGCGGGGAAGCCGTGGTAGAGCACGAGGCCGGTCACGACGCCGAGCACCAGGGAGCCGGCCACGTTCACCACGAGGGTGCCCCAGGGGAAGGCGCCGCCCACCCGGTCGGCCACCCAGCCGTCGACCAGGAAGCGCGCCGGGGCGCCCACCGCGCCGGCGCCGAGCATGGCGGCCCAGGCGGCGGGCGTCACCCCGCCGGACCGGGGCGGCCCGTGTACCGCACGACCTCGACGTCGTCGAGGATGACCAGCCCCTCGGCGACCAGCTCCTCGAGCTCCGGGAGGAAGGCCCGAATCCGGTCCTCGGCGTCGACGATCACCACCACCATGGGGAGGTCGTCGGACAGCGAGAGCAGCCGTGTCGTGTGGATGTGGTTGGAAGCCCCGTAGCCCTCGACCCCCCGCAGGACGGTGGCCCCGGCCAGCCCGGCCCGGTGGGCGCGCTGCACGATCTCGGTGGCGAGCGGGGTGTGGCCGTGGCGGTCGGACTCGCCCACGAACACGGTGAGGCGCTTCTGGTGGCCCTCGAGCCTCATCGCCCTCCTCCCCGCCGGCCCGGGAGTGACCGGCCGCCGCGCACGCCGGCCCACGCCGCCGCGCATCCCGCCACGAGGCTGGCGGCGGCATAGGCGGCGGCCACGCCGGCGTGGCCGTCCTTGGCCAGGAGGTCCACCTCCACGGCGAAGGTCGACCAGGTGGTGTAGGCGCCGAGGAAACCGGTGGCGAGGAACGGGCGGGCGAAGCGGCCGGGCGGGAACCGCTCCAGCAGCACGCCCAGCACCAGGCCGAGGGCGAGGCAGCCGCTCACGTTGGTGAGGAACGTGGCCCAGGGGAATTGGCCGGCCGCGGGCGGGACGGCCAGCGACACGCCGTAGCGGGCGGCCGTCCCGAGGGCGCCGCCGGCGGCGATGGCGGCCAGCGCCGCCGGCTCGGCCCGGCGCCGGACGGACGGGGAGGAGGCGGTGGCCATGCCACAGAGAAGCAGGGTTACGCCGCGGATGGCCGTTACGCTGGAGATTCGGCCGCGGAGGACGATGGAAAGCTCGGTCCAGCGACAGCGAGGCGACGTCGAGGTCGACGCGGTGCGGCGCGCCCGCGCCCAGGCGGCGGCCGAGGCGACGGCCCTCGGCCGGGCCGACCTGGCCGACGACGTCGCCCTGGTGGTCAGCGAGCTGGTCACCAACGCCGAGCTGCACGGCGGCGGGTGCGCCGGTGTGGCCGTCCGCCCGAGCGGCGCCGGGCTCCGGGTCGAGGTCCGCGACCACAGCTTCCTGCCCCCCATCGTGGGGCGGCCGTCCGAGGGTTCCCTCACCGGCCGCGGGCTGCGGCTGGTGGGCGGCGTGGCCAGCTCCTGGGGAGCCGAGGCCGACGAGGTCGGGAAGACCGTCTGGGCGATCGTCACCGGCGGCGCTCCGGCGCGGACCGGCGAGGCCGCCGGGGGCCTCGGCCGGTGGGCCGACGACCGGCCGGTCGACGACGGCCACACCCTGTTCCACGTCGAGCTGGGGGACGTGCCCACCGACCTCCTGCTGGCCGCCAAGTCCCACGTCGACAACGTGGTGCGCGAGTTCACCCTGGCGGACACCGGCGCCTCGGCCGGCGTCACCGCCGAGGTGCCCGACCACCTCCGCGACCTCCTGGTGGCGGTCGTCGAACGCTTCTCCGCCGCCCGGCTGTCCATCAAGCGCCAGGCCCTGGCCGCCGCCAACCGGGGCGACATCCGCACCCGCCTGTCGCTCGACCTGCCCGCTTCCGCCGCCCAGGCCGCCGAGGAATACCTCCGGGCTCTCGACCAGGTCGACGCCTACTGCCGGGCCCGCCGCCTGCTCACCCTCGAGAGCAGGCCCCAGCACCGGCTCTTCCGCCACTGGTACATCGACGAGCTGGTCACCCAGCTGCGGGCGGCCGCCGCCGGCCGGCCGGTACCGCCGAGCCAGACCTTTGAGCATCGCCTCCTCGCCGAGGTCGACCGGGCGGCCACCGTCCGGCGCACCGCCGACCGCATGGCCCGGCTCTACGCCGTCACCGCCGCCCTCGCCACCGCGGCCACGCCGGAGGCGGTCGCCAGCGCCGTGCTCACCGAAGGCGTCGCCGCCCTCGGCGCGTCGGCCGGCGGCGTGCTGCTCGCCACCGACGCCGAACACCTGAGCCTGTCGGGCGCCGTCGGCTACGCCGACCCCGTGGCGGCCGGGCTCCGCACCGAGCGGCGGGACGCGGCGCTGCCGGCGGCGGTCGCCCTGCGTACCGGGGAACCGGTCTGGCTGGAGTCGCCGGCCGAGCGCGACGAGCGGTTCCCGCAGCTGGTCGGCCTCGAGGCCGACACCGTCGCCCTCTGTGCCGTCCCGCTGGAGGTCGAGAGCAGGCGGCTCGGCGCCCTGCGGTTCAGCTTCAACGAGGCGCGGCTCTTCGACGACGACGAGCGGCGGTTCGTCCTCGCCCTGGCCGCCCAGACGGCCCAGGCTCTCGACCGGGCCCAGCTCCAGCTGGCCCGCATCGACGTGGGCCGGCGCCTCCAGCGCAGCCTGCTGCCGCCGAAGCCGCCGGCCATCGCCGGGCTCGACGTGGCCGCCGTCTACCGGTCCTTCGGCACTGGGATCGCCGTGGGCGGCGACTTCTACGACATCTGGCCGGCCGGCGCCGGCCGGTGGGCCATCGCCGTCGGCGACGCCTCGGGCACCGGGCCGGAGGCGGCCGCCCGAACCGCCCTGGTCCGGCACACGCTCCGGGCGCTGGCCATCACCGCCGACGACCCCGGCGACATCCTCGGCGTCCTGAACACCGCCCTGCTCGACGCCGAGCCCGAGCCCTTCGGCGAGCGCTTCTGCACCATCCTGTTCGGCTTCGTCACCGTGGGCGACGGCGCCGAGGTGCGCCTCACCGGCGGCGGCCACCCGCCCGTCGTCGTGCGGCGGGTCGGGGGATCGGTCGAGTCCGTCCTGGTGGGGGGCTCGCTGCTGGGGCTCCTCCCCGAGATCGACGTGGCCAGTTCCACCATCAGGCTGGCGCCGGGCGACGCGCTGGTGCTGGTCACAGACGGCGTGCTGGAAGCCCGGCACGACGGCGAGCAGTTCGACCACCCCGGTCTGGCGCTGGCCCTCGCCACTGCCCCCGACACCGCGAGGGGACTGGCGGGCGCCGTCGAGTCGGCCGTGCTGGCCCACACCGGCGGCGAGCTCACCGACGACATGGTGGTCGTCGCCCTGCGGGTCCCCGGCTCCTAGCCGTTTCCCGTTACCCGCCGGGGGGTAGCTGCGAAGGCATGGACTCCAGTGGGGTGCCGCCGCGGGAGTGGGCCGACGCCTCCGACCTGGCGGCCCTGGGGAAGCGTCCCGGGCCTTTCCTGACCGTGGTCCTGTCGATGGAGTCGGAGAGCAGGCACGCCGCCCGCAGCAACGACGTGCGGTGGAGGGCGTTGCGCGACGACCTGGAGCACCAGGGAGCACCCGGTCCCGCCCTGGCGGCCGTCGACGCGGCGGTGGCGGAGGCTCATCGACGCGGCCGGACGCTGATCGTGGTGGCCGACGAGGGCGGGGCGCAGCACGTGGGGCACTGGCCCGACGCCCCGTTTCGCGAGATCGCCCGCTGGGAGCCGCTGCCGTCGCTGGCGCCCCTCGTCGAGCGCCGGCAGGAGGCGCCTCCCTACGTCACCGTGTTCGCCGAGGCCGACGGTGCCGAGGTCGCCGTCGCCGGCCACCTCCGGCCCAACGCCGACGAGGACGAGGGCGGCCCCGCCGAGCGCGGCGAACGGTGGCACGGGGCCGACGGGGCCGACATCGCCGGCCGGGTCACCGCCATGGCTCGCTGGTCGGAGGCCCGCATGGTGCTGCTGACCGGGGACGGCCGCTCCGTGGACGCCATCCGCGCCGAGCTTCCCGGCGACGTCGCCGCCCTGGTGGCGAAATTCGAGGGCCGGCCCGACCCGTCCGACGTCGAGCGGCTGGTGGCCGAGGTGGCCGGGAGCGACACGGCGGCCCTGGTGCGGCGGCTCGCCGACGACGCCGGACTGCGGCGGACCGGCGTCGCCCCCACTGTCGCCGCCCTTGCCGCCGGGCAGGCGGAGGTGCTGCTGGTTCACGACGACCCTGCTGACGAGCGGATCGCCTGGTTCGGCGACGACCCACTGGTGCTCGGCGTGCGCCGGGAGGACGTCGCCGGCCAGACCACCCGGCCCCGCACGGGCCGCCTGGTCGACGCCCTGATCCGGTCCGCCCTGGCCGGCGGCGCCGGCGTGCGCGTGCTCCCCTCCCCCTCCCTCGTCGACGACGGCGTGGCTGCACTGCTCCGGTGGAACCCGTGACGCGCCTGCACGACGCCGCCACCCGCGTGGGTACCCTCACGTCGCTCGACGCCGTCGCCGCCACGGGCGAGGCACTGGTCAAGCGGGTCGTCGGCCGGGGACGGATCAAGGACCTCCTGAGCGGCACCTGGCTCGGGCACCCCTTGCACCCGATGCTCACCGACGTCCCCATCGGCTCGTTCACCGGTGCCACGGTGCTCGACCTCGTCGGTGGCGAGCGAGGCCAGCCGGCGGCCGACGCCCTCGTCGGGCTGGGCCTGCTGTCGGCGTTGCCCACCGTCGCAGCCGGGGCGGCCGACTGGTCCGAGACCTACGCCGAGGACCAGCGGATCGGCTTCGTGCACGCAGCCGCCAACGCCGTCGGGCTCAGCCTCTACGCCCTGTCGCTCGTCGCCCGCCGGCGGGGGCGCCGGAGCACAGGGACCGCCCTCGGCCTGGCCGGCATGGGCGTGATGACCGTGGGCGGCTACCTGGGCGGCCACCTCGGCTGGAGCCGGGGCGTCGGCGTCAACAACGCCTTCTACCAGCACCCTCCGTCGGACTGGACGGCGGTCCTTGACGACGCCGACCTGCCCGAGGGCCGCCCGGTGCGGGCCGAAGCCGGCGGCGCAACCGTCCTGCTGTACCGCGACGGGGGTCGCATCCTCGCCATCGGCAGCCGGTGCAGCCACGCCGGCGGACCGCTCGACGAGGGGGACGTCGACGCCGGCGCCTGCACCGTCACCTGCCCGTGGCACCAGAGCGTGTTCCGCCTCGACGGCGGCGCCGTGGTGCATGGACCGGCCACGATCCCCCAGACCGCGTACGAGGCCCGCGTGGAGGCCGGCCGGGTGGAAGTGCGGGCCGTCCCGGCGTAGCCCGGATCGGTGGCCGGACCTGGTCCGGATTGACTACTTCGGGAAGAACCTTCAACCACGCACGGTGGCGTGCCGAAGGGGAGAGCCATGTTCATCTCCTCGCCCGCGCCTGCGCGCAACCGCCCGGCGACGGCGCTCTTCCCCGGTGCCGAGCTCCCGGCGGCGGAGTCGCCCCGGCGCCGCCTGGCCGTCCGGGCCTTCGCCCTGGCCGCCCTGGCCGTCAGCGTCGTCTACCTGGCGTGGCGAGCGCTGTTCACCCTCGACCTCGGCGCCTGGTGGGTGTCGCTCCCGCTGTTCGCCCTGGAGCTGCACGCGGTGGCCGGCCTGGCCCTGTTCACCTTCTCCCTGTGGGACGTCGACCGCCGGCCGGCCGTGACCGAGCGCCACTCCACGGACCAGCGGGTGGCCGTGCTGATCCCCACCTACAACGAGCCGGTCGAGGTCCTGCTGCCCACCATCGCCGCCGCCGTCGCCCTGGAGCCCCAGCACGAGACGTGGGTGCTCGACGACGGCGGGCGGGCCGAGGTCGTGGAGCTGGCCGCCCGCCTGGGTGCCCGCTACCTGGCCCGCAGCGAGCACGCCCACGCCAAAGCGGGCAACGTCAACAACGCCCTGAAGGTGGTGGACGCCGACCTCGTCGCCGTGCTCGACGCCGACCACGTGGCCGCCCCGGGCTTCCTCGTGCGCACGCTCGGCTACTTCGACGACCCCCGGGTCGCCGTGGTGCAGACGCCCCAGGACTTCTACAACCTCGACTCCTTCGAGCACGACGAGAACCACGCCCTCACCGGCCAGCGCAAGGCCCGCTTCAACGAGCAGGCCCTCTTCTACCGGGCCATCGAGCCCGGCAAGAACCGCTGGGACGCCGCCTTCTGGTGCGGCACCGGCGCCGTCGTCCGGGTGGCCGCCCTCCGGGAGGTGGGCGGGGTCGCCACCGAGACCGTGACCGAGGACATCCACACCACCATCCGCCTGCACCGGCGGGGCTGGAAGAGCGTGTACCACAACGAGGTCCTGGCCCGAGGCCTGGCCGCGGCCGACGCGTCCCAGTACCAGTCGCAGCGGCTGCGCTGGGGCATCGGGGCCATGCAGGTGCTGCGCACCGAGAACCCGCTGTTCGTGCGGGGGCTGCGGCTGCGCCAGCGCATCGCCTACGGGGCAACGCTCCTCGGCTGGTTCGACGCCTGGCGGTCGCTCGGCTACCTCCTGCTCCCGCCGCTGGTCCTGTTCACCGGCGCCGTGCCCATCCGGGCCAACCCGCTCGTGTTCGTCGTCGCCTTCGTGTCGACGTTCCTCGTCCAGCGGCTGGCCCTCGCCCTCCTCGGGCGGGGGTACGCCCCCCAGGGGCTGTCGACGGTCTTCGAGCTGGTGCGCATGACGCCGAACCTGCGGGCCACCCTCACCCTCGCCTTCCCGGGTGAGCGATCGTTCAAGGTGACGCCGAAGGGGCGGATGGGCGAGGACCGGGCGAGGGTGCAGGCGCCCCGCCTGCTCTCGTGGACGCTGGTGGCCAGTCTGGGCGCCGCCGTGTGGTTCGCCCTGACGGTCAACGGGTTCACGCCGGTGACCTACACCGAGCGCTGGGCGGCCATCGGCGCCGCCTTCTGGCTGGCGGTCAACGCCGTGTTCGTGCTCGTCGCCATCGGGCGGGTGCGCTCCGAGCGGTTCGCCGGCGAACGGCGGGCCAGCGTGCGCTTCGCCACGAACCTCTCCGGCCGGCTGGACGAGGCCGCCTGCCGGATCTGGGACGTCTCGCTCACCGGGACCCAGCTCAGCCTGCCGGTGGTGCACGCCGACTGGGTGGCCGAGGGCGGCGACCGCACGTGGCGGGTCTCGATCCCGCTGGGCGACCGGGACATCGAGCTCGACGCCGTCGTGCGCTCGGTGCGGCCCCTGGACCACGCGGTGGTGGTGGGGATGGAGTTCCTCCCCGGCCAGGACGAGGTCCGCGCCCGGCTGGCGCTCGCCCTCTTCCACGCCCACCTGGTCCCCGAGCTGACCGAGAACCAGCCGGTCGCCGCCTAGCCCGCGGCCACCTCGGCGGCGGGGGCCGCTAATCTCCGGCGCATCACGGGGTTCCGGGTTGCTCGTCGACGCACGGCCGACCGCCGATGACCCTCTCCCGCCGGGCCTTCCTGCTCGGCGCACCGGCCGCCGTCCTGGGCGCCTGCGCGAAGGCAGGCGGCGGGCGGGCGGCCGCGCCGACCCCGCCGTCCTCCGCCACGACCGCCCCGGCCCCCTCGACGACGACCCGGCCCGGCGGCCGGTCGGCTTTCGTGCGCCGCGGACCGGCCGCCCACCCCACGGTGGCCCTCACGTTCCACGGGTCGGGTGACGTCGCGCTGCTGGACGAACTGCTCGCCGTCGCCGCCGCCCACCGGGCCAAGCTGACGATCTTCGCCGTGGGTCAGTGGCTCGACGCCAACCCCCCGGTCGCCCGGCGCATCCTGGCCGGCGGCCACGAGCTGGCCAACCACACCTACACGCACCCCGCCCTCGGCCGGGTCAGCGCCGAGGAGGCCCGGCTCGAGGCCAGCCGGTGCCGGGACGCGCTGGTCGCCCACGCCGGGACACCCGGGCGGTGGTTCCGGCCGAGCGGCGTCGAGGTCCCCGGCGACACCATCCTGGGTGCGGCGGCCGCCGCCGGGTACCCGACGGTGGTGGGCTACGACGTGGACCCGCACGACTACCAGGACCCGGGCGCCGCCCAGGTCCGCTCCCGCGTGAGCACCGGCCTGGCTCCGGGAGCCATCGTCAGCCTCCACACCGGCCACCGGGGCACCGTCGACGCCCTGGGCGGCATCCTCGACGACGCGGCTGCCAAGGGCCTCCGGGCCGTCACCGTGTCGGAGTTGCTGGGGCCGTGAAGCGGGGTGTCCGCGCCGTCTGCCTGGCGGCGCTCCTCCTGGGCGCCTGCTCGGGGCAGCACCCGACGGCCGTGCGCAGCCGCCCGACCGGACCGGCCCCGGTCGCCACCGCCCCGCCCGTGCCCGATCTCCCGGTCTACGCCCACACCGGTGCAGGCAACCTGTCGCCCAAGGTCAGCGGCGAGCGGGCCCTCGTCTACGTGCCCAACAGCGAGTCGGCGACCGTCGACGTCATCGACCCGGCGACGTTCGCCGTCGTCGGCCACTTTGCCGTCGGCCGCCTGCCCCAGCACGTCACGCCGTCCTGGGACCTCGGCACCCTCTACGTGGACAACGACCAGGGCAACTCGCTGACGCCGATCGACCCCCACACCGCCGAGCCGGGCCAGGCCATCCCGGTCGACGACCCCTACAACCTCTACTTCTCGCCCGACGGCACCAAGGCCATCGTGGTCGCCGAGCGGCGCCACAGGCTCGACGTGCGCGACCCGCACACCTGGAAGCTGATCGCCAGCCTGCCCGTTCCGTGCAGGGGCGTCGACCACGCCGACTTCACCTCCGACGGCACCGTCATGGTGGCCAGCTGCGAGTTCTCCGCCGACCTCGTCCGTGTCGACCTGCGCACGCTCACCGTCACCGCCGCGCTGCACGTCGGCGGGCAGCCGGTCGACGTCAAGCTGAGTCCCGACGGGTCGGTCATGTACGTCGCCAACCAGAAGCGCGGCGGCGTGTCGGTGATCGACCCGACGAGCTTGAAGGAGGTCCGCTTCATCCCG
Organism: Acidimicrobiales bacterium; assembly: GCA_035689115.1. Lineage (GTDB taxonomy): Bacteria > Actinomycetota > Acidimicrobiia > Acidimicrobiales > JAHFUS01. The sequence goes on from DASSMA010000082.1 coordinate 25,753, forward strand.
ACGGGCAAGGGCACCCACGGCCTCTACCCGAGCCGGGACGCCCGCTGGTTGTACGCCACCAACCGGGGCGAGGGCACGATCTCGGTCCTCGACTTCGCCACCGGCGCCCCGCACGCCACCTGGCGCATCGGCGGGAGCCCCGACATGGGCGGGGTGACGGCCGATGGCTCCCAGCTCTGGGTCTCGGGCCGCTACGACGGCGCGGTGTACGTGGTCGACACCGCCACGGGCCGCCTCCTGCACACCATCAAGGTGGGCGCCGGGCCGCACGGGCTCTGCGTGTGGCCCCAGCCGGGGCGGTACTCCCTGGGCCACACAGGGAACACCCGATGACCGCCGTCGAAGGGGCTGCGCCGGACTCCCGCCTCGCCCTGGGGACCACCGCCGCCGGCACCGCCGTCCTCCTCCTCCTCCCACTGGAGACGACGCACAACCTCACCTTCCCGATCCTCGTCGTCAGTGTCGTGGCCCTCGGCGCCTTCGTGGTCCTGGAACGGCGCCGGCCCCGGACCTCGCCGCGGCTGCTGCTGGCCGTCGCCGCCGGCCTGGCCGGCCTGGCCGTGGTGGGGCCGCCCCACGGCTCGCACGACGTGTGGTCCTACGCCATGTACGGGCGCATCCTCGGCGTGCACCACGCCAATCCGTACACCCACCTGCCCCAGGCTTACCCAGGCGACCCGCTGCTCCCCCACGTGGCCCCCTTCTGGCGCCACGTGGCCAGCGTCTACGGCCCGCTGTTCTCCGCCGTCGCCGCCCTCGTCGCCCTGGTCGCCGGCCCGCACCCCCTCGCCGCCCGGATGCTGTTCCAGGCCATCGCCGCCGGTGCCTTCCTCGGGGTCGCCGTCCTCCTCGTGCGGGCCCGTACGCCGCCGCACCTGCTCGCCGTGGTGGTCCTGAACCCGGTGATCGTCGTCCTCGGCGTCAACGGCGGCCACAACGACCTGCTCGTCGCCCTGGCCCTCGTGGGCGCCGCGGTGGCCGCCGGCGGGGACCGGGCGCTGGCGGCCGGCCTGCTCGTGGCCGGCGCCGTCATGGTGAAGGTGACGGCCCTCCTCGCCGGGCTGGCGCTCGCCGTGTGGTGGTGGCGCCGGCGCCGATCGGCGTCGGTGATCGTCCTCGCCGCAGCCGGGCTGCCGGCGCTGGCCGCCTCGCTCCCCTTCGGGCTGGTCGCCCCGTGGCGGCCTCTGAGCGCGGCCTCCCGCCACGTCGCCGGGCCCACGCCGTGGCGGCTGGTGCCGGCGATGAACGCGTCCGGCATCGAGCCGCGGATGCTGAACGTGCTGGCCAGCTTCTCCGCCCTGGCGCTGGCCGTGGGGGCGTGCGTCCTGGTCGTCCGCCGCGGGTGCGCGGCGCCCACCGCCATGGCCGCCGCCCTCACCGGCTTCCTGCTGGCGACGCCCTACATCCTGCCGTGGTACCTGGCCTGGGCCCTGCCGCTGGCCGTCCTCGGCGGGGAGGGTGCCCTCGTGTCGGTGGTGGCCATCGACGCCGCCGTCATCGTGCTGGCCACCCACCCGAGATCCGGCGGCGTGCACGACGGTCTCGACCGCGTCCTGCACGTCCTCTACGGCACCGCCCAGTACGTGGCCGTGTGCGCCGCCGCCGCCCTCGTCGTCACCGCCGCCCGGCGGTCGCGGCCCGCACCGCTACGCCCGTGAGTACGGCGCCGGCCGCCGCCGCAGCGGCCGCCAGCACGGCCAGTTGGGCCAGGCCGGCGCTCCGGCCGTCGGCGCCGACGACCCACCACAGCGAGTCGCGGAAGGCGACGGCCAGCGGCACGCAGGCGCACGCCGCCACCGCAGCAGCGGGCGCCGGCGCCGGCGCCCCCGGCCGGCCCTCCACCAGGTGGAGGTACGAGCCGGCCAGGGCGAGGAAGGCGAACACGCTGCACGCCGAGACGGCGAAGAAGAGCAGCGCCAGCGCCGGCCGGTAGCCCTCGAGGACGACCTGGGGGGTGTCGACCGCCACCCCGAAGGCGGCGGCGAAGGCGCCGGCCGCCAGCAGCGGGTGGCGGCGCACGAGGGCGGCCGGCCAGCGGTCGGCCCACCCGAGCAGGACGAGCGCCCGCTCGCCCAGGGAGCCGAGCCGGGCCGACTCCCGGCGGGCCAGGGTGAGGGCGTCGGCCAGCCAGTCGGGCTGGGCGCCGGCGGCCGCAGGCAGCGCCCGCCCCGCCCGCCACAGCGCCCGGCCGGCGGCCACGGTGGCCGCCGTGAGGGCGGCCAGGGCGCCGACCTCGGCCGCCGTGGTGCCGCTCCACTCGGCCCGGTGGGCGCCGGCGGCCACGCTCACCCACGCCGCCGCCTCGGTGACGCCGGCCAGGCCGGTCAGCACGCCGGCGGTCCGCACCAGGTCGGCCGCCCGCCGGACGGGGAGCGGCCGCCGGCGCCGGCACAGCGCCAGCCGGGGCCCGCAGAGGACGAGGAGCAGCGGCCCGCACCACAGCGCCAGCGACACCAGTGCGTCGTAGGGGTCGTCCTGCCAGGGCTCCCGCCCGTACAGCGCCGGCAGCTCCTTGCCGGCGCCGGCCAGGGCGACGAACGCCGCCCCTACCGCCAGGGCCAGCGCCACCGCCCGTCCCGTGACCGCCCGGGCCGGGTGCCCGGGAGGGAGTTCGTCCACGCCCTCCAGTGTCCCACCACCCGTCTGGAGTACATAGCGTGCGGAAACCGCACGCTATTCACTCCAGAGCGGCGTAGGCGCAGGTCCAGAAGTCCTGGCAGACGGGCGGGGGTGCCGGCGACGACCACATCTGGTTGGTGAGGAGGACGGCGGCCAGGCCCTCGGCCGGGTCGTTGGCCCACGAGGTGCCGAGCCCGCCGTCCCAGCCGTAGGAGCCCACCGACCGGGCGGGGCCGGTGCGCCGCAGGCGCACCCCGACGCCGAACCCCCAGCCGTCGGCCCCCGACAGCGTCGGCGGGTTGGCGGCCACCTGCTCGGGGGTGAGCTGGTTGGTGGTCATGGCCTCCACCGACGGGCGGGACAGCACCCTGCGCCCGTTCCAGGTGCCGCCGGCCAGCAGCATGCAGGCAAACGCCAGGTAGTCGTCGAGGGTCGACACCAGGCCGGCGCCGCCCCCCTCGAACGCCGGCGGCCGGGCCCACTGGCCGATGATCGGGTCGTAGACGGTGCGGGCGCCCGTCGCCGGGTCGGTGCCGTGGGCGGGGCCGAAGCGCTCCAGGCCGGCGGCGGGCACGAAGAAGCCGGTGTCCCGCATGCCGAGGGGCTCGAGGACCCGCTCCCGCAGCACCTCGCCCAGCGGCCGGCCGGCGGCCCGGGCCACCAGCACCCCGAGGACGTCGGCGCCGGTGTGGTACAGCCAGCGCTCGCCGGGGTGGTGCTGGAGGGGCAGGGTGCCGAGCCGGCGCAGGAACTCGTCGGGCGCGGGAGCGGCGGCCGGCGCCGGCGGCCCGGCGCCCACGCCCAGGGCGGCCATGGCGTCGAGCAGGGGCTGGCGGCCGAAGGCGCCGAAGTCCATGCCCGTGCCCATGCGGAAGGTGAGCAGGTCGGCGACGGTGATCGGCCGGCGGGCCGGCTCGGTGTCGTCCAGCGCCCCTTCGGGGTGGCGCATGACCTGCCGGCCGGCCAGCTCCGGGAGCAGCCTGTCGACGGGCTCGTCGAGACGGATCAGGCACTCCTCGGCCAGCGCCAGGACCGCCACCGCGGTGACCGGCTTGGTCATCGACGAGATCCGGAAGATGGTGTCCCTGCCCACCGCTGACCCGCCGGCACCGGTGGTGCCGGCCGAGCCGGCGTGGACCTCGCCGCCGCGCGCCACCGCCCACGCCAGGCCGGGCACCTCGCCCCGCTCGGCGTGGCCGGCCATCACCTCCTCGAGCCGCACCAGTCCCGCCTTGTCGAACGCTCCCATGGCGCTCAATCGTCGTCGCCCGCCGTCTCCTCCGCCAGCGGCACCTCGACCCGCACGGTGGCGCCGACCCCCTCGGTCGGCTTGGGCGTCCCTCCACGGCGAACTCACAGGAAGGCCACGACCGGTCCGCAGGTCGGGCGGCGACCATCAGTTCATGACGGCGTTTCCCAAGCTCCGCCGGCGGCCGCAGGCCTGCCCGCCGCCGGCGGCCGCCGTCGAGCGGCCCCACGTCGCCCTGCTCGACGAGGCGGGGTGGCTGGGGCCGTCGCTCGGCGACCACTACGCCTGCGACCCCGAGGTGGGCCCGGCGACGGCCGCCATCGTGACCGCCCGCTGGCAGGCCCCCGACGTGGCCCGCCTCCGGGCCGCCGCGCCCGGTCGGGCGGTGATCGTGATCGAGCGCTGGGGCTCCAGCCCCGCGCACGCGGTCACCGCCCTCGACGCCGGCGCCGCGACCTACGTGGGCGACGCCCACGCCGAGGTCGTCCGGGCCTATATCGCCCTCCACCTCGACGGGGCCTGAGCCGGCACCTTTCGTGCCATTGGCCCCGCCCATCGTGGGTACGAAATTCTGCCGTAAGAGTCTTTCGGCCCTGCCAAAGGCGTCCATCGGCGCTTCACACTCGGCAAGGCGCAAAGACGCGTCTATTCATCAGTGAAGATGAGCCGAGGAGGAGAGATGAAGGGTACGTACAAGGGAGCGGCAGTGGCCGTCTCCCTCCTGACGCTGTTCGGCGTCGCGGCCTGCGGGAACGACAAGAAGGACAACACCTCGTCGTCGTCGACCACGGCAGCCGGATCGTCGACCACTGCGGCGTCGGGTGAGGTCGCAGCCGGCACGCTCACCAGCGACATGGCGGCCATGAAGCTGCTCAAGCCCCTGGTGGCCCAGGGCAAGGGCAAGGTCGCCGTCCTCCTGCCCGACACCGCGTCGTCGGCCCGCTACGTGTCCTTCGACGCACCGCTGCTCGAGCAGGCGTTCAAGACCGCCGGCTACGCGTCCGGCGACTACATCATCGACAACGCCCAGGGCAGCGCCACCACCATGCAGCAGCAGGCCGAGGCGGCCATCACCGCCGGGGCCTCCGTCATCCTCATCGACCAGCTCGACTCCGGCAGCGCGGCATCCATCGAGAAGGACGCCGCCGCCAAGGGCGTGAAGGTCGTCGACTACGACCGCCTCACCAAGGGCGGCGTCGACGGGCGCTACTACGTGAGCTTCGACAACGTGAAGGTGGGCGGGCTCATCGGCGCCGGCCTGGTGCAGTGCGTCAGCGACTGGAAGGTCTCCAAGCCGCAGGTGCTGTTCATGAACGGCGACCCCACCGACAACAACGCCACCCTGTTCGCCCAGGGCTACCACGCCGTGATCGACCCCAAGATCACCAGCGGCGCCTACACCAAGGTCGCCGAGCCGGGCGGCACGTGGAACAACCAGCAGGCGCTCACCATCTTCGAGCAGCAGTACGCCGCCAACCCCAACATCAACACCGTGGTGACGGCCAACGACGGCCTCGGCCAGTCGGTGATCTCGGCCCTCAAGACCAAGAGCATCCGCCCGTCCACCATCCCGACCACCGGCCAGGACGCCACCACTCAGGGCCTCCAGAACGTGCTGGCGAACTACCAGTGCGGCACCGTCTACAAGCCGATCAGCGTCGAGGCGCAGGCCGCCGTGGCCATCGCCACCTACCTGCGGGCCGGCAAGCAGCCCCCGGCCTCGCTGGTGAACGGCACGACCAAGGACACCACGGCCAGCACCAACGTGCCCTCGGTCCTGCTGACCCCGGTCTGGGTGACCGCCAAGAACATGAACGACACCGTCATCAAGGACAACTTCGTGAAGCCGTCGGACCTCTGCACGCCTGAGCTCCAGGCCGCCTGCCAGGCCGCCGGCATCCCCACCAGCTAGTTGGACCCCGCCCCGCCGGCACCCGCCCGCGAGAGCGGGTGCCGGCGGGACTTTCCCACGCGCACACCGGGAGAGCATCGTGAGCGTTGACGCCGGAGCCGGCCAGCCACTGCTGCGGCTCGAAGCCATCGACAAGCACTTCGGGCCGGTCCAGGCGCTCACCGCTGTGGACCTCGAGGTGCCCGCCGGCCAGGTCACCGCCCTGTGCGGTGACAACGGGGCCGGCAAGTCCGTCCTCATCAAGACCATCTCGGGCATCCATCCGCCCGACGGCGGCCAGATGTACTGGGAGGGCCAGCCGGTCCACGTCCGCACGCCGAAGGACTCGGCGGCGCTGGGCATCGAGACCGTGTACCAGGACCTCGCCCTCTGCGACAACCTCGACATCGTCGAGAACATGTTCCTCGGCCGGGAGCGCACGAGGCTGCGCACCCTGAACGAGGAGGACATGGAGCGCTCGGCGCGCGACACGTTGAAGAGCCTCGCTGTCACCACCGTCCGCAGCATCCGCCAGCCCGTTGCCTCCCTCTCGGGCGGGCAGCGCCAGTCGGTGGCCGTGGCCAAGGCGGTGATGTGGAACTCCAAGCTGGTGATCATGGACGAGCCCACCGCCGCCCTGGGTGTGGCCCAGACGGCGATGGTGCTGAACCTGGTCCGCACCCTGGCCGACCGCGGCTTGGCCGTCATCGTGATCTCCCACAACATGAACGACGTCTTCGAGGTGGCCGACCGCGTCGCCGTGCTCCACCTCGGCCACATGGTGGCCAGCGGGCCGGCCAACGAGTTCGACCGCTCCATCGTGGTGGACTACATGACATCCGGGCGCTCCACCCGTGCGGTGGGCGGGAACGGCCATGCGGCCGGGAACGGGAGCTGACCAATGACGGACGCACAGCTCGAACCCGAGATCGAAGGCCCGCCCGAGGAGGACCTCACCGCCGCCCCCGAGGAGACGGCGGTCGCCGCCGTCAACCCGGCCCTGGCCGCCGACTCGCTCGGCGAGTACCTGAAGGTGTGGTGGGCGCGGGTGCGGGGCGGCGAGAGCGGCGTGCTGCCGGTGATCGTCGGCCTGATCCTCATCGCCGTCCTGTTCCAGAGCCTCAACTCCACGTTCCTGACGGCCGGGAACCTGGTGGACCTGCTCCGCCAGGGCGCCGTCTACATGCTCCTCGCCATGGGCATGGTGTACGCCCTGCTCCTCGGCGAGATCGACCTGTCGGCCGGCTTCGTGGCCGGCATCGGCGGCACGATCGCCGCCGAGCTGGTGAAGGAGTCCACCGGCTGGCCGTGGTGGGCCGCCTGCCTGGTGGCCCTGGCCGCCTGCGCCGCCATCGGCGTGCTCCAGGGCACGATCATCTCCCGCCTCGGGCTGCCTTCGTTCGTGGTGACGCTGGCGGGGTTCCTCGCGTGGCAGGGCGTGATGCTGTTCATCCTGGGCACCGGCGAGGGCCTGGTGCCGATCAGCGACAACACGATCAACAACTTCGCCAACGGCATCCTGTCGCCGGCCGCCAGCTGGGCGGTGATGATCGCGATCGTCGCCGTCTACGGGGTCCTCACGTGGACACGCGACGCCCGCCGCCGGAAGAGCGGCCTGGTGGCGCCGCCGGCCAGCCTCACCATCGTCAAGGTGGTGGGCATCGTGGTGGCCGGCGTGGTGGTGGTGCTCATCTGCAACACCAACCGGGGCACCTTGACGACGATCAAGGGCATGCCGTGGGTGATCCTCATCGTGCTCGGCGTGCTGTCCCTCTGGACCTTCGTGCTGGCCCGCACCCGTTTCGGGCGCTACGTCTACGCCATCGGCGGCAACCCGGAGGCGGCCCGGCGGGCCGGCGTGAACCTGGCCCGGATCCGCACGGCGGCCTTCGCCCTGTGCTCGTTGACGGCCGGCATCGCCGGCATCGTCTACGCCTCCCGGCTGCGCTCGGTGTCCACCAACCTGGCCGGCGGCGAGCTGGTCCTCTACGCCGTGGCCGCCGCCGTCATCGGCGGCACCAGCCTCTTCGGCGGCCGGGGGCGCCCGCTCGACGCCGTGCTCGGCGGCATCGTGATGGCCGCCATCAGCAACGGGATGGCGCTCCAGGGCTACAGCACCGCCACCCGGCTGGTCATCACCGGCATCGTGCTGGTCGTGGCCGTCACCATCGACGTCGTGGCCAGGGGCGGCCGGGCCCGCGCCCGTTGACGGCGGGGGACGGCGACTCCCGCACCCAGCGCCAGCGCATGCTGGCCGGCGACCTCTACATCGCCGACGACCCGGAGCTGCGGGCCGAGGCGGAACGGGCTCAGCGGCTCCTCCACGCCTTCAACACCGCCGGCGGCGGCCGGGCCGTCCTCGAGGAGCTGCTGGGCGCCCTCGGCGAGGGCAGCGACATCCGGGCGCCGTTCTACTGCGACTACGGCTACAACGTCGCCGTCGGCGCCCGCTGCTTCGCCAACTACGGGCTGGTCGCCCTCGACGTGGCGCCCATCACCATCGGCGATGACGTGCAGTTCGGCCCCAACGTGCAGCTCCTCACCCCGACCCATCCCGTCGACCCGGCGCAGCGCCGGGCCAAGTGGGAGGCGGGGGCACCCATCGCCATCGGCGACAACGCCTGGCTGGGCGGGGGCGCCATCGTGCTGGCCGGGGTCACCATCGGGGCCGACACCGTGGTGGGAGCCGGCGCGGTGGTCACGAGGAGCCTGCCACCCGGGGTGGTGGCGGTGGGCAACCCGGCCCGCGTTATCAGGTCGCTGTAGCGGGCGGCAGCGCCAGCCACTCCTCCCGGGACAGGTCGCGGCCGATGTACCGGGGGCGCCGGAACGGCCACGCGCCGGCGATCCACGCCGGGACGAAGTCGTCCAGGGCCTCCTCCACCGGGCCGCCGGCCAGCCGGTCGACCACCCACCACGAGATCTCGGCGTCGGCACCCTGGCGCTCGGGCGGGTCGACGTAGACGCAGCCCAGCAGCTCCGTCTCGCCCTCGTCGAGGACGGCGTAGTTGAACGAGAGGTTGGCGCCGGCCTCCGCCTCGTGGCGGGCCAGGTCCTCCCGGTCCTGCTCCATGGTCATGGTGTCGGGCGGCCAGCCCCACGCCTCGCCGAACATCGCCCACAGGCGCTGCCGGGACCCCATCACGGCCGGGTAGTCGATGTCCACGTCGGCGGCCCGGATGGGCCGGAGGTGGTGGCCGGTGCCGAGGTCGGCCCGCCGAGGGGCGGCGAAGCCGGCCGGGAGCCACGGCGAGGCGGCCGGGACCTCCCACCCGACCCGCACCGCCCAGGCCTCGGCACCGCACATCACCAGGTCGCAGACGGGGTCCTTGGCGTCGGCGTACACGGCGGTGGAGTCGCACAGCACCGCCAGGCGCCGCTTCGCCTCCCCGTAGGCGCCGGCCGCCGCGGGGTCGGCTCGCAGGTAGTCCCGGAACAGCAGGGCGTAGCGCTGGTTCGGCCAGCCGTTCTGGCGGACGTGCAGGTGGGCGGCTGGGTCGGCGGCCACCCAGTACCGCTTCCGCCACTGGGGCCCCGGCGTGTCGCAGGGCGGCACGTGGTCGTCGATGACGTGGGCCCGCCGGCGGAACGGCCCGATCTCGTCGGGCCAGCGGTCGGCGACCTCCAGCGCCGCCACGGTCACCTGGATGTCGACGATGTCCTTGGCGGCCAGACCGGGGACCGACGTGGAGCCGATGTGGTCGATGCGCAGCGCCTCGCCGCCGACGGCCTCCTCCACCACCGCCCGGAGCCGCTCGTACCGCTCCGGCCAGGCGGGGTCGTAGTCGACGACCAGCGGCGCCGGGCTCACCCGGCGCTCACGACGGCGTCGTACACCGCCTCCGCCGGCAGGCCCAGCAACCGGGCCGCCATCTCCTCCTTGAGCCGCCGGGCGCGCTCCGCCTCGGCCGCGCTCGGGGCCTCCTTGCACGCGACCTCGACGAACTCCTCGGGCACGAGGCCGTCCCGCAGGGCGAGGTCCACCACCGTCGGCCCGTAGCGGAGGCGGAAGAAGAACGAGCCGCCGGGAGCGTCGGGGACACCGGCCGGGGCCAGCTCGGGCGCCACTCGGAACCGGTCGCCGGACACCGCCCTGGTCACCATCTCGAACGCGTCGCGCGCCCCACCCCCCGGGAAGCCGCTCTCGACGGCGATGCCGTAGCGGTCGGGCGGCTGGTCCGGCGACAGCAGCGGGAAGGCACGCTCCATCGCCTTGAAGGCGTGGGCCGCGCCGGCGATCGAGCTGCGGCCGTGGTACTTGAGGATGTCGTCGAAGGCGATGCTGATCGCCTCGTCCTGGTCGCGGATCGTGAGGGTCGCCATGGCCGCATCCTTGCCTGGACGGCCGGCGGCCTGCACGCGGCGCCTACGGGACGGCGGCGACGGCGACGACGGGCGTGGCCGGGGGGTTGCCGCCCAGGGAGCCCCGGAAGGCGACGTCGCCGAAGGCGAAGATGCCGCCGTCCTCGGCCACCATGAGGTAGCCGGCGCCGGTGGCGCTGCCCACCATGCCGGTCACCGGCCGGTTGAGCCGGGTGCCGCCCATCGAGCCGTAGAACCCGGCGTCGAAGGCGAAGATCCCGCCGTCGGACGCCACCAGCCAGTAGCCGGCGCCGTCGGCGTCGGGCACGAGCGACTGCACCGGCGCGTTCAGGCGGCTGCCACCCATCGAGCCCCGGAACCGGGCCGTGCCGAAGGCGAAGACACCGCCGTCCGACCCGACCATGTAGTAGCCGCGCCCGTCGGGGGTGGGCACCGAGTCCAGCACGGGCCCGTTGAGGCGCGTCCCGCTCATGTCGCCGAGGAACGGGGCGTCGCCCCGGGCGAGGACCCGGCCCCGGCTGGTGAACAGCCAGTAGCCGGCGCCGGTGGGCGTCCGGGACAGGGACGTCACCTCCTCGCCGGCGGGCAGCGGGCCGGCGTCGCCCAGGGCGTTGGCGTCGCCGAAGGCCCGCACGGCGCCGGCCGCGTCGACGACCCAGTAGCCGCGCCCGGAGACAGTCGGCTCGATGTCGGCCGCCGCCGACGTCGGGTCGTTGCCGAACCAGGCGGCGTCGCCGAAGGCGTAGACGTCGCCGGACCGGGACACCATCCAGTAGCCGCTGCGCCGGGCCGGCGGCGCCGGCACGACGGGGGGCGGCGTCGTCGCGGCCGGCGGCGGGGTGAGGTCCACCACCACCGAGGTGGTGTCCTCCGGGGCGTAGACGGCGTCGCCGCTGTAGCTGGCGGCGAGCGAGTGCACGTCGGAGGTCAGCGTGGTGGTGAGCGTGGCCCGACCGTCGCCGCCCAGGGCCACGCTCCCGATGGCCGCCCCGTGGTCGAGGAAGGTCACCGTGCCGGTGGGCAGGCCCGGCGACGGGTAGGCCGGCCCCGTGGTGTTGTCGATCCACTCCTCCCTGCGCACGACCGTGGCGGTGAGGGACCGGGTGGTGCCGGTCCCCGTCGCCTGGAACGACGCCAGCACCTCGTACCGGGTCGGCGCCCGCACGATCAGGCCGCGGGCGCCGACCGCCAGGCCGTGGGCGGCGTCGGCGAAGGCGATCTCGCTGACCCCCCAGCGCCGGAACGGGGTGTCGTACGTGCTGGCCACGAACCCCACCGGCACGCTCCAGTGGACGCCGCCGTCGAGCGTGCGGGAGACGCCGTACAGCCCGCCCGAGAACCCGTGGGAGGCGTCGACGAACGTCACGTCGCCGTAGGTCGGCGACTGGCCCCGCTTGGTCCACGTGGTGCCCCCGTCGGCGGTGGCGTACCCGTTGTCGGTCCACCCGTGCAGGGCGTCGGCGAAGTCGACCCGGGTCGCCGGCGCGCTGTTCTGGAGGGGCGGCATCGCCGTCCAGGTGGCGCCCCCGTCGGCGGTCCTCAGCCAGGATCCGGTTGCATAGCCGACCTGGGGCGTGGGGAAGTCGAGGTCGAGGATGGCGTTCGTCCCGGCGAGGCCGGCCCACGTGGTGCCACCGTCGGAGGTCGCGTAGAGCCCGCCCCAGGTGCCGATGAAGCCGTGCTGGGCGTCGGTGAACCGGACGACGAAGGGCTCCGACGTCGTGGGGATGGCGGCCACCCTGGTCCAGGTGGCGCCGCCGTCGACGGTGCGGAGCACGAGCGACGGGTCCGTGTCGGCGACGGTGCCGCCGCCCACCGCCCAGCCGCGGCTGGTGTCCACGAAGTCCACGCTGCGCAGCGTCTGCGTGGTGCCCGACGACTGTCGGGCCCAGGTGGCCCCGCCGTCGGCCGAGACGACCACGGTGCCATTGGCGCCCACCGCCCACGCGTGCTGGGCGTCGGGGAGGTCGACGGCCAGCAGGTCGTCGGTCACCCAGTTGAGGCCGGCCAGCCGCCGCTGCCAGGTCGTGCCGTCGGTGGTCCGCAGCAGCGACCCGGCGCCGGCGCCCACCACGGCGTGGGTGGCGTCGACGGCGGCCAGGGCGTGGAGGTCGCCGGCGGCCGGCGTGGCCTGGACGGACCAGGTGGCCCCGCGGTCGACCGTCTTGTACACGCGGTCGCTGAAGGAGTCCACCAGCCAGCCGGTGCCGGCGGCCGTCATGGCGATGCCGATCACCGCCCCCACCGCCGGGTTCTGCTGCGCCCGGTCGACGTACGAGTCGGTCCACGTGGCGCCGCCGTCGGTCGTGTGGAACACCAGCCCGCCGTCCGCTCCTGCGAAGGCCTCGGTGGCCGACACCATGTCGACGGCGTACATCACCGTTGGGCTCCCACCCGGCGACGACCGGGCCCAGGTCGCCCCGCCGTCGGCCGTCCGCAGCGTCTCGGCCGAGCCGCCCGGGGGACCGCCGACGGCGATCCCGTGCAGCGGGTCGGCGAAGTCCACCGCCCAGAGCTGGTTCGCCCCGTCGCCGGGGCGGGCCTGCCACGTCCGCCCGCCGTCGGTGGTGCGCAGGATCGTGCCCCTGTCGGTGACGGCCACGCCGAGGGACGGCGTCGGGAACGCCATCGCCGTGATCGTGTCGATGGTCGGCGCCGGCTGGCGGGTCCAGGTCGCACCCCCGTCGGCCGAGGCCAGGATGGTTCCGCCGCTGCCGCCCACCCAGACATGGGTGGTGTCCGCTGCCGCGACGGCGCTCAACGGGGTGGCGATGGGCACTGCCTGGCGCACCCAGGTCGAGCCCCCGTCGGCCGTCGCCAGGACCAGCCCGGCCGGCCCCACCGCCCAGCCCTTGGCCCCGTCGACCATCCGCACGGCGCTCATGCCGTCCCCGAACGCAAGCGCGTCCCACGTGGCGCTGGAGGCCCCGGCGGCCGCCGCTACCGCGGACGCCACCAACGCCAGCAGCACGGCCGGCACCCACGCGCGCCTCAAGATCCTCCCCCCGTTTCGTCGCACCTCATGTCATCGGCCGGCCCGAGGCGACGGCTAAGTGCAATGTTGCGGGAGATCGTCCCAGAGCGAGGCGAACGGGGCGTGGAGGCGGGAAAGCTCCTCGAGGTGGGCGGCGGCGAGCGCCTCGACCTTCTCGGCGCCGGCCGGCGTGAGGACCAGCCGGACCACGCGCTGGTCGCCGGCGTCGCCCACCCGCTCCAGCAGGCCGGCGGCGACCGTCCGGTCCACCAGCTCGACGGCGCTGTGGTGGCGGAGCAGCAGGTGGTGGGCGACCTCGCCGATCGAGGGCGAGCCGCGGTGACCCCGCACGGCCAGCAGCAGCTGGTGCTGGGCCCCGGTCAGCCCGACCGCCCTGGCCTGGTCGTCGCTCCACCGGAGGAACCGCCGCAGCCCGTCGCGGAAGGCGAGGAGCCGCTCGAAGTCGCGGTCGCTGAGCTTTGTCTTCCGGTGGGTCATATCGGTCTACGATACTATCGTTCCACGATGATTCCACCCTCCACCAGGCGCCTCCTCCTTCTCACCGGCCTCGGCGCCGTCCTCGGCGTGCTCGGTGGGGGCGCGGCGTGGGTGCTCGTCCGCCTCATCCGGCTCATCACCAACGTCGCCGTGTTCCACGTCTTCGACGCGAGGAGCCGCACCTACGCCCACTTCCACCCGGGCCTGCCGCTGTTCGCCGCCGCCGTGGGCGGGGCACTGGTGATCAGCCTGCTGGCCAGGTGGGCGCCGCTCATCCGCGGCCACGGCATCCCCGAAGCCATGGAGGCGGTGCTCACCAAGCAGAGCCGGGTGGCGCCCCGCACGGCCGTGGCGAAGCCCATCTCCGCCGCCCTGGCGATCGGCACCGGGGCGCCGTTCGGCGCCGAAGGGCCGATCATCGTGACCGGCGGGTCTATCGGGTCGCTGATCGGCCAGGTGATCCCGATGACGCCCTCCGAGCGCAAGATCCTCCTGGCCGCCGGCGCCGCCGCAGGCATGTCGGCCACCTTCGGGGCACCGCTGGCCGCCGTGGTGCTGGCCATCGAGCTGCTGCTGTTCGAGCTGTCGGTGCGGGCCTTCGTGCCGCTGGTGGTCGCCGCGTCCATCGCCGGCGGCATGCACTCGGCCCTCTTCGGCAACGGCCCCCTCTTCCACGTCCCGCCCCACGACTACGCCGGCCTCGACGTCCTCCCGGCCTTCGTGCTCCTCGGCCTGGCCTCCGGCCTGCTGGCCGTCGTCGTCTGCCGCGGCCTGTTCCTGGTGGAGGACCTCTACCGCCGCCTCCCGGTCGGCGTGTTCTGGCACCCGGCCATCGGGGCCCTCGGCTTCGCCGCCGTGGGGCTGGTGGTGCCCCGGGTGCTCGGCGTCGGCTACGACGCCATCGGCGACGTGCTCGCGTCCAAGCTGGCGGTGGGCACGGTGGCCGCCCTGGCGGTGGCCAAGCTGCTCGCCTGGTGGCTGGCCCTGGGGTCGGGCACGTCGGGGGGCACCCTGGCTCCGGTCCTCCTGATCAGCGCCTCGTTCGGCACCGTGTTCGGGGAGGTCCTCAACCGGGTGCTGCCCGGGCCCAACGTCGCCCTCGGCGCCTTCGCCGTCGTGGCCATGGCGGCCACCTTCGGCGCCGCCGCCCAGGCCACGTTCACGTCCATCGTCTTCGTGTTCGAGCTCACCCGGGACTACGCTGTGATCCTCCCGCTGATGCTGGCCACCGTCGTGGCCGACCTCGTCTACTCCGCCATGAACAAGGACAGCCTCATGACCGAGAAGCTGCGCCGGCGGGGCCTGCGGGTGGGCCGCCACTACGGCGTCGACCCCTTCGCCAGCGTGGCGGTGGCCGACGTCATGACCACCGAGGTGGAGTCGATCCCCGCCGGTTCGTCGGTGGGCGAGGCCCGGCGCCGCTTCGACCGGTCCGGCCACGGCGCGTACCCGGTGGTGGACGGCGAGGGCCGCCTCGTCGGCATCGTGGCGCGGGGCGACGTCCTGCGCGGCGGGGACGACGACGACGCCGTCAGCGACCATGCGGCCGCCGACGTGGTGACGGTGCGGCCGACCGACACCGCCCAGGCGGTGCTGCGCGTGATGGTCGACGAGAGGGTGGAGCACGTGCCCGTGGTGGACGGCGGCCGGCGCCTGGTCGGCATCTGCACCCGGACCGACCTGCTGAAGGTGCGGCGCCGCCAGTTCGACCTGGAGCGGGTGCAGGTCGGCCTGCGGCTCCTGCGCCGGGACGAATCGGGCCGAACGACCACCCGCTGACGGCCCTTCGCCCCTGGGGCCGGCGGCGGCGGCAGGCCATGCTTGGGTTCGGCAGCGGCCCCATCCGGGATGCACATCGCCAGGCACCTTCGCTCTGCCGGCGAGGGAAGGCGACGCCAACGGGGTTCGACTCCCCCCGTTGCCACGGAGGGACCTTCGCCCCTGGGCATCCGAACGCCGGTGTCGCACGCTCGCGCCGGAGGTGAGGTTCATGCCCGATGGCGTGGTCCAGTGGTTCGATCCGAAAAGGGGGGAAGGGGCGGTCGTCCGGGGCGGTCACGTGTTCGCCGCAGCCGGCGCCGACGTGGAGCCGGTCGCCCGGCGGTCGGGCGCCCACGTGCACTTCGACATCCGCCGGGAGGCGGGCACGGAACGGGCGGTGAGCGTGCGCTTGCGACGGGGGCGGCGGGCGTACACCCGCCAGGGCCGCTTCGGTTCGCCGGGCCCCGAGGAGGCCGGCAACGGCGGGCGCACCCAGGAGGTCCACGGCGGCGCCGGGCCCCTCGACATGGAGATCCTCACCCGCGGCGAGGTCGGCGACGCCGAGGTCGCCTACGCCCTCGAGCGGGTGGGATCGGCCCTCCGGCGCGTCGACGAGCCCCTGCTGTTCGGGCGGCTGAAGCTCGAACTGGCCCCTGACCCGGCGCGCCCGCGGCCCGCCCTGCTCCAGGTGACGGTCGACGTCAACGGCGAGGTGCTGCGGGCCCACGTCGACGGCCACGACCTGCGGGAGGCGGCCGACCTGCTGGAGCGCCGCGTGCGGGACAAGCTCGAGCACCGGGCCCAGCACCGCAAGGCCCTCAGGACGGCGCCCGGCGAGCGGCCCGCCGCCGGGCCCGCGGCCGAGCAGCGCCCGCTCCACCGGCACACCACGTTCGCGGTCGGAGCGATCACGCCCGACGAGGCGGCGTTCGACATGGACCAGCTGGGCTACGAGTTCCACCTGTACCGCGACCTGGCCAGCGGCCACGACGCCCTCCTGGAACGCCTGCCCGACGGCTCCCGCCGCCTCACCCGGCTGGGCCCGCTGGAGGTCGACCTCCGCGCGGCCGTGTCCGTCGACCTCGTCGTGGCGCCCGAGCGTCCGCCCGTGCTCGAGGTCGAGGAGGCCGTCCGGGCCCTCGACGAGCTGGGCATCCGCTACCTGTTCTTCGAGGACGCCGGCACCGGGCGCGGCTGTGTCGCCTACCGGCGCTCGGACGGCGACGACGGGCTCGTGACCATGCCCTGATTGAAGAGTCTTCGGACCCTTCTCTCTCGGGGGGCCGCTGCCTGACGATGGAAGAAGAAAGGCAGCGGACAGGAACGGAGGCGGCGATGCGGCCCGGCAGGAGGAACGGTCACGCGAGGGTGCGGCGTCTGTCGAGGCGGCGGGGGGACCCCGCCATTTCGAGCTTGTACCTCGACGTCGACGGTGCTCACCGGCCGGCGGCCGGCGCCTGCCTGCGGGCCTTCGAGCACCTGGCCGACGAGCTGCGGGGCCGGGCCCGAAGCCGGGAGGACCAGCGGCTGCTCCGCTCGGTGGAGGGCGACATCGCCCGCATGCGGGCGTGGCTGGCCGGCGGCATCGACCGGTCGCGGGTGAGGGGCGTGGCCCTGTTCTCGTGCCACGACCAGGGGTGGTTCGAGGCGATGGAGCTCTCCATGCCGGTTCGCGACGAGGTGGCCATCGACCCGTCGCCGCGCATCCGCCAGCTGGTGGAGCTGCTCGACCGGCGCGAGCCGTTCGTGACCGCGGTGGTGGACCGCGGCCGGGTCCGCATCGTGCGCGTCGAGGGCTCGAACGTCGAGGAGCGCGCCGTCCCGATGCCCCAGCGGGAGCGGGCCGCCTCCGGCGAGCGCGACCGGCCCCGCACGGAGACCGTCCACGCCGAGTTCCGGCGGGCGGCTGCCGCGGTGGACGACATCGTGTGGATCCGCCCCGTCCGGCAGGTGGTGCTGGGCGGCCCCGAGGACGGTGTCGCCGCCCTGGAGCGGGCGCTGGCGCCGTCGACCCGCCGCCTGGTGGCCGGCCGGGTGGCCCTGCCCGCCGGCGCCCCGCTCGACGACGTGGTGATCGCCGCCCGGCACGTGGTGGCCGCCGCCGAGCGGCGCCGTGAGGCCGGCCTGGTGGAGCAGATGCGCCAGCGGGCGGCCCAGGAGAAGGGCGCCGTCGTGGGCCTGGAGGCGACGCTCGCCGCCCTGGCCGAGAACCGCGTCGCCACCCTGCTGGTGAGCGGCGACTTCGCCGCCCCCGGCGCCTCGTGCCCGTCGTGCGGCCATGTCGGCCCCGACCTGCGCCAGTGCCCCGAGTGCGGCACCACCAACGTGGAACGGGAGGACGTGGTGGAGCTGGCCATCGAGCGGGCGGTGGCGCAGGACGCCGACGTGGAGATCTGCCACGGGACCGATCTCGACCGCTTCGGGAAGATCGCCGCCATCGAACGGTACTGAGGGTCAGGCCTGGCGCAGGCGGCCCCGCAGGGCGGCGAAGCACAGCGCCATGCTCACCGCCCCGACGCCGGCGATGGCGGCCAGGGCACCGGCCAGCGAGCCCCAGTCCCAGCCCCGCATGGTGACCGAGCGCAGGCCCTCGAGGAGGTAGGTGCACGGGTTCCAGGCGGCGACGGCGTGCAGCCACCCGCCGAGCTGCGAGCGGGGCACGTACGACGAGGTGAGGAACAGGAACGGGAAGAACAGCAGGAAGCTGGTGTTCACCGCCGCCGGGTTCCCGGTCTTCAGGGCGATGGCGTAGGCGAAGCCGGCGAAGGCGAGACTCCAGAGGGAGGCGAGGACCATGAAGGCGACGATGCCGAGGGGGCCGGCGGCGAAGCGCACGCCGAGGACGGACCCCACCGCCAGCACCGGGATCGTGAGGGCCGCCGCCACCGCCACGTCGGCCAGCATGTGGCCGAGCAGGATCGCCAGCCGGCTCACCGGGGTCAGCAGGAGCCGGTCGAGGTAGCCGTTCTGCACGTCGAGCACCAGCGACGGGGCCCGGGACACGCCGGTGACGCCGAGCAGCACGCCGGTGGCCATCATGAACGCCTTGTAGTCGAACCCCTCGATGCTGTGCTCGGTGAGCCGCTGGAGGGTGGCGATGTTCACCACGAAGAAGAACACGGCGATGAACACCGGCGGGATGATGGCCTCCGGCTCGCGGGGCAGTGCCCGCAGGGCCCGGCCGGCGATGGCCACCACGTCGCGGGCGAGGCCGGCCCGGCGGGGCTCGACGGCGGCGCGGGGAACGGTGAGGGTGGTGGCTGTCATCGCTCGTCCTCCGTGATGTGGGTGCCGGTCAGTTCGAGGAACACGTCGTCGAGGGTGGGCGTGCGCAGGGTGATGTCGCGCACCGGGACGCCGCACCCGTCGAGAGCGACGGCCACCGGGCCGACGGCAGCGGCGCCGTCGGCGGCCGAGACCACCAGCTCGGCACCCCGGGCGTCGACGCCGGTCACGCCCGCCACCCCGGCCACCGCCGCCCGGGCGGCCCCGGTGTCGCCGTCGACGCGGGCGACGATGACGTCGGTGCCCACGCTGCGCTTCAGCTCGGCCGGCGTGCCCTCGGCCACCAGGCGGCCGGCGTTGATGATGCCGACCCGGTGGGCGAGGGCGTCGGCCTCCTCCAGGTACTGGGTGGTGAGGAAGATCGTGGTGCCCAGCTCCTCGTTGAGCGCCCGGACCTCCTCCCACACCCGGGCCCTGCCCACCGGGTCGAGCCCGGTGGTGGGCTCGTCGAGGAACAGCACGTCGGGGTCGTGCACCAGGGCCGCTGCCAGGTCGAGGCGCCGGCGCATGCCGCCGGAGTAGGTGCCGATGCGCCGCTCGAAGGCGTCGCCGATGTCGACCAGCCTGCGCAGCTCGGCCAGCCGGCGGTCGATCTCGCCGTGGGACAGCCCGTAGAGGCGCCCCTGGAGGCGCAGCAGCTCGGCCCCCGTCTGCCTGGGGTCGAGGGCGGCGTCCTGAAGGGCGGCGCCGATGCGCAGGCGCACCAGACCGGGCTCGCTGGCCACGTCGTGGCCGGCCACCGTCGCCCGGCCGGCGGTGGGCGCCAGCAGGGTGCAGAGCACCCGGACGGTGGTGGACTTGCCGGCGCCGTTGGGCCCGAGGAACCCGTAGATCTCCCCGGCGGCGACCTCCAGGTCGAGCCCGTGGACGGCGGCGGCGCCGTCGAAGGTCCGGACCAGGCCCTCGGCGGTGACGGCCGGCCCGGCGCCGGCCGCCGGCGCTGCCGGCGGCCGGACGGCGATGGTGTCGATGCCCACGTCAGCGCTTCTCCGGGAGCTGCTGCACGGCCCAGCGGTTGCCGTCGGGGTCGCTGAACCACACGAACGACCCCCACGGGAACTCCTGCACGTCGCCGACCTCGACCTCGCACTCCTTCAGGTGGTTGCGGGCCTCGTGGACGTCGGCCACCACGACCTGGAGCCCCTCCACCGAGCCGGGCCGGGCGCTGGTGATGCCCTTCCCGACGGCGATCGAGCAGGCCGACCCCGGCGGGGTGAGCTGCACGAAGCGCTGCTCGTCGCTCACGGTGGCGTCGACGTCGGCGTGGAACCCGATCCGCTCGTAGAACGCCTTGGCCCGGTCCACGTCGGACACGGGGACGACGACCAGCTCGAGCCTGAAGTCCATGGTCCTCTCCCTTCCGTTTGCCTGTGCGCCATCTTCCGCGACAAAAGTGGTCATCGGATGGCCAGGTTTTCTGGAAAACTGGTGGCATGCGAGCGGACCGACTGGTGGCCACCCTGCTGTTCCTGCAGTCCCGGGGCCGGGTCACGGCCGCCGAGGTGGCCGAGGAGCTGGAGGTCTCGGTGAAGACGGCCCGGCGCGACCTGGAGGCGCTGTCGATCGCCGGCATCCCCGTCTACTCGCAGGCCGGCCGGGGCGGCGGATGGTCGCTGGTGGGCGGGGCCCGCACCGACCTGAGCGGCCTCACCGCCGCCGAGGCCCGCACGCTGTTCCTCGTGGCCGGGCCGTCGTCGGCGGTCACGCCCGAGGCCAAGGCGGCCCTCCGCAAGCTGGTGCAGGCCCTGCCCGAGACGTTCCGGGCCGAGGCCGAGAAGGCGGCTGCCGCCATCGTGCTCGACCCCGCCCGCTGGGGCGGCCGGGCGCCCACCGCCCCGCCCCACCTGGAGACCCTCCAGCAGGCGGTGATCGAGGGCGCCCAGGTGCGGCTGGGCTACACCGACGCCAAGGGCGCCGTGTCCGAGCGGGTCGTGCACCCACTCGGCCTGGTGTCCAAGGGCACCACCTGGTACCTGCTGGCCGACACCGACGCCGGCCGCCGCACGTTCCGCGTGTGGCGGGTGCGGTCGGCCGAGATCACCGGCGAACCGGCCGCCCGGCCCGACGGGTTCGACCTGCGGGCGGCGTGGGACGAGGTCGTGGCCACGCTCGACGAGCACCGCTCCACGCGCACCGTCACCGCCCTCGTCGACCCGTCGCTGCTGCGGTGGCTGCGGGCCCACTTCGGCACCCGCCTCACCGTGGGCGCCGCCGGCGACGACGGCCGGCTCCCCGTCGAGCTGGCCTTCCCCGAGCACCACGACCCGGCCCGGGAGCTGTGCGCCTACGGCGAGGGCCTGGAGGTGCTGGGCCCGCCCGAGGTGCGGGCCGCCCTGGCCGCCATCGGCGCCGGCCTGGTCCGCCGCTACACCGAAGTCCCGAGGAGATAGCCCACCAGAATGGTGGGCTATCTCCTCGGGACTCACTCCAGCGGGCGGCGGGCCAGGGCCGGCGGCTCCCGGCCGGCGAGGAGCGAGCCGGCAGCGGTGGCCAGCACCGGCAGGCCGGCGACGAGGACGGCCAGGTCGGCGAGCGGCGGCCGGCGCAGGGCGTCGAGGTCGCC
Organism: Acidimicrobiales bacterium; assembly: GCA_035689115.1. Lineage (GTDB taxonomy): Bacteria > Actinomycetota > Acidimicrobiia > Acidimicrobiales > JAHFUS01. Next base: position 46,916 of record DASSMA010000082.1, read on the forward strand.
GTGGTGGTAGGCGGCCATGGCCAGGTACACGGCGGCCACGCCGAGCACGGCCGCCAGCACGGCCAGGGCACCGGTGGTGGAAGCGGCGAGGGACCGGCGGTGGCGGCTGCCGGCGCCGGCGGCGGTGAGCACCCGCAGGTCGTTGGCCGTCTCGGCGCGGATGAGGCCGGCGGTCATGGCCAGCACTCCGAGGGCGAGCAGGATGCCGGCGGCGGTGGCCCGCCGGCCCAGCTCGGCCTGCGACCGCTCTGAGTCACGGGTCTCGACCGAGAGGCCGGCGGAGGCGGCGACGGACCGGGCGGCGTCCACCTGGGCGGTCGTGAGCGGGTGGGCAGGGTGCACCAGCCAGGCGGTGGCGACGGGCACCAGGCCGAGCGAGGCCATCGCCTTCCCGGTGATGAGCGTGTTCGGCTCGGCGAACCCGGCGGGAAGCCCGGCCAGCTGCTGGACCACGGGGTGGGCCACCTGCTGGCGCGGCCCGAAGCCAAGCTGGAGGCCGGCCAGGTCGGTCCGGGACGTGACCACGTCGGCCGCCGGGTCGACCAGCGCCGGGTCGACCCCGTACTGGGCCAGGAGGGCCGGCGTGGCGACGTAGAGCGGCGCTTCGACAGACACCCTGGTGCCGGCCCCCTGGTGCTCCACCTTCACGAGGGCGGCAGGATCCTTCCCGGTCACGCCGGGCGCGGGCACGACCGGCGCGGACGGGCTCACCGCCCGGTCCAGCTCCACCACATCGCCGCCCAGCCGGGCGGCGATGGCGCCCACCGCGGCGCGGCCGGTGGCCAGCTGGTCGGGCGGCAGCTCGGGGACGAGGAACCGGGCCTCGGGCGCGGCGTAGGCCACCAGCCGGTCGGCCGCCATGTTGGCCTGGTGCGGCGGCCCCTTCGGCGCGGCGGCGCTGACGGCGATCGACGCGGCGATGGCGACGGCGAGAGTGGCGGCGCCCAGGGCGGCGCCCGAGCGGACCTGGTACCGGGCCAGGTCCCGCAGGGCCAGCCGCACCGTGATCGGCGCCCGCCGGCCGGCGGCGGCCAGCGCCCGGATGGAGAGGGGGACGAGCAGCAGCACGCCCACCACGGTGGCCACCGCCCCGGCCGCCGTCATCGGCGCCGAGCGGCGGTCGGCGGCTGCCAGCAGGGCGACGCCGGCGGCCAGGGCGGGGGCGCCGGCGGCAGCGAAGTGGCCGGCCGGGCGGGGGCGGGGCGGGCGGCCCGACAGGGCGGCGACCACCGACGTGCGGGCCGCCTCCCGGGCCGGCCACCACGACGCCGCCAGCGCCGTCACCACGGCCAGCCCGCCGGCGCCGGCCACCGCCGCCCAGGGCAGGTCGAGCCGGCCGACGCGGTGGGCGGCGAGGCGCTCGAGGACCGGGGCGAAGGCCAGCCAGCCGGCCAGGCCCACGGCCGTGCCGGCCACGGCGGCGGTGATCCCGGCGGCCGCCCCGCCGGCCAGCATCACCAGGCGGACGTGGCGGTCGGTGGCGCCAATGGCGCCGAGCACGCCGAGTGCCCGCCGCCGGCGCTGGGCCATCACGGTGAACCCGGCCACGCCGACGAGACCCACGAACAGCAGGGCCACCGACGCCAGCGTCAGCACGGCGGCGGCGACCGCCGCCCGCGACGCCGCCGACACCCCCGCCACCTGCAGGGGCTTGCCCGGCAGGTGCAGCGCGTGCAGGCGGTCCTCGCCCAGGACGCCGGCCACCGACACCGAGACCCTGTCCGGCCGGTCGACCTGCCCGGGGGCCACGAGGGCGAAGGGGTCGTCGAGGTCCCGGGGGTCCTCCACCAGCCCGACGACCCGCCGGCCGGCGCCGGCTCCCGCCCACGTGCCGCCCAGGCCGGTGCCGAAGAGGTGGGCCACCCGCCTGGTGAGGGCGACCTCGGAGGGGCCGGCCGGCCACCGGCCCTCGACCAGGCGGACCCCCGGCGCGGCGGGCCGGTCGGACGCCCGCAGGTCGACGGTGACCACCGAGCCGGGCACGGGGACCCGCCGGTGGGCGAAGACCACCCCGCCCGGGAAGGCCGCTCGCACGGCGGCCACGTCGGCGTCCATCGACGCGCTGGACGAAGGCAGGCTGACAGTGGTGCTGGCGGGCGGCTCCGCGTTGGTGGCGAAGGCCAGGCCGAACACGGTGGCGGCCACTGCCACGGTGAGCAGGGCCAGCACCAGCACCTGCTGGCGCCACTCGCGCCTGAACAGTCGCCGGCCCCAGCGGACGACGGCCCGGCGGGCCGGCCGGCCACCGTCCGGCGGGCGCGCCTCGGGCGGGCGGACCAGCGTCGCCGTCACTGGTGCGTCGCCCATGGACCGGCCTCCCGGGCCGGTCATTGGTTCGTCGGCGTGAGCAGGGACTCGGGCCCCGGCGGCGGCATCGTCTGGTCCACGACCCGGCCGTCGCGCAGGAAGACGATGCGGTCGGCCCACGAGGCCAGTTGGGCGTCGTGGGTGACCACCACGCCGGCCACACCCTTGTGGCAGGCGGCCCGCACCAGGCGCATGACGGCCTCGGCGTTCACCGAGTCGAGGGCGCCCGACGGCTCGTCGGCCAGCAGCAGGCACCGCTCCCCCACCACCGCCCGGGCGACGGCCACCCGCTGGCGCTCGCCGCCCGACAACTCGTCGGGGTAGCGCTCGGCCCGCTCGGCCAGACCCAGCTCCTCCAGGGCGGCCAGACCCGCGGCCCGGGCGGCCCGGGCGGGCACGCCGTCGAGTTCCAGCGGCAGGGCCACGTTCTCGACGGCGGTGAGGCCGGGCAGCAGGTTGAAGTCCTGGAACACGTAGCCGATGGACCGCCGGCGCAGGCGGGCCCGGTCGTTGCGGGACAGGCCCGCCAGCGGCGTGCCGGCCACCAGGACCTCGCCGGCGGTGGGCTCCTCCAGGCTGCCGGCGATGGTGAGCAGCGTGCTCTTCCCCGAACCGCTCGGGCCCATGACCGCCACCAGCTCGGCGCCCGCCACGGCCAGGTCGACGCCCCGCAGGGCCTGCACCTCGGACGGGCCCTCGCCGTAGGTCTTGGCCACTCCCCGCAGCTCCAGCGCCGGGCCGGTCACGGCCGCACCCCCGCCCGCCGCCGCAGACGGGGCAGGACCGCCGGTGCCGGCGCCTCGTCGGCGGCGTGGCGCCGCAACCGGCCGTCGGCGGCGTCGAGCCAGCGGGCGACGGCGTCGAGCCGGAACAGCTCGGCGTCGACCACCAGCCCGAGGTTCACGTCGTGGCCGGCGCCCTCCTTGAGCCGCGTCCACTCCTGCATCACCTGCACCACGTGCCGGCGGTGGACCTGGACGACCTCGTGGACGTCGACGCCCGGCACCCGCATGGCGACGAGCACCTTGATCACCAACTCGTCGCGCGGCGGGGTGGCCAGGTCGGGCGGGGTGCGAAGCCACGCCGCCAGCTCCTCGCGGCCCTCGTCGGTGATCCGGAAGTGCTTCTGGGGTCCGTCGTCCGCTCCGCCGTCGGACTCCACCAGGCCGTCCCGCTCCAGCCGCTGGAGGGTGGTGTACACCTGGCCCACGTTCAGCGGCCAGACCTCGCCGGTGCGGGCCTCGAACTCCTGGCGCAGCTGGAGGCCGAACTTGGGGCCCTCGCTGAGCAGGGCCAGGAGGGCGTGGGGGACGCTCACCGTCCCCGCTCCGGGCTTTGCATACTGAGTATGCTACTCGCTAGAGTGGACGTCGTAAAGGGGTTTCGATGACGAACGCCCCTGGCATGGGGCGACGGCGGGGACGACGATGACGGTGTGCCATTGGCCGCCGTGAGCTCTGTGCGCGACGCCGCTCTCGCCGATGCCGAGCGCGCCGCTGCGCGCCTGTTCCACGACGCGCCGGTGCCCTGACGTGCCGGTCGCCGCCCTCGTCCCGCTGGCCGCCGTCGCGTTGGCGTTCGTGGCGTACTGCCTGGTGGACCTGGCCAGGGCCCCCTCGTCCCGGTACCTCCCCAGGTGGGCCTGGGCGATCGCGTGCGTGGCCTCGGTCCCGTTGGGCGGGGTGGTGTACCTGCTGGTCGGCCGGGGCGAGCGCCCGTGACCCTGGCCGTCGCCACCGAGGGACTGCGCAAGGCGTACCCCGGCGGGGCCGGCCTGCACGGCGTCGACCTGGCCGTGCCCGAGGGATCGGTGTACGGACTGGTCGGTCCCAACGGCGCTGGCAAGACCACCCTGCTGTGCCTCCTGGCCGGGCTGCGCCGGCCCGACGCCGGCGCCATCCGCTTCGCCGTCCCTCTCGATCGGGTCGCCGTGTGCCCCGACGTCCCGCAGTTCGAGCCGTGGCTGACCGCCGCTGAGGTCGTCGAGTTGGCCGGCTCCCTGGCTGCCGGACCGGTCGACGGGGCGCAGGTCGACCGGGCGCTCGAGGAGGCAGGGCTGGCCGGAGCGGCCCACCGTCGGGTGGGAACCTTCTCGCGGGGCATGACGCAGCGGCTGGCCCTGGCCGCCACCCTTGTCGGGGACCCGGCGGTGGTGATCTTGGACGAGCCGAGCTCGGCGCTCGACCCCGCCGGGCGCCATGAGGTCCTCGACCTTGTCGCCCGGCTGGGCCGGGACCGCACCGTGCTGCTGTCCAGCCACGTCCTGGCCGACGTCCAGCGCGTGTGCGACACCGTCGGGGTCCTCGTCGAGGGCCGCCTGCGCTGGCAGGGCGAGGTCGCTCGCCTGCTGGCCGAGCACGTGCAGCCGGCGTGGGAGGTCCGGGTGCGGGGCGACGCCGGCGCCGTGGCCGCCGCCCTGCATGGCGAGCCGTGGGTGCGCACGGCGACCGCTGACGGGAACGGCCGCGTGCGGGTCGAAGTCACCTCCATGGCCGCCGGCGAGGCCCACCTGGTGGCCGCCCTGGCTGCCACCGGGCAGCCCGTGGTGGCCGTGGAGCCGGCGGCCGACGATCTGGAGGATGCCTTTCTGCGGTTGGCCGGGGGCGGGACGTGACCCTCTTTCGCGTCGAGGTGCTCCGCTTCACCCGCACCCGCCGCATCGTCGCACTCCTGGCCGTGTTCCTGCTGGCCGGGTTCGGCGGGCCGGTCCTGGCCCGCTACCTGCCCGACCTGGTCAACAGCCAGACCAGCGAGAACGTCACCGTCATCGTGTCCGAGGCCCGGCCGGTCGACGGCGTGTCGATGTTCGCCTCCAACGCCGGGCAACTCGGCCTGCTGGTGGCGGTGGTGATCGCCGCCGGTGCTCTGGCGGTCGACGCCAAGCCCGGGCTCTCGACGTTCTACCGCACGCGGGTGCGCCCCTTCGACCGGGTGATCCTGCCCCGCTTCGGCGTCACCGCCGGCGCCGTGGCCGGAAGCTACGTGCTCGGGGCGGTGGCCGCCTGGTACGAGACGACGGTGCTGATCGGCCACGTTCCGGCCGGGCGCTACGCCTTCGGGGTGGCGCTGACCGTGCTCTACCTGGGCTTCGCCGTCGCCGTGGTGACGCTTGCCGCCAGCCTCACCCGCTCGGTCGTCGGCACGTCAGGCACGGCGATAGCCGTGCTGCTGGCCCTGCCGGTCCTCGGAGCCGTCCCCGCCCTCGAACCGTGGCTGCCGTCCACCCTCGCCGGCGCCCTCACCGAGATGGCGGGCGCCGGAGGGGCGGCCGACTTCGTGCGGGCGGCGGCGACCACCGCCGGCGCCACCGCCGTCGTGCTCCTGGTGGCACTGCGCCGCTTCCGCACCCGGGAGGTCGTGTAGCGCGGCTCAGGCGTCCTCGGCCAGGGTGCGGACGGACGAGATGTCGATACCGAGCTCGCCCAACTCCGTGAGGAACAGCTGCAGGGACCGCTGGTCGTCGAACCAACCGAGGAGGTGGGTCTCCGACGGTTCGTCGGGACCCACCTCCAGGTTGTCGAACGAGCGGACGACGGCGTCGCCGAGGCGGCCCCGCACGACGATCTCGTACTGCACGGCTGCCATCGGGGTGACCTCCGGTGCCGTGTGGCTCAGACCTGCCGGTCGCGGGCGCCGTAGACCGACAGGGCGTAGATCACGAGGACGGCCATGCCGACGTACACCAGCGACCACACCGGGTAGTAGGGCATCCAGGCGACGGCGCTCACCCCGCCGATGACGGCGCCGACGATGCCCACCCACCGGGCCAGCTGCGAGCGGCTCACGACTAGGAAGCTGGTGAGCAGCAGGACGATGCCGACCATCAGCCACAGCCAGCCGTAGTTCTGCAGGTTCTCGCCCAGGAGGCCGTCCTGGAGCTTGTCGGGCAGGGCGCCGTGGTACCCGAAGGCCCACGCCGCGTCGAACAGCCGCATGATCCCGGCGATGCCGAGGATCGTGCCGGCAAAGAAGAGCCAGCCGTCGCGCTTCTGCTCCTCGGCGTTCTTCCACTCCACGCCCGAGGGCTGCTGATAGGTCTGTGCCATCTCGAATCCTCCAGGGTCAGGGCGTCAGTGGACGCCCGGAATCCGTCGCCGCCAGAGTCGTGCCGGACGGCTCCGCGGGCATCCCCCTCCGAGGATGATTGGCGACCGTCAGTGCGGGCGGGACAGGTGGTCGGCGAGGTAGCGCAGCTCGGCTTCGTGGAAGCGGCTGTCCTCGCGCTGCTCGACCCCCGCCCACCACGCCGCCGTGCGGTGCCGGAATTGGTGCCAGGCGTACACGGTGTCGTCGATCACCTTGGCGACCACGACGGCGACGACCGCCGCCCGCACCACCCGTTCGGCGGTGCTCAGCCGCCGCATCGCCTGGTCGCCCCCCCGGGGCAGCAGCAGGTCGGCCAGCACCTCGACGGGGTTGGGCCCGCCGTCGTCGTGGCTCGGGTGGGTGGTCGCCACGGTTCCAGGGTCGCAGGCGTCCGGTCGAAGTCCGTCACTCGCCATGGGTGAACGCCTCCAGGCCGATCACTCCATCGGGGTGACGAGGTCGCCGGCGCCGCCGGGGAGGCTTGGGGCTGACGCACGCACAGGAGGCGCTGCTCCATGACGTCGCTGGCCGCACCGGACCGCCCCGACTCGAGCTCCGCCGCCCCGGCAGCCGCCGCTGCCGGCGGCGGGCTGCTGATGCTGGCCGCCGGCCAGTTCCTGATGACGCTGGACACGTCGGTGATGAACGTGTCGATCGCCGACGTGGCCCACGACATCGGCACCACCGTCACGGGCATCCAGACCGCCATCACGCTCTACGCCCTCGTCATGGCGTCGCTGATGATCACCGGCAACAAGATCGGGTCGATCGTCGGGCGCCGGCGGGCGTTCTCCCTCGGCTGCCTGATCTACGGGCTGGGCTCGTTCATCACCGCCCTGTCGCCCAACCTCACCGTCCTGCTGATCGGCTGGTCGGGGCTGGAGGGCATCGGCGCAGCACTCATCATGCCGGCCATCGTCGGCCTGGTGGCTGCCAACTTCGGCCAGGCCGACCGGCCGCGGGCCTACGGCCTGATCGCCTCGGCGGGGGCGATCGCCGTCGCCGTGGGACCGCTCATCGGCGGGCTGGTCACCACCTACGCCTCCTGGCGGTTGGTGTTCCTCGGCGAAGACGTGGTCGTGGCCGTCATCCTGGTCTTCGCCAGGCGCCTGCACGACGTCGCTCCGGAGCACCGCCCCAAGCTGGACCTCGTGGGCACGGTGCTCTCGGCCCTCGGCCTGGGGCTCACCGTGTTCGGCATCCTCCAGTCGAGCGAGTGGGGCTGGATCCAGCCCAAGGGCGACACGGCCTGGCTCGGCCTCTCGCCCACCATCTGGCTGATCCTCGGCGGCGCCGCCATCGTCTACCTGTTCAGCCGCTGGGAGCTGGCGGTGGTGCGCAAGGGCGGGGAGCCGCTCGTGAAGCCCGGCATGCTGAAGAACCTGCGGTTGCGGCTCGGGCTGACCATGTTCTTCTTCCAGTACCTGATCCAGGGCGGCCTGTTCTTCGTCGTCCCCCTCTTCCTGTCGGTGGTGCTGGGCCTGTCGGCGGCGGCGACGGGCGTGCGGCTCCTCCCGCTGTCGGTCACCCTGCTGGTGGCCGCGGTGGCGGTTCCCCGGTTCCGGCCCCATGCCTCACCTCGGCGGGTCGTGCGGCTCGGGCTGCTGGCCCTCCTCCTCGCCGTCGTCGCCCTCGTGGCCGCCATGGACGCGGGCGCCGGCGCCGAGATCACCACCATTCCGATGCTCTTCGCCGGCCTCGGCATCGGGATGCTGGCGTCGCAGCTGGGCAGCGTCACCGTGTCCTCGGTCCCCGAGAACGAGACGGGCGAGGTTGGCGGCCTCCAGAACACCGGGTCGAACCTCGGCACCTCGATCGGGACGGCCCTCGTCGGCTCGGTCCTGATCGCCGCCCTCACCAGCTCGTTCCTCAACGGGATCACCCAGAACCCGGCGGTGCCACCCGAGGTCAGCTCCCAGGCGTCCGTGGAGCTGGCGAGCGGCGTCCCGTTCGTGTCCGACGAGCAGTTGGAGACCGCCCTGCTGGACGCCGGCGTCGACCAGGCGACCACCGATGCCATCGTCCAGGAGAACGTCGACGCCCGGATCGCTGCCCTCCGCACCAGCCTGTCGCTCCTGGCGCTGCTGACGCTGCTGGCGCTGTTCTTCACGCCCGGCCTCCCCACCGTGCAGGCGTCCGACGAGCCCCGGTCGGGTTGATCATCCTCGCGGGGTGATTACCGCCTCCGGGAGGTCGCCCACCATGGACGCGTGGCAACGCGCCACCCCCTCGATCAACCAGGAGACGAGATGAACGGTCCCGACATCCACGGCCCGGTCGACACCCTGATCCTCGAGTTCCCCGCCTCCGCCCAGGGCGCCGCCACGGCCCAGGCGCTGCGGGACCTCGTCGACAGCGACACGATCCGGCTCTACGACCTGCTGCTGGTCCGGCGCCACGACGACGGCCACTGCGAGGAGCTCGACCTCGCCGCCGCGCCCGAGTCGGCCGGCGCCCTGCGCAGCTTCGCCGGCGCCCGCTCCGGCCTGCTCGGCCTGGAGGACGTGGAGGCGCTGGCCGAGGTCATCAAGCCCGGCGCCACCGCTGTCGCCTTCGTGTACGAAAACGCCTGGGCCATCCCCTTCGTCGCCGCGGCCCGCTCCGAAGGCGCCGAGCTCGTGGCCGCCACCCGGATCACCGTCGAGCAGATCATCAGCGCTCTCGACGCCATCGAGAGCAACTGAGAGAGGAGAACACGACATGCCCGGACTCCTGCGAGGGGTCGCCCGCACCGCCGTCGTCGCCGGCACCGCCACCGCCGTTTCGGGGCGGGTGCAGCGCCGCCAGGCCGAGAAGTACGCGGCGCGCGACGCCAACATCTACGCCCAGCGCGAGCAGGCGTACGAACAGCAGTACGGCCAGCAGCAGCAGTACGCCCCCCAGTACGCCCAGCCCTACGCGCCGGCGCCGGCCCCGTCGCCGGCCGCCCAGCCCGTCGGCGCCGCCCCGGTCGGCGACGACACCGTCGCCCAGCTCCAGCAGCTGACGGTGATGAAGTCGCAGGGCATCCTCACCGAGGAGGAGTTCGCCGCCGCCAAGGCCAAGGTCCTCGGCAGCTGACTCCCTCGAACGGCGACGAGCCCCGGCCTCCCACCTGGCCGGGGCTCGTTCGCGTGCGGGGTCGGCGGGTGGGGGATCCGGGGCGGGGCCGGCGCCAGGTGGCCGGCGCAAGATCCACTGGATGTGACCGTTCGCGACAAAGGCCGCCTTGCGGCGGCCTCGGTCGGGTGTGGCGGTCGAGCGGTGTGTCAGGCGGCGGTGACCTTCGCCTTCATCGCCGCGTACTCGGCGTCGTCGATGGCGCCGCTGTCGTGGAGGGCGGCCAGCTTCTCGAGCTGGTCGACGTCGACGACGGGCTTCTCGGACGCCGCGTCACGGATGTACTCGCGCATCATGCGGTCCTGCGCCTGGGCCTGCTCCACCGCATGCTCGTTCATCTTGTTGCCGCGAGCGATGAGGTAGCAGAACACGCCGAGGAACGGCGCAGCGATGACGAAGATCGTCCAGAGCGCCTTCCCCCATCCGCCGAGGTCCCGGCTGCGGAAGACGTCGGCGAAGACGGCCACGAGCAGCCAGATCCAGATGAAGAAGAGCGTGAACCAGACGATCGACCAGAAAACCTGCCCAGTGCCGAATGCGGCAGCAGTCATTGTGAGGCATCTCCTTCGATCGTTCCGAACAGGGGCAACCCGGCCCCAGGACCAGGGTGGACCACCGCCACGGCGGCGGCGTCACCCCCTTGGGATGATTGGGTTCGCGCTGCCGGCACCCGTCAGCCCACCGCCCGCGGCGGCGTCTCGCCCTCGGGCTCCCGCTCGATGCGGGTGAGATCGACGGTCACCGCACTGCCGCCCTCGTCGAGCCCGAAGAACCGAGCCAGGCGGGGGCTCTTCTCGGGCAGGATCCGCAGGATCGGGAGCCCGAACACGAAGGTGGACACGCTGCCGAGGCGCTCGTAGACCACGGCGTTGACGGTCATGCTGAGCACCGCGACCCGCCCGACGATGAAGAACCAGCCGAGGGTGACGACGGTGATGCCGATGCTGCCGTAGAGCGACGAGGCGTGGCTGATCTTGTCGGGGATGTAGAGCTGGGTGACGGCCTGGAGCCCGGCCATGGACACGCCCACCAGCGCCGATCCCGGGAGCAGGGCTCCGGGATCGCGGGTCTGGCGGGGCAGGGTGAGGCAGAGCAGCATCCACACCACGGCGTAGGCCACGGCCACGCCGACCAGGGACACGCCGCTGACCGCCACCCCGAAGCGCTGGATCACCCGGTTGACGAGGGTGGCGCAGAGGGCCACCGAGAGCATCACGCCCACCACCACGGCGATCACCCGCACGGTGGCCTTCTGCCGGACCGGCGCCCGCCAGGACAGGGCGCTGGTGAGCACCAGCGTCTTGGCCAGCGACCGGCCGGCCGAGAGCGTGCCGACCAGGCCGAACAGCAGCGCCGTCCAGCGCGTCGAGGACGGCTGGCTGAACGCCGTCTCGATCTGCTTGGCCAGGACGCCCCCCACGCCGGCGGTCGACGACGCGTCTTCGGCGGAGAAGAAGGTGGCGAAGAAGCCGCCGAGGGCCACCAGCACGAGGAGCAGGGGGACGAAGAAGAGGAACAGCCGGAAGGCGACGGCGCTGCCCGCCACCGGCCCGGCCGCCTCCCGGTCGCGCTCCTTCAGGCGCATCAGCACGTCGATGACGGTGCTGCGCCGGCGCGCCCTCTCCAGCCAGGCGGTGACGGCCTCCACCCGCGCCGCGACCCGGCCGCTGCGACGGGGCGGCGGGCTGCGGAGGATGTCGATGATGGAGGGCTCGGCCTCGCCGGCCTCGGCCGGGCGCGCCGCGGGAGGGGCCGGCTCGGCTGAGCCGGCGACCTCCCGCGGGCGATGCCTGATCCCCAAACTACCCCCTAATCGATCGCGAACCAGGCCCGGACCTCGGCCTCGTGGTCGAGGTAGGGCTCACCGGAAACGTCGATCACCACCTTGTCGATGGTGCCTCCGGTGAAGCGGAACGGCGGCTTGTAGTCGGGCGTGACCGGCGAGGCGCTGTCGCGGCCCACACACAGGCCGTCGCCGACCGCGCAGAACCAGCCCGGCTGGGTGACGATGTCCGCCGAGCCCACCACCTGGTCGTCGACGAAGAGCCGGGCCGTGCCCTTGGCACCGGGCTGGCCCGGGATGTCGCTGCGGCCGGCGGCGGTGAATTCCAGGGACAGCACGTGGGCACCGGCCGGCAGGTCCCGGTCGGCCACCACCTCCTGGAGGTGAGTCCCGACCCAGTTGTACACGTACCGGAGCCGGCCGTCCTTGACGTACAGGCTGTGGCCGCCGGACACGCCGCCGTGGGCGAAGATGACTCCCTGGGCGGCGCCGTCGTCCGCCGTGACGCCGGCGGCGATGGTGTACGACCGCCCGCCCAACCGGGGGGCGGCCTGCTCGGGGACGTCGGCGATGCCCGGGTAGTACACGTAGCGGTCGCGGTCGGGCGTGCCATGGGGCCGCTCGGAGAGCGTCTGCTCGAGGGCGCTGCGGTCGTCGAGCGGCAGCCCGTTGCAGCGACCGGCCTCGTAGAACCACAGCTGCTTGAGGGCCTCGAGCCGCTCCGGCTCCTTCTCGGCCAGGTTCACCGTCTGGCACCGGTCGTGCTCGATGTCGTAGAGCTCCCACACGTCGGACTCGAAGTGGCCCCAGCCGGAGATCGGCGGGTGGATGGTGCAGGCCAGCCACCCGTCGTGGTAGATCGCCCGCTGGCCGAGCATGGCGAAGAACTGGGTCTGCTTGCTCGGCGCCGCCGGGTCCGTCAGCGAGGCGGCGAAGCTCTCGCCCTCGATCTCGCTCTGCGGGTAGCCCTTCAGGGTCTCCGGGGGCTCGATGCCGAGCAGCTCGTAGACGGTCGGCACGATGTCGACGGCGTGGACGTACTGGTCCCTCGGCGTGGTCGAGGCCGGGATCTGCGCCGGCCAGGCCACGATGCACATGTCGGCGACGCCGCCCTCGTAACCGGCCCACCGCTTCCAGTAGGGGAAGGGCGTGTCGAACGCCCAGGCCCAGCCGGTGCAGTAGTGGTTGTACGAGGCGGGCGAGCCGAGTTCGTCGATGTGGGGGAGGTTGGACTCGACGTTGTCGGGGATCCCGTTGAAGAACCGCCACTCGTTGAAGCTGCCGTTGGGCCCGCCCTCGCCGCTGGCGCCGTTGTCGGACACCACGACGATGATCGTGTTCTCCAGCTCGCCCGACTCCTCCAGGTAGTCGATCAGCCGGCCGATCTCGTGGTCCGTGTAGGACACGTAGCCGGCGAACACCTCGGCCATCCGGCAGAACAGCCGGCGCTCGTCCTCGCTCAGCGAGTCCCAGGGCCGCACCGTGTCGAGCATCGGCCACGGCTTCCCGTCGGGGCTGGTCGTGGCCGGCTCGCCGTGGGGGTTGATCGGCGACAGGTCGGTGTCGGGGGGCAGCAGACCGAGGGCCTTCTGCTTCTCCAGGATCCCGGTGCGGATGGCCTCGTAGCCCTCGTCGAAGCGGCCCTGGTACTTCTCGATCCACTCCTTCGGCGCGTGGTGGGGCGCGTGGGCCGCCTGCGACGAGAAGTAAAGGAAGAAGGGCTTGTCAGGCTCGATGACCTTGGCGTCCCGGATGAACTCGATGGCCTTGTCGGCCAGGTCGGCCGACAGGTGGTACCCCTCGTCGGGGGTGGCCGGCGGGTCGATCTGGTGGTTGTCGTACACCAGGTCGGGATACCAGCTGTTGGACTCGCCGCTCAGGAAGCCGTAGAAGCGCTCGAAGCCCCGCCCCAGGGGCCAGCGGCCCTTGAACGAGCCGAGCGTCTGCTCGTCGCCTGGTGTCAGGTGCCACTTGCCGACGCAGTAGGTGTTGTAGCCCTGCTCGGCGAGGACCTCGGAGATGAAGCCGTTCTCGAACGGGATGCGGGTCGAGATGCCGGGGAACCCGGAGCCGAATTCGGCGATGGTGGCCATGCCGTTGGTCGTGGCGTTGCGCCCGGTGAGCAGGGACGCCCGGGTCGGCGAGCAGAGCGCGGTGGTGTGGAAGTTGGAGTAGCGCACGCCCATGTCGGCGATCCGCTGCATCGTCGGGCACTCCACCGGTCCCCCGAAGGCGTCCATGGTCGAGTAGCCGACGTCGTCCCACACGACGTAGAGGACGTTCGGAGCCCCCTCCTTGGCGCGGGGAGCGAGATAGGGCTCCCAGTCCTGCACCGAGTCGCGGACGTCGAGCGAGATCTTGCCGCGGAACTTCTTCGCCATGGCGTGCACCTCTCCTTTGGGACTGCGCGTTCCAGCCCATCGTCCGCCCGCCGGGCGCCGCGCTCGTCACCCATGCTGGATGATCTTCAGCGCCGGGCCGCCTCCCGCAGGAGGTAGCTGCGGCCGGCGGGGCCGGCGGTCACGCCGTGGAGGACGACGCTGAGCATCACCGTCAGGGCGACCGTGCCGACCGCCCGGGAGACCGCAGCGTCGCCCTCGCCGAGCGACTCGAGAGCGAGCAGGGCGAACACCACCGACGCCAGCCCCCGGGGACCGAACCAGCCCACGAAGGCGACGGTCGGCCCGTCGAGGCGCGACCGGACCAGCGACAGGGCGACCGGTGCCATGCGCACCACGGTCAGGCTGAGCACCGCGTACACCACCATGCGGGCGTCGAGGTGGTGGAAGGCGACGGGCAGGAGGGTGGCGCCGAACAGGAACCACACGACCAGGCCCAGCACCCGGCCCCCCAGGTCCGGCAGCTCGTCGACCCGCTCCACGTCCGTACGCGCCCTGGTGAGCACGGCGCCGAAAGCCATGCCGGCGACGAAGGCGGCGATGAACCCGTTGGCGTCGAACGCCACGGCGCCGGCGAACGATCCGAGGGCGACGGCCAGGGCGGCGACCCGCCGGCCGCCCCTCGCCACCCACCCGTACCGGGCGGCGGCGGTGATGACCACCGCCCCGGCGACGCCGGCGAACGCACCGAACGCCAGCCCCCCGGCCAGCGCCCGCAGCGCCGAGTTCGCCTCCGCCGTCGTGGTCTCGGACACCACCGCGAGCTGGCTGGCGGCCACCGCCAGCGCCAAGGTGACGATCGGTGTCACGATGCCGTCGTTGAGGCCGCTCTCCACGTTCAGGGCCCGGCGGAGCCGCATCGGGATGCGCTCGTCATCGATGACCTGGGTGCTGAGGGCGGCGTCGGTGGGCGCCAGGGCGGCGCCGACGAAGAGGGCCAGCGCCCACGGGACGCCGGCGAGCAGCGGCATCGCCAGCAGGAAGCCGGCCACCACCGACAGGGGCAGGCCGATGCCCAGCAGGCGGGCCGGGAGGGCGATGTCGGCCCGGAGGCTGCGGAGGTCGACGCGGGCGGCATCGGAGAAGAGCACCAGGGCCAAGGTGATCTCGGCCACCACGTGGATGTTGGCGGCGTTGACCTCGACGTGGAGCGACCCCCAGTCCGGGTTGCCCAGCACGTACCCGGCGGCGGCCAGCAGGATCGACCCGGTGAGGTTGTGCCGGGCCAGCACGCCCGAGAGCACCGCCCACACGAACACCAGCAGGCACAGGACGGCGGCCGTCACCTCGGTCATACCAACAGGGTGACCCGGCCGCCCCGCCCGCGCACCACCCCTCGCGGGTGACGACGTCGCGCCCATGGCAGGGGACAGTCGTGGCAGGTGCCGTTGACCGGCGCGGTGGTCGTGCCGTGAGGAAGGAGCAGCAGTGGCTGACACTGACACCATCGAGGAGCTGGGGCCTGTCGACTACCTCGTCGTCGAGTTCCCGGCTGGCAAGAGCAACTTCACCGGCGAGATCGCCGAGCAGCTCGCCCGGCTGGTCGAGAGCGGGACGATCCGCCTCCTCGACCTCCTCGTCCTCCACAAGGACGAGGACGGCTCGATCGAGAGCTTCGAGATCGACGACCTGGAGGGCATCGACGCCCTGCGCGGCCTGGAGACGGAGATCGCCGAGATCCTGGCCGCCGAGGACGTCGCCCCCCTGGCCGAGTCCATGGAGCCCGGCGCCACGGCCGGGGTCGTGGTGTGGGAGAACCGCTGGGTGGCGCCGTTCGCCTCTGCGGTGCGCCACACCGGCGGCCAGCTGGTGGCCACCGGGCGCATCCCGATCCAGGCCATCCTCGCCTCCATCGAGGCCGAGGAGACGGCCGATTCCGAGCAGACCGAGAAAGGAGCCTGAGATGCCTCTCCGTCCTGCACGCGTCGCCCGTCGCGGCGTCGTCGGCGCCCCCGTGGCGCGGACTGCGGCCGCAGTTGGCACGACGGCGGTCGTGGTGCACGGTGTGAACCGTCGCCAGGACCGGCGCGACGACCGGCGCGACCGGCGCCGCTGACCCCGGCAGGGCGGCCCGGGGCCGTGCGCACCCCGGGCCGCCGCCGGCTCCCCTCGATCCACCTGCCATGACCGGGCCCGTCGCCGTCCTCGTCGCCGACGACCGGCCCGGGGCGCAGAGCCGGATCGCCCACCTGCTGGCGTCACGCCCCGGCGTGACGCCCGCAGGCGAGGCCACGTCCGGCCTCGAGGCCGTGCGGCTGGCGGAGGAGCGCCAGCCCGATGTGGTCGTCATCGATATCCGGCTGGCCGGCGGGGACGGCCTCGACGCCGTCGGCAGGATCGCCCGGGCCATGCCCCACATCGGCGTGGTGGTGGAGGCGCCGTTCGAGGACGACGACGTGCTGTTCGCCGCCCTTCGCTTCGGTGCGCTGGGCTACTCCCTCGACGACGGCGGCGACGACGCCCTGGTGAGGGCCGTCCTGTCGGTGGCGGCCGGCGAGCCGGTGGTCGGCCCGGCGGTGGCCTCCCGGCTCCTCGAGTACTTCGACCGCGAGCCGCTGGCCCGCACGTCGGACCTGTACCCGCGCCTCACCGCCGCCGAGCGGGACCTGCTCGGCCTCCTCGCCGGCGGCCTCGACGCCCGACGGCTGGGCCTGCCGGACGCCGTCGTCCGCCACCGCCTGGCCGACGTGTTCGCCAAGCTGCACCTCGCCGACCGGGCCCGGGCCATCGTCGCCGCCCACGACGCCGGCTCCCACCCCCGTGGGAGCATCGAGGCGATGTGAGCTGAGGTCAGGCCCTCGACCACCAGCCGAGGTGGGTGGCCACCGCCCAGGCGTCGATCGAGGACCGATCCGGGCCGGCTGGCAGCGACTCGTCGCTGGCCAGCTCCTCCAGGCGCCGGTCGAGGGAGCGGCACCGCTTCTGCCACTCCTCGAAGGGCACGTCGCCGCGGCGGACGGCGCGCAGCCACTCGGCCGGCTCGCCCTCGACCGGCAGCCGGAGCCGCCGGGTGGTGACCAGCTCGATGCCCTGGAAGCCGAGGCGGGCGGCGTGCATGGCGTACTTGGTGTCGTACCCGTGGGCGGCGACCAGCTCCTCGCGGCCGCCGCCACCCCGCCTCCCGTGGCCGCCGCCCCGCTGCCCGAGCAGCCGCATGACCTGCGACTCCATGTAGCCGCGGTAGCGGGGGATCACGTGGCGCCCGACGAACGCCTCCCCCATCCCCTGGAGCTGCCGCCCCTCGTCGGTGGCATGCAGCACCGGTGCCCAGAAGGACAGGAGAATGGACGGGTTCCCCGACGCCGCCAGCCGCAGGAAGCGCCGCAGCGAGTGGAGCGTGCGGTCGACGTCGCCCGGACCCGAGCGCGTGCCCTCGGGCTGCGTCCGCTGCATGACGGTGCGGAACCCGTCGGGGTCGGTGCCGAGCACCTGCTCCGGGTCCTCCACGACCACGCCCATCTCGTCGTGGTCCTCGCCGCCGGGAAGGCCGGTGCCGTGGGCGGTGGAGCCGACCTCGACCAGCAGGATGGTGGAGGGCGGCAGGGGCGGGATCTCGGACACGCCTGCATGGTGACCCACGGAGCGCCGTGCGAGCATGCCGGCGTGCCCAAGGGAGCCGCCACCCCCGCCCTGGCCGCCGCCCAGCGGGCCGGCGTCGAGCACCGGGTCCACGCCTACGAGCACGACCCGGCCGGCCGGTCCTACGGCGAGGAGGCGGCCGCCCGCCTGGGCATCGACCAGGCTCGGGTGTTCAAGACGCTGGTGGCCACGGTGGACGGCGCCCTGGCCGTCGCCGTGGTCCCGGTGGCCGGCCAGCTCGACCTCAAGCACCTGGCTGCCGCCCGGGGCGGCCGGAAGGCGGCGATGGCGCCCGTGGCCGACGCCGAGCGGGCCACCGGGTACGTGGTCGGCGGAATCAGCCCTCTCGGCCAGAAACGGGCGCTCCCTGCCGTCGTGGACCGCTCCGCCCTCGGGTTCGAGACGGTGTTCGTCAGCGCCGGCCGCCGCGGGCTCGAGATCGAACTGGCGCCGGTCGACCTGGTCCGGCTCACCGGGGCCACCGTGGCCGACATCGCCCGCTGATCCGGTTAGGGACTGGGAATCAACTACGTGAGTGAGGAGGCGACGCCGGTCTGCTTTTCCATGGGAAGTGAAATCGTTGGAGCAGAGCGGTTGTAGAGCCGAACGAGAGCAGACCGGCGTCGCCTCTTCCGAGCAGGTAGTTGATTCCCAGGCCCTTACCCGAATCATTCCGGCATCATTGCTGGGTGACCTTCCTTCTTGTCCCTGTCCCATGAGCATGCCGGCCGGGTGGTACCCGAATCCCGACGGGTCACCAGGCATGCGCTGGTGGAACGGCACCGAGTGGACCGCCCAGGTGACCGGGCCCCAGGCCTACCCCGGCGTCGGGGCACCGCAGCAGCAGCGGCGGCGGAAGTGGCCGCTGATCCTCGCCGTGGTGGTCGGCTCGGTGGTGCTGATCGGCGGGTGCACGGCCGTCTTCGTGGTCCCGAAGGTCGTCGACGCCGTCGCCGGGCCCATCCGGGGGGCGGACAACTACCTCCGGGCGCGACGCGACAGCCGGCTCGACCAGGCCTATGCCCTGCTGTGCTCCACGTTGCGCTCCCAGCTGACCATCGAGCAGTACCAGGCGAGGATCTCGAGTGAGGAGGCCAACGCCGGCCACCTGGTCAGCTTCGGGACGCGCGGCATCCACAGCCAACCCGGCGGTGCCTACGCGACCGTCGACGTCGAAGTCGAGACCGAGCGGAGCAGCTCGAGGATCCAGGCCCGGATGGCGAAAGAGGACGGGAAGTGGCTTTGGTGCGGCTCCCGCCCGCTGGGCTCGGGCACCTCGTTCGGGTGAGCGCGGACGCGGGTGGGCCCAGGGCCTGCCTCAGGTCCCCTTGTAGTTGAGAACCTGCTGGAGCGTGTGCCGGACCTCCACCAGGTCGGCCTGGTCAGCCATCACCTGGTCGATGTCCTTGTAGGCGGCGGGGATCTCGTCCACCAGGGCCTCGGCCCGCTTCTCCAGCCACACCTTCCCGGCCATCTGGCGGGCCAGGTCGGCGGTGGTGAAGAGCTTCTTGGCCTGGGTGCGCGAGTGGCGCCGGCCGGCGCCGTGCGAGCACGACGTCCAGCTGGCCGGGTTGCCGAGGCCCCGCACGATGTAGCTGCGGGTTCCCATGGAGCCGGGGATCACGCCGAGGTCGCCGGTATCGGCCTTGATGGCGCCCTTGCGGGTGATCCACAGCTCGTGGCCGTCGTGGACCTCGCGCTGGGTGAAGTTGTGGTGGCAGTTGATCCGGTGGACCTCCCGGCCGAAGCCGAGGAACCCGAAGACCTCGCGCATGGCGTTGTCCATCATCTGGTCGCGGTTGGCGCGGGCGTAGTCCTGGGCCCACAGCATGTCGCCGATGTAGGCCCGGAACTCCGGCGTGCCCTCCACGAAGTACGCCAGGTCGGGGTCCTCCAACCGCAGGTGGAGGTCCTTGGCCAGCCGGCGGGCCTTGGCGATGTGGCCCTGGGCCAGCATGTTGCCGATGCCGCGGCTGCCCGAGTGCAGGACGACCCACACGTGGCCGCGCTCGTCGACGCACACCTCGAAGAAGTGGTTGCCGGAGCCGAGGGTGCCGAACTGCTTGGCCGCCTTCACCGACCGGTCCTCGGCCAGCTCGGTGGCCGGCCGGTGGGCCGACAGCCACGTGTCGGCGGCCCGGGCCACCTCGTCGTGGCCCTTGCCGACGCCGGCCGGGATGGCCCGCTCGATGCGCGACAGCAGGGGGTCGAGCGAGTCCGGCAGCTGCTCCTGGGTGACGTCGAGCTCGGCGGCGACCATGCCGCAGCCGATGTCGACGCCGACGGCGCTCGGGATGACGGCGTCGCGCGTGGGGATCACCGAACCGACGGTGGCGCCGATGCCCACGTGGGCGTCGGGCATGAGGGCCACGTGCCCGGCCACGATCGGCAGGCGGGCGGCCTTCTCGGCCTGGCGGATGGTCTGGTCGTCGATCTCCGATCCCCAGGAGACCAGCTTGTCGTTGATGCGGGTGGGCACGTCACCCCCTCCTTCCGTGTCGGGACAGAACGGCGATGGTGCGGGTTCGGGCCGTTGCTGTCAACCGTTTTCTTCCCCTGTCCGCCATGGCCGGCGGCCGCACGCGCGCCGGAGGCGCCCCCATGGCTGCCGGCACGGGGGGGTGCGGGGGGCGTGCCCCCCGCACGACGGCCGCCGATCCGGCTTTGCCGGGCGGCGGCTTGAGCGCCGCCCGTAGGGCGGCACGGCAAACTCGCCGAGCAAGCTCTGCTTGCGAGGCGAAACGCTACAACCGGGGATCCACCGGTTCGCTCTCCAAGGCGAGCACGCCGAAGACGCACTCGTGGACCCGGTACAGGGGCTCGCCGGCCACGAACCGCTCGAGGGCCTCGATGCCGAGGGCGAACTCCCGCAGGGCGAGCGAGCGCTTGTGGCCCAGCCGGCGGGCGCGCAGCCGGGCCAGGTTCTCGTCGGCGGTGTACTCGGGCCCGTAGATGATCCGCAGGTACTCCCGGCCACGGCACTTGACGCCGGGCTGGGCCAGCCCGCCGGGACCGCGATGGACCACCTCCACCGGCTTGACGACCATGCCCTCGCCGCCGCTCTCCGTCAGCTGCTCCCACCACGCCACGGCGGCCGCCTCGCTGGCCTCGTCGCCCATCTCGACGGTGGCCGTGGCCGTGGCGCGGAAGGTGCCGGGGTCGGCGTCGGCCAGCCGGCCGAGCACCTCCACGTGCCACAGGTGGTCGGTGAGGGCGTGGACCTTCCCCTCGCCGGCCAGCACCTGGAACGGCGCCAGGCGCAGGTCGTCGACCGACGCCACCTGCCAGCAGTAGCGCCGGTAGGCGGCGACGAAGCGCTCGGCCATGCCGAGCCGCTCGCGTGCCCGCCCCAGCTCGAGCTCCACGCCGGCGCCCCGCGCCAGGGCCGCCTCGAGCACGCCCGCCTCGGCGGCGAGCGTCGAGGTGGCGGCGGCGCCGACCGAGGCGTACTGGCGGCGCAGCAGCTCCTCGGCCTTGGCCGACCACGGCAGCAGCTCGGCGTCGAGCACCAGCCAGTCGGTGCCCAGCTCGTCCCAGAGGCCGGCGGCGTCCATGCCGGCCCGCACCTTGGCGAGCAGCGCCCCCTCCTCGCCGCCGGCGAAGAAGGGGCGCCCGGTACGGGTGAAGACGGCGCCCTCCCCGGCCACGTGGAACCGGCGCTCGGCCACGCCGGCGTCCCGGCACACCACCACGACGGCGCGCGACCCCATGTGCTTCTCCTCGCACACCACCCGCGCCACGCCGTCCCTGCGGAACGACGCGAAGGCCTCGGCCGGGTGCTCGAGGAGGCCGGGCGCCTCGGTGGTGGCGGTGGGCGCCATGGTTGGTGGCAGGTAGACCAGCCAGCGGGGATCGGCGGCGAAGCGGCTCATCACCTCCAGGGCGGCGATGGCGTTCTCCTCCCGCACGGTGACGGTGTGGCTGAGCCGGGTGGTGACGAGGCGCCGGCCGACCACGTCGTCGAGGTCGAGGTCGGTGGGCTCCCGCGTGGGGTCGCCGGCCGCCGCCTGCAGCGGGCGGGCCGGCTCCCAGTACGTGCGGGCGGCCGGCACCGACACCAGCTCGCGCTCGGGGTACCGCAGGGCGGTGAGGCGCCCGCCGAACACGCAGCCGGTGTCGACGCAGATCGTGCGGTTGCGCCACACCGCGTCGGGCACGGGCGTGTGGCCGTAGACGACGGCCGCGTCGCCGCGGTAGTCCTCGGCCCACGGGTAGCGCACGGGCAGGCCGAACTCGTCGGTCTCGCCGGTGGTGTCGCCGTAGAGGGCGAACGCCCGCACGGCGCCCGACGAGCGGTTGTGCATCTCGGCCCGGAGGCCGGCGTGGGCCACGACCAGCCGGCCGCCGTCGAGGACCAGGTGGCTCACCAGGCCGTCGATGAACGCCGCCACCCGCTGCGACAGCTCGGGCGGCTCGGTCGCCAGCTGGGCCAGCGACTCCGCCAGGCCGTGGCTCACCCGCACGTTGCGGCCCTGAAGGGCCCGCAGCAGCTTGGCCTCGTGGTTGCCCGGCACGCACAGGGCGTCGCCCGCCTCGACCATGGCCATCACCAGGCGCAGGACGGCCGGCGTGGCCGGGCCCCGGTCGACCAGGTCGCCGACGAACACCGCCCGCCGGCCCTCGGGATGGCGGGCCGAGATGCCGTCGGGCCCGACCTCGTAGCCCAGTTCCCGGAGGAGGGCGACCAGCTCGTCGTGGCAGCCGTGGACGTCGCCCACGATGTCGAAGGGGCCGAGGTCGTCCCGGCGGTCTGTCGGCGCCGGCTCCCGGGTGATCGTCGCCCGGTCGACCTCGTCGACGCCGGTCAGGAACGCCACCTTGGCGAACCCTTCGCGGCGGATGGTGCGCATCGAGCGGCGCAGCTGGCTGCGCTGGTTGCGCAGCACGTGGGGGCCGAAGGCGCGGTCGGGCCGGGTCGCGTTGCGCGCCGCGCAGACCTCGGTGGGCACGTCGAGGACCACGGCCACCGCTGGCACGTGGTGGCGCTTGGCCAGCTCCACCAGCAGCCGGCGGGACTCGGGGTGGACGTTGGTGGCGTCGACCACCGTGAGCCGCCCGGCCGCCAGCCGCCGGGCGGCGATGAAGTGCAGGACCTCGAAGGCGGCCTCGGTGGCGGTCTGGTCGTTCTCGTCGTCGGACACCAGGCCCCGGCACCGGTCCGAGGACAGCACCTCGGTGGGCAGGAAATGGCGGGCGGCGAAGCTCGACTTCCCCGACCCGGACACGCCCACCAGGGCGACGAGCGACAACTCGGGGATCCTCATCGTTCGAACACGGCCATCTGGGTGGGGGCGCCGCGGTCGGGGTCCTCGGTGCCGATCCCGTGGAAGCCGACGCGGTAGCCGTGGCGGGCGGCCACCGCCTCGGCCCAGGCGGCGAACTCGGCCCGCGTCCACTCGAAGCGGTGGTCCCGGTGGCGCAGGGACCCGGCCGGCAGCGACTCGAAGCAGGCGTTGTACTCGACGTTCGGCGTGGTGACGACGACCGTGCGGGGCTGGGCGTGGGCGAACACGGCCCGCTCGAAGGCGCCCAGGCGCGGAGGGTCGAGGTGCTCCACCACCTCCACCACCGTGGCCACGTCGAAGCCGCGGAGGCGGCGGTCCCGGTACGTGAGGGCACCCTGCACCAGGTCGACCCGCTCGCGCTGGCGAGGCGCCATGGTGTCGAGGTGGAGGCGGCGGGCGGCGCCCTCCAGGGCCCGGTGGGACACGTCGACGCCCAGCACGTGCTCCACGGCGGTCTCGCGCAGGAGGCGCTGCACGAGCTTGCCGCTCCCGCAGCCCAGGTCGACCACCCGCCGGGCGCCCGCCTCCTTCACCTGGCCGACCACCGCCGCCAGCCGCTGCTCGTTGAGGCTGAGCGGCCGCTCGACCACCTGCTCCTCGGTGTCGTGGGCCGCCTCCAGCTCGTCGGGGTCGTCGGGCTCGTCGGCCAGCAGGCGCTCCAGCGCGCTCTGGGTGAGCCCCCGGTCGTGGCGCAGGTACCGGCGGGCGATGAAGTTCCGCTCGGGGTGGGACGGGAGCCACGTCCCGCCCCGCCGGAGGAGCTTGTCGACCTCGTCGGCACCGACCCAGTAGTGCTTGTCGTCGTCGAGGACGGGCAGCAGCACGAAGAGGTGCTCCAGCACGTCGCGCAGGCGGGACTCGGCCTGGAGGGTCACGTCGAGGTACCGGCTCTGGCCCCACGCCGGGAACTCCTCGTCGAGGGGCAGGGCAGCCGCCGTGACCTCGTACCCGAGGGGCGTGAACAGCCGGCGCAGCACCGCCTCGCCGCCCCGGCACGGCACCACCGGCAGCCGCACGGTGAGCGGGATGGGGGTGCCTGCCAGATCCGGGCGCTCCTTGCTGCGGCCCCCCATCGCCGTCCCGAACACCTTGCCCACCGCCACCGACAAGAAGGACGAAGCGGCGTAAGGACGATCATTCACGTAATGCGCCAATGAGAATTCGTTGCCCTTGGGGCCTTTCCGGCCCCGCACGAGCCCCACCGGGTCGACGTCCACCAGCAGGGCGGCGGTACACCGCTTCACGGTCGCCTCCGGGTACACCACCAGGGCGGTGCCGAACCCGAGGGCCGTGCTGTGGACGCTGCCGGGGTTCTTGTGCAGCAGGAATCCCAGGTCGGTGGCCGGCTCGTGGGTGGTGGAGAGGGTGAGGAGCATCGCCCCCGATCATGTCGCCGTTTCGGCGCGCCGGCCGCCTCATAGTGGCGACCCAATTCTTGATGGAGCGTGCAACAATGGCCCGGTAGGGCCGAGGAGGGCTCCTTGAAGAGCAGGGGGTGGCGCCGGTGACGGCAAGCGAAGGGATCTCCCGTGCCCTCCTCGACGCGGCTCCCGACGCCATGGTGGCCGTCGACGGCAGCGGGTCGATCATCCTCGCCAACCGCCAGGCGGCCGCCCTCTTCGGCTACGAGCAGACCGAGCTGGTCGGCCAGCCGGTGGAGATGCTGGTCCCCGACGCGGTGCGGTCCTCGCACCCCCGCCTGCGGGCGCGCTACTCGGCCGACCCCCGGCCGCGGCCCATGGGCGCCAGCGACCAGCAGCTCTCGGCCCGCCGGCGGGACGGCACCGAGTTCCCGGCCGACATCTCGCTGTCCGCCCTGGAGACGCCCGACGGCCTGGTGGTCTGCGCCGCCGTGCGCGACTCCACGGAGCGGGTGCGGGCCGGCGAGGCGCTGCGGGACAGCCGGCGGGCGGCCACCGAGGCGGCCGAGCGCCTCCGCCTCCTCCTCGACTCCACCGGCGAGGGGATCTACGGGATGGACGCCGCCGGGCGCTGCACCTTCGTCAACCGGGCCGCCCAGGCGGCCCTCGGGCGCTCGGAGGCCGAGCTGGTCGGCCGGGTGGTCCACGACCTGATCCACCACCACCGCGGCGACGGGTCGCCCTACCCGTGGGCCGCCTGCCCCACCCACACCACGCTCGTCACCGGGGTGGCGACGCGCAGCGACGCAGAGGTGTTCTGGAAGCCCGACGGCACCTCGTTCCCCGTCGAGTGCATCACCCAGCCGGTCCTGGTGGGCGGCGTGCTCCAGGGGGTGGTGGTGTCGTTCAGCGACATCACCGAGCGCAAGCGCACCACCGCCGCCCTCGAGGCGGCCCGGGCCGAGGCGCTGGCCCTCGCCCGCCTCAAGTCCGACTTCCTCGCCACCATGAGCCACGAGATCCGCACCCCGATGAACGGCGTCATCGGGATGACGGGGCTCCTGCTCGACACCGCCCTCGACCCCGAGCAGCGGGAGTTCGCCGAGACGGTGCGGTCGTCGGCCCAGGCCCTGCTCGGCATCATCCACGACATCCTCGACTTCTCCAAGATCGAGGCCGGCCGCCTGGCGCTGGAGGAGACCGACTTCGACATCGAGGTCACCACCGAAGAGGTGGGCGAGCTGCTGGCCGAGGCGGCGCACGCCAAGGGCCTGGAGCTGGCGGTGTTCGTCGACCCGGCGCTCCCGCCGCTGGTCCGCGGCGACCCGGGCCGCATCCGCCAGGTGCTCACGAACCTGGTGTCCAACGCCGTCAAGTTCACCGACACCGGCGAGGTCGTCATCAGCGTCGGCCCGGACGGCACGTCGGGCGGCGCCACGGTCGTGCTGTTCGAGGTGCGCGACTCGGGCATCGGCATCGCCCCCGAGCAGTGCGAGCGGCTGTTCGACGCCTTCACCCAGGCCGATGCGTCCACCACCCGGCGCTACGGCGGCACCGGGCTGGGCCTCGCCATCTGCAAGCGCCTGGTCGAGCTGATGGGCGGCGAGATCGGCGTCGAGTCCGACCTGGAGAAGGGCAGCCGGTTCCACTTCCGCGTCCCCCTCACGTCGGGTCGCTCGTCGGCGCCGCCCACCCGCCGGCCCGACGTCGCCGGCGCCCGCGTGCTGGTTGTCGACGACACGGCGGTCAACCGCACGATCCTCTCCGCCCAGCTCGGCGCCTGGGCCATGGCCATCACCGCCACCTCATCGGGGCCAGAGGCGCTGGCCGTCGCCCGGGCGGCAGCGGCCGGCGGCACCCCGTTCGACCTGGTGGTCTCCGACTTCCAGATGCCGGGCATGGACGGCATCGACCTGGCCGACGCCCTGGCCGCCGAGGTCGTCCCCACCCCACCGGTGATCGTGCTCTCGTCGGCCGGCGGCCGGGAAGAGGCGCGGGGCCGGGCGGGCGACAACTGCGCCGCCTTCCTCGTCAAGCCGGCCAGGCGCAGCCAGCTCTTCGACGCCATCTCCAACGCCCTCGGTGCGCCGCCGGCCGGCCCCCGGCGGGAGGCCACCGGCGACTTCGCCGCGCCCTCGGGGCGGGGCGAGTGGATCCTGGTGGCCGACGACAACCCGGTGAACCAGCGCCTGGCCACGCTGCTGCTTGAGCGCATGGGCTACCGGGTCGACACGGTGGCCGACGGGACCGAGGCGCTGGAGGCGCTCACCCGCGTGCGCTACGACGCGGTGGTCATGGACTGCGAGATGCCCGTGCTCGACGGGTACGAGGCCTCGGCCGCCATCCGCCGCCTCGACGGGCCGGAGGCCGACATCCCCATCGTGGCCGTCACCGCGTCGGCGCTGAGCGCCGACGTCGAGCGGGCCCTGGCCGCCGGCATGAACGCCCACGTCGCCAAGCCCATCGACCGCGACGAGCTGGCCGCCACCCTCGCCCGCCTGGTCGGCGGCAAGGAGGGCGCACCGGGTCCGCCGGACAGACCCCAGGCCCCCACCGGCGACGTCCTCGACCGGGCCGTGGTCGGCGCGCTCGTCGACCTGGTCGGCACGGAGGCGTTCGCCGACCTGGTCCGGGAGTACGCCGCGGAGGCGACGGCGCGGCTCACCACGCTGCGAACCGCGGCCTCGGCCGGCGACGCGCTCGGTGTGGCCACCGCCGCCCACCGCCTGGTCGGCTCGGCCGGCGCCCTGGGCGCGGTGGCGGCGGTGGCGGCCGCCCGCGACGTGGAGCAGGACGCCCGCGAGGGCCGGATCCCGTCACCGGACGCGGTCGCCGGCGTCGAGGCAGCGGTGACGGCGGCCGGCCACGCCCTCGAGACCTACGCCTGACGCCTCTGCTACGAAACGCGATATCGTAGTTCGATACCACGCGAGTACGGGAGGTACCTGATGGTGAACGTGCGGTACATCGTCGACGACGTCGACGCCGCCGTCGACTTCTACACCAAGCACCTCGGCTTCGAGCTGCTGTCCCATCCCGGTCCCGCCTTCGCCGACGTCCGGCGGGGCGAGCTGCGGCTGCTGCTGAGCGGGCCGCAGAGCTCGGCCGGGCGGCCCATGGCCGACGGCACCCGGCCCGTCCCCGGCGGCTGGAACCGCATCCATCTCGTCGTCGACGACCTCGACGCCGAGATCGCCCGCCTGGAGGGCGACGGGCTCAAGCCCCGCAACGACGTGGTGCGGGGGCCGGGCGGCGCCCAGGTGCTGTTCGTCGACCCGTCCGGCAACCTGGTCGAGCTCTTCCAGCCGGCGGCCTCGCTCGACGGATGACGCTCGACCTGGTGCGGCGGTTCCGCACCGGTGCCGTCGCCGTGCACGTGCTCCACCACGCGGCCGAGGGGGAGGTGCACGGCGCCTGGCTCACCGCCGAGCTGGCCCGGCACGGGCATGCCGTCTCGCCGGGAACGCTGTACCCGCTCCTGCACCGCCTGGAGGCCGACGGCCTGCTGGAGGGACGCGACGAGGTCGCCGAGGGACGGGTGCTGCGCCGCTACCGGGCCACGCCGGCCGGCCGCACGGCCCTCGACGAGCTGCGCCGGGTGGTGGCCGAGCTGGCCGCCGAGGTCACCCCCGGCTGACGCCCCGACGGTTCCGTGGACGCCGGCGACCCGCATGTGGCCGCCTGCGTCCAAAGAACCTCAGAACCCACCTTCGCGGGGCGACCAGCGAGTCAGGAGATGGCCGGCGGCCGAGGTCGCCGCCGGAGGCGGCCCCTCCGGCTGGCGGCAACCCGGGGGGTGTGGGGGGCGCAGCCCCCCGCAGCAAGCCGCCGTGCCGGCTTCGCCGGTCGGCGGCCTCAGAGCCGACGAACTGGCGAGCGAGCGGCAGGCGAGACCAGCCAGCCGGAGGGCGGCACGTCAAGCTCGCCGAGCAAGCTCCGCTTGCGAGGTGAAACCTCAGAGGACCTTGGACAGGAACGACCGCGTGCGCTGGTGTTGGGGGTCGGCGAGGACCTCGCGGGGCGGGCCGTGCTCCACGACCACGCCGCCGTCCATGAAGACCAGCTCGTCGCCCACCTCGCGGGCGAAGCCCATCTCGTGGGTGACGACGACCATGGTCATGCCGGCGCGGGCCAGGTCCTTCATGACGTCGAGCACGTCGCCCACCAGCTCGGGGTCGAGGGCGCTGGTGGGCTCGTCGAAGAGCATGAGCTTGGGGTCCATGGCCAGCGCCCGGGCGATGGCGACCCGCTGCTGCTGGCCGCCCGAGAGCTGGGACGGGTAGGCGCCCACCTTCTCGCCGAGCCCCACCTTCTCGAGCAGCCGGCGCCCGATGTCGACGGCCTCGCCCCTGTTCATGCCCTTCACCTGCACGGGAGCTTCGATCACGTTCTCGATGGCGGTCATGTGGGGGAACAGGTTGAACCGCTGGAACACCATGCCGATGTGCTCCCGGCGGGCCGCCACCTCGCGCTCGCGCAGCTCGTAGACCTTGCCGTCGGCCTCCCGGTAGCCCACCAGCACGCCGTCGACCCAGATGCGGCCGGCCTCGATCTTCTCCAGGTGGTTGATGCACCGCAGGAAGGTGGACTTCCCGGATCCGGACGGGCCGATGATCACCATCACCTGGCCGCGCCCCACCTCCGTGGTGACGCCCTTCAGCACCTCCAGGCGGCCGAACCGCTTGTGCACCCGCTCGGCCCGCACCATGGGCCACTCGTCTGTCATCAGTCCTCCACGTGGGCGCGGGTGCGGAGGGACAGAGAGCGGCGGATGCGCTGGATCGGCGTGTCCGGCAGGTCCCGCGCCGCGCCGCGGGAGAAGCGCCGTTCCAGGTAGTACTGGCCGATGCTGGCGATGGTGGTGAGCACGAGGTACCAGATGCTGGCCACCATGAGCAGCTCGAGGTTCTTGAGGTTCGTCTGGTAGATGCCCTGGGCGTTGCGGAGCAGCTCCTCGAGGAGCACGACCGAGGCCAGCGACGACGTCTTGAGCATCGAGATGAACTCGTTGCCGGTGGGCGGGATGATCACGCGCATGGCCTGGGGCAGCACGATCCTGCGCATCGTGACGCCCGACCGCATGCCCAGGGCCTGGGCCGCCTCGACCTGCCCCTCGTCGACCGAGAGGATCCCGGCCCGCACGATCTCCGCCATGTACGCCCCCTCGTTGAGGCCGAGGCCGAGGAGGGCCACGACGAAGGGCGTCATGAACTGGGCCATCGGCTCCTCGTAGAACCTGATATTGGTGAACGGGATGCCGATGCTGAACGTCTTGAAGGCGAGGGGCACGGCGGCGAACCAGAACAGCAGCTGGACGAGAACCGGCGTGCCCCTGAACAGCCAGATGTAGATCCAGGCGGTCGTCGACGTGACCGGGTTCTTCGAGAGCCGCATGACCGCCAGGATCACCCCGAGGACCGTGCCGACGGCCTGCGCCAGCAGCGAGATCTCGATGGTGAGCAGCAGCCCCTTGAGGATCAGGTCGTTGAACTGGAACTTGCCGATGGTGGCGGCGTCGACGACGCCGAGGATCCCCTTCAGGACCCAGGCGACCACCAGCGCCACGACCACGGCCGACACCCACCGCCACGGGTGCCGGACCGGTATGGCCTTGACGACGTCGGCGTCCGACTCCGCCCCAGCCTCCGCCGGCCCCGTCATCGGGCTACGAACCGCCGTTGACGGCCGCCGTCTTCAGGGCACCCTGGCTCACGTTCCACTTGGCGAGGATCCGGTCGTACTCGCCGCTGGCGATGACCGCCTTCAGGGCCGTCTGGATCTGGTCGCGCAGGGCGGTGTCGTCCTTGCGGATGCCGACCCCGTAGGGGCCCGCCTCGATCTGCTCGCCGACCACCTCGAAGTCGCCGGCCTGCTGGGCCACGTAGGCGGCTACGGGGAAGTCGTTCATGTCGGCCACCGACCGGCCGGCCCGCAGCGCCTGCTGGGCGTCGACGTCGGTGTCGAAGGTGAGGACGGTGAGGTCCTTGCCGGCCGCCTGGCACTTCACCTTCTGGGCGTTGGACACGGTCTCCTGGGTGGTGCCCCGCTGCACGCCGATGGTGCGGCCGCACAGGTCGTCGAGGCCCTTGATGCCCTCGGGGTTGCCCTTCTTGACGATGATCGACGTGCCGACGGTGAAGTAGTCGACGAAGGTGATCTCCTCCTGCCGCTTCGCGGTGTCGGACATGGCGGAGAAGATGGCGTCGAAGCGCTTGGTCTTGAGCGCCGGGATCAGTCCGTCGAAGGTGACGTTCTGGAACGTGCACCCGGACTTGCCCATCTCCTTGGCGACGGCCTGGCACAGGTCGTAGTCGATCCCCTGGACGTCCTTCGTGCCTTCCTTGTAGAACTCGACCGGCGGATAGGCGATGTCCGAGCCCACCCGCAGGGTGTTCGAGCCCGAGCTCGAACTACTGGAGTCGTTCTTGCCGCCCCCGCACGCGGTGGCGAGCAGCGCGACCACCGACACCGCAATCGCCAGCCGTCCCCACCGATGCCTTTTCATCGACCCTCCCGGGAATATTTAGGCGATACGGCGGGCCGTCGCCACCACGGCCGGACCATTGTCCGTGGCTCGTCGTCGCAAACAATACGGTACCGCTTGCGCTGGCGGAATCTATCAAGCACACGTCGCACTTGCGCGTAATGGTCTTATTCGGACCTCGCCACCAGGGCTTCCGGCCGGCCCACGAAGTAGCCCTGAGCGAGGTCGACGCCGTGTGAGCGCAGGAGGTCCATGGTGGCGGCGTCCTCCACCGACTCGGCGACCGTGCGGCGGCCCATGGCCCGGGCCACGGCGACCATGGCGCTGATGATCGCCCGGTCCCGGCGGTCGTTGCAGCTGTTGCGGACGAACTCGCCGTCGATCTTGACGTCGTCGAACGGCAGGTGCTTCAGGTAGTAGAACGAGCCGTACCCGGCGCCGAAGTCGTCGAGGGCCAGCCGGCACCCGAGGCCGTGCAGCTCCTCGGCGAACCGGGCGGCGCCGGCCAGGTTGGCGAAGGCGGCGGTCTCGGTGATCTCGAAGGTCACCCGCCCCGGGTCGACGCCGGATCGGCGGAAGCCGGCCTGGTAGTGGTCGAGCAGGCCGGCCCGGCCGATCGAGGTGCCGGAGACGTTCACGGTGACGCCCGGCGCGTCGCGGCCCTCCCCGAGCAGTGACAGCGCGAAGTCGAACACCAGCTCGTCGATGGCGGTGGCGAGGTCGTAGCGCTCCGCCACGTCGAACCACTCGGCCGCCGCCGCCACCCCGCCGTCGAGCTCGGGCATGCGGATGAGCAGCTCGTGCAGGACGACGTCGCCCGACGCCAGGTCGATGATCGGCTGGCGGTGGATGACCAGCGACCGCTCGTCGAGGGCGGTCTTGATCCGGGTGAGCCAGGTCATGCGGTGCTCGGTGCCCGACCCGCCGCCGGCGTCGGGGTCGTAGACCGCGACCGTGTTCCGGCCCGCCTCCTTGGCGTCGTAGAGCGCGAGGTCGGCCAGCGCCATCAGCTCCCCCACCGTCCGCCCGCCGGCGCCGAGCGAGGAGACGCCGGCGCTGACCGTGAGGCGGCGCATGCCCACCAGCTCGGCGATCTGCAACTCGGCCGCCGCCGCCACCAGCTGGCGGGCCAGGGCGACCGCCCCGGTGGCGTCGCCGCTCGGGATGAGGATGGCGAACTCGTCGCCGCCCAGGCGGGCGAACACGTCGGAGGCGCGCAGCCGCGCACCCAGGGCGTCGGCGAGCGCCTTCAGCACCAGGTCGCCCACGTTGTGGCCGCGGGAGTCGTTGATGTACTTGAAGTGGTCGACGTCGATCATGATCAGCGCCCCGTGCCCGCCGTAGCGGGCCGCCAGCGCCAGGTGCTGCTCCATCGCCAGCTCGAAGCCCCGCCGGTTGACCAGCCCGGTGAGGCCGTCGTGGTCGGCGACGTAGCGCAGCGCCTCCTCGGCGCGCCGGCGCTCGGAGACGTCCTGCACCTGGACGACGACCTGGCGCACGGCCCCTGCGCCGTCCCGCACGGCGCTCATGTCGACGGCGACCCAGCTGGCCGGGCCGGGAAGGTGGTCGAGGGCGACCTCGGTGGGCCCGAGGTCCAGGAGCCTCGCCAGGCCGCCTTCCCGCCCCGCCAGCCAGGGCAGGGGCCGCTCGAGCAGGTCCCGGACCTCCAGGCCGAGGATCGCGCACAAGGCCCGGTTCACCCGCTCGACGTGGCCCTCGCCGTCGAGCAGGGCCATGCCGATCGGCGCACTGTCGAAGGCGCTGCGGAAGCGCTCCTCGGCGGCGCGGAGCTCGGCCTCCGCCCTGATCCGGTGGGTGAGGTCGACCATCACCACGCACCGGGTGGCGTCCTCCGACAGCGTGCGCACCGACACG
Source organism: Acidimicrobiales bacterium (assembly GCA_035689115.1). Lineage (GTDB taxonomy): Bacteria > Actinomycetota > Acidimicrobiia > Acidimicrobiales > JAHFUS01. The sequence goes on from DASSMA010000082.1 coordinate 79,174, forward strand.
GAGACGTCGGTCATCCTCCCGTGGGGGGTACCCAGGCGGACCTCGGCGGTGCCGGCGGACGCCCCGTCGGCGACCAGTTCGAGCAGGGCGTTCCGGTCGCACGTGTCGGTGGTGAAGTCGGCCAGGTTGGAGCCGATCACCTGCGACAGGGGCCGCCCGAGCAGGTCGGCCAGCCGGCCGTTCGCATACAGCACCAGGCCGTCCGGCTCCACCGCGGCGGCGCCCTCCGGCATCTGCTCGACGAGCACGCGGTAGAACTCGTCGGCACCGGACAGCGTGTAGATCCGGGTGCCGAACTGCTGCGTCGAGACGACGACGGCGTCGACCGCGCCGGTGCGGATGGCGTCGAGTGCCTCCTCGGCGGCGGCCAGCCGCTCCGCCAGGTCGGCGTACGTCGGCGTCGGGTCATGCACCGATGTCGAGCTCTCGGACGACGAGGGGCCGGTCGGACAGGTCACCGACGAGGCGGGTGACCGGCTCGGGCCGCACCCGGACGAGCGTGGGCGCCACGACGATGTCCTCCTCGATGGCGCGATCGGGCTGCTGGTACAGGTCGATCACCTCGAGCGTGTACCGCCCGGCAAGGAGCTCCTCGCAGATGGAGGTGAGGTTGGCCACCGCCCGCTGGGAGGACGGGTTGACGCCGGCGACGTAGAGCCGCAGCGCGAAGTGGCGGGAGCTGCGCTCCCGGAGGCCCTCCTCGAAGGCCTCGGTGACCCGGTCCGCCAGTCCCTCGGGCCACCCTACCGGCGAGTCGTCCATGCCCCCCCCCCACGGTTACCGAGGAACCAGCTGGAGGCCGACCAGGACCTTGTCGGTGTCGGACAGGTCCCCGATGATCTTGGTGATCGGCGGTGGCAGCCGGCGGACGAGCGTGGGGATGGCGAGGATCTCGTCGCCCCTGGCCAGCTGGGGGTTCTCCAACAGGTCCACCACGTCGATCTCGTAGCGACCGGCCAGGTGCTCCTCGCAGATCCGCTTCAGGTTGGCGAAGGCGGTGAGCGACCTCGGCGTCTGGCCGGCCACGTAGAGACGGAGCAGCCACCGCTCGTCCTCGGCCACCTGGTCCGTCACGACGTCACCTCCTCGTCGGCGAAGCGGGCGCTGGCCAGCCGGCGCGCCGTCGCCTCCTCGTCGGATCTGGCCCGGGCCTGGTCGCGGAGGTCGAGCTCGAACGCCTCCAGCTCCGAGTCGAGCCCGGCCCGCAGGGCGGCGATCTCGGCCTCCACGGCCGCCTTGCGGCGCTCCATCGCCCGCCGGCGGGCGGCGAGCGATGCTGCGCTCCGCGTCTGCTCCTCCAGCTCGCGCGCCTCCGCCGCCCGCCTGGCCGTGCCCATGAGGACCTGGCCGCTGCCGGTGTAGACGTCGGTGATCTCGATGCCTGCCGGGGTGATCACGAACTCCCGCACCTGGTTCGAGTGCCCGGTCCCCCTCGCCTTCACGATCGTGATGCTGCGGTTGCGCTCGCCGTTGGACTCGACAGTGGCGAGGGCCAGCCAGGCGTCGATGAGGCTCGACACCCCCGCCGCGCTCGAGGCGATGCCGTCGTCCACCAGGGCGGTGAACACGGCGGTGACGCCGGCCGTCTTCAGGACGTCGATCAGCCGCACCAGCGTCGACAGCCGGGTGGGGGTCTCGCCCGTCAGCGCGCTCATCGGGTCGACGACGACGAGGCTCGGCTGGAAGTCCTCCAACGCGTGCACGACCGACACGAGGTGGGCTTCGAGCCCGTAGGACGTCGGCCGCGTCGAGTTGATGTGGAGGAGCCCGGAGCGGACGAACGGCTCGAGGTCGAGGCCGACCGAGCGCATGTTGCGCAACAGCTGCGACGGCGACTCTTCGAAGCTGACGAGCAGCCCACGCTCCCCGCGCCGGCAGCCGGCGGCGAGGAACGACGAAGCGAGCGTGGTCTTGCCCGATCCGGAGTTGCCGGAGATGAGCACGCTCCCGCCGCGGAAGTAGCCGTCACCACCCAGCATGGTGTCGAGCCGGGCCACGCCGGACGAGATGCGCTCGGTGCTGGCGACGTGCTCCAGCCGCAGCGAGGTGACCGGCATCACCCGGAAGCCGCGGTGGTCGATCATGAACGGCGCCTCGTCGGCGCTGTGGCTCGTGCCGCGGTACTTGACCACCCGCAGCCGCCGGGTGGACACCTGCTCGGACACGCGGTGGTCGAGGAGGATCACGCAGTCGGACACGTACTCCTCGAGCCCGTGGCGCGTCAGGGAGCCGTTTCCCCGCTCGGCGGTGACGACGGCGGTGATGTCCCGCTCCTTGAGCCAGGCGAACAGGCGCCGGATCTCGCTGCGCAGCGTGGCGGTGTCGTCGAGGGCGGCGAACAGGACCTCGAGGGTGTCGATGGCGACCCGCTTGGCGCCGATCGAGTCGATGGCGGCGCCGAGTCGGATGAAGAGGCCCTCGAGGTCGTAGGCGCCCGTCTCGGCGATGTACTCGCCCCGGACGCTGACGTGGTCGACGACGATCCTGCCGTCCTTCTCGAGGGCGGCGAGGTCCCAGCCCAGGCTGGACACGTTGTCGGCCAGTTCCTCGGCGGTCTCCTCGAACGACACGAAGACCCCTGGCTCGTCGTGGTCCACCGCCCCGAGGACGATGAACTGCATGGCGAGCAGCGTCTTGCCGCACCCTGCCGTCCCGCAGGCCAGCGTGGGCCGGCCCCGCGGGAGGCCGCCGCCCGTGATCTCGTCGAGGCCCGCGATGCCGGTCGGCGCCTTCTCCAGACCGATTGTCACGATGTGCACCGTCCCTCCGGCGGTCTGCGCGCATCCGTCGAAGATGGGACAACGCACGCAGACTGCCCGCCCGAAGCCGTCCGGGAACCTCGCCGGTCCCGACTCGGCCCGCTCCGAACGATCCTCCTGTCGACGGCGACATGGGCTGTCGGGTCGGCGACGAGATAGCTGTTCATCTCGCTCCTAGGTTCGTCCACATGGTACGGCCTTCCGCCGCTGCGGTCAGCCGGCGGGGTGGTGGATCAGTTGCTCCATCCGACCGGGAGGAGCCGGTCGCCGTCGGGCATGCGGTAGTAGACCTGCCAGTGGTAGTAACCGTAGAAGGCCCGCTGGTTCGCCGCCATCTGGCCGGCGTAGTCGAGGATCGCGGCCACGTAGTGCTGGCTGTGGTTGTAGGCGTAGAGGGCGTTGGACACGTTGGCCGGCGCCCCGTTGCGGGCCAGGTAGCGGCCGGCGGCGAGGATGGCGTCGTGGTTGGACTGGATGTCGCCGCCGGCGCCGTACTGCGCCCAGGTGGACGGCAGGAACTGCATGGGCCCCTGGGCGCCCGCCGTGCTGTCGCCCCGGATGCGCCCCATCCGGCTCTCCACCAGGTGGACGGCCGCCAGCACGTTCCACGGCGTGCCCGTGGTGGCCGCCGCCTCGTGGTAGTAGCGCAACAGCTCGTCGGCGGGGGCGGGGGCGACGATGTGCCACTTCGGCAGCTGCGTCGGCGGCTTGCCGGGGATGGCCCGCAGCTCGGTGCTGGCGTGGACGTTGGCCCGCACCGTGTCGCGGAGCGAGGCCGGCACCTTGGCCAGGACGGCGGCCAGCCACTCGGGATGGGCGGCCAGGCGCCGGTAGGCCAGCTGCTGGGCCTGGGCCTGGGCCTCCAGGGCTGCCGGCGGGACTCGGGCGTCGCGGATGGCCGTCTCGCCGGCCGTGATGGTGGCGGCCAGCGAGTCGGGGTCGCTGTCGCCGGCGACCGTGACCGCCGTTCCCGGCGCGGTGCTGGTCGTCGGGGCGGTGGTGGTGGTCGGCAATGCCGTGGTGGTGGACGTGGAGGCGACGGTGGTGCTGCTGACGGCGGCCGCATTGGACGGCTCCGTGCCGCCGCCGGCCGAGCACCCGGCGGCGGCGCCGGCTGCGACCAGGGCGGCGAGGGCGATGGCGAGCCGGTGCCGCATGGCCGCCCAGGATACGGCGCGCCGTTCGCCGGACTGGTGCACCCCGATCAGTTCGAGCCGGTGAACGCCCTGGCGAGGAAGGCCTCGAACTCGTCGGTCGCGTTGGCGAGCCTGAAGCGGCCGTCGACCTTCTCGATGTGGAGGGCGGGGCAGAAGAAACCGGCCTCGCCGACGAAGTAGTAGGGCGATCCCTCCACGCCGCGCTCCTGGCCCTCCTTCCAGTCCCGCACCACGCCGTGCTGGTCGTCGATCGGGCCTCCCACGCCGTGCGCCCCGGCGATCTGCCGGAGGACCTCCGCATCGGCGATGTCCCGGCCCTGCTCGAAGCAGGCGTCGCGCAGGGCGAGGCTCACGCCCTCGCCGGTGGCCACGTCGACGCCGTACGCCGCGTCGGCGAGGGCCAGCGCGGGCAGCGACGTCGCCGGGAACCGGCCCGGATCGAAGCCGGCGAAGAGGTCGCCCCGGACCTGGTCGCGGATGGCGTCGACCTCCTCGGCGACGAGGGCAGGGTCGAGCGGCTCGCCGTTCACCAGTTCGAGCGGCCAGGCGCGGAAGCGGAGGACGACGTCTGCGCCCGCCTCCCGGCGGCGTTCGAGCAGGCGCCGGACGCCGGAGTGGGTGAACGGGCAGCGGACGTCGGCGAAGACCTCGAGGGTGGGCACGAGATCGAACGTACCCCGCGCCGCGTCAGCTCCCGACCGAGTCGGCGTCGGCGACCACGCGGTTGCGGCCCTGGCGCTTGGCCCGGAACAGGGCGCCGTCGGCCACCCGGGCCAGGTCCTCCAGCGACGAGGCGTCGGTGGTGTGGGCCACGCCGAAGCTGGCGGTGAAGCCGGGCACGGTGCCGGCGGCCAGGGCCAGCATCAGGTTCTCCTGCACCCGCTCCAGGGCGGCGACCGCCTCGGCGGTGGTGCACCCGGGAAAGGCGATGACGAACTCCTCGCCGCCGTACCGGCAGGCGAGGTCGTCGCTCCGGAGGGCAGCCCGCAGGGTGCGGGCGAACAGCCGCAGCGCCCGGTCGCCCGCCTCGTGGCCGTGGGTGTCGTTCAGTGCCTTGAAGTGGTCGAGGTCCCCCATCGCCAGGGCGAAGGGGAGGTCCTTGCGCAGCAGTTCCTGGGCCTGGTTCTCGAACGACCGGCGGTTGAGCAGCCCGGTCAGCGGGTCGGTGGCCGCCTGGAGGTGGGTGGCCGCCATCACCCGGAGCATCCCGATGCGGGAACCGGCCTGGGTGGCGATCGCCTCCAGCCTGGCCACGCCCTCCTTGGACACCGGCACCGACGGCGCGGTCGCGGCGTGGAGGACGCCGATGCTGCGGCCGCCCACGCTGACCGGCACGCAGGTGGCCGAGCACTCGCCGCCGGGTCGGTCCTCGAGGAACGGGCAGGCGTCGATGTCGTCACTGGAGGCGAACTGGAGGGTCTGGGCCCGGCGGATGGCGGGACAGTCGCGGGGCGAGACGACGGCGCAGCGCGCCCGCCCGTCCCCTTCCGTGGCCACCGCCCGCTTGAGGTGGGCGTCGCTGGAGTCGGCCAGGAGCAGCTCGGCGCCGACCGCCGGCAGACCGCCGGCCAGGGCCTTCGACGTCGCCCGGTAGGCGGCCTCCTCGGTGGCCGCCATCTCGAGGGCCCGGTGCAGGCGGCCCCCGAATTCCTGGCGCTCGGCCTCGACCCGCAGCAGCTCTTCCCGCTCGGCGGTGACCCGCCGCTCGCCGTCCGCCTCGCGGCGCAGCGGCCGGATGACGGCCAGCCACAGGGCGGCGACGGTGACGGCGGCGAGGACCGTGCCCTCGATGGCGATGTCCACCACCGTGTTGCCGGTCACCTCGGTGACCAGGCGGTCCACCAGGACGTAGGTGACCGACACGACGGCGGCGGCCGCCAACACCATCCGGCGGGTCGATGTCTTGGCGACTGCTCTGGGCTCCACCTTGTTCTCCCCCGAACGACATTGCTCCGATCGCGGGTATCGGCCCAAAGCGACATTTCCTGAAGTTGGAAAGCTCGGAGTCAGCCGCCGGTGGGTCGCCGGGGTGACGAGGCCGGCACACGGGTACATCAGGCCCATGGCCGGCACGACGACGACGTCCGCCGAGCGGCTACGCGTCGTGGCCGACGAGGCCGGCGGCTGCACCCGCTGCGACCTCCACGAGCGGGCGACGCAGACGGTGTTCGGCGAGGGCGCGCCCGACGCGGCGTTGTTCCTCATCGGCGAGCAGCCGGGCGACCAGGAGGACAGGCAGGGTCACCCGTTCGTCGGCCCCGCCGGCCGCGTGCTCGACGAGGCCCTCGAGGCGGCGGGCGTCGACCGCTCGAACGTGTACATCACCAACGCCGTCAAGCACTTCAAGTGGACGGCGCGCGGGAAGCGGCGCATCCACGAGCGGCCCAACCGGACCGAGATCGTGGCCTGCCGGCCTTGGTTCGACGCCGAGCTCGCCATCGTGTCGCCCCGGCTGGTGGTCGTCATGGGGGCCACCGCCGGGCAGGCGCTGTGGGGCCCGTCCTTCAGGGTCGGCGCCTCGCGCGGCACGGAGCGGGACTTCGACGGCCGGGCGGCGCTGGCGACGATCCATCCGTCGGCCGTCCTGCGCGCCGGCGGCGACGCCGGCCGCCGGGCCCAGATGGACCTGCTCGTCGAGGACCTGGCCCTGGCCGGGCGGCTCGTGGCCCGGATGCCCGGCGGCGCCTGAGCGGTCGCGACGCATGCCCGGCGGCCTGCGCCACTCGAGCGACGACGAACCCGGCATCAGGCGACAGGGCCGAAGCCGCTTCACCTACCGCGACGACGTGACGGGACGGGTCGTGCGCGACCGCGAGCAGCTGGACCGCATCGAGGCGATCGCCGTCCCGCCGGCCTGGACCGACGTGTGGATCTGCCGCGACGCCCACGGGCACGTCCAGGCCACGGGACGCGACGATCGCGGGCGCAAGCAGTACCGCTATCACCCCGACTTCCGGCGCCGCCGCGAGGCGGCGAAGTTCGCCGACCTGATCCCCTTCGGCGAAGCGCTCGGCCCGCTGCGGGCCCGCCTCACGGAGGACCTCGACGGGCGCGAGTGGGACTTCGACCACGTGGTCGCCGTCGTCCTGGCCCTCCTCGACACCACCCACATCCGCGTCGGCAACGAGCAGTACGCCCGGCAGAACGGCACCTTCGGGCTCACGACGCTCCGGGAGAAGCACGTCGACGTCGCCGGCCGGCAGGTGCGCCTGCGCTTCGTCGGCAAGGCCGGCAAGGAGGTCGACGTCGAGGTCGACGACCCGCGACTGGCCAGGGAGGTCCGCCGCTGCCGCGAGCTACCCGGCCAGCTGCTGTTCCAGTGGTGCGACGTGCGCGGGGAACGCCATCCCGTCCGCTCGACTGACATCAACGAGCGCCTCCGGGAGCTGACCGGCCTGGACGTCACGGCCAAGACGTTCCGCACGTGGGGTGCTTCGGTGCGCGCTGCCGCGCACCTGGCGGCAGCCGATCCGCCGGCGTCGGCGCGCTCCGCCAACCGCCAGATCGTCGAAGCGATCGACGCGGTGGCGGAGCGGCTCGGCAACACCCGTGCCGTCGCCCGGGCGTCATACGTCCATCCGGCGATACCGGCGGCGTACGAGGCCGGCCGCCTCGGGGAATGGTGGCGAGCCGGGCCGAGCCGGCGCGGCGGTGGGCTCGAAGCCGACGAGCGGCGGCTCCTGGTCGTGCTGCGACGAGCCCGCCGGGCCGGGTTCGCCGTCAGGCAGGCGGCCTGACGGCGACTCAGCGGCCGACCGGGACCAGCTCGGCCACCGCCGGCTGCAGCTCGTCGGCCCAGAAGCGGAAGAACCCGTCCTGGTCGGGACCGACCTGGTGCAGGTAGAGGTGGTCGTAGCCGGCGTCGACGAACGTGCGCAGCGACTCGATCACCGGCTGCGGATCGGGACCGCAGGGGATGGAGCTGCTGGCGTCCTCCGGGGTGACCGTCTTCACGGCCTGCTCGAAGTGCAGCCACGTCGGCAGGTCCTGCGACAGCTGCCCGGAGAGGCCGCCGTTGGGCCACACGCGGTGCACGGTCTGGCGCGCCTCTTCCTCGGTCTTGGCCCAGCAGATCTTGACCTGGGCGTAGCGCGGGCCCTTGCCGCCCTCGCGTTCGAAGCGTTCGAGGATCTCCGCGTCGGGGGTGTGGCCCCAGTAGCCGTCGCCGATCCGCGCCGCCACCCTGACCGCCTTGGGCCCGAAGGCGGAGACGATGACCGGCGGCGGCGTGTCGGGGGCGTCGAACAGCCGGGCGTTCTCGACCTCGTAGAACTCGCCACGATGGCTGACCGTCTCACCGCTCCACAGCTCGCGGATGACCGCCACGGCCTCCTCGAGCATGGCGAGGCGGACGTCGGCGGTGGGCCACCGTCGCCCGATGACGTGCTCGTTGAGCGCCTCGCCGGTGCCCACGCCGAAGAAGAAGCGGCCCTCGCTCAGCAGCGCCGTCGTGGCCGTCGCCTGGGCGATGATCGCCGGGTGGATGCGCATGATCGGGCAGGTCACCCCGACACCGATGCCGAGTCTCTCCGTACGGGAGGCGACGGCGCCCAGGACGGACCACACGAACGGGCTGTGGCCCTGCTCGGTCACCCACGGGTGGAAGTGGTCCGACACGCTCACGAACTCGAAGCCGGCGTCCTCCGCCCGCTGGGCGATCTCCACCAACTCGAGCGGCCCGTGCTCCTCGCTCGACAGGGTGTACCCGAGCGACACCGGTTCCCCCGTGCGCGAACTGATGATCCGCTTTGCCATGCCTCTCCCTTCACGACTCCTCTGAGTCCTACCCGGATTGCGGGGGGGTCGACACGCGTTCGGCGGACCGCTCTACGGTGGGCACCGTGAGCTACGAAGTCGACTTCGTCAACGTCTCGACCACCGGCCTCGAGTCCTCGCCGGTGGCGACCGCCCTGGCCGGCCTGCGGGCCAACGAGGCGCGGTACTTCCGGAACAAGTACGGCCACGTCTTCACCGTGGAGCCGGCGAGCGAGGCGGCGGAGGCCGTCGACTGGGTGCACCGCATCCTCGAGGAGGAGCGCGGCATCGTCATCGCGGCGCGCCCGCTGGAGGCCACCACCATCCACGTCGAGGGCATCAAGTGGGTCTATGTCTTCTACGAGGACGGGCTCTCCGTCAACGTCCTCTACTCGCTCGACGACAGCGGGAAGCGGGCCGTCGGGTTCAAGCTCTCGGAGGGCATGGACGTGCCCGCCGAGCTCGGCGGCTTCAAGTTCGCCCGGCAGAAGTCGAAGCTGGCCGGGACGATCCGCGGCTCCTACTTCGTCGTCAAGGGCACGTACTGACCCCTTGACAGGCAAGTGTTTACTTGCCTATGGTGGGTCCGTGGGTGACGTCTACAAGGCAGTCGCCGATCCCACCCGCCGGGCGATTCTCGACGAGCTCGTGGAGCGCAACGGGCAGACGCTGTTCGAGATCTGCGCCCGGCTGGCCACCAAGCACGGCATGGGCTCCACCCGACAGGCGATATCCCAGCACATCGACGTCCTCGAGGCCGCCGGCCTCGTGACGGCGCGACGCGAGGGTCGCCACAAGTTCCATTACCTCGACACGACGCCACTGCGCGAGATCGCGGACCGCTGGCCCGCCCCGCCCCTGGAGGACGACCGATGAGAATCAACGTGATGAGCGTCCTGGTCGACGACCAGTCGAAGGCGCTGCGCTTCTACACCGAGGTGCTCGGCTTCGTGAAGAAGACCGAGATCCCGCTGGGCGAGCACGCCTGGCTCACCGTCGTGTCGCCGGAGGAGCCCGACGGGACCCAGCTCTCCCTCGAGCCCGACCAGCATCCGGCGGCCCGGCCGTTCAAGCAGGCGCTCGTGGAGGACGGCATCCCGTTCACCTCGTTCGCCGTCGCCGACGTGGCGGCCGAGTACGAGCGCCTGCTCGGCCACGGCGTGGCGTTCACGCAGCCGCCCACCGACATGGGACCGGTGACCACCGCCGTCTTCGACGACACCTGCGGCAACCTCATCCAGATCGCCTGCGAGCACTGACCGCACCCGCCGGCGGGAGACCCGTTCGCCCCGGCCTAGGCTCGGGACGCCGGCGGCCGGCCACGATGCCGGAGCCGAAAGGAACGATCACATGCGAGGAGCGGTCCTCTACGCACCAAACGACCTTCGCGTCGAGGACCGGGTCGACCCGCGGATCGAGCAGCCCACCGACGCCGTCATCCGCCTGTCGGCGACGTGCGTCTGCGGCTCCGACCTCTGGCCCTACCGCGGGATCGAAGCCGTCGACGGACCGTCGCCTATGGGACACGAGTACGCCGGGGTCGTCGAGGAAGTGGGCCCCGCCGTCCGCCACGTCAAACCAGGCCAGTTCGTCGTCGGCTCGTTCTTCGCGTCGGACAACACCTGCGAGATCTGCCGCGCCGGCTACCAGAGCGCCTGCGTCCGGCGGGAACCGGTCGGGGCCATCGGCACCCAGGCCGAGTACGCCCGCATCCCCCTGGCCGACGGGACGCTCGTGGCCACGCCCGAGGTGCCCGACCCCGAGCTGATCCCGAGCTTCCTCGCCGCCTCCGACGTGCTCGGCACCGGCTGGTTCGCCGCCGTTGCCGCCGAGGTCGGGCCCGGCAAGACGGTCGCCGTGGTCGGCGACGGGGCCGTCGGCCTGCTCGGCGTCCTGGCCGCCCACCGGTTCGGCGCCGAGCGCATCATCGTCATGAGCCGCCACGAGCCACGCCAGCAGCTCGCCCGCGAATTCGGGGCCACCGACACCGTCGTCGAACGCGGCGACGAGGGCGTGGCACGGATCAAGGACCTCACCGGCGGCCTCGGCGCCCACTCCGTGATCGAGGCCGTCGGCACCCAGGAGTCGATGATGCAGGCCATCCGGGCCACCCGGCCCGGCGGGCACGTGGGTTACGTCGGCGTCGCCCACGACGTGCGCCTCCCGGGCAACGAGCTGTTCTTCTCGCACACGCACCTGCACGGCGGCCCCGCCCCGGTGCGCCGCTTCCTGCCGGAGCTGATCGACCTCATCTGGAGGCGCGAGATCGATCCGGGGAAGGTGTTCGACCTCACCCTGCCGCTCGATCGGGCGGCCGAGGGCTACCGGGCCATGGACGAGCGTCGGGCCATCAAGACCCTGCTCACGGTGGGCGGCGGTCCGGCGACATGCTGATCTACTCCGCGATCGCGTCGCTCGACGGCTACGTCGAGGACGAGGCAGGGAAGTTCGACTGGGCGGCGCCCGACGAGGAGGTCCACGCGTTCGTCAACGAGCTCGAGCGCCCCACCGGCACCTACCTGTACGGGCGGCGGATGTACGAGACGATGGTCTACTGGGAGACCGACGACGACCAGGCACCGGTGGCCCGCGACTACGGAGACATCTGGCGGACGGCCGAGAAGGTCGTCTACTCCCGGACGCTTCCGGCGGTGTCCAGCGCCAGGACCCGCATCGAGCGGGAGTTCGACGCCGCCGCTGTCCGGCGGCTGAAGGAGGAGGCAGCGTCCGACATCGCCATCGGCGGGGCGTCGCTCGCCGGCCAGGCCATGGCCCTGGGGCTGGTCGACGAGTGCCAGCTACTCCTCACGCCGGTCATCGTCGGCGGTGGCAAGCGAGCCCTGCCCGCCGGCGTCCACGCCCGGCTGGAGCTGGTGGACGAGCGACGGTTCCGCAGCGGGGTCGTCTACCTGCGGTACCGCGTCTCGTAGCGCGCCGCTCAGGGCCCGGTCGTGTGCTCATCGATCGCGGGTCGCCGTCGTGACGAACTCCCGGAACGCGATGGCAGGGGGCGGGAGGCGACCGGCGACGGCGGTGACGGGCGAGGTGCTGATCAGGACCAGCGACCGCACGCGCTCGGGTGCATCCGGAGCGAGAACCTGGCCGAGGGCGCCGCCGGCCGACACCCCGGCGACGTGGGCGGTGCGCACACAGTGGGCGTCGAGCACGCCCACTGCGTCGGCGACCAGGTCCGCGGCCCCGTAGCCGGGCTCGCCGGGCGGGTACGCCACGGATCGGCCCGTGTCACGGTGGTCGTAGCGGAGGACGAACCGGCCGGCACCGGCCATCGTCCGGCAGAAGCGCTCGTCCCACCACAGCATCGACGCACCCAGCCCCATGACGCGGCAGGACGGCCGGCGTGGCCGGGTCACCCGAACGCCTCGGCGCAGAGCTGCACGCCGCAGGCCTGCACCATCCGCTCCGGCAGGCCTCCTACATCCCGTGTCGCGCCAACGTGAGATGCGTGACCCCGCTGGGCGACGACGTCGCCTCGATCTCGTAGTCCTGCTCGATCGCCTCGAGCCCGTCCCAGAGCCGCACGCCGCGGCCGAGCAGGATCGGCACGACGACGACGTGCATCAGGTCGACCAGTCGGGCCGCCACGAAGTCGCGGATCACCGTGGCGCCGCCGCCGATGCGCACGTCGAGCCCGCCGGCCGCGTCGCGCGCCGCGTCGAGCACCTCCGCCGGCGACGCGTTCCGGAAGTGGAAGATCGTGCCCCCTTCCATCTCGACGGCAGACCTCGGGTGGTGCGTGAGCACGAACACCGGCGTGTGGAACGGCGGGTTGGCGCCCCACCATCCCTTCCAGTCCGGGTCCTGGTGCCAGCCGGGCGGGCCGAACTTCCCGGCGCCCATGATCTCCGCCCCGATGCCGACGTCGTGGCGGCGGGCGAAGGCGTCGTCCACGCCGGCACCGCCGGCCGTGCCGCCGAACATCGTGCGGCCCCACCTCGTCGCGAACATCCACTCGTGCAGCCGCTCGCCGGCATGGCCGAACGGCGCCTCCACGCTGAGGCCGTCGCCGGTGCCGAAGCCGTCGAGCGAGACCGAGAAGTTGTGAACGACGGCAAGGGCCGTCATGAGGCGGTGGCGAGCGGCGGGTGCTCGAGCACGCGGGGCCGGTACTCGACGAGCTGGGTGCGCCCGTCGAAGGTCCGGCTGTCGATCATGTCCAGCGCGACGTCCGGGTAGCCGTCGTAGATCCGCTCCGACCCGGTGGCCCCCGTGATCACCGGGAACATGACGACCCGGAACCGGTCGACGACACCGCCCGCCAGCAGCGAGCGGCACAGGCTCAGGCTGCCGAGCGTGGTCAACACCCCGGTGCCTTCCTCCTTCATCGCCCGGACGGCGTCGACGGCATCGCCGCGCACCAGCGTGGTGTTGGCCCAGGCGAGCGGCTCCTCGAGCGAGGACGAGAACACCACCTTGGGCGCGCCCGTGAGGCCGCCGACCGAGGCGGCTTCATCGGCGCCGAACTCGTCCACGCCTTCGGGCATCCGCCCGGCGGCGAAGCCCGACATCAGCCGGTAGGTCTTGGCGCCCATGAGATAGGTGACGGGGGGCTGCGCCTCGAGCCACGCGAGGTACTCGGGGCCCTGCAGGCCCCACCAGCCGGGCCACCCCTCCCCCGAGGCGTAGCCGTCGAGCGACGTGATGAAGTCGACGAGCAGTTCTCGCACATCTTCCTCCCTGTGAGGTCTGTGGTCGCTACAGGACAGACGCCGGAGCAGGGCCCGACTCATCGCCACCACCCTTGCACGACTCGGGCGAGCGGCGACCGGGGTGCTGCCAGCGCACGATGCAGAAGCCGTGGTCGAGCGCCGGATCTCGTAGGCGACGGTGAACAGCAGGCTGCGGTGGACCCGGAACGCCTCGTCGCTCATGCCGGCGTCGCGTACCGGGCCGACGGCTGCGCCAGTGGCAGCGCGCACACCTTCGAGAACCCCTGCGAGTGGATCCCCATCGCCACGTTGGCCCGGGCGGTGAGATTGGCGAACCCGACCACCGCGGCCAGCTCCACCATGGCCGGCGCACCGAGCTGCCCGAGCAGCCGGGCGGCCAGCTCGTCGGTGACCCGAGGGGGTGTGGCGGTCATGGCCTCTGCGTACTCCATCACGTCGCGCTCGAGCGCGGTGAACACGTTCGATTCACGCCAGCGCGGGACCTCAGTCGCCTTCGCCTCGTCGAGTCCCTCGTTGTGGGCGCAGAAGTAGGCGTAGTCGAGGCAGAACGAGCAGCCGACCATCGCCACCGCCGCCATGTGGGACGACTTCAGGTTCGGGTCGAGCCGATCCCACTTCTCGGTCTTGCGGCCGAAGGCCATCATGCTCGACAGCACAGGTCGGTTGTGCCACATCACGCCGATGCCGTCGGGCACCTCGCCCATCATCTTGCGGGTGTATCGCTTGACCGCGTACCCGAACAGGCCAGTGACGGTTGTCGCCGGTATCCGCTCCGTCGTCGCCATCTCGCTCCTCCCGTCTCGTGCGTGACATGAAGACACCGGCGGGTGCCCGCCTGTGACATCGACCTCGAGAAGCCTCACTCGGGAAGGCTCTGCTTGGCATCGTCGTAGGAGCCGGCGGGCGGGTTCGGATCCGGCGCGTACACCAGGTACGTGACGCCGGTGCCGAAATGCTGCGACGAGAGCAACCGGAGCCGGCGGGCGGGACCGTCGTCCTCGAAGAGGCGGAGGCCCGATCCGGCCGTGGCCGGGTGCACGAACAGGTGCAGTTCGTCGAGCAGTCCGGCGTCGAGCAGCTGTCGCACCACCGACACCGACCCGCTCATCGCGATCCGCCCGATGGTGGGGTCGTCCTTCAGGGCGCTGACGCCCTCGACGAGGTCGCCCTCAAGCTGCTCGGAGTTCCGCCACGTGAAGGTGAGCGGGCTGCGGGACGCCACGACCTTGCGCATGTCGCCCAGGCGCTTGGCGAACCCGGCATCGGCCTCGCCGGCCGCCTCGCGGTCGGGCCACGCCCCGGCGAAGCTGTCGTAGGTGACGCGGCCGAAGAGCATCACGTCGGCGTCGTGCGTGCGTTCCACCGCTTGGCCCATCTCCTCGTTGAAGTAGGGGAAGTGCCAGTTGCCGACGGCAGGGTCGACAACGCCGTCGAGGGCCATGAACAGGCTGGCGGTGATCGTGGTCATCGGTCGCTCCTCTCGGTAGGGCTCCTTCTGTGGTGGCAACGAACGGGCCACCGGGAATTCGACACGGCCGCATGAGAATTCGAGGAAACTTCGGGTAGGTCGAGGACGCATGGAAACCACGAGCCCTCTCGCGAACACCATCACCCTTGGCGTGCAGGATCTCGAGCGCCAGCGCGAGTTCTATCGCGCGCTCGGGTGGCCCACCGCCTACGAGGACGACGACTTCGTTGCGTTCGAGCTGCGAGGTGCCGTCCTGGCCCTCTTCCCTCTCGAGAAGCTCGCCGCCGACAGCCGGGCACAACCGGAACGGGGGCAGGGCGGCATCCGGTTCAGCATGATCATCTCGATGGACACGCCGGGCGCCGTCGACGAACTGGCCGAGCGGGCACGGGCAGCCGGAGCGACGTTCACCAAGCCGCCCACCGATGCCGAGTTCTTCGAGGGCCGCGACGCGTACTTCGCCGATCCCGAGGGCAACTTCTGGGAGATCGCCTATGCACCGGCCGACAACCCTGTTGTCGCCGCGGCGCGGCGAGCGGCCGGGATCAGTTGACGCGGCGACGGGTCGCCTGAACGGCCCGCCGTCACAGGTCGGCCCAGTCGTCCGCCGTGAGCTGGCTCCTGGCTGCGAGCTCCTGCAGGTACTGCGGCATCCGGCCAACGCCGAAGTCGTAGAACCGCACCCAGGTGGGGCTGACGGCGATCCGGGCCATCCGGTCGTACATCCTCCTGCAGTTCTCCTCGAACACGGCCGCAGCATCCGCATCCATGCTCCTGCGGGCTGCGGCGAGGTACTCCGGAACGAGGCCGTCGACGATCGTCACCTCCGCCCGGCCGCGAACCGACAGGGCGCGCGCTCCGCCGGGCGAATCCCCCTGGTCGATCGCCAGCGCGACTTCCGGGCGCGCGGACAGTGCGGCGACCTTCGGCGCGGTGGGCGCCGTCGAGATCACGAATTGCTCGCCGGTCCAGAACACGCCGACCATGACCACTCGCGGCGCCCCATCGGGACCGACATACGCCAGGTGGGCCGAGGACGACTCGAGCAGGTCCGGTGCGCCAGGGGTGGACAGTTCCCGTTCGATGTCTTCCCGCCTCATCGCCTCGCCTCCGGTCGTGCGGCCCGAGAACCCGAGCTGCGTCCTTTTCGGTCCGGAGACACCCTTCCACAGTCACAAGGGGTCGCAGTCGTCGGCGAGACTGCTCGGGTGACCCCGCTGCGGCTGTGCCCGACCCTCGTGGCGAGAGACACCGAGTGGGCGGTCCTCGACTCGGCCCTCCGGGCCGTGCGCAACGGCGACGGACGCTTCATCGCGCTGCTCGGCGAGGCGGGGATCGGCAAGTCGCGCCTGGTCGCCGAGGTCGCCGACGCGGCACGGGGGCAGGGTGTGCCCGTGCTGCTGGGCCGGGCGGTCGACTCGCCCACGCCGGCGCCGTTCGAAACGGTCGCCAGGCGCCAGCGCGAAGCCGTCCGTGATCAGTGCCGCGCGGCCGGGCTCTCCGCGTCGATCGAGGAACTCGACGCTGACGACACGCCCGCTACCCGCTGGACCGGCGACACCCTCCCGGATGATCGTGAAGTGATCGCCCGATCGGACGACGCCGCCGACGACCTGCCCGGCGGCGACCGGATGCGGTCGACCGGTGATGGTGAACACCTCCTCTACGACGAACTTCCACGCCTGCGCCTCACGTAGCGCCTCCTTGCCGTCAGGCGTCAACCGCCAGCGGGCGCTCGAGTCGGACTACGAGACGAAGCCCATCGACCTGAGCCTCTCCAGGTCCGATCGGACCTCGTCCGTGGTTCGTTGGTCGGCCTGCCGCTCCCGGTACAGGAACGCGATCGTCGCCGTATCCCGTTCTTTCTCGGTCAGCCCGAGCACGACGACGTCGCGCTCGTCCACCCCACCATCGTCGCACCGCGAACCGTCGACCCCGGTTGGAACGCTGCGGACACATGCCCGCCATGTGCCTGTCGCCGTGGCGACTACGGCGGATGTCAAGCGACTCGTCGATCGGTCGTCCGTACCTTGATCGACGGGCAATTACGCTCTGCAGGTGTCGGCGACCGACCTCCTCCCCATCGTCGTTCTCGTGACCGTCCTGGGTATCGACGCGTGGGTCTTCACCGACGCTCAACGGAAGCAGTCGTCGGGCACACCGGTCGTCGCGACCCTTGGCCCACTCGAACTCACCTCTCCGACAGCGTGGCTCCTGGTCTGTCTGGTTCTGTTCGTCGTCTTCTTTCCCTTGTACGTCGTGGCCCGGGGCCAGGCGGGTTAGTTCGCCACGGAGCGGAAGGACGACGGCGGTGTGTCGGCCGATGAGTGTGGGCCGGATCGGGTCAGCTCGACCGGCTGTCGGCGTAGTCAGCTCCGTTGGCCACGCTCCGACCCCCGGCGACCGCTGCGGCACCAGCGGCAGCGAACCTCTGCTCCATCCCGGGCGGCGTGTAGATCTCGATGATCCGCGCGAACTCGCCGCTGTCGTTCCACAGCTCGTGTTCGACGTGCCGCGGCATCAACAGCACGCCGCCGGCTCCGAGGACGGTCTCCTCGTCGCCGACACGGAAATGCACCTGTCCCGACACGACGATGTTGATCTGGTCCTCGCTGTCGTGGAAGTGTGCGTCAACGTGCAGGCCCGGGGGCATGTCGACCGTTATCACGACAGCGTGCCCGCTGGTGCTGGCGCCGGGCACGACGACCCGGAACGGCGTCCCGTCAATTGCATCTCCGGCACCCCACGAAACCCCGATGCTCATCGTCCACCCTTTCGCTAGTAGTCATCACTAGTGTTTCTCACTAGTGATGAGTACTAGTAGAGTACGGAGATGGCGCGTGTCAAGGGGCAATCGCGACAGGAGAAGGCGGCAGCCACCCGCCGCCGCATGCTGGAAGCGGCGTACGAGCAGTTCTGCCGCGACGGCTACCGGGCCACGACCATGGAGGCCATCGCCGAGCGGGCCGGCGTCGCCGTGCAGACGCTGTACTTCAGCTTCCACACCAAAGACGAGCTGTTCCAACAGGTGCACGAGCACACCGTCCTCGGCGACGAGAACCTCCCACCGCCCATGCAGCCCTGGTACCGGGCGGCGGTCGCTGCCGACGACGTGCGTGAAGCCCTACATCACATCTGCCGAGGCGTCCTGTCGATCGCAGGTCGAGTTGCGCCGATGGTCCCGGCGTTCCATGCCGTCGCCGGCGACCCCGCCGGCGAAGTTTGGGAAAACAGCCAACGCAAGCGCCACGACGGCATGGTCGACCTCGTCGGCGTCCTCACCACGAAAGCAAGCCTGCGGAAGGGCGTCACCAAGGCGCAGGCGGCCGACGTGCTCTACCTCCTACTCGGCCCGGATGTCTACTGGACGATGGTCCTCGGACGCGGCTGGAGCGAACGCCAGCTGGCGAGCTGGACCGAACGGGTCGCTCTCGCCGACCTGTTCGGAGCCGCGCCGGACTCCGCCTGAGACGCGAACCGGGCAACCGGCTACTCCTGCGGCCTAGTGCACCATTTCGCAAGTCCTTGTGACGTCTCGCCGGCTCTCGCCGCCGAGCGCTCGGCGACACATCCACATGACGTACGAAATGAAGCACTACCGGTCGTTCCTGTCGCCGACGCGGCTGACATCCGGCCCGGAGCCGATGCCCTGGCCGTCGGGGGTGAGGGCGGATGCGATGTCGTCGTCGGCGTCGAGCGCTCGGCGGACGCCGGCCTCGAGGAGGCCGAGTTCGTAGTCGAGCACGGCGTGGCGCGACTCCGGGGTGATCGCCTTGAGGTCCACGAGGGCGGAGCGGAGCCGTCGCCCCACCTGCGGCTGCGACGCCCCCGCCGTGCGCACCTCGTCGAAGGCGAGCCGCACATAGCCGTCCCACGTCACCTCGCGGGTGAGCAGGCGGAGCTCCCCGGCGGCGTCGCGGTGGCGCCCGTCGGGTAGCTCAGCGACCGCCAGGTGGCGGAGCGCGTCGTGGAGCCGGTGGACGGCCTGCACGGTGGTCGTCGGGTCCTGGCGGGCGCTGCGGGTCGCGATGTCGACCAGCTTCCGGAAGCCGTACGCCGGGTCGGTGTCGTGGGTGCGCTCGTCAGCGACGCCGACGAGGCGGCGCAGGCGGTCGGGGTCCACTCGGCCGGCATCGCCGTGGACGCGCAGCAGCGGCGCCCCGTTGGGGACGAAGTCCCCCATGGCCGGGACCAGCTCCAGGAGGCAGCCGGCGCGCTCTGCCTCCTCGACGAGCTGCCCGTGCTGGATGCGCACGACCTCGCCCGCCTCTGTCGCCGAGACCACCGCAGGGTCGTCGGGCGCCAGATCGGCGAGGCGGTCGGGGAAGCGGGCCGCCAGCTGGCCGTGCAGGTTGTCCCCGACGAGGTCGATGAGCCCGGACACCCGGAGGGCCCGACCGGCCCGGTCGACGTAGAGCACGAGCACGACCAGGCTCGCGAGGGTGAGGGCGTAGGCGAGCAGGACGGTCAGGCCCGGCACGAAGCCGCGCTGGTCGTCGACCTGGATCGCCGCCAGGGTGGTGAAGACGGCGGTGCCGCCGAAGAGCCCGAAGCTGAGCCGGTTGCCGCGATCGCGGAGCAGCGCCTGGACGATCCGGGGCGAGAACTGGCCCATGGCGAGCTGGATGCCGACGGTGACCACCGTGAGCACGAGCGTCACCAAGGTGATCATCGAGCTCGCGATCGTGGTGAGCACCGTCTGCGCGCCCGACGGCGTGCCCGTCAGCGTGGTCGGGACGAGGTCGGGGTGGGCGCGGTCGATCGCGACGGCGGCCACCGCGACGACGAGGCACAGGGCGACGCACCCGAGCGGCACGGCCCACAGCTGGTGCGCGAGCCGTCGCACTACGGCTTCAGCACGACCTTGGTCCAGCCCTCGTCGCGGGCGTCGAAGTGCTCGTAGGCGTCGGGCGCCTGGTCGAGCGGCAGCTCGTGGCTGACGATCCAGGACGGCTTGGCCTTACCTGCGGCGATGAGGTCGCGCAGCCGGCGGTTGTACTTCTTCACCGGGCACTGCCCGCTGGCCAGGGTCTGGCCCTTGAACCAGTGCATGCCGTAGGCGAGGGCGACCTCTCCTTGCTTGGCCAGGTCGTCCGGGCCCCCAGGATCCTGGGGGACGTAGACGCCCACGGAGCCGATCCCGCCGGTGAAGCGGACGGACTGGACCAGGCTGTTCAAGGTCATGTTCGGGCGCTCGTTCCCCTCGTGGTCGTGCGCCTGGTAGCCCACGCACTCGCACCCGCGGTCGGCGCCCAGGCCCATCGTCTGGTCCTTCACGAACTCGACGGGGTCGACCTTGGAGTCGTCCACCGCGATGGCGCCGATCTCCTCGGCCAATCGCAGCCGGTCGGGGTGGCGGTCGACGACCATCACCTTGCTGGCGCCCTTGATCGTCGCCGACAGTGCCGCCATGAGCCCGACCGGTCCGGCGCCGTAGATCACCACCGAGTCGCCCGGCATGACGCCCGCCAGCTCGGTCGCGTGGTAGCCGGTCGGGAAGATGTCCGCCAGCATCACGTAGTCGTTCTCCTTCTCCACCGCATCCTCGCCGAGGCGTAGACAGTTGAAGTCGCCCCACGGCACCCGGAGGAACTCGGCCTGGCCGCCGGCCCACGGCCCCATGTCGGCGAACCCGTAGGCGGCGCCAGCCCAGTCCTCGACCGGCTGCGCGGTCAGGCAGTAGTTCGTGAACCCCTGCTCGCAGTTCTTGCAGTGCCCGCAGGCGACGTTGAACGGGAGGACGACGCGCTGGCCGACCCGGACCTTGTCCACGCCGTCACCGACCTCGACGACCTCGCCGAGGTTCTCGTGCCCGAACCACCGGCCGCGCTCGAAGTCGGTGCGGCCCTCGTACATGTGCAGGTCCGAGCCGCAGATGTTGGTGGCGGTGATGCGCACCAGGACATCGGTTGAGCGCTCGATGCGCGCATCCGGGACGTCCTTCACGCTGACCTGCCGGGGGCCCTCGTACACGACTGCCTTCATGTGCGCTCCTCTCGTGTTCTGCTCTCCCCAGCAGACATGACGCTCGCCGCCCGGCGCATCGGGAGAACGACCGATATGCGTGGCCGGGCGGCCCGAGCTCAGGCCGTCAGGAGTGCAGGCGGGACGAACAGCCCGCGCCGTTGCGCGCGGACGGCCGCCAGCGCCCGCGTGCTGGCCTCCAGCTTGGCGAGGATGTGCTCGATGTGCGTGGCGATGGTGCGCGGGGTGACGAAGAGGCACCGCGCCGCCTCTCCGTTGTGAAGGCCGGCGATCAGCAGGCCGAGCACCTCGAGCTCGCGAGGGGTCAGCCCGCACAGGTCGCCGCACGGTGACAACACGACAATGCCGGACAGGTGGTGCGGGACGTCGACGGGGACCCCCATCGCGGTCGCCGTCAGGTAGCCGCCAGGCTCGTCTGGCGCCGGCACCAGGAACGACGTCTGCGGGCCGTCGAGCAGCGACCGGGCGGCTTCCAGCACCGGCGAGCCGGAATCGAGGGCTGCGTGTCCAGGCAGCCCCGGCACCTCCTCCACGCCGCCCGTCCCGGTGAGGAGCACAGCGGCTGTCGCGCCGTGCACGGTCCGGGCCGCAGCGGCGGCCGAGCCGAGCGGGTCGATCGCCTGGGCGAGTGCCGGCCCGAGCGCGGCGAGCAGGTCACGGGCGGCGTCCGAGGGTACAGCCGAGCTGGTCGTGAACAGCCCGAGGAACCCGAGGTGCCGGCCGTCGGCGGCGAACAGGCACAACCCCAGCCCCTCGCGGAGGCCGGCGGGCAACAGGCACTCGGCCCACGTCCGCAGCTCGCTCGCCGGCACGGGGAAGTCGGCCACGCGCAGCGGCGTCCGGGAGCGCGCCATCCCGAGCAGCTCGATCTCGTCGACCAGGACCAGCCCGTCCAGATAGGCACCCGTCCGCCGGTCCCACCCCGTGCTGACGAGCGAGCGGTGGCCGCGCCCGTCGTCGTCGCGCAGCGCCAGCCACGCTCCGTCGAACGGCAGCAGCCGGTGCAGCGGCACGAGGAGCGCTGCGGCGCGCTCGGCAGGGTCGCCCGGCATCGTCGCGATCCGCGACACCTCCCTTGCGATGTCGCCGGCCTCGCCCGGCCGCTCCACGGCTCGACCGGTCGACATCAGGTCCGTCCCGGCGCTCTGACGTGCAGGAATTCCTAGGCGGTGACGACCTTGTCGGCGAGGACGTCGGCGAAGGACATGTGGGGAAGGCCGTCGAGCCAGGGAAGGCCGTGCGCCGCCAGCTGCTGCGGGATCTTCCCTCGGAGGTGCGCTCGGCGTCCCTTGGGGTTGGGGAACACGTCGAAGACGCCGTGGTCGCCGTTCTCGAAGCGGATGGCGAACCAGTTCGTCGTGCCGGGCTCCTGCTCGACGACGCTCTCCCCGTTCCGGAGGAACGTGGCGGCGTCGTCGCGGTGCGACTCCTTGATGGGAAGGCGCAGGAGCAGGCCCTTGGTCACCTCGCCGGAGGTGATCTTGTCGGCGAGGACGTCGACCTTCTCGATCTGAGGCTCCTCGCCGAGGAGGTCGGCATGGTCGCGCAGCGCGGCGACGACGCCACCGTTGAGGTGCGCGTCGCGGCCGGCGTCGTGGGGGAAGGCGTCGAAGATCCCGTACTCGCCCCGGCCCATCCGCAACGCGAACCACGACGTGGTGTCCGGCTCAGCCTCGACGATCGACTGTGCAGCAACGAGGAGCTGTTCGAGCTCGTCCTCCTTCCCCGAAGCGGCCTCCAGTGTCGCGAACAGTCCACGGGTGGTTGTCGTCGTCATCCTCTCGGCGTACCCGCAGGCCTCGGGAACTACCCCCGAAGCTACCGCGAGCGGTTCCGACGTCAGGCGACGGGCTCGCCGTAGCGGCGGGTGGGAGGGGCGAAACCACACGAGGATCCGTCGGGTGGACGACGGACTCCTCCCACGGCAAGCGGTCGACGACCTTGACCAGGTCTTCCATGTAGGTGTTAGGGGCAGTCCCCGGCGCTGCTCTCGACGCCCCAATGGCTACGCGCCTCGCGCACGAAGTCGGGACGCACCTCCGCCACGATCTCGTCAGGCGTGGCGCTGCCGCCGGCCACCAGGACCGCCGAGCCCACTCACGGGTCCACGACCTCCCGCCCGCTCCGGATCAGTGGCTTCACGTCGCACCCTCCGAACGTTTCAGCCGGTGTTCTGAATGCCCGTGGCGACGCCGTTCACCGTCAGGAGCAGGGCGCGCTTCAGCAGCGGGTCGGCGGCGCCGTTGGGTGTTCGGAGCCGCGCCAGCAGCTCGACCTGGAGATGGCAGAGAGGGTCGAGCCACTCCCGCCGGCTCTCGATCGAGCGCCGCAGGGAGGGGTTGCTGGCGAGGAGGTGAGGCTGGCGCACGACGCGAAGCAGCTCATCGACCGTGCGCTGGTACTCGGCACCGATGACCGTGAAGATCCCGTGGAGCGCCGGGTCCACCAGGCGATCGACGTACTGCGCGGCGATGGCGAGGTCGGCCTTGGCCAGGCTCATCTCGGCGTTCGACAAGAAGGTACGGAAGAAGTTCCAGTTGACCGCCATGGCGGCCAACTCGTCGCCGTATCCGGCGGCACGCGCCGCAGCCAGGCCCGACCCGAGGCCGAACCAGGCCGGGACGATCTGGCGCGACTGCGTCCAGCCGAAGACCCATGGGATCGCCCGGAGGTCCTCGATGCCGGCACCCGGCCCGGGCCGGCGAGAGGGCCGGGACCCGATGTTCAAGCCGTCCAGCTCCTCGACCGGCGTCGACGTCATGAAGTACCGCACCAGCCCGGGATCCTCGACGAGCTGTCGGTAGGCGGCGAAGGCGGCGTCGGAGACCACGTCCATCACGCCATCCCAGCGTTCGAGCAGCTCCAGGGGCAGGACCGACGTGCGGTGCAGCACGGACGCCTCGATCACCGCCGCCAGGGCGCGCTCCAGGTTGTAGCGAGCTCGGGCCGGCTGGCCGTACTTCGCGGGTATGACCTCGCCCTGCTCGGTGACCTTGATGGCGCCGTCGAGGGTGCCGTAGGGCTGGGCTTGGATCGCCTCGTGGGTGGGACCGCCGCCTCGGCTGATGGTCCCGCCGCGCCCGTGCGACAGGCGGAGCAACACGCCATGACGCTGGGCGACGTCGCGCAGTCGGCGCTGCGCCCGGTGGAGCTCCCACCTCGAGGTCGTGATGCCGGCTTCCTTGTTGGAGTCGGAGTAGCCGAGCATGACCTCTTGGAGGTTGCCGCGCAGCTCGACGAGGCGGCGGTAGGCGGGGTCTGAGAGCAGATCGTCGAGGAGCTGCCCTGCGGCGCGGACAGCTGAGACCGTCTCCAGCAACGGGACGAACCCGAGTCGGGCGACGCCCTGGGAAACGTCGACCAAGCCGGCCTCTCGCGCGCAGAGAACGGCGGCCAACACGTCGTCGGCGCTCTCGGTGTGAGAGATGATCCAGCTTTCGACGGCGCCGTCGCCGAACCGATCGAGCGCCGTCCGCACCGTGGCGAAGATCTCGGCCGTCGCCGACTCCTCCTCGCCGAGGCGGGCGGCCGCTGGCATCAGCGGCCGGCGCCCCGCCAACTCGGCGGCGAGCACCGCGTGCCGGTCGGCTGGTTCGAGCGCTTCGTACGGCAGGGAGCCCGATGTCTGGCCGAACCTGTCCACCAAGGAGGCCACGACGGCCTGGGTGCGCTGGGCGTGCTCCCGGACATCCATCGTGGCCAGGTGGAAGCCGAAGGCGGCCGCCGTCCGCATCGTCCGCCGCACGCTTCCCCGGGCCAGCAACTCGCCCCGGTTGGCCAGCAGCGACTCACCCATCTGGGCGAGGTCGGCAAGGAGCCCGTCCACGCTGCGGTAGCCCCCGGTCACGCCGTCTCGCGTGTTCAGAAGGCGCTGGCGGACGTATGCACATTTCATCCGGTACGGCTCCGTGGCGAGGGCCGTGCCCAACTCGGCGTGCACGCCCGGCAGCTCGGCGGCGTCGAGCGTCAGCCCGTCTCGCAGCGCCGGCGACACCTCCACGACCCGGGTCGAGCAACCGAGGGCGTGGGCGAGGCGATCGACGGCGATGACCAACGCGTCGAGCGCCCGCTCGAACTGGGCCGTCAGCGTCCGGAGCGTCACCTCCGGCGTGATGCGCGGGTTGCCATCCCGGTCGCCGCCGACCCACGTCCCGAAGTGCAGGGGTCGGGCTGGCACGGCCAGCTCGATGCCGAGGCGCCCGAGCTCGTCCTCGAGCTCCTCCAACAACTCAGGGACGACAGCCGCCGCCAGCTGGTCGAGGTGCCACAGGACCGAGGCCGCCTCCTCGGCCGGCTTCGGCCGCTCTTCGCGCAGGGTGTTCGTCTGCCACACGGCGTCGACGAGCTCGGCGAGGCGCCGATCCACCCGCTCCCGCATACGACCGGCAACGCCCGACCGCTGCCGCAGCAACGCGTCGATGTCCCGCAGCGTGGCGAGGAGTTGGGGGCGTACCGACTGGGTGGGGTGGGCGGTGAACACCGGCCGTAGCTCCAGATGCTCGAGCGTGGCCGCCAGCTGGGTCGGATCCACGCCGGCGTCGATGATGCGGTCGACCGTGGTCGCCAGATACGTGCCCGGGGGGAGTGGCTCTTCGTGGTCGGCCTGCTCGCGCAGGTTGGCGAGGTGGAGCCAGGTCGTGAACGAGCGGACGAGCGCGATGGCGCTCGGGACGTCGACTTCGGCCAGGTAGTCGGCGAGCGCGCCGGGCGCCGCGCCCCGGGCGGTCCGTAGCTCGCGCACCTCGGCGACCATCCGAACCAGGTCCGGCCCCTCCTGGCGGCGCAATGCGTCGCCCAGCAGGCGGTCCAGCGGGTCGCCGTGGTCCTCGGCGAGAGGCGACCGATCCCACGCCTCTGCCAGCGAACTCATGCGGGTGAGGGTGAGGCCGGTTCGAGGGTCTTCGTGGTTCGCAGGACTCCGGGACTGTCGCCGTGGAACCGGCCCGACGTGGGCGCCACGTCGGCGTAGTCGCGCCCGATGGCGACGGTCAGGTAGCCGCGCTCGGCCCTGCGGTCGTGCGTCGGGTCGAGGGCCACCGCGAGCGAGCCGACGACGACCTCCACCCATGCGTGCGAGCCGCCTTCTCCGACCATGTGGCCGGACACGTAGCGGGCCGCCACACCCGCCGCCCGGCACAAGGCCAGCATCACGTGGGCGAAGTCCTGGCACACGCCGGAGCCTCCGGTGACAGCTTCGGCGGCGGTCGTGGCCACGGTTGTGACGTCGTGCTCGTAGGAGAGCGCCGAATGCGTCCATGTGCACGCCGCCTCGGCGAAGGACAAGCCACCGCCGTGCGTCGCCTGGAGCCGACCGGCCACCGCCCCGAGGTAGTCGTCGGGCCGGGTGAGCAGGCGTCCCGCATCCCACCGCCGAGCGAAGGGCGCAGGAACGGTCGCCACCCCGCCCGGGCCCTGTTGGCGGACGAGGGCCCACACCTCGAACTCGATGGCCTCGTCGACGCGATCGGCCACGACTTCCACGACGTGGTTGCCGAAGGCGTCGGTCTGGGCGCTCATTCGGGCCACTGCCCCCTTCACGACCACCGAATGTTCGAGGAGGAGCTGGTCGCCATGCGAGGCGCGGGGGACGGCCACGAGCCGGTGATGCAGCCGTCGGGCCGGAGATGCGTACTGGTAGTGGAACGTCTGGCGCAGCGCCCACGCAGGCATTTCAGTCACCCATCGCGCACCTCGTCGGCCCAGACTTCCATCAGCTCGAGCTCGGCCGAGCCCCAGGTGGTGACCATTGCCGCGTCGAGGGCGTCACGACCCCGGGCGATGACGACCCGGCCGATCCGGGGCTCGTTGTTGCGGGGGTCGAACGTCCACCATGCGCCGTCGAGCCAGACCTCGACCCAGGAACAGAAGTCCATGGGCAGGTCGGGAGGCGTCACCGCGACATCGGGCAGGTACCCGGCGACGTAGCGGGCGGGCACGTTCAGGGCGCGGCAGAGGGTGATCATGAGCTGGGTGAAGTCCCGGCAGACGCCGGTGCGCGACTGCCATATGTCGAGCGCGGTCGTCGACGCAGTGCTCGCCCCGACCTCGTACCGGATGTGCTCGTGGACCCAGTCCGAGACGGCCTGCACACGGGCCCATCCCGGCTGAATGTCACCGAACAGGTCCCAAGCCTGGTCCTGGAGCGCGTCTGGCAGCAGAAGCGGCTGGCGAGCAGGTAGAGGAACGCCTCGTCGGGCAGGTCCTCGATCGAGCTCTGTTCCGCCTCCTTGTCGGCGTCGTCAAACGTCGGCGGGACCTCGATGGTGGCCTCGTAGCGCAGGGTCGACGGCCCCTTCGGCAGCGTGAGGCGGTCGCAGAGATTCCCGTAGCTGTCCAGGTACACCCGGGCCGGCGCCGGCGGCTGCCAAGCCTCGGCGACGATGCGGTGGAGGCCGTCGGGGCGCGGTCGGATCTGCCACAGCGAAGGCGCGGCATCCACTGCTTCGTGATCGAACCGGCATCCGACCCGGACCAGCACGCCGCCAGTTTGTACCACGGCAGTGAACGGCCGGTCGCCGCCCCGTGTCGACTCTGTGAACGGGAGGCGCGAGCGGGGTTCTGGCCCGCGTACAGCTTGCGGTCGACCTCGACGTGAGGGCGCAGAGGGATGCGGCCCCTGCGGTAGTCGACGCCGGGCTCGGCCTCACCGATTTCATCGACGACCGGGCTGACATGCACCAGGCACTCCACGGCGTCGTCGACCGCCGCAATCTCTTCGGCCCGCAACAACGACCCGGCGCCGGGACGAAACAGGTGACCGATGTCGGGTCAATCGACTCTACGAGTGCGGGCCCGCCTGCGATGACACTGTTGCCAGGAGGCAGCCGTGCTCGAATTCGATGCCGCGGCCAAGCGATTCGGCAGCTTGCAGGCCCTCGACGCGTGCTCGTTCACGGCGCGACCTGGGCGGCTCACGGGCTTCCTCGGACCGAACGGGGCGGGGAAGACCACTGCGATGCGCACCTTGTTCGGGCTGGTCGAACTCGACAGTGGCGCTGTGCGCTGGCGGGGCGCTGCAATCGGCCCCGAACAACGAGCCCGGTTCGGCTACATGCCGGAGGAGCGCGGGCTCTACCCCCGGATGCGGGTGCGCGATCAGCTCGTCTACCTCGGCAGGCTCTGCGGCCGCAGCACCGCAGCGGTGAACCGGACTGTTGACGCGTGGCTCGAGCGCCTCGGCATCTCCAGCCGGGCGGCCGACCGGCTCGACGCCCTCTCCCACGGGAACCAGCAACGCGTCCAGCTCATCGCAGCGCTCGTCAACGAACCCGAGCTGCTCGTGCTCGACGAGCCGTTCTCCGGCCTTGACCCACTCGCCATGACTGCCATGTCCGAGATGCTCGCCGAGGTGGCCTCGGCGGGAACGACCGTGCTCTTCTCGAGCCACCAGCTCGACCTCGTCGAGGACATCTGCGAGGACGTCGTCATCATCAACGCCGGACGGGTCATGCGCGCCGGTGATCTCGCCGAGCTGCGGGCCGAGGTACCCCAGCGCATCGTGACCATCCGCTACCGCGGAACCGCACCCGACTGGCCGCGATCGTCTTCCTTCCAGGTCGTCGACCAGCACGAGGGCGAGGCCCGGCTGCGCGTCGAACAGGACGCCGATCTCCCGGCGATGCTCGCCGCGGCGCAACGCACCACCGAAGTGGTCTCGTTCTCCTACGAGCCGCCGACGCTGTCCGAGCTGTTCCGGCAGGCGGTGGCGGCATGAACGGCGCACATCAGACGTGGCTCGTAGCAGCCCGAGAGCTGCGCGAGCGCGGCCGCTCTCGTGCCTTCCTCGGATCGCTTGTTCTCATGCTGCTGGCGGTTGCGGGCGCCATCGTGCTGCCCGCCTTCCTCGACACGGGCCCGGGCACCAAGGACGTCGGGCTGACGGGCACGTCACCAGCGGGGCTCCCCGCCGCGCTCCAGGCACAGGGCGGCGCGGTCGGCACCAAGATCCGCATCCACCGCTACGACACGCAGACTGGCGGCGAGGCCGCCGTGCGCGACGGTGGCCTCGACGTGCTCGTCGTCGACGGCCGACAGCTCGAGTGGCGCAAGCGTGCCGATGAGCAACTGAAGGCCGTCGTGACCGGCGCCATCCAGCTCGTCACCGTCCGCGAACGGGCCGAGGCCGCCGGGATGAACCCCGACGACCTCCTCGCTGTCGTCCAGCCCCTGGCAGTCACCAACGTCGGGCTCGGCCAGGTCGCGGGACGAAGTCCCGATGACGAGACGGCCGCGTTCCTGATGACGTTGATCCTGTTCTTCTCGATCAGCACCTACGGCGCCATGGTCCTCAGCGGCGTGGTCGAGGAGAAGTCGAGCCGCACTGTCGAGGTCCTCCTCGCGCGCATGCCCGCTCGCAATCTGCTGGCCGGCAAGATCGCCGGCATCGGTCTCCTCGGATTGGCACAGGTCGCGGCGACCGCCGTGGTGGCGCTCGTCGCCGCCTCGCTCGCCGACTCCTTCGACGTTCCCGCCGTCCGAGGGACCGTCCTCGTCTGGGCTGTCGTGTGGTTCGTGCTCGGCTATGCCCTCTACGCGACCGTGTTCGGCGCCCTCGGATCGCTCGCATCCCGCACCGAGGACGCATCGAGCGTCACCGGCCCGGTGACCGTCCTCCTCGTCCTCGGCTTCATGGTGTCCTTCGCCGCCATTGGCAGCACCGAGGCCACCTGGGCGCACCTGGTCTCCTGGTTCCCGATCACCGCACCCCTCGCCATGCCCAACCGCATCGCCATGGGCGTGGCCACCTGGTGGGATCCAGTGGTCGCCGTCTCCTTCACCGTCGCGACGATCGCGGGGCTGGTCGTGCTCGGCGGACGCGTCTACACCCGAGCGATGCTCCACACGGGGGCAACGCTCTCGCTCGGCGATGCGTGGCGAGGCGCACCACGGCCGACTCGCTCGAACGTGCCCACGGTGATCGAAACGACCGAACGGAAGGAGGAACCCGTCGTGACGCAGTCGACGACACGGGAAGCCCGCACGCTGCTCATCCTCATCGTCACCGCCATGGTCGTCGGTGGCGTCGTGTTCGCCTTGGCCGGGGACTTCGTGGTGGGAGTCGGCGTTGGCGCCGCCTTCTTCGCGCTCACACGACAGGCCCTGAAGGTCTGGGGACGCAGGAGCGACCACGAGGCCGACACGTCGAGGGGGCGTGACCGCGAGCCGCTCCACCAGTAGCCAGCCGACCCCCTCGCGCCATCCGGGTCAGCGCCCGGGCAACGACGCAGACACCGGCGAACACCACGATTGGTGACCAAGGACTCTGCCCTGAAGCAGACGTGCGTCGCACGCTTGGTCATGGAGAGGTGAGGCCGTGACCGACACCCGAGCGAGGATGAGCCGCGCGTGCGCGAGCACAGGGTGGACGCTACGACAGCTGGGCTGACGGAGGCCGCACGATGAAGACCGCCGAACAGCGAAATCCCAAGCTTCCGCCCGCGTGGTTCAAGCACGCGTTCTGGCGCTGCCACCGAGCCCTCTACCGGCTCAGCCGCGGCCGGTTCCTCTGGACACCCGCCAGCAAACGCGGGTGGGGCACGATGCATCTCACCACGATCGGCCGCAAGTCCGGCACGGAGCGCGACGTGATCGTCGCCTACCTCGAGGACGGACCGAACGTGACCGGTCTCGCGATGAACGGCTGGGACGAAGGCCATCCCGCGTGGTGGCTCAACCTCGAAGCCCACCCCGACGCCGTGATCCGACTCCCCCACCAGGAACCCCGCCCCGTGCACGCACGCCTTGCCGTCGGCGACGAACGCGAGCGCCTGTGGCAGCGCTGGCTGTCCATCGAGCCCGAAGACGAGTTCTTCGCTCGTCGCCGCTCCGTGGAGACACCCGTCGTCGTCTTCGAACCCACCCGGAACGCGGCCTGAGGCAACCGGGGATCCGAACCCGACGAGCCACCCGCCGACCTGCGGCGCTTCTATGCGGTCATCTACGAGGGCCTCGACCCGATCACCGGACGCGAGCGGCGCCGTCGGCACGCGGCCGGCACCGTCACCACCTCTCGGCGAGCATCGGGGACCTCGTGCTGGAGGTCTACCCGGGACGGGCGACATCGAGGCACGACGAGCGACGTGTGCCTCGGCCTGCGGCTCAACGGAGAATCTCGAGCGGCAATTCAGTGAAGCGAACCTCGAGGTCAGCGTCGTAGACCGTGACGGTGGAAGCGTCGTCGTGGTGAGAGATGCCGACGGGCGCAAGCTCGAGCCGGCGGCATCGTGAGCTGAGCTGCACCGGCGAGTCAGTCGTCCCCAGCGCGATTGCGACGGGCGGTGAGCTCGGATCGGTATCCCTTGATCTGCGTCACGATGTCGACGTCTGCGTCGCTCCACAGTTCGACGAGGCCGTTCTCGTCAGCACCCGCCAAGAGCTGATCAGCTGCGGCGATCGCCGCATCGAGCGTCTCGTCGAGGCGATAGACCGGCCACACGTACACGCGGCACAGCTGGGTGCACAGCCAAAGTGCGGCGAGCATCTCATGACCACCACCGGATCGCAGCCCTTCGAGCACCCGGTCGACGATCGGCGTGTCGTCCCACAGCTCGCCGAACCAGTCGGCGGCGCTGTCGTTGTCCCAAGGGTCGAACCCCCACGTCCCCACGGCGGCGCCCGATCAGGTGCAGAGCTGGTCGATTGTGCGGCGTTCTCGGACCTGATCCGGGAACGTCACGGGCGACGTGTCGACGACCCACACGAACGAGCCGTCGGCCGACACGGACGTGCTGCAGCTGACACCCAGGCTCCGAGCGCACGCTCGGGCAGCTCGACGCCACCTGGCGATGTCGTCGATATCAGCGTTCGAGACCTTCAACATGCCGGCCCAGCGAAGGCTTTGCGGAATCGCCGGCAGCAGGTCGGCGGCGAGTCGATCGACCCTCACGCCCTCGATGTCGACGACCTTGGCCACGACGCCTCCGGATCTTCCGTTGCAGTCCGTTTGCACGGACCGCCGGGTGCAGGAAGGCCCCGCACACGGCGGGGCCCTGACTGCTGTTTCGAGTGGCGGGGGCAGGATTTGAACCTGCGACCTTCGGGTTATGAGCCCGACGAGCTACCAGACTGCTCCACCCCGCGGCGGAATTCTCAAGATTAGCACGCCGCCGGCGGGCGTCACGCCGGCGGTCCCGTAGTGGTCGTGGAGGTGGGGGTGGTGGTGGAGGGCGTGGCGCCGGCGGCGGCCTGGGCCTGCTTGACCTTCTCGCCCACGACGTTGATCTGCTTCTGGTACTCGGCCAGGTCGCCGCCCTTGAGCGCCGCCTGGGCGGCGTCGTAGGCGACCTGGGCGTCGGCGAGGTACTGCACCACCACAGGCGAATTGCCGTTGGTGGGTTGGCCGGGAGTGGTGGTGACGGGGGTCTGCCCGGGGGTCTCCTCGAGCGTGGCGGGGGCGGCGCCGAAGATCTTGGTGAGGGCGCCGGCCAGGCTCTCGGCGATCACCTGCTTGTCGCCGAAGACCACGATGGCCCGCTTGAACTCGGGCAGCGGGTTGCGGGACGACTGCACGTAGAGGGGGCGCATGTAGAGCAGCGACGTCTCGACAGGGATCACCTGGACGTTGCCCAGGCGCACCTCCGACCCCTGCTGGTTGAGCAGGGTGATCTCGTGGGAGATGTCGGGGTCGGCGGCGGCGCGCGCGTCGACCAGCGCCGGCCCGTCGATCTGTCTCCCGCGCGGCAGCACGAAGGCCTGGAGCTGGCCGTACTCGCCCGGGTCACTCTTGGCCACCAGGAATGCCGACAGGTTCTGCTGCTGGTCGTCGGTGGAGCGGGGGACGAAGGGCTGGAGGATGAGGAAGCTCTCGGTGTTGTCCTCGGGCAGGCGCAGCAGCAGGTAGGTGGGGTCCATGCGGGCGCCCTTGGCCGAGCCGCCCACCAGCCCCGGGGTGGTGGCGCCCGGCGTGGGGGCCACCGTGGTGGACGACGTGACCGACGGGGAGCCGGAGCCCGGGTCCTGCGAGATGTCCCATGCGTCGCCGCCGTTGTAGAACTCGCTCGGGTTCTCGATGTGGTACTTGCCGTACATCGTGGTCTGCACCCGGAACAGGTCCTCCGGGTACCGCAGGTGGCTGCGCAGCTCCTCGGGCATCTTGGCGCCGGGGGTGAACAGCTTCGGGAACGCCTTCTGGTACGCCTTGATGAGCGGGTCCTTGCCGTCCACCACGTAGAACGTCATCGTGCCGTTGTAGGCGTCGGTGACGACCTTCACCGAGTTGCGCACGTAGTTGAACGAGGTGCGCAGCCCGGAGCCACCGGGCAGCCGGTCGTTCTGGGCCCGCTGGCCGTAGGGATAGCGCGAGGTGGTGGTGTAGGCGTCCTGCACCCACAGCAGCTTGCCGTCGACGACCACCGGGTAGGGGTCGGCGTCGTAGCGGAGGAACGGAGCAGCCGTGCGCACGCGGTCGCCGATGTCACGCAGGAACACGATCTTCGAGTGCGGCGTGATGAGGCCCGAGATCAGCATGTTCCAGTCGGCGAAGCGGGCGGCGAAGGCCAGGCGCCGCCAGGGCGAGCTGAGCGTGACGCCGCCGGTGCCGTTGTAGCTGCTGAACTTGGTGGCGCCGGTGTCCTTGTCCTGGTAGTCGATCTCCCGCTGCTTGGTCTTCACCACCGCGTAGCCGCCGGTGTTCTCGCCGTAGTAGAGGCGGGGCTGGGCGAGGGCGGGCGTGCCCACGGGCGGGATGTCGTTGAGGGAGAACTTGGGCTGGCCGTCGGCGGTGACGGCGTTGGCCGGCGCCACCAGGGCCCCGAACCCGTGGGTGAACGTGAGGTGGCGGTTGACCCAGGACTGCGACGGCAGATCCGAGGAGTTCAGCTCTCGGGCCGACACGATGGTCTGCGTCTTCCGCCCGTCGAGGTCGTAGCGGTCGATGTCGACGTCGTTGAACTTGTAGTACGAGCGGATTGCCTGGAGCTTCTGGAACGTCTGCTCGACGTACGCGGGGTCCCAGAGCCGGACGTTGCGCACCGTCTCGGCGTTGTCCGCCAGTTCGGTGGCGTTGAGGGACTCGTTGTAGTTGAACGGGACGGTCTTCACCTGGTCGAGGCCGAGGGCGGCTCTCGTGGCCTTGATGTTGCGCTCGATGTACGGGCGCTCCTTGGCCAGCTCCGACGGCTCGACGGTGAACTTCTGGATGAAGGCTGGCACGATGGCGCCGACGACCACCGAGATGAGGGCCCACAACCCGACGGCGATGACGGGCAGGGCCCATCCCTTGCGCCAGATGTTGACGAACAACAGGACGGCGGCGGTGAGGGAGATGATGATCAGCAGTTGGATGGCGGGCAGGCGCGCCTTCACGTCCGAGTAGGTGCCGCCGTCGACCACGCCGTTGGTGGAGAAGCTCAGCTCGAAGCGCTGGAGGTAGTAGCCGAGCGCCTTCAGGAGGGCGAGGCAGGCCAGCAGCACCGAGATGTGCGCCTTCACCTGCGGCGTGACCCGCTGGCTGGGCGCCTGCATCCGGATGCCGCCGTTGAGGTAGTGGGCCACCACCGTGACGATCAGCACGATCACCACGGCGACGAAGGTCCAGTCGACCAGGAACGACAGGAACGGGAGGCGGAACACGAAGTAGCCGATGTCCCGGTGGAACTGGGGGTCCTTCACCCCGAAGTTGACGGCGTTGCGGAAAAGGAGCCAGTCGTGCCACTTCGAGGACACGCCGGTGCCTGCCAGGAGGGCGAACAGCGCCGCCACGCCGAACCGCACCTTGCCGGCGTGGGGCCCGACCATCTGGCGGTAGCGGTGCACCAGCTCGTCCTCCGGCCCCATGGCGCGGAAGCGGGGCGCCAGGCGGTCGGCGATGAGGAGGTTCGCCCACATCAGGGCGAAGAAGGCGCCGGTGAACACCAGCACCAGCACGATCTTGATGCCGAGCACGCCGCGCCACACGCTCGTGAGGTGCAGCTCGTCGAACCACAGGTACGTGGTCCAGAAGCCGGCGATGCCGCGCATCGACGTAAAACCGAAGAAGACGAGCAGGCCGAGGATGACCAGCCCGACGCGGCCTTTGGACCGCCTCCGGCGTCGGGCGGTGTCGGCCGTCGATCGCATGAGTTCGATGCTAGGGACTGCGAGCGGTCTGGAGGGTTCAGCCGGTGCGGGAAACCGCAGCCGGATGACCGGCCGGCGCCAGGAGGCAGCGGCAGCCGGCGTGGGCGGGTGGGTGGGCCTGGCCCGTGGGGAAGGCGTCGCCGGCCGGGGTGACGCCGGCCAGCGCGTTGTCGTCGCAGTCGGGGCAGGGGCGGCCGTCGTCGTCGACCACCCATCTCGACGGTGCCCCCGGCGGCAGGGCGGCCAGGGCGCCGAGGGAGAACGCCTCGACGACCGCGTCGCCGGCCAGGCCCTCGATGCGCTGCGCCTTGCACTCGCGGTAGGCGGCGCCGACGCGCTCGCCGGCCGACGCCCGGTCGTCGCCCCCGAGGGCCCGCTCCAGCGCCCGCCGCAGCGGTTCGACGAGCGACGAGGCCAGGCCGGCGGCCACCTCGGCGACGTCGGGCGTATCGGGGCGCTCCTCGCCCTGGGCCACGTAGGCCACCCCGGCGGCGGCCGCCGACTGCAACAGCTCGCCGGCGACCTGGCGGTAGCGCTCGGCGTGGGCGTCGGGCTCGGGCAGCACGGCGGCGGCCGGCGACCCTGCCTTGGCCGACCGGAGCCGGTCGAGCACCTCGTTCTGCTCGTCCTGCAAGGCCCGCTTGAGCCGGCGCACCAGCTGGGGCTCGATGCCCTCGACGGCGGTGTCGCGCCGGCCGAGGAGGGCCTCGTCGCCCGCCGGGCCTGCCTCGGCGACCGGCTCGGCGTCGACCTCGCCCGCCGCCGCCTGCTCGTCGTCGTCGTCGCCCAGGACCTCCTTGGCCCGGGCCACGGCGTCGGCCCGTCCGGCCCGGATGCGGGCGAACAGCTCGTCGATGCCGGGCGCCCCCGCCTCGTCGGGCTCCGGCTCGGCCTCGGGCGGCACGACGGCCTCCGGCTCGACGGCCTGGGGCTCCTCGGGAGGGCGCAGGAGGCGCAGGGGCCGGCGCTCCTCGCCCGCCGGCTCGGGCTCCTGCGGGACGGCCTCGGCCTCCACGTCCGCCGGCCGGTCGTCGGCCGGTGCCGGCTCGACCGGCTCCTCCGTCGCCGCCGCGGCGGGCGGTGCAGGCTCGGCCTCCTGGGGTTCCTCCGCCGCAGCCGAGGCCGCCTCGGCGGCCAGCGCCTCCACGTCGACGTCGGGGAGCGGCTCGGCTGCCGCCCGCTCCCCTGCCGCCCCGGCCGCCTCCCGCGCCTCGTCCTCCACCCGCCGCAGCTCGTCGGCCACGTGGTCGGTGGTGGCCCGCACCAGGCGGTAGGCCTCCAGCAGCCGGTCCCGTCCGGCCCGCAGCTGCTCGACCTGGGCCTGGAGCAGCCGGCGCCGGCGGGTGAGATCGCCGAGGACCCGGGCCCGCACCGCCTGGGCGTCCTGCACCAGCCGGCGGGCCTGCTCCTCGACCTGGGCGGCGGCCGCCGCCGCCTCGGCCCGGGCCCGCTCCAGCACGGCGGCCGCTTCCGACGACGCTCCCTGGCGGATGGCGGCCGCCTCGGCGTCGGCCTCCTCGGTGCGCACGGCGAGGATCGACTCCGCCTGGGCCCTGATGCGCTGGGCCTGGTCGTGGGCCTCCCGCAGGATGCGGGCGGCGTTCTCCTCCGCCTTGTCCTTCAGGCCGTTGGCCGCCTCCTGGGCACTGGCCAGCACGCGGCCCATCTCGTCGCCCAGCGCCCGGGTGAGGGCGTCGCCCTGGAGCACGGGGTGGGCGGCCCGGTGCTCGGCGTCGGCCAGCCGGCGCTGGAGGTCGCGCTCCCGTGCCGTGCCCTCCTTCAGGTCGTTGGCGACCCGTTGGAGGTAGGCGCGGACCTCGGTGGTGTCGAACCCCCGGAACGAGGTGCCGAAGCCCCGGTGGGCGACCTCCTCCGGCGACAGAGGCCCGTCGGACATGCCCACGACACTAGGTGGTTTCGCCTCCGAACCGGGGGTTCCCCTGCGGGCCGGGCCCTACTTGGCGCCGAGCAAGCCCCCGAGGGTGGTGTCGACCGTGTTGGTGACGGTGGTGAGGAGGGGCGTGAGCAGCCCGGGCTGATCGGCGGGCGGCGATTCGATCAGGGGCGGGATGGTGGGCAGCGTGACCAGCGGCGGGGCGGTGGTGGGCGGCGTGGAGCGCGGCGGCGTGGTGGTGGGGGTGGCGGGCGGCTTGGCCGGGGTGGCGGGCGGCGGCGGCGTGGTGTCGACCGGCGCGACGGCCGGGGCCGGGGGCGAGACGGCCGGGCGGGCCGACGCCTGCTCGAAGCCGTAGTCGTGCGCCCCGATGGCCTTGTCGAGGCTGCCCACCAGCCCACCCACGGCGTCGAGGCCCTGGTCGACGGCCACCAGGCCCCACGTGGCCCCCTCGGCGCGGAACCCGAACACGCCCTCCCACCGCTCGGCGAACGAGCCGCGGGTGCCGTTCACCACGATGGCGGCGCCGACGAGGGTGTCGCCCGGCGGGCGGTCGTCGAGGAGCGCCTCGTCGAAGGCCGGCTGGTTCTCGAGCGCCGGCAGCAGCAGACGGTAGAAGCCGGGCGTGCGCCCCTCGCCGGGCCGGAGCAGCCTGGTGAAGCCCTTGCTGCGCGACTCGAGCTGGTCGGAGAGCTCCATGGCCGTGCTGAGGTAGCGCCGGTCCCAGGCGTCGGACGTGCTGTAGTTGAGCGCCTCCGGGGTGGCGGGGAGCACGCCGAGCGACGGCACGTCGACCTGGCGGAGGGCGGGAACCCGCAGGGCCCGGGCGGCCGAGCGCACGGTGGTGGTGCCCTTGTAGGTGGCGGCCGACACGGCCAGGTCCCGGGTGAGCCGGGCCACGCCGTCGACGCTCACCTCGGAGTCGGCCACCCGCACCCGGAGGGGGATGGCGCCCGAGGTGACCAGCAGGTCCTTGGCCACCAGCCGGACCGGATCGCCGAGGTCGACCTCGCTGCCGCTGCGGACCTCGAGGGTGGCGTCGCCGACCTTCACCGTGGCCGACCCGGACAGGACCTTGAGCTGGGCGCCGCGGGCCAGCCGGTGGCGGCCGGTGAGGACCTGGAGTGCCTCGCCCCGGCCGGCGGCGAGGACCCTGCTGCCGCGGTCGACGGAGACCTCCACCCGGCCGATGTGGGTGTCGTCGCGCGAGCACCCGGCGGCGGCGACCACGAGGATCGCCAGCAGCACGGCCAGGGGGGCCCTTCTCATCCCGATCTCTCCATCGGCAGGCCGGGCACGAAGATTGAGAACTTCGAGCCCTTCCCGACCACCGATGTGCAGCTCAGCGTGCCGCCATGGGCCTCGGTGACCCTGCGTACGAAGGCCAGCCCGAGCCCAAGGCCGCCGTGGGGCCGGGTGTCGGAGGGGTCGCCCTGCACGAACTCCTCGAACACCTCGTCCTGCTCCGCCTGGGTCATTCCCTTGCCATGGTCCGTCACGCTGATCTCCACACCCCCCTCCGCCGCCGGTTCCGCCGACACCACGATTCTCCCACCGTTCGAGGAGAACTTGACAGCGTTGTCGACCAGTTCGTCGATGCACCAGGTGAGGCGGCGCCGGTCGGCGTGCACCACCGGCGTGGTGCGGCGGACGCGCGGGCGGATGACGTCGGGCTCCGGCAGCCGGCGCTGCCACTTGCGGACCACGTCGTCGATCATCGAGCGCGGGTCGACGTCCTCCATCCGGAGGGAGATCCCCGCCCCGGCGGCGGCGAAGAACTCCAGCATCTCGACGATGCGCAGCATCTTGCGGGACTGGTCGAGCATCTCGGCGTGCATCTCCCGCGCCTGGGGGGCCGGCACCTCCTTGCGCTGGAGGATCTCGGCGTAGCCCATGAGCGGCACGAGGGGATGGCGCAGCTCGTGGCCCACCCTGGAGAGGAACTCCTTCTTCATCTGCTCGACCTGGCGCTCGCGGGTGAGGTCGGCGAGCACGACGACGTTGCCGGCGGCGTCGGCGCCCGGCCCCCGCAGGGCGCTGACGGACACGGCGACCGGCACGCGCCGGCCGTCGAGGGCGTCCACGATGCCGATGGCGTTCCAGCGGGCGGCGGAGGCGGCCTGGTCGGGCAGCACGGGAACGACGTTGCCGTCCTCGTCCCGCAGCCTGACGACCTCCTCCACGGGGCGGCCCATGGCCTGGGACTGGCGCACGCCCAGCAGGTCCTCGGCGGCCCGGTTGAAGTCGGTGATGCGGCCGTACCCGTCGAGGGCGACGAGGGCCTCGCCCATGCTGTCGACGACCGCCTCCAGCCGGCCGCGAAGGCGCGACTCGGCCGCCGTCTTCTCCTGCACCGACGACGCCATGGAGTCGAACGCCTGGCTGAGGACGCCGACCTCGTCCTCGCCGGAGATCCCGGTGCGCACGCCCAGGTTGCCCTCCTGGATGGCCTCGGCGGCGGTGCGCAGCCGGCTCAGATCGGACCCGATGCGGGCGCCGGTGGCGGTGGCGAAGAGCAGGGCGAGGAGAGCGCCGCCCAAGGCGACCACGAAGAGGTTGCGGAACAGGTCGTCCCTGGTGCGGTTCACCAGCGTGGTGGGGCTCGAGGCGACCAGGGCCAGCTGCGGGGACCCGTTGCCGCTGGCGACCGGCGCCACCGCCACGAAGCGGTTCCCGACCACGCCCCGGCTGGTGCGGCCGTCGACCAGGGCGGCCCGCAGCATGCCGGCGATCGACCTGAGGTCCGGCTGGTCGCCGTGGCTGGCCACCACCCGGGAGTTCTTCACCAGCGCCAGTGACAGGTCCTGGTCGTCGCTCGCCACCTGGGCGAGGTAGTTGTCGTCGAGCCGCGACAGGGCCACCGCCACGCCGCCCAGGCCCTCCAGGCGCTCACTGCGCACCGGCTCGACGCCCACCGAGAAGGCCTGGTCGCCCAGCAGCTCGACCGAGCCCCGCTCGGCGCCGCCGCCCTGGAGGGCCTCGGTGACCACCTGCTTGCCCGCCAGCTCGACGACCTGGATCTTGTCGAGGTTGGCCACGCCGTGCACCAGGCCGTCGGGCACCACGTAGGCGAGGGAGACGTCGGCCAGGAACTGCTTCGAGAGGTTCTCGAGCGGCGCGGTGACGATGTCGGAGGCTGTCGGCGACGCCTTGGCGGCGATCAGGTCGGCGATGGTGGCCTGGCTCCCGCCCGACAGGGCGCTGGCGACGACCTTGGCGTCGGCCAGCCGCTCCTTCCTCAGGTTGGCGGCGGTGGCGGCCTCGTTCTCGGCCCGCCGCCGGATGCGGTCGAGCGTGGTGTCCTGCACGGTGTTGATGAGCACTGCAGAGATGGCCACGCCGAGCACCAGCACCACGATCAGCAGGGTGATGGCGGAGGTGGCCGCCACCCGGGCGGCGATGGAGCGCCGGCTGGCCATGAGGACGGCGGCGCCCATGGCCACCCCGCCGGCCGCCATCACCAGGTTGGAGAAGGTCGTGGAACCCCCGGCGTCGACCGCGGTGGCGATGGCGATGAGCGCCACCGACAGCACCAGCACGGCCCGGGAGGCCCGGCCCGCCGCCCAGCCCCACGCACACCCGAGCACCACCAGGGCCAGGCCGGCGCCCCGGAGCCCGAGGATCAGCGGTGAGCCGGCGTCGTCGATCAGCTGGGAGCCGTGGAGGAAGGCGGAGGACGCCAGGCACAGGAACCCGCCCGTGAGCCCCAGCTCGCCCGCCGTGCGCCGGTTCAGCAGCGACCCGCGCAGGGCCATCACCGCCAGCCCCGAGGCGGCGGCGAGGAACAGCGCGAATTCAGAAGCGAATTGCAGCTGTGCGCGCGAAGCGGACATCGAGCCTTCTATCGGCAACTATCGGGCACTCAACAGCTGTTTTGGACGCCCACCTGACGGAATCGTACCGCCCGGTCCGGCCGCGCTACCGTACCGCCGGGCAGCGGGCGCCAAACCTCATGCGGCGGCCTTCGGCGCCTGCACGGCGCTCACGTCGCCGCCGTGCTTCCCGATGGCCGCCAGCGCCTCGTCGAGGGTGCTGACCTTCACGACCTCGAGGTTCCGGCCGGCGTGGGCCCTGGCCTCCCGGTACTCCCCGGGCGGCACCAGGAACACCTTGGCACCGGCCTTCCGCACCGCCGCCGTCTTCTGTACGACCCCGCCCACGTCGCCCACGGTGCCGTCGAGGTCGATCGTGCCGGTGGCGGCGATCTTCTGCCCGCCCGTGAGCTCGCCGGGGGTGAGCACGTCGAGCACGCCGAGGGTGAACGCCAGGCCGGCGGACGGCCCGCCGATCGCGCCCGAGTCGATCGACAGGTCGAACGGGTAGTCGAACTTCTGCTCCTTGGTCTTCAGCACCACGCCGAGGTAGCCGCCCTCCCTGCCCGGATGGCGGCCCAGGGTGACGTCCTCGGTGCGGGACTCGCCCTTGGCGTTGGTGACGTCGAGGTGCACGATGTCGCCCGGCTGGCGGGAGCGGACGGCGCCGACCAGGTCGTCCACCAGCGGCGTCGGCTTCCCGTCGACGGCGGTGACGACGTCGCCCTGCACGAGGTGGCCGTGCGCCGGCGCCGCCTCGTCCACCTGCACCACCAGGGCGCCCTTGCCGTGCTCGGTGACGGTGTACCCGAGGCGGCGCAGGGCCACCACGGCGGCGTTCTGCTTGGAGTTGTCCATCTCCTCGATGTTCTGCTGGGTGAACTGCTTCCGGGGCGTGGTGCCGAGGATCCGCTCCTCGGGCACGACCTCGGTGTTCGGGTCGAGCCACCCGGTGAGCGCCTCCAGGGCGGTGACCCGCCGGATCGACACGGTGCTCAGCAGCACGTCGCCTCGCGGGGGGAACCGGCGATCGCCCGGCACCTTGATGAGGTCGTCGACCTGGCGGGCCTCGCCGGGGGCCAGGGCGTAGTACGGCAGGCCGACCTGGAGGGCCCCGACGACGAGCGCGACCAGCACGGCCAGGGGCCCGGCCCAGCGCAACCAGCGCCAGCTCGGGGGCCCTGGAGATCGTTCCCACCCCGGAGGGGGCGGCACTACCATCGGTTCGATCGTGTCCACGTCCGTCCGTCGCGTCTGCCCGGCACAGCGTGCCATGGACTGGTCCCTTACCAGCCGCGCCCGAGACGGATCGCCGTGACGCTACCGGAGTGGGTCGCCCCCGACCCCCCGGACGACACCGCCGGCGGCGAGGCCCCGGGCCGCCCCAGGCCCGATCCCGGGCTGGACGCCAAGCCGGTGCTCGAGTGGACCAACGAGGACTGGGCCCGCTGGATCGAGACCGCCGAGCCGGTGGGGCTGCCCGCCCCGGAAACGGCCCGGGAGGAGCCGCCCGAGCAGGAGCCCGTCGACCACGGGGCGGGTGACGAGCCGGCCCCCGACGAGGCCGTCGAAGCGGAGCCACAAGCCGCCGTGGAGCCCGAGGCCGAGGACCCGGAGCCCCGGGCCGCCCCGGTGGAGACCACCGAGGCGTCGCCGGTGGCGGCGAGCACGGACAACGGCACCGACGAGGCGGCCGAGGTGCCCACGCCGCCGGCGGACGACGACGCCGGCGAGCCCGACTGGGGCGGGGTGGCCGAGCATCCGTGGTGGACGTCCGCACCGGCGCCCGACGAGCACGCGACGGCCGTGCTGGCCACCCCCTCCGTCGCGTCCACGCCCACGGCTACCAGAGTGGACGAACCGGCGCCGCTGCAACCGGTCGCCCGGCCGGCCCAGCCCGCCGTCCGGCGACCGGCGGCGGCGAAGCCGAAGCCCAAGCCCGCCCGGGCCAGGGCCCGGCCGGCGCCGGCCCGGGCGCGGAAGCGCCGGCCCGACGACGAGGGCGAGCACCGCGTCCGCAGTGCCCTGGGCCTGCTCGGGATGGCGGTGATGACCGGGGCGATCCTCGCCGCGCTCATCACCGTGGCCGTGGTCGCCGTCAGCCTGGTGGTCCAGCGGGCCCTCGGCTGAGGGCCCGCCCTACCAGCGTCAGCTGCGGTTGAACCGACCGAAGCGGGCGGCACTGCCCGGGGCACCCACGGCCTCGGGGCCCGGCGCGCCCACGGCGGCGTCGACCTTCGGAGCGGGGTCGGCGTCGGCGACGGGCACCGGGATCTCCGGGGCGTGGGCCACGGGCGGTGCCGGCGCGGCGCCGGCCACGGCGGGCACGACGACCTTGTAGTACGTCTTGACCTCCAGCGGTACCTCCTGGAGCCGCCAGACCCGTGCGTCGGTGACGTGCTCCTGGTTCCGCAGGTGCTCCACGAACCGCACTGCCTCGTCCAGGGTCTCTGTCGGGTGGTACCCCGGCTTCCCCTCGGCGCTGCGGAAGTTGACCATGAACGACATGCGACCTCTCCTTTCCCGCCAAGGTTGTCGGCCGTGGCGGTGGCCGGCTTGAGCCGGCCCGGAAGGATCAGGTCATGACCATGGACAGGTGCACCACGTAGCGGAACTTCGCCGAATGGGGCGGGTGGCAGCCGAAGATGGTGGCCGTGGGGGTGGGCGTCTGGTTCACGATGCTGAGGTTCTTCGGCGTGACGACCTCGGAGCTGGTCATGACGTAGACGGACCGCACGCCGTTGATCGTGAAGATCACCTGGTCGCCTGCCACCAGCTGGTCGATGTTGAGGAACGGGTGGGTGTGGGTGACCCGGTGGCCGGCGAACACGGCGTTGCCCGGCTGGCCGGGCATGGCGGTGCCGGGCCAGTGGCCGGGACCCCGGTCGATGGTGTTGAGGGTGATCCCCTCGAACACGGGGTGGACGAGCCCGATCTTCGGGATCTCGATCGTGCCGAGCTGCACCAGGGGCTCGGGGGCGCGGGCAGCCGGCACCCGCACCGGGCCGCCGGGCAGCCCGGAGGTGGCCCGCTTGGCGGGGGTCGTGGTGGAGGGGGCGGGCGCCGTCGTGGTGGTGGTGACCGGCGCCGTCGTGGTGGTGGTGGTTGTGGCCCCCACGGCCTGGAGCGGGTTGTCCCGCCCGGTGGAACCGCCACCGGATCGCTCCACCACTACCGCCCCGGCCCCCGAGATGAGCAGGCCGACGCACAGCAGGAACACCAGCCGTCGCGTCCGTCGCATGGTGCAACAGTGTGCCGCATGAATTGGCCGTCGCGAACATCACGAGGGGGACGAATTGGGGTCCTCTGACCCGGTGACGGCCGGCGAGGCCCGCCGGCGGGGCCGGGCGGCGCGGGCCGGCCACGTCGCCGGGGGCGAGGCCGAGGCCCGGGGCCTCCAGGCCGACCCGTCGCCGCGCGTCCGGGCCACCGCCCTGGCCGCCCTGGCGCGCCTGGGCCGGGCCACCGCCGCCGACGTGGCCGCCGGGCTGGCCGATCCCGACCCCGCCGTGCGCCGGCGGGCGTGCGCCGTCGCCGTCGCCTTCCCGGCCGTCGACCTGGTGCCGCTCGCCGCCGACCCCGACCCGTCGGTGGTGGAGGCGGCCGCCTGGGCCCTGGGCGAGCGGCCGGCGTCGGCGGCGGCAGTCGCCGCCCTGGGCGCCGTGGCCGCGTCCCACGCCGACGCCCTGTGCCGGGAGGCGGCGGTCGCCGCCCTCGGCGCCCTGGGCGACCCCGCCGGCCTGCCGGTCATCCTGGCCGCCACCGGCGACAAGCCGGCCGTCCGCCGGCGGGCGGTCCTGGCCCTGGCCCCCTTCGAGGGGCCCGACGTGGAGGCCGCCCTCCGGCGGGCCCTCGACG
Source organism: Acidimicrobiales bacterium (assembly GCA_035689115.1). Classification (GTDB taxonomy): domain Bacteria; phylum Actinomycetota; class Acidimicrobiia; order Acidimicrobiales; genus JAHFUS01. The sequence goes on from DASSMA010000082.1 coordinate 123,605, forward strand.
ACCGCGACCGGCAGGTGCGCCAGGCGGCCGAGGACCTCCTCGATGGGTAGGGCGGCCAACGAGGAGTGGGCCCGGCGGGACGCCGCCGTGGTGTGGCACGGGTTCACCCAGATGGCCTCGTTCCTCGACGAGGAGCCGGTGCTGGTGGAGCGGGCCGACGGCCACGAGCTGATCGACGCCGACGGGAACCGGTACCTCGACGCCATCTCGTCGCTGTGGGTCACCACGCTGGGGCACCGGGTGCCCGAGCTGGACCAGGCGGTGCGCGACCAGCTCGACCGCGTGGCCCACTCCACGATGCTGGGGCACGGCAACGTGGTGGTCACCGAGCTGGCCGAGGCGCTGGCCGCCGTGGTGCCGGTCGACCGGGCCCACACGGTGTTCGCCTCCGACGGGGCGTCGGCGGTCGAGCAGGCCCTGAAGATGGCCTTCCACCTCCGGGTGAACGAGGGCACGCCCGAGCGCCGGCGGTTCCTGGCCTTCGAGGCGGCCTACCACGGCGACAGCGTCGGCGCCCTGTCCCTCGGCGGCTCGGGGTTCGGCGCCGACCTGTTCGGGCCGCTGCGCTTTCCGGTGCTGCGGGCGCCCAGCTTCGGCGAGCCGGGGGCGGTGGCGGCCGCCGCCGGCCTGGTCGCCCGCCACGCCGGCGAGCTGGCCGCCGTGGTGGTGGAGCCGCTGGTGCAGTGCGCGGCGGGCATGCTCATGGCCCCGCCCGAGGACTTCGCCGCCCTGGGCGAGGCGTGCCGGGCCCACGACGTGCTGCTGATCTGCGACGAGGTGGCCACCGGCTTCGGCCGCACGGGCACGCTCTTCGCCTCGTCGCAGGCCGGCCTGCGGCCAGACATCCTGTGCCTCGGCAAGGGGCTCACCGGCGGCTACCTCCCGATGTCGGCAACCGTTGCGTCGCAACGGGTCTTCGACGGCTTCCTGGGCGCCGACCCCGGGCCCCGCACCTTCCTGCACGGCCACTCCTACGGCGGCAACGCCCTGGCGGCAGCGGTGGCGCTGCGCCACCTGCGGCTGCTGGAGGAGCGCGACGTGCTGGCCGACGTGGCCGACCGCTCCGCCCAGCTGGCTCGTCTTCTGGACGAGCGGGTGCTGCCCCTGGCCGAGGTGGCGGGCGTGCGGGTGCGGGGGCTGCTGGCGGGCATCGACCTGGCGCCGCCGGGGCCGGGGCTGCGCTGGGGGAGGCGGGTGTGCGCGGCAGCCGTCCGCCGGGGCGTTCTGCTGCGGCCGCTGGGCGACGTGATCGTGCTCGTGCCGCCCCTCACCGTCACCGCCGGCGAGGTCGAGCGCATCGTCGACACCGTCGTCGCGTCCGTCGCGGAGGTGGCGGCGGGCCGGTGAGCCGCTGGGCCGAGTGGGCGGGCGGGGAGGCGGCGCGGATCCGGGACGCCGGCCGCTGGCGCGCCGTGCGCGACGTCGACGGGCCGGGCCCGGAGGTCGTGCTCGACGGTGGCCGGCGGGTGGTGTCCTTCGCCTCCAACGACTACCTGGGCCTCACCCGCCACCCGGCGGTGGTGTCGGCCGCCGCCGCTGCCGTCCGCTCGATGGGGACCGGCGCCGGGTCGGCCCGCCTGGTGGCGGGGGGCCGGCCGCTGCACCGCGAGCTGGAGGCGGCCTTGGCCGACTGGAAGGGGGCGGAGGCGGCGGTGCTGTTCCCCACCGGCTACGCCGCCAACCTGGGCGTGCTCCAGGCCCTCGGCGGCGCCGGCGTCACCGTGGTGAGCGACCGGCTCAACCACGCGTCGATCGTGGACGGGTGCCGGCTGTCGCGCTCGGAGGTCGTGGTCGTCCCCCACGGCGACGTGGCGGCGGTGGAGGCGGCGGTGGCCGGCGCCGGGGACCGGGCCCTGGTGGTCACCGAGTCGGTGTTCTCCATGGACGGCGACGTGGCGCCGCTCGACGGGCTGGCGGCCGTCTGCCGGCGCCACGACGCCCTGCTGGTAATCGACGACGCCCACGCCGTGCTCGGGGCCGAGGCGCCGGCCGGCGCGCTGCGGGTCGGGACGCTGTCCAAGGCCCTGGGCTCGCTGGGCGGCTTCGTGGCCGGGCCGGCGGCCCTGTGCGAGCTGGTGGTGAACCGGGCCCGCACGTTCGTGTTCACCACCGCCTCGACGCCGGCCGACGCCGCCGCCGCCCTGGCCGCCCTGGCGGTGGTCCGCTCGGCCGAGGGCGACGAGCTGCGGGCCGGGCTCCGCGCGAACGTCGACCGGCTGCGGCCCGGCCACCCGAGCCCCATCGTGCCGGTGGTGGTGGGCGGAGAGGAGCAGGCCCTGGCCGCCTCGGCCGCCCTGCTCGAGCGGGGCTTCCTGGTCCCCGCCATCCGGCCGCCCACCGTGCCGCCCGGCACGTCCCGGCTGCGGGTGTCCCTGTCGGCCGCCCACACCGGCGAGCAGGTGGACGCCCTGGCCGCCGCCCTGGCCGGGCTCGTCCCCCTCCCTGCGACGGCGGCCGAGGCCGAGCGCCGGCGGCCCTCCCGGCTGGTGCTGGTGCTGGGCACCGGCACCGACGTGGGCAAGACGTGGGTGGGCGCCGCCCTGGCCGGCGCCCTGCGGGCGGCCGGCGCCAAGGTGGCGGCCCGCAAGCCCGCCCAGTCGTTCTCGCCCGGCTCGGGCCCCACCGACGCCGACGTGCTGGCCGCCGCCACCGGGGAGGCGCCGGCCGCCGTGTGCCCACCCCACCGGTGGTACGAGGTCGCCATGGCCCCGCCCATGGCCGCCGCCGCCCTGGGCCGCCCGCCGTTCACGGTGGCCGACCTGGCCGGCGAGCTGTCGTGGCCGCCGGCCGCCGGCGTGGGGTTGGTGGAGGGCGCGGGCGGCCCCCGCTCGCCGCTGGCCGCCGACGGCGACAACCTCGCCCTGGCCCGCCTCCTGCGCCCCGACGTGACGGTCCTGGTGGCCGACGCCGGCCTGGGCACGCTCAACGCCGTCCTGCTGTCGGTCGACGCCCTCCCCCGCCGGCCGGTGGTGTTCCTCAACCGCCACGACCCCACCGACCCCGTCCACGCCGGCAACCTGTCCTACCTGCGGGGCGCCGGCCTGCGGGTGGTGACCACGGTCGCCGACCTGGCGGCCGCCGTACTCCCGAGTACATAGGGTGCGGATTCCGCACCCTATGTACTCGGGACTGGGCCGTGGGTGCGGCAGCGGGCGGTCCAGCCGGCGGGGGTGACCTGGACGGCCAGCCGGCGCCCGCACTCGGTGCAGAACCGGGGCGGGTCGTAGGGCGGGCGGCAGCCGGCGCAGTCGGAGCGCCCGCAGCCGGCGCAGTGGGTCACAGCACGCGCGAGAGCGAGGAGACCGGCATGCCGAGGTCGGCGAGCATGGCCAGGTCGTCGGCCGGCGGGCGGCCGAGGGTGGTGAGGTAGTTGCCGACGATGAGGGCGTTGATGCCGGCGGTCATCCCCATGGCCTGGAGGTCCCGCAGGGTGATCTCCCGGCCGCCGGCGTAGCGCAGGATCACCCCGGGCAGGGCCAGGCGGAACACGGCGATCCAGCGGATGGCCTCCAGCGGCCGCACCGGCCGGCGGACGGCGAGCGGCGTGCCCGGCCGGGGGTTCAGGAAGTTGACGGGGACCTCGGCCGGCGCCACCTCGCGCAGCTGGCCCAGCAGCTCCACCCGCTGGGCGTCGGACTCCCCCATCCCGAGCAGCACGCCGCAGCACAGCTCCATGCCGGCGTCGCGCACCAATCGGCAGGTGGCGAAGCGCTCCTCCCACGTGTGGGTGGTGACGACCGAGCCGAAGAACGACCGGGCCGTCTCCAGGTTGTGGTTGTAGCGGTGGGTGCCGGCGGCGGCCAGGCGGGCGGCCTGGGCGGCGTCGAGGATGCCGGCGCTGACGGCCACGTTCAGACCGGTCTCCCGGGCCACGAGGGGCACGAGCGACTCCAGCCGGGCGAGGGTGCGCTCGTCGGGGCCGCGGACGGCCAGCACCAGGCAGAACTCGGAGGCGCCGAGGGCGGCCGTCTCCCGGGCGGCGGCCAGCACCTCGTCGGCGTCGAGGAACGGGGCGGCCTGCACGGGCGAGTCGAAGCGGGCCGACTGGCTGCAGAAGTGACAGTCCTCGGGGCACCCGCCGGTCCTGGCCGAGAGGATGCCCTCGACCTCCACGGCCGGCCCGCACCACGCCAGGCGCACCTCGTGGGCCAGCGCCGCCAGCGACGGCACCGCCTCGTCGGGCAGGGCGGCCAGGGCGGCCACCTCGTCGAGGGTGAGCTGGCGCCGCTCGTCGAGCAGGGCCCGGCCGGCGGCGTCGAGCAGCGGGCGCATCTAGCGCTCGGCGCCCATGAACATGACCTTCAGGGAGTCGAACGCCTCCAGGCACCGGCCGGCGCCGAGGACCACGCACTCCAGGGGGGCGTCGACCAGGTGGACGGGGATGGCCGTCTCCTCGGCCAGGCGGCGGTCGAGGCCCCGCAGCATGCCGCCGCCGCCCACCAGGTGGATGCCCTGGGAGATGAGGTCCTGGGCCAGCTCGGGCGGCGCCTGGCCGAGGCACTGGACCACCGAGTCGACGATGGCCGAGACCTGCTCGTCGATGGCCGCCCGCACCTCGTCGGGCGACAGGATGACCGTCTTGGGGAGGCCGGTCATGAGGTCGCGGCCCCGGACCTCCGCCTTGATGGAGTCGTCGACCGGGTAGGCGGAGCCGATGGCCAGCTTGATCTCCTCCGCCGTGCGCTCGCCGATGGCCATGCCGTAGTCGCGCCGCACATAGGTCTGGATGGAAGCGTCGATGTCGAAGCTGCCGACCCGGATGGCCTGGAGGGCGACGATGCCGCCCAGCGAGATGACCGCCGTCTCGGTGGTGCCGCCGCCCACGTCGACCACCATGTTGCCGAGGGGCTCGTGGATGGGGAGGCCGGCGCCGATGGCGGCGGCCATGGGCTGGTGGATCAGATAGGGATCGGCGGCGCCGGCCCGCCGAGCCGCCTCCTCCACCGCCCGCCGTTCGACCTCGGTGATGGCCGAGGGCACGCAGATCAGCACGCGGGGGCGGTTGAACTTGGTGACGCCGGCCCGCTTCAGCAGCAGCCGGATCATGCGCTGGGTGATGTCGAAGTCGGTGATGGCGCCCTTGCGCAGGGGGCGCACGGCCACGATGTAGCCGGGCGTGCGGCCGATCATCTGCCAGGCGTCGTGGCCCATCGCCAGCACCGCCTGGGTCTTCTCGTTGAGGGCGATGACGGTGGGCTCGTTGAGGACGATGCCGCGGTCGCGCGCGTAGACCAGCGTGTTCGCCGTGCCGAGATCGATGGCCAGGTCGCGGCCCATGGCCGGGGCTCAGTCGCTCTCGCGCCGCTCGGGGGCGAGAGCCTTCAGCTCGCGCTGGAACTCGTCGACCCCGTACTCCATCGACCGGGGTCGGCGGTGGCGGAGCCACAGGACCAGCGACCCCAGGGCGCTCAGGACCAGCGCCACGGCGAGGTAGAGGAGGTTGCTCACGTCGTCACCGGCGCGATGTCGCGCGCGCCCGTGCCCCAGGCGGAGCCCCCGGCCCAGGTCTCCTGCTTCCAGATCGGCACGGTGGCCTTCACCGTGTCGATGCACCATCGGGCGGCGTCGAACGCCTCGTCGCGATGCGGGGCCGACACCGCGACGACGACGGCCACGTCGGTGACCGCCAGCGGCCCGACGCGGTGGAGGAGCGCGACCCGGCCGAGCACCGGCCACCGCCGGCGGGCCTCGGCCGCCACCGCCTGCAGGCGGGCCACCGCCTGCTCCTCGTAGGCCTCGTAGGTGAGGCCGGTGACGCCGGCTCGGCCCTCGGCGTGGTCGCGCACGGTGCCGGCGAAGGTGACCACCGCGCCGCACCCGGGGAGCACCGCCCACGCCGGTGCACCGGCGAGCGGGAGCGGCGCGGCGCTGATCCCCACCCAGTCGTCGCCGCCGGGCAACGGGCGCCCCTCCTCCAGCACGCCGCCAATCGTAGTGAGTGTGGAGGGGTTGACCCCGACCACGCTGGAGCGGAGCCCGTCGTTATCCTCGACGCCGATGGAGTCAGACGACGCGACCGGCGACGAGGAGGAGCATTCGCCGCTCCTCCCGCCGGACGACCGGCTGTGGCGCCATCCCTCCGAAGTGGTCGAACACGGCTTCCCGCCCGACATGCGGCGCCGGCGCCGGCGGCCGGTCTCCCGCTGGGTGGTCGCCGTGACGGCCGGTGCCGCCGGGGCCATCCTGGCGGTCGGTCTGCTGGCCGTGACGGGCAACCTGCGGCACATCCTGCGCGTTCCCGTCGTGGAGCGCGTCGCCCTGCCCACCGGCACCCTCACCAGTGCCGGCGGGCCGTCGCCGCGCGTGGCCGAGATCGCCCGCCGGCTCTCCCCCGCGGTGGTCGCCCTGGAGGTGAAGGTCGAGGGCAGCAGCCGGCGGCGAGACGGCGCCGGCGTCGTGTTCCGCAGCGACGGGCACGTGCTCACGAGCCAGGATGCCATCGCAGGGGCCACCGACATCGAAGTCGTGATGTCCGACGGCCACCGCGTCGGCGGCCGGGTGGTCGGCGTCGACGAGACGGCCGACGTGGCGGTCGTGAAGCTCGCCGGGTCGGTGTCGGAGCCGGTGGCGCCCATCGGGTCGGGGGTGCGGCTGGCGGTGGGGCAGGACGTGATGGCCCTCGGGCCGGCGGCGGCCAAGAAGGAGACGCCCGTGACCCTCGGCGTGGTGGGCGCCCTCGGGGGCCAGGTCGAACGGGAGGGGGCTCCCACCCTCGTCGACCTGATCGAGACCACCGTGCCGGCCACGGCCGCCCTGCCCGGCGCGCCGCTCGTGGACGGCAGCGGGGCGGTGGTGGGCATCACCACCGGCGTCAGCATCGAGGGGGGCGACGGCGTCGGCTTCGCCGTCCCGATCGAGTGGGCCAGGGCCGTCGCCGACCAACTGGTCGACACCGGCCAGGTGGTGCGGGCGTGGATGGGCGTGGAGGGCAACGACGGCCAGGCGGCCGGTGGCGCGGTGATCACCCTCGTCCGCGATGCCAGCCCGGCCGGCGCCGCGGGGCTGGCGGCCGACGACGTGATCACCGCCGTGGACGGGACACCGGTGCAGTCGATGGGCGCCCTGCGGATCCTGCTGCGGGCCCGCCGTCCGGGCGAGGCGGTGCGCCTCACGGTGCGGCGGGGGAAGGCCACCAGGACCGTCGTCGTCCACCTGGCCGAGCGACCTGCCCAGAACTGAGACGTGGCCCGTAGAGTGGACCTCGTGACCTGCCGGTGAGCGGCTCGGGACCCTTCGGGGGCGGCGGCAATCCCTTCGAGGGGCTGTTCGGCGAACTGGCCCGCCTGCTGTCCAACCAGGGCCCGGTGAACCTCGAGATCGCCCGCCAGCTGGGCCAGTGGCTGGCCACGGAGGGCCAGCCCGAGTCCAACCCCGACCCGGTGGAGCGCATCCGCTACGAGGAGCTGGTCCGGGTGGCCGACCTCCACGTGAGCGAGGCCACCGGGCTGTCCACGTCGGTCGCCGGCCACCTGCTCACCGTTCGCCCGGTGGGCCGCGCCGAGTGGGCCCGGCGCACGCTCGACGCCTACCAGCCCCTGTTCGAGGGCCTGGCGGCGTCCCTGGCCACCGCCGACGACGACGAGGACCGCGTCGACCCCGATCCGGAGACCCAGCTGCTGGGCGGTATGAGCAACGTCGTGGGCCCGCTGCTGCTCGGCATCCAGGCCGGCTCCATGGTCGGCCACCTGGCCCGCCGGGCGCTGAGCGAGTACGAGCTGCCGGTGCCGCGGCCCCCGTCCGACGAGCTGGTGATCGTCCCCGCCAACGTCACCGAGTTCGCCGCCGACTGGAGCCTGTCGGCCGACGACGTGCGCCTGTGGCTGTGCCTCGGCGAGATCACCCACCACGCCGTGCTCGGCCGCCCGCACGTGCGGGAGCGGCTCGGTGACCTCCTGCGGGCCTACGTGGGCGGCTTCCGGCCCGACCCCCACGCCTTCGAGGACAAGCTCACCGCCCTCGACCCCACCGATCCCCAGTCGTTCCAGGCGGTGCTGGGCCAGCCCGGCGAGCTGCTGGGCGCCATGGAGACGCCCGAGCAGCGCGAGCTCCTGGCCCGCATCGAGGCCCTGGTGGTGGCCGTCGAGGGCTATACCGACCACGTGCTCGACACCGTGGGCTCGAAGCTGGTGGGCGGCTACGGCGCCCTGGTGGAGGCCCTGCGCCGGCGGCGGGCCGAGCGGGGCGAGGGCGAGCGCTTCGTGGCCCGCCTCTTCGGCCTCGACGTCAGCCCCGCCCACTACGAGCGGGGCCGCAACTTCGTGAAGGGCGTCGTGGAGCGGGCCGGCGAGGAGGGCCTGGCCCGGCTCTGGAAGTCGGCCCACGAGCTGCCCACGCCGGCCGAGGTCGACGCTCCCGGCCTCTGGCTGGCCCGCATCGACATCCCCGACTGACCGCCGGCCCAGTCCCGAGTACATAGGGTGCGGTTTCCGCACCCTATGTACTCGGGACTGGCAGGATGCGGCGGCGGGCGACCCCGTCGTCCAGTTCGAGGATCCCATAGGTGTGGTGGGGCTGAGCCCGGCGCTGGGTGGGCGAGCCGGGGTTGAACAGCACCTGGCCGTCCACCCCCTCCTCGTCCATGGGGATGTGGCTGTGGCCGAACACCACCACGCCGGCGTCGGGGAACCACCGGCGCAGGCGGCCGGCCCGGCCGGCGGCGGGGCCGCTGTCGTGCACCATGGCCACCCGCACGCCGGCGATGACCTCCAGCCGGCGCTCGGGCAGGGCCGACAGGGCGGGGTCGTGGTCGTTGTTGCCGAGCACGGCGTGGACCGGCGCCCAGCCCGACAGCTCGTGCAGCAGGTCGGCGGTGACGATGTCGCCGGCGTGCAGCACCACGTCGGCGCCCTCGAGGGCCCGGTAGACGGCGTCGGGCAGCCGCCCGGGCCGGCCGGGGCGCAGGTGGGTGTCGGCGAGCACGAGGGCGGTGACCATCCCGGCCAGCACAGCACACGCCGTCCGCGGGGGTGGACAACCCCCCGCCCGGCGGTGGGGCGCGCGCCCTCGCCGGGCTCGGGAGCCGGGGCGATACTGGCCTGGTGACCGCCATCCGGGTGTGCGCTCGCACCGACCTCCGCGCCCGCTGGCGGTCCGCCGTCCTGCTCGTGCTGCTCGTCGGCCTGGCCGGCGGGGCGGCCATGGCGGCGGCGGCCGGCGCCCGGCGCACGACCTCGGCCATCCCCCGGCTCAGCCGCTACGTCCGCGCCGCCGACGCCTACGTCCAGGCCCCGCCTGACGCCCTCGGCCAGATCGACCGCCTCCCGCAGGTGCAGGACGCTCGCCGCGTGGCGCGCATGCTCCTCGTCCCGGTCGACCGGGCGGACCGGCCGATTCCCGACAAGGCCGGGAGCACCGTCGCCCTGTGGAGCGAGCGCTGGCCGCAGCGGCACCACGAGATCGTCCTCGCCGGCCGCCTGCCGCACCAGGACCGCGCCGACGAGGCGGTGGTCAACGAGGAGGCGGCGGCCGCCCTGAAGGCCCGGGTCGGCACCGTGCTGCGGTTCCGGGGGATCGAGCCGGCCCAGCTCGAGCAGGCCATCGAGGGCGACATCCCCGATCCCAGCGGGCCCATCATGGGCGTCCGGGTGGTGGGCATCGTGCGCAGCCTCGCCGACCTGCACGTCACGCCGGTGGCCCCCGTCATCTACGCCGGCAACGCCTCCGTGGCCCTGACCAAGGCCTTCTACGAGCGCCACCACGACGACGTGGCGGCGTTCCCCGTCGGCGCCCCCGTCAGCCTGCGCCACGGAGCGCGGGACGTCCCCGCCCTCACCGCGTCGGTCGCCCGCATCGCCGGGCCCGACTCGTTCGTCGGAGCGGGATCCGACGACATCGTCGTCATGCAGCAGGCGCAGCGGGCCGTCTCGGTCGAGGCGCACGCCCTGTGGGCGTTCTCGGCCCTGGCCGCCCTGATCGGCCTGGTGCTCGTGGGCCAGGCCCTCTCCCGCCTCCTCTGGCTCGCTGCCCAGGACGACGCCACCCTCGCCGCCCTGGGGATGAGCCGCCGGGAGCTGCTGGTGGTCGCCCTCGTGCGCCCGGCACTGGTCGCCGCCGGCGGGGCGCTCGTCGCCGTCGTGGTGGCCGTCGCCGTGTCGCCGCTGTTCCCGGTGGGGCTGGCCCGGCGGGCCGAGGTGGACCCCGGCATCCACCTCGACCGGGCCGCCCTGGCCGTCGGTGGGCTGGCCACCGCCGCACTTGTCTTCCTGTGGTCGCTCGGTCCGGCCTGGGCGAGGAGCGGCGCCGCAGTGGGCCGGCACAGGGACCGCGGCGGGGCCCGCCGCAGCACCCTCGTCGACACCGCCGTGCGCTGGGGCGCCGGTCCTGCCGCGGTCGCCGGGGTGAGCCTGGCCGTCCAGCGCGAAGTCAGGAACGCCGGCACGAACCCGGCTCGGGCCGGCTTCTTCCATGCCACCTTCGCGGTCGCCGCGGTCTGTGCGGCGGCCACCTTCGCGGCGAGCCTCGGCCGCTTCGTGGATGTGCGCAGCCGCCACGGCTGGACCTGGGACGCCGTGGTCGGCAACCCCCATTCCGAGCAGGACGTCGCCGCCGGGTCCGAGCCGAAGCTGCGGGCCAACCCGGGGGTGGCGGAGTTCTCGGCCCTGGCGGGCGCCGGCGGCGAGGGCGTGGAGATCGGCGGCGTGCCCGTCCAGGCCATCGGCGTGTCACCCTTGAAGGGACGAACCGGTCCGGCCATCGTCGAGGGGCGCCCTCCCGAGGCACCCGGCGAGATCGCCCTGGGTGGCAAGGTGCTGCGGACTCTGCACGCCGGTGTGGGCGATCGGGTCAAGGTGGCCGGATCGGCGGGCCGGGGCACGGTCCTCGTGGTGGGACGCACGGTCGTGGCGCCGGGCATCGTGAACGACCAGATCGACCTCGGCAGCGGCGCCGTGCTCACCCTCGACGGGCTTCGCCGCTTCGTCGATGCGCCGGTGACCCAGTATCTCGTCCGGCTCGCCCCCTCCGAGCGGGCGGCGGCCCTCCGGCAGTTGCGGCGGGACTTCCCCAACACGGTCCTCACCGACACGAACTCCGCCGAGGTCGCCAACCTGGCCCGGGTGCGGACCCTTCCGATGGCACTGGCCGGGATGGTCTCCGTGCTGGCCTGCGCCACCGTCTTCCACGTCCTCGTCAGCTCCGTGCGCCGGCGCCGGCGCGACCTCGCCGTGCTGAAGACGGTGGGCTTCGACCCCCGCCAGCTGCGCAACGCCGTGCGCTGGCAGTCGCTGCTGCTCGTGGCGGCGGCCGCGGTGGTGGGGACCCCGCTCGGCGTCGCCGCCGGGCGGGTGGCGTGGGCGGCCGTCGAGCACACCATGGCGGTGGAGTCGCCGCCGGCGGTGCCACTGGCCGTCATCGCCGGCGTCTGGGTGACGACGGTGGTCGTGGCCCTCGCCGCCGCCGCCCTCCCCGGTCGCAAGGCGGCCCGCATCCCCGCCGCAGTGGTGCTACGCGCCGCCTGAGATCTCCGAATCCTCGGCGGGGTGGCGGGCGAGGACCCGGCGGTTGGCCGACACGCCGGCCAGGTAGGCCGCAGCCGTGGTGGCCGTGCCGAGGGCGAGCAGGGCGTAGCCGCCGCGGATCGGGAAGGCGACCACCACCGGGAGCAGGGCGCCGGCAACCCAGGCCAGCTGGAACACCGCCTCGAAGCGGGCGAAGGCCCGGCCCTGGGCGGCGGCCGGCGCGTCGCGCTGGACCAGCGAGTCGAAGGCCAGCTTCCCGGCGCCGGCGCACACCCCGACCATGAGGGCGGCCACCACCGCCGCCGGTCGGCCTCCCACCCGGACGGCGAACACCATGGCCATGGCCACGGCGGCCAGCGAGCTGGCCAGCAGGTACTCCTCGGCCACCCGCCGGCGCAGCGGGGGCGCCACCAGCGACGCCACCAGCGTGCCGCCGATGCTGGCGACCAGGACCACGCCGAACACCCACGCCGCCTCGTGCTCGCGGCGCAGGCCGAAGGCCACGAGGAAGGTGAGGAAGCCCACGGTGGCCCGCAGCACGCCGGTGGCGATGGCGGCCAGGCGCACGCCGGCGTGGCGAAGCTCGGCGGCGGCCGCCGGCCACGGCGCCGGGCCGTCGGGGTGGACCTGGACGATGCGGAGGGAGGCCACGGCCGCGAGGGCGAACACGACGGCGGCCATGCGCATCACCCACTCGGCGCCGGCCAGCTTCATCACCGCCACGCCGGGCAGCGCCACCAGCGTTCCCACCACCGCGCCGGCCAGGGCCAGCCGGGCGTTGGCCCCCACCAGGTCGGCCTCGTCGTCGACGACGGTGGGCACCAGGGAGCTCTTGGCCACCGCGTGGGTCTTCGACAGCACGAGCAGCACGAAGGCCACGGGGAACAGCAGCAGGCCGTCGATCCACGTCGCCGCGAACAGGGCGGCCACCGCCCGGCCGGCGGCGGCGGCGAACACCATCAGCTTGCGGCCGCCTCGCACCCGGTCGATGGCCGGGCCGAGCAGGGGCGCCACCACGGCGAAGGGGGCGATGGTGAGCAGGAGCGACAGGGTGACCCGGCCCCGGGCGGCGGTGGGCGAGATGCTGAAGAACAGCGAGCCGGCCAGCGCCACGGTGACCAGGCCGTCCCCGGCCAGCGAGAGTGCATGGGTGACGCTCAGCCGCTGGAACGGCGGCATGGTGACGCCGTCGGCCGGCACCGGCCGGCGCAGCGGGCGCCAGCCGGTGTCGGTGGCCACGCCGGGCTCCCCGGTCGGCTCGTCCACCATCGTGCCCACTGTACGGCGGCTACCTCAGGCCGCCGGGACCTCCTGGGCGACCGGCTCGTCGACGCCGGCGCCGCCCCGCCGGCGCAGCACGACCAGGCCGGCGGCGGCCAGCGCGACGTCGACGACGACGAGGACCTGGTGGGTGCTGCGGTCGTCGCAGGGCGTGCCGTCCAGCTTGTAGGGCACGGGTTTGAGCGGCACCGCCGCCTTCTGGGCGCCGCCGAACACGGGCACGCAACGGAAGCTCGCCGACGGCGGTCCCTTGGTGGGGTCGTAGTCCGCCGGCGGCACCAGCATGGGAACGCTGTCGACGCTCGGCCGGAACGCCCACCAGGCCATCCCGACGATGTACAGGACGAGGGCGACGACGAGCCGCTTCCGCCAACGCTCTCGCACGGCCCTACGCTACCGCCGGCCGGCCGGCGCCGGCCGGTTCAGCCGGCGTCGTCGTCCTCGGGGATCCCGAGGTCCCACTCCAGCAGCAGGTTCTCCCGCTCGGCGTCACGCGCCACCCGCTCCCGGTTGCGGCGGAACTGGGGGTCGTGCGGGGGCAGGAGCACCAGGCGGGCCATGGCCCGCTGGCGGAACTCCTCGATGAGCACCCGGTCGCCGTAGGCCGACTGCACGTCCCAGTGGGGAGCGACGGGGCCCAGGTAGACGATGCGCACGTGGCCGCGCGGGGGCTGTTGGGGCTGCTCGTCGACGCCGCTCGGCACAGTGGACACGGCTTCCGACACTATCGGCACTACGAGGGGCGCGTGGCGAGGGTGACCGTCTGGGTGTGCTCCTCGCTCCCCCGCATCCACACCACCTTCACCTTGTCGCCCGGCTTGTGCGACTGGACGACGGTCTTGACGTCGTCGGCGGTGGTGATGTCCTGGTTGTCGATCCGGGTGATCACGTCGTCGGCCTGGAGCTTGGCGGCGGCCGCCGGGGAGTTGGGCCCGACCTCGGTGACGATGGCGCCGGCCTGGGCCTGGTAGCCCTGCAGGGCTCGGATGGCGGGGGTGAGCGTCTGGGTGTTCACGCCCAGGTAGGCGGTGGGCGCCGCGCTCTGGCCGTTGATGAGGTTCTGGAGCAGCGGCTTGACCGTGTCCATGGCGATGGCGAAGCCGATGTTCTGGGCCTCCTGGCCGGCCACCGCCGTGTTCATGCCGATGACCTGGCCGGCGGTGTTCACCAGCGGCCCACCCGAATTGCCGTGGTTGATGGCTGCGTCGGTCTGGATGAGGTTGGACAGCTGGTCGATGGACCGGTCGAGGGCGGAGATGATGCCCTCGGTGACGGTGGGGCCGCCGGGCAGGGCCAGGGCGTTGCCGATGGCCACCACGTCGTCGCCCACCCTGACGGTGGCCGAGGTGCCGAGCTCGACCGGCTTGCCGTCGAGCCCGCTGGTGTCCTGGAGGCGGATGACGGCCACGTCGTTGCCCTGGTCGGCCGCCACCACGGTGGCCTGCCGCGGCGTGCGCTCGCCGAAGAGGGTGACCTCGATCGCCTGGGCGCCGGCCACCACGTGGGCGTTGGTGAGGATGTTGCCGGCGGTGTCGAGGATCATGCCGGTGCCGGCGCCCTGGAGGGGCGCGATGCCGAGGTCGAAGCCCGGGCCGCCGGTGAACGCCGACGTGCGGATGGCCACCACGCCGGGCTGGACCTTGTTGAGGACGTCCTGGATGTTGTTCGGCCTGGCGAGCTGGCCGGAGGTGCCGGAGGCCGTCGCCGTGGTGCCGGGCGTGCTGGTGGCGGCGCTGTCGCCGGTGCCGGCGTCGCCGGCCACGAGCGACCCGACGGCGCCCCCCACCAGGGCGCCCAGCACGGCGGCGACGACGGCCACCACGAACCAATTGGGCCCCTTCGCCGCCCGCCCCGGTGCGGGCGGCGTGGGCTGGGCGCGCCCGGGCCGCGACGTGGGCGGCGCCTCGACGGCGATCTCGACGGGCACCGTGTCGGCGTCCTTCCTGGTGTCGTCGGCGGGCGCTCCCCACGACCACGTGCCGCTCGCCGTGTCGTCGTTCATGGTCTGCCTCCGGGTCGCACGCTGCTACGCAATCCACAAGGGTAAGCCCCTCCGGAAAGGTTCCGGGAACCAACTGGCATGGGCCCACCGTTGAGTCCGGCAACGGAGGTGTCATGGAAACCGACTGGATGGCGGAGGGCAAGTGCCGTGAGGTTCCTCCGGCGACGTTCTTCCCGAGCGATGGCGTAGGGGTCGAGGCGGCGAGGCGCATCTGCGCCAGCTGCCCGGTGCAGGCGCCGTGCCTCGAATACGCCCTGCGCAACAAGATCGACCACGGCGTGTGGGGCGGTGCCTCGGAGCGCGAGCGGCGGCGCATCGCCCGCCGCCGGCGCCTCGAGCGCACGGCCGGTACGGCTGCCGCCGAGCCGGTGGCCGTCAGCGACCTCCGCTGACCAACTCCGCCACCATCCTCGAAGTCTGACGGAGGCGCCCCAACAGGGACGTCCCACCCGCAGTGGGCACGGCGCCGGCGGCCGCCAGCAGGTCGGTCACGGTGCCGTCGCCCACGAGGGTGTGCACGAGCGGGCCGGACTGCCAGGCCACCACGTCGCCGCCCGGCCACGTGTAGTGCACGCCCACGACCACGCCCACCTGGACGGCCTCGCCGCCCTGGGGCAGCGAGGCCGAGGCCAGGTGGCCCGGCTGGCTGAACAGCGACATGCCGTGGAGGCCGTCGGAGTAGAGAAGGTGGACGAGCTGGCCGTGGCGGTAGGCGGCCACCCGGCTGTAGCCGCCCGGCAGCACGGCCGGCCCGCGGTAGGCGGCGGGCACGCTCGACACGCTGATCGTGCGCGGCACCGACACCTGGTGGCGGGCGGCCGGCGCCGGCTCGGCCATCGGGGCGGTGTCGAGCTGGAGGACGGTGACGGTGCGCACGGGCGTGCCCTTGGCGCCGAACACCTGGCGCTGGAGCACCAGGCCGCTCGACCGGTCGACGGCCAGCTCCTCGCGCACGACGCCGGCGGTCCGCAGCGAGTACAGCTCCGTCTCCCGGCCGGCGACGGTGGGCCCCGACGACTGGGAAACGTCGTACTTGCGCTCCAGGGCGGGCACGAGGAGCTCGCCGTCGGGCAGGACGAACGACTCGTCGTCGCCGACCTGGAGGCCGGCGGCCTGGAGCCGCACGTTCCCGCCCACCGACCGGACGGTGAGCTCGGCGGTGTGGAACGAGTCGCGGTCGACCCAGGAGATCTCGATGCGGGCGGTGAACGGGATCCGCCGGGCGGCGGCCTGGGCGTCCTCCACCGGGCCGGCCGCCGCGCCCGCGCCGCTGGCGACCACGCTCGACCCCAGGAGCGCCAGGCCGGCCAGGACGGCCACCCTCCTGGCGCGACCCCTCACCGCTGGTAGGAGACGGGGAGGGCGCCCGGCGCCACCTGGCTGACCAGGTCGACGTTGACCGGCGAGGTGGTGTGGACCTGCACCAGGTTGGCGAGCTGCGGGCCGCCGGCGTCCTGATGGATCGCGGGCAGCAGGAACAGGGCGACCACGGCCGCGGCGGCGGCCGCCAGGCCGGCCAGCCGGCTGCGGCGGCGGGGGGCCAGCGGCACCACGGGGGCGGGCTCCTCGCCGGCCGGCAGGTCGCCGCCGGCGCTGAGCGGCACCGGGGGGTCGACGGGCGGCAGGTCGCGCACCAGCGTCCGCACCGCCTCCACCACCACCAGGTCGGCGGCGCAGCGCTCGCAGGTGGCGACGTGGGCGCGGGCCAGCGCCTCCTCCTCGGCGCTCAGCTCGCCGTCGGCGAGAGCGCTCAGGGTGTCGTCGAGATGGGAGTTCATGGTCTGACCGCCAGTGAGGTGCGAAGAAGGGCCCGACCACGATGGATCCGGCTGCGGACGGTGCCCAGGGGGACCTGGAGCGATTCGGAGATCTCCTGGTACGACTGACCGGCCACGTCGCAGAGCACCACCGCCACGCGGAAGTCGTCGGGCAGCGCCGACAGGGCAGCCTGCACGTCGTCGGGGAGCGTCTGCTGGGCGATCACGACGTCGACGGCAGGGGCGGCCGGCAGTACCCGGTCGGGGTCGTCGGGCAGGGCGTCCTGGGGACGCCGGCGCCGGCGCCGGACCTCGTCGAGGAAAACGTTCGTGGTGATGCGGCTCAACCAGCCCTCCATGGACCCCGGGCGATAGGTTTCCAGTCCTTTCCGGACCCGGAGGAGCACCTCTTGGGCGAGATCCTGTGCGTCGTCGTGACTGCCGGCGAGGCGGTAGGCGACCGTGTAGAGGAAGCGCCCGTACCGGCGCGCCACTTCTTCCCAGTCGGGGACCGGTTGCTCCTCCGTGCCCGTCATGGGGAACGACGCGCACCCCGGATGAGTTCCCGGCCCCTTCCCGCCCTCGGGCCCCTCGCCGTCAGGTGGGCTACGACGCCTCGCGCTTGTCGGCTTCCTCGTCCGGCTTGTTCCCCTCGGACACGCCCTCCTTGAACTCCTTCGACGCCTGTCCGAGCGACCGGGCCAGCTTGGGGAGCTTCGCGCCGCCGAAGAGGAGCAGGACGATCAGCAGGACGATGATGAGCTCCGGGGCTCCGAGATTCATGTCACTCCTCGTGTACACGCACGGCCGCCGCGACCATCTCCAGGGCGTCGAACCGCGTCACTGAGAAGGGTAACGGACCCAGCGTCACAATTAGTGTCCCGACGCCCTCGGCCGCCCAGGATGCCATTCCGGCGGCCACCTCGTCGACCGTCCCCACCAGCCGGCCGCGCCGGAACTCGTCCAGCGTGGCGCCGGCCAGGACGCCGGGCGGGGCGGTCGCCGCCATGTCCTCGAAGCGGCGGCGGAGGTCGGCCTCGTCCTCGCCCACGAGGGCCAGGCGGTTCACCGACCGGGCCACGGCGGCCGGGTCGCGGCCGGCCGCCTCGCACGCCCGGTCCAGCGCCGCCGACCGCTCCCGCCACTCGGCGAGAGTGCCGGCCCAGCCGAGCGCGTTCCAGCCGTCGGCCTGCCGGGCGACGACGCCGAGGAGGCGGTCGCCCCGGCCGCCCACCCACAGCGGCGGCGACGGCCGCTGGACGGGGGTGGGCCGGCACACCATCGCCTCCATGTCGAGGTGGCCGCCGTGGTAGTCGAAGGGCTCCCCGGCGAAGGCCAGGCGTAGCACGGCGAGGGTCTCCTCCAGGAGCGCCAGCCGCTGACCGGGCGGCGGGAACCGCAGGCCGGCGGCCCGGTACTCGGGCTCGAACCACCCCGCCCCCACGCCCACGGTGAGGCGGCCGGCGCTCAGCACGTCCACGGTGGCCAGGGCCTTGGCCAGCACCCCGGCCGGGCGCAGGTGGGGGCAGAGGACGAGCGTGCCGAGGCGCACCCGCTTGGTGGCCCGGGCCAGGCCAGCCAGGGCGATCAGCGGGTCGAACCCCTCGTGCTGCTCGGCCGGCCCGCCCCAGCGCTCGGTGCTCAGGAAGAGGTGGTCGGCGACCCACGCCGACGCCAGGCCGGCCGTCTCCGCCGCCTGGGCCCACGCGACCACGGTCGCCCACCGCACCGGACGCTCCCCGGGCACCGCATGGTCGAAGTGGGGAAGGGCCAGCCCGACGTCCATCGCCGCCCGAGCCTAGGAAGTGGCAGGGTTGGCCGGTGCTGGAGTGCGTGGTGAACGTCAGCGAGGGACGGGACGAGGGAGTCCTCACCGCCATCGCTCGCGCCGCCGGTGCCAGCCTCCTCGACGTCCACACCGACCCCCACCACCACCGGAGCGTGCTGACGCTGGCCGGGCCGGACGTGGAGGCGGCGGCCCGGGCGGTGGTGGCCGAGGCGGTGGCGCTGATCGACCTGGGCGCCCACGCCGGCGTCCACCCCCGGCTCGGGGCGGCCGACGTGGTGCCCTTCGTCCCTTTGGAGGGGTCCACCATGGCCGAGGCGGTGGCCGCCCGCGACGCCTTCGCCCGGTGGGCCGGGACCGCGCTCTGCGTCCCGTGCTTCCTCTACGGGCCGGAGCGGTCGCTGCCCGACGTGCGCCGGGAGGCGTTCCGGTCCCTGGCCCCCGACACCGGGCCGCCGGCGCCCCACCCCACCGCCGGCGCCATCGCCGCCGGCGCCCGGGGGGTGCTGGTGGCGTTCAACGTGTGGCTGGCGCCGGCCGCCGGCGTGGCCGGCGCCCGGGCGGTGGCGCGCCTGGTGCGGGGGCCGGCCATCCGCACCCTCGGGCTCGACGTCGGCGGGCGGCCGCAGGTGTCGTGCAACCTGGTGGACCCGCTGGCCACCGGGCCGGCGGCCGCCTTCGACGCCGTCGTGGCGGCCGCCGCCACGGTGGGCGCAGCGGTGGAGGGCGCCGAGCTGGTGGGCCTGGTGCCGGCCGCCGTGCACGAGGCGGTGGAGCCCGGGCGGCGGGCCGGCCTCGGCCTGGCCCCGGACCGCACGATCGAGGCCCGCCTCGCCGGGACGGGCCTCCGGGGAAGTGATCGTGCCGTCAGTGGCTGACCGGGCGGCGCCGGCAGCGGTGGTCGTGGCAGCCGCTGCCGGGGCCGCCGGATGGGGCGGTGAGGGCGCCTACGACGCCGCTTCGTTGCGGCGCAGGGTGCGGGCCCGGCGCAGGCGCCGGCGCTCCCGCTCGCTCATCCCGCCCCAGATCCCGAACTTCTCGGCGTTGTCGAGGGCGTACTCCAGGCAGTCCATCCGCACGACGCACCCCCGGCAGACCTCCTTGGCCTCGCGCGTCGACGCCCCCCGTTCCGGAAAGAACAGATCGGGGTCGACACCCAGGCAGTTGGCCTGGTGCTGCCAGCTCAGCTCCTCGGCCTCGCCGAGCGCCTGCAACAGTCGCTCCATCGGGCATCCTCCCTCACCGGCGTGCCACCGATGTAATTACAACGTTGTCATCATCCTCCCCCGACGGGGCCGAGCGCAAGCGGAGATTCGGACATGACGTCTGCACCGAGGATCGAGGCCGTCCAAGGCGACATCACCACCCAGGAGGTGGACGCCGTGGTGAACGCCGCCAACTCGGAGCTGGCGGGCGGCGGCGGGGTCGACGGGGCCATCCACCGGGCCGCCGGCGCCGACCGGCTGCACGCCGCCTGCGCCGAGCTCGGGGGGTGCAAGCCGGGCGACGCCAAGGCCACGCCCGGCTTCGACCTCAAGGCGAAGTGGATCATCCACACCGTGGGGCCGCGCTGGAGCGGCGGCGGCTTCGGCGAGGAGCTGCGGCTCACCTCGTGCTACCGCCGCAGCCTGGAGGTGGCCGACGAGCTGGGCGCCACGTCGGTGGCCTTCCCCGCCATCGCCACCGGGATCTACGGCTACCCCCCCGACAAGGCGGCCCATGTCGCCGTCCGCACCATCCTCGCCACCCCCACCGAGGTGGAGCTGGTCCGCCTGGTGGCCTTCGACGCCGAGACGCTGGCCCTCTACGAGGCCGAGCTGAAGGCCGCCGGCGCCTGACCCGTCTGCTCTTTGGACATCTGCGGCCACCTACAGGGCGCAGACGTCCAAAGAGTCTCAGGCCGGGCGCCGGCGGGTCGTGCGGCGCTGGTCGAGGAAGTCGACGAGCACGTAGTCGCCCAGGGTCTCGGGCGTGGTGAAGAAGGCCCGGCCCCGGTTCAGCTCGGTGAGGCGCTCCACGAAGCGGGTGAGGGCCGGCGTGGCGTCGAGCATGAAGGTGTTGATGCGGATGCCCGCCCGGGTGCAGCGGTTGACTTCGGTGAGGGTGGCGTCCACCGTCTCCCGCACCGGCGGGTAGTGGAAGAACGCCTCGCCGTCGGGCCGGATGTGGGCGGTGGGCTCGCCGTCGGTGACGACGATCACCTGCCGGGTGCCCGACCGCGACGCCAGCAGCTGCCGGGCGAGGGCCAGCCCGTGCTGGAGGTTGGTGCCGTAGTCGAAGTCCCAGGACACCGCCGGCAGCTGGTGGGCCTTCAACTCCCGCGCCGCCCGGGAGAACCCCACGATGCCGAGGTAGTCGCCCGGGAACTGGGTCGAGATCAGGGTGTGGAGGGCGACGGCCACCTTCTTGGCAGCCAGGAAGTTGTGCCTGATCTCCATGGAGAGCGACAGGTCGAGCATGAGCACGGTGGACGTGCGCGTGCGGGCCTCGGTGCGCTCGACCTCGAAGTCGTCGGGCGAGAGGCGCACCGGGACGCCGCCCGCCGCGCCGCGGCGGACGAGGGCGTTGCGCACCGTGCGCTCGATGTTGAGGTCGAAGGGGTCGCCGAACTCGTAGGGCTTGGTCTCGTAGGCCCGCTCCGTGCCGGCCCCCGTGCGTTCGACGGGGTGACGGCCCAGCCGGTCCCGGACCAGCCTGGAGAACAGGTCGGACAGGGCGTTGTTGCCGATCCTGCGCAGTCCCTCCGGGGTGAGCTCGAGACGCCCGTCGCGGTACTCCACCAGCCCCGACTCCTCCAGGGCGCGGGCCATGCGGGCCAGCTGCTCGAGGGAGCGGGCGCCGTCGTCGCCGAGGAGCTGCCGGGCCCGCTCCAGGTCGACGTCGGCCAGCGCCCCGGGGTTGACGGCTCCCTGGAGGAGCTGCTCGAGGTCGTCCAGCTGGCCCAGCTGGTTGAGCACCGATGCCCCCTGGCCGAGGGTGAGCGGATCGCCGTCGCCGAACTGGTAGCTGCGATCCCAGCCGGCGCCCGGGAAGGCGGCCTGGAGGTTCCGCCCCAGCCGGTCCAGCTGCCAGCGAAGGCCGATGTCGCCCAGCAGCTCGTCGGACAGGGCCTGGAGCTGGGCCCGTTGCTCGGGCGTCATCGAGTTGAGCATCGCCTGGGCGGCGGCCATCTGGGCGGCGAGCTGCTCGAGCAGCTCGTCGAGCGTCTCCGGCCGGCCCGGGAAGAAGTCGCCGAAGCGGGCCATGAACTGGTCGAAGGCGGCGGTGGTGTCGCGGCCTTCGGCCCGCATCTCCAGCAGGTCGTTGAGGGCGGCGAACATCTCCCGCATGCGCTCGACGTGCTCCGGCGTCATGTCCGCCAGCGAGTCGGCCAGCTGGTCGAAGCGGCTCTGGAGCAGCTCCTGGCGGAGCCGGTCGAGCAGCTCCTCGAAGCGCTGCTGGGCGGCGGGAGACGTGAAGTCGTAGTCCTTCAGGTCGCGGACCTTGCCGGCCAGGTCGGGCGGGAGCAGGTCGAGGCGCAGCCGGCGCTCGGCCATGGCCTCGCCGGCGACCTCCTGACGCCTCCGGTCGCCGCTGCGCTCGGCCTGCTCGAGCAGGTCGTCGATGGCGGCCCGCTCGGTGTCGACGACCTCCCGCAGGGCGTCGGCGACGTCGTCGTAGACGCCCCCCAGGTCGTGGTCGTCCAGCAGCTCCTGGCGCCGGCGGCGGAGGCGCTCCAGCAGCTCCTGGAGACCGGACACCTGGCGCCCGTCGCGGTCGCGGAAACCCTGCTGGAGCAGCCGGCGCAGGGCCGGGCTGACGTCGCCGTGGTACAGCAGGTCGTCGGTGATCTCCGACAGGAGGTGGTCGGCGTCCACGTCGAAGCCGGCCTGCGTGCCGTCCCAGCGCGAGTACCCGAACCTCGGTGACACCGTTGGCCAGCGTAGGGCCGGGCGGGCCTACACTCGTCGGGTACGAAGGTGTCGTCCTCGCCACCCCGGCCCCCCCGGTCGAGCGAGGACGACGGCGACGGCGGGGGGTCGTGTCCCTTCGATCCCCCGCCGTTCGCCTCCCGTCATCGCCCTCGGTACGTGGCGCGGGGCCCGGCCGCGTCCTTGTTGAGGCGGCGCGACAGGTGGAGACCCTCCAGCACGAACTCCACCGCGCTGGCCACCGCCGCCGGGCTCTCCCCGCCGGCCAGCTCGAGCACGGGCGCCCGCAGGGCCGGGACGGCGGCGAGGACGGCGGCCTCGTCGCCGGCCGGCACGTCGTCGCCGGCGTGCACCACCAGGTCGCCCTCGTCGAACGCCCGCACGACGTCGGCGAAGCGGTTGAGGGGGCAGCGGCGCTTGAACACGGCGAGGACGGCCGAGCGGATGAGGCGGTCGACGATCCCCTCCTCCCGGCCCTCCTCCAGCGTCTCGATCTCCACCTTGCCGGCGGTGGACGCGCCGAGGGCGTCGAGGTCGCTGATGCGGGGGACGGCCTCGGTCTCGCCCAGGCGCAGGGCCCGGCGGGCGGCGTTGGCCACCATGGTCTCGTGGTTGGTGATGGTGAGGCGCACCGACACGCCCGAGCGCTGGTTGACGTGGGTGCTGGCCCGGGCCAGGTGGCTGAGCGTGCCCACGATCTCCTGCATGAAGTCGGGGACGACCACGTTCACGCCCAGCCCGGTGAGGGGGGCCGCCTCCTGGCGCACGACCGCCAGCTCGGTGTCGACGTCGAAGGGATAGTGGGTGCGCACCTGGGCGCCGAAGCGGTCCTTGAGGG
Organism: Acidimicrobiales bacterium; assembly: GCA_035689115.1. Taxonomy (GTDB): domain Bacteria; phylum Actinomycetota; class Acidimicrobiia; order Acidimicrobiales; genus JAHFUS01. The sequence continues at coordinate 146,636 of DASSMA010000082.1, forward strand.
GCGTGATGATGCGGCCCCGGTTGGTGTAGTCCTCGGGGTTGGCCGACGCCAGCAGGAGGATGTCGAGGGGCAGGCGGATCTTGTAGCCCCGCACCTGGATGTCGCGCTCCTCCAGGACGTTCAGCAGGCCGACCTGGATGCGCTCGGCCAGGTCGGGCAGCTCGTTGATGGCGAAGATGCCCCGGTTGGTGCGGGGGACGAGGCCGTAGTGGAGGGTGAGCTCGTCGGAGAGGTAGCGGCCCTCGGCCACCCGGATGGGGTCGACCTCGCCGATGAGGTCGGCGATCGAGGTGTCGGGCGTGGCCAGCTTCTCGCCCAGGCGGCGGTCGCGGTGGACCCACTCGATGGGCGTGTCCTCGCCCCGCTCGGCCACCAGGGCGCGGGCGGCGGCCGACACCGGGTGCTCGGGGTCGTCGTTGATCTCGGAGCCGGCGACGACGGGGAGCCACTCGTCGAGCAGGCCGGTGAGCGAGCGGATCAGCCGCGTCTTGGCCTGGCCCCGCTCGCCCAGGAAGATCACGTCGTGGCCGGCCAGCAGGGCGTTCTCCAGCTGGGGCAGGACGGTGTCGTCGTAGCCGAGGACCCCGTCGACCAGGGGTTTGCCGGCGGCGATGCGGGCCGCCGCGTTGCGGCGCACCTCCTCCTTCACGGGCACCGAGCGCCAGCCCGACGCCCGCAGCTGGCCGAGGGTTGCAGGCCGGTTGCTCATGGGACGCGAGCCTAGGACCCACCCTGTGCCACGATGACCGCGTGAAGGTCCACCAGCACCGGTACGACGCGGTGATCGTGGGCGCCGGCGGCGCCGGGCTGCGGGCCGCCATCGAGACGGCCGGGAAGTGCCACACCGCTGTGCTCACCAAGCTCTACCCCACCCGCTCCCACACCGGGGCGGCCCAGGGGGGCATGTGCGCGGCGCTGGCCAACGTGGAGGACGACTCCTGGGAGTGGCACCTCTTCGACACGGTGAAGGGCGGCGACTACCTGGTCGACCAGCCGGCGGCCGAGATCATGTGCCGGGAGGCCATCGACGCCGTCGTCGAGCTGGAGCACTTCGGGCTTCCCTTCAACCGCACGCCCGAGGGCCGCATCGACCAGCGCCGCTTCGGCGGCCACACCCGCAACCACGGCGAGGCGCCCGTGCGGCGGGCGTGCTACTCGGCCGACCGCACCGGCCACATGATCCTCCAGACGCTGTTCCAGCAGTGTGTGGCCCGGGGCGTCACGTTCTTCAACGAGTTCCAGGTGCTCGACGTGGCGTTCGCCGAGGGCCGGCTGGCCGCCGTCGTCGCCTACGAGCTGGCCACCGGCGACCTCCACGTCTTCCACACCAAGGCCGCCCTCTTCGCCACCGGCGGCTTCGGCAAGATGTTCAAGGTCAGCTCCAACGCCCACACCCTCACCGGCGACGGGCCGGGCCTTCTGTACCGGCGGGGTTTGCCCGTGCAGGACATGGAGTTCTTCCAGTTCCACCCCACCGGCATCTACAAGCTGGGCATCCTGCTGTCGGAGGCGGCCAGGGGCGAGGGCGGCATCCTGCGCAACAAGGACAACGAGCGGTTCATGGAGCGCTACGCCCCCACGGTGAAGGACCTCGCCCCGCGCGACATGGTGAGCCGGGCCATCCAGACGGAGGTGCAGGAGGGCCGGGGGGTCGGCGCCGACGCCGACGCCGTCTACCTCGACCTCACCCACCTGCCCCCCGAGCAGATCGACGAGAAGCTTCCCGACATCACCGACTTCGTGCGCACCTACCTCGGCATCGAGCCCAAGACGGCGCCCATCCCCATCCAGCCCACCGCCCACTACGCCATGGGCGGCATCCCCACCAACACCTCGGGGGAGGTCGTCGCCGACGCCGAGGGCACGGTGTTCCCCGGCCTGTACGCGGCGGGCGAGTGCGCCTGCGTGAGCGTCCACGGGGCCAACCGGCTGGGCACCAACTCGCTGCTCGACATCGTGGTGTTCGGCAAGCGGGGCGGGGCGGCCATGGCGGCCTTCGCCGCCTCCGCCGACCTCCCGGCGCTGCCGGCCGGCGCCGCCGACGAGGTGGCCGCCCGCATCGAGGCCATGAAGGCGGGCACCGGGGCGGAGAAGGTCGGGCGGGTGCGGGCCGACCTCCAGGCGGCCATGACCGACAAGGCGTTCGTGTTCCGCGACGACGCCTCCCTGGCCGGCGCCGTCGCCGCCGTCCACGACCTCCAGGCCCGCTACGCCGACGTCACCATCGACGACAAGGGCCCCACGTTCAACTACGACCTCACCGAGGCCCTGGAGCTGGGCTACCTCCTCGACCTGGCCGAGGCCACCGCCGTCAGCGCCCGGGCCCGCACCGAGAGCCGGGGCGCCCACTTCCGCACCGACCACCCGAAGCGGGACGACGAGCACTGGATGCGCCACACCCTGGCCACCCGGACCGGCGACGGGAAGGTGACGCTGTCGTACAAGCCGGTCGTCTCGGGCAAGTACCTCCCCATGGAGCGCAAGTACTGATGGCCCTGGTCGACGTCGAGCTGGTGGTCAAGCGCTACAACCCCGACACGGAGGACAAGCCCCACTGGCAGACGTTCCACGCCAAGGTGGAGCCCACCGACCGGGTGCTCGACGTGCTCCACCTGGTGAAGTGGGAGCAGGACGGCACCCTCAGCTTCCGGCGCTCGTGCGCCCACGGCGTGTGCGGGTCGGACGCCATGATGATCAACGGGGCCAACGCCCTGGCCTGCATCCAGCTGGTCCAGGACGCCGCCGGCCCCTCCGGCGGGAAGATCACCGTCGAGCCCATCCGCGGCCTGCCGGTGATCAAGGACCTGGTCGTCGACATGGAGCCGTTCTTCGCCCAGTACCGGTCGGTGCTCCCCTACCTCGTCAACACCGACGATCCCGGCTACACCGAGCGGCGCCAGTCGCCCGAGGAGCGGGCCCGCTTCGACGACACCACCAAGTGCATCCTGTGCGCGGCGTGCACCACCTCCTGCCCGGTGTTCTGGGGGAACTCGGGGTACGTGGGGCCGGCGGCCATCGTGAACGCCCACCGCTTCATCTTCGACAGCCGCGACCAGGCCGCCGACGTGCGCCTCGACCTGCTCAACCAGCGCTCCGGGGCGTGGCGGTGCCGCACCGCCTTCAGCTGCACGGAGGCCTGCCCCCGTGGCATCAAGGTCACCCAGGCCATCCAGGAAGTCAAGCGGGCCGTGCTCACCGACCGGATCTAGGGGTTTCGCGCCCGCAAGCAGAGCTTGCTCGGCGAGTTTGACGTGGCCGCCCTCCAGGCGGCGCTCAGGCCACCGACCGGCAAAGCCGGTCGGCGGCATCCTGCGGGGGGCTGCGCCCCCCGCCCCCCCTTGTAGGCGGCTCCCGAACTCGGTAGGTGTTTTTTGTCTCTAGGAGGCAGGAGACCCTAGCGACGGCGCCGAAACCTTGTCCCGCAACAGACGGGCGAGTACCCGGTGCCCTCCGCGTGCGGGGGCGCCGGACCGGGGGTCGGTGATGGCGGCGGCAACCCAGGCGGACACAAGCCCGGAGGAACGGACGCGCCCGGGCCGGGAGCAGCGCCTCCGGCACTGGGCGGCGACGACACCCCGACCGTTCCGGATCTTCGTCGAGGCCCAGCTCGGGTGGGAGCTGTGGGCGCCGGGCGCCAGGCAGCGAATGGCTGGCGCCCTGGCGGCCACCTCCCGCCGGCTCACCCTCGACACGGAGGCCCAGCAGCGGCTGGCCCGCCGGCTGGCCCGGGTGGTGGCGGTGCTCGGGATGCTGGGCATGGCGGGCACCAACCTGCGCAGCGGGACGACCACCATGGCGATCGAGGGCAGGACGGTCAGCGGCCAGGCGGCCCCGGCCCTCGCCACCCTGGCGCCGACGGGCCCGGCCAAGGGCCTCGCCGCCGACGTCCTGCCCGTCGGGCTCCCCGTCCCGACGACGGCGCCGGCACCCGCACCTGCGCCGACCGTGCCCGAGGTCCGGGGCGCCCTGCCGGTGGGCAAGGGGATGTGGATCTGGCTGGCCGACCAGGCGGAGGGCGGCGACCCCACCGCCATCGTGGCCAAGGCGAAGGAGATCGGGCTCACCCACCTGTACGTGCGGACCGCGTCGCGGCCCCAGGGCTTCTACGCCGGCCCCTTCCTGAACGGCCTCCTCCCGCAGGCCCACGCCGCCGGCATCCGCGTGTACGCCTGGGACTTCCCCTGGCTGAACGACGTGCGGGGGGACGTGGCCCGGGCCGTGCAGGCCATCACCTACACCACGCCCGACGGGCACCGGGTGGACGGCTACGCGGCCGACATCGAGCTGCGCAGCATGGGCGTGAACATCAGCCCGCAGACGGCCACCGCCTTCGGCATCGAGCTGCGGCGGGCGGTCGGCGCGAACTACCCGCTGATCGCCTGCGTCCCCCGGCCCAACCCGGCCCTCACCCAGTACCCGCTGGCCGCCGTGGTGAAGTCCTTCGACGCCATCGCACCCATGGTGTACTGGCTGGGCGGCGACCCGGTGGCCCAGATGGTGGAGGTCACCAAGGAGCTGGCGGTCTACGGCAAGCCGATCCTCCCGGTCGGCCAGGCCTACGACGCCGGGCCGGAGGGTGGTCCCCCCGGCGTGCCGCCCCGCGAGCAGCTCATCCGGTTCATGCAGGCCGGCGACCAGCTGGGCGCCACTGCGGTGTCGTGGTGGTCGTGGCAGCACGCCGACCAGCAGGCGTGGGACGCCATCCGCGACGCCGCCGAGTTCCGCCTCCCCGCCGGCGACCCGGCCGCCTTCACCCACGGCCAGGTGATGGCCTACCAGACGCTGCTCACCAGCCTCGGGTTCCCCACCTCCATCGACGGCACGTGGGACGACCACACGGTGGCCGCCGTCAGGGCCTACCAGGAGGCGGCCAAGCTGCCCTCCACCGGCGTCATCGACGACCTCACCCGCGCCCTCCTCCTCACCCCCTTCGCCCCGCCCGTCCAGCCCCAGAAGTAGCGGCGGGCCCGTCCCGAGTACATAGGGTGCGGTTTCCGCACCCTATGTACTCGGGACGGCGGGGTGGACGTGCTCGGACCAGCCCAGGCCGAGGGCGGCGCCGGGGGGGCGGAAGCGGCAGAGGGACCGTTCCAGGACGGCCCCGTCGAGGCGGAGGGGCGCCCGCTGGAGGACGGCGACGCCGGCCGGCCCGGTGCCCTCGGCCGTGTGCGCACCGCCGTCGTCCAGGTGGCCGTCGAGCCGCCAGCGGGGCCCGGCCCAGTCGACGCCGGCACCCGAGGCGTGACGGCGCCAGCCGGCGCCCTCGAAGGCGATGGTCTCGACCGGTCCCCCACCCCCGCCGGCGAGGATCTCGCCGTGGACGGCGCAGGGCTGGCCGTAGCCGGCCTGGTCGCCGACAACCGGGCCGTCCGCCTCCCACTCCAGGTCGAGGCCCAGCCCCGTGCGGTCGCCCCGCTCGGCGCCCAGGGCCTCGTCAGGATCGTCGAGGGAGACGCCGAAGGCCTCCAATCCGAGCGACCAGTGGTCGTGGGGCGTCTCGCAGTTGACGTCGGCCCAGATGCCCTCGCCCCGGATCTCGCGCGACGCCGGCGACCGGGGGGCGGCCAGTTCCAGGTCCCGCACCAGCAGGTACGGGCGGCCGCGGCCCACCAGGGCGGCCCAGTACCACGCCCGCCGCGGCGCCGTCCACAGCGTGAGGGCGACGAAGCCGCCGAGGCCCCCGTCGGGGGCGACGAAGTCGAACGACCACGTCTCCGGCCCCTCGGGGTGGCGGCGCTCCCAAGCCGGGTCGGGCGTCGACACCGTCATCCGCCGGGTGCACACTGGTGGTGCCGTCGTCGGAAGGGGATGGGCATGGCCAAGTACCTGATCGTCGCTTCGTATACGAGCCCCGGCGTCAAAGGCGTCGTCACCAAGGGTGGGACGTCCCGGCGGGAGGCGGTGGAGAAGATGGTCGCCGACCTTGGCGGCCACGTGGAGAGCTTCTACTTCGGGTTCGGCGACGGCGACGCCTTCGTCACCGTCGACCTGCCCGACAACGTCGGTGCGGCGGCCATCAGTATGGCGGTCGGTGCCAGCGGCATGGCCACCACCCGCACCATCGTGCTCCTGACGCCGGAGGAGATCGACCGCGCCGCGGCCACCAGCGTCAACTACGTGCCGCCCGGGTCGTAGAGCGCGACATCCGGGAACGGCGGGCAAGGCGTAGCAGACTGGCCCCATGGACCGGCAGTACGAAGGAATCGACGAGGCGGTGGCGGCGTGGATCGGCCGCCAGCACCTGTTCTTCGTGGCCACCGCCCCGCTGGCCGGCGACGGCCACCTCAACCTGTCGCCGAAGGGGCCTCGAGGGCACCTTCGCGGTGCTCGACCGCCACACCGCCGCCTACCTCGACCTCACCGGCAGCGGCATCGAGACCGTCGCCCACCTGCGGGAGAACGGCCGCATCGTGGTGATGTTCTGCGCCTTCGAGGGCCCGCCGCGCATCGTGCGCGTGCACGGCCGGGGCGAGCCGGTCCTGCCCGGCGATCCCCGTTTCGCCGGCCTGGCCGCCCGGTTCGCCCAACGGCCGGGCGTGCGGTCGGTGATCGTGGTGCGCGTCACCCGGGTGGCCGACTCGTGCGGCTTCGGCGTGCCCGTCCTGCGCTTCGAGGGCGACCGGGCGGCCCTCGACGAGTGGGCGGCGCGCAAGGGCCCCGAGGGCATCGCCGCCTACCACGCCGACCGCAACGCCCGCTCGATCGACGGCCTGCCCGGCCTGTGAGGCGGCTCGGCACCGCAGTCGCCCGGTGACCACCGATCGCGAGCGCTTCCTCACGCGCCGGCGGGCCCGCCTGCGCCAGGAGATCGGCGACGCCGGGCTGCGGTTGCGGCTGGAAGGCCGCGTGGGTGAAGCGCTCCTGGAGGAGCTCGACTACGCCCGCTTCCCGCCGGTGCACGAGGGGGACTTCCCCGCCTACGGGGCCGTCCTCCTCGGCCCCACCGCCCCGCCCCCCGAGGGCGTGGGCGCGGTGGTGCACCAGGCGGCGCCCGGGTCCGAGCAGGTGCTGCGCCTCATGGCCGACGGCCGCCAGGCCTTCTTCCTCCGCCGGGCCGGCCGCAGCGCCCTGATGGTGCTGCCCACGCCCCACGATCGGGAGGGCGAGCTGGTGCGGCTCCGGGCCTACTTCGGCACCGGCCGCTTCGCCGCCGTGCACCGCATCCCCGGCGGCGTGGTGCGGGTCTTCGGGCGCTCGGCGCTGGCCGTGTGGGACGGCGGGCACTGGTGGCAGAAGCCGTACGCCGGCAGCTACGCCCGGGCCGTGCTGCGGGCCGTGCCAGGAGCCTCGCCCGAGGCGGCGGCGGCGATCCTCGAATTCTGCGTGCACACCATGAGCCCCTCGCCGGCCGGCGCCACGCTGGTGTGGGCGATGGAGCAGGCGTTGGTCGACGAGCTGTGCGCCGCCTGCCGGCGCCCGATCCCCACCATCTCGCTGGAGGACTGGGCCAACCACGCTCCCCTCCGGCAGCTGCTCGCCCAGACCGACGGCGCCGCCGTGCTCTCCCCCGCCGGCGAGCTGATGGACATCGGCGTGTTCCTCCAGGCCAGCGCCGAGGCGTTCGCCGCCATCCCGATGGAACCCGAGCGGGGCACGCGGCACGCCTCGGCCCGGCGGTTCTCGTTCGACCACGGCGCCGCCCTCGTGTTCGTCGTGAGCCAGGACGGCCCGGTCACCGTGTACTACCGGGGCACGGTGGTGGCGTCGATTCGCAGCCGCCCGGAGGACGAGGGCCACGGCGACGGAGACGACACTGCTCGCCGGCGGGGGCCGCCGTGACTCCAACCGACGCGCCCTTCGCGCCGATCTGAACGCTCGTCGCGTTCGGGGCGCTGAACGACGACTCACCGCCCCGCGCCAGGGGGATACGGTGGACCTGGTTCAACGGCATGGGAATTGGTGGCCATGGAGCATGGCGATCCGGTGGGCGATGGCACCATCCAGATGACGATCCACCGGGCTGTCGACGATCTTTCGCGCTGGCTCCGGCTGGCCGCGTCGGTGCTGTACACGGCGGCCGGCGACGAGGAGGCGTTCCAGGGCGCCCTGGACCTCGTCTGCACCCAGATCGGCTGGCCCCTCGGCCACGCCTTCCGCCGCAACGGCGACGGCCACCTCGTGCCCGTCGGCGTCTGGCACGACGAGGACCCGGAGCGCCACGCCCTGTTCGTCGCCCGGTCGACCGAAACCAGCTTCGACCAGGGCGTGGGCCTGCCGGGGCGGGTGGCGGCCGATCACCGGCCGGCGTGGGTGCCCGACGTGCGCGTCGACGACAACTTCCCCCGGCGGGTGGAGGCGGCGGCGTGCGGGCTGGGCGCCGGTCTCGGCCTGCCCATCGTGGGCAACGACGGGCTGCTCGGGGTCCTCGAGTTCTTCTCCCACCAGCCGGCCGAGCCCGACCCGGCCCTGCTGGAGGTGCTGGCCCACGTGGGATTCCACCTGGGCGGGGTGCTCGACCGGGTGCGCGCCCAGGGAGCCCTGCGGCGCTCCGAGGAGCACCTCCGAAGCCTGGTCGAGTCGGTGCCCGACGCCCTGTTCCTCGTCGACGAGGCGGGCGTCGTCGTCCAGGCCAACGCCGAGGCCGAGCGGCTCACCGGCTACCCGCGGGCCGAGCTGGTCGGGCTGCCGGTCGAGCAGCTCGTGCCCGACGAGGCGCGCGCCCACCACGCCGAGAGCCGCCGTGGCTACGCCGCCCACCCCCGGCGCAGGGGGATGGGCGTGGGGCTGGAGCTGGTCCTCCGGCGCCGCGACGGCTCCCGGATCCCGGTCGAGATCGCCCTGTCGCCCCTCGACGGGTCGGTCACCGTCGCCTCGGCCCGCGACCTCACGGAGCGCCGGCGGGCCAAGGAGGCGCTCGACGCCAGCCGAGCCCGCCTCGAGGGCGCCGAGCGGTTGGGCGGCATCGGCTCGTGGACGTGGAACCTCGACGACGGCACGGTCGCCTGGTCCGCCGAGATGTGCCGGATCCTCGGCCTCGATCCTGAGGGCGAGCCCCCCAAGCTCGGGCGCTTCCTCGAGTTCGTGTACGCCGAGGACCGGGACCGGGTCCGGGCCGCCGTCGAAGGCGCCATCGGCGACCACGGCTCGTTCGAGCTGGAGCACCGCGTCGTGGTCCGGGGTGAAGTGCGGTGGCACTTCGCCATCGGGCGGGTCGTCGACACCGAGGGCGGTCCCGCACTGGAGGGCTACTGCCGGGACATCACCGTGCTGCGGGCGATCGAGGACCGCGGCAACCGGGCCCTCCAGGACCTCGACAGCCAGCACCGGGTGCTCGAGGGCATCGCACGCGGCGAGCGCCTCCGCGACACCCTCGACGTGCTGTGCCGCGACGTCGAGCGGACGTGCCCGGGGGCGATGTGCTCCGTGCTGCTGGCCGACGAGGAGGGCGCCACCCTGCACCACGCCGCCGCCCCCACGCTGCCGCCCGCCTTCTGCCGGCTGATCGACGGCCTCCCCATCGCCCCCGGATCGGGCGCCTGCGGGGAGGCGGCGTCGGGCGGGCACACCGTCGTCGTCCAGGACATCCTCGCCAACCCCCTCACCTCCAGCTTCGTGGAGCTCGCCCGCCGCTTCCTGCTCCGGGCCGTCTGGTCGCTGCCGCTGCTGTCGGCCGCCGGCGACGTCCTCGGCACCTTCGCCGTCTACCGGCGCAAGCCCTCGGTGCCCGACGAGGACGAGGTGCGGGTCGTGACCTCCGCCGGCCACCTGGCCGCCCTGGCCATCGAGCGGCACCTCGCCCAGGAGGCCCTCGCCCGGGCCGCCGACATCGACCCGCTCACCGGCCTGGCCAACCGGGCCCGCTTCCTGAGCCGCCTGGCCGCCCTGCTGGCCGGCGACGGCCCCCGCGTGGCGGTGATGTTCCTCGACCTCGACCGCTTCAAATGGATCAACGACAGCCTCGGCCATCCCGCCGGCGACCGGGTGCTGGTCGAGGTGGCGGCCCGGTTCGCCGCCGCCGTGTCCGACCACACCGTGGCCCGCTTCGGCGGCGACGAGTTCACCGTGCTGGTCGAGGACGCCACCGACGAGCGGCTGGCGACCGCCGCCGACGCCGTGCGGGCGGCCTTCGCCGAGCCGTTCGTCCTCGACGGCGGCGAGTTCTTCCTCTCCGTCTCGGTGGGCATCGCCCGCAACGACGGGGAGGTCGACGCCTACGGCCTGGTGCGCGACGCCGACGCCGCCATGTACGCCGCCAAGGACGCCGGCCGGGACCGCCACGTGGTTTTCGACGAGAGCCTGCGCCGGCGGGCCCTGGCCCGCGTCACCCTGGAGTCGGAGCTGCGCCGGGGCATCGAGCGCGACGAACTGGTGCCCCACTTCCAGCCCATCGCCGACCTCCGCACCGCCGCCTGGGCCGGCGCCGAGGCGCTGGTCCGCTGGCAGCACCCGGTCCACGGCCTCACCGGGCCCGACACCTTCATCCCCCTGGCCGAGGAGACCGGCCTGATCGTGCCCCTCGGCGGGCGGGTCCTCGAGGGCACCATCGCCAGGGCGGCGGGATGGGCGGCCGGGGGGTCAGACCTGCGGCTCGCCGTCAACGTCTCGGTGGTGCAGCTCTCCGATCCGATGCTGGCCCCGTTCGTCGGCCGCCTTCTCGAGCGCTACCAGCTGGACCCCGGGCGCCTCGTCCTCGAGGTCACCGAGTCGGCTCTCATGGAGCGGCTCGACGACGTGCAGGCGGCCGTCGAGGCGATCGCCGACCTGGGCGTGCGGCTGGTGATCGACGACTTCGGCACCGGCTACTCGTCCATCGCCCGGCTGCGCGACCTTCCCGTGGTGGGGGTCAAGATCGACCGCTCCCTCACCCTGCGGCTGGGCACCGGCTCGCCGTCGGGCGATCTCGACGTGGTGGCGGCCGTCACCGATCTGGCCCACGCCCTCGGGCTGTACGTGGTGGCCGAGGGGGTCGAGACGCCGGCCGGGCTCGACGCCATCCGCCGGCTGGGCTGCGACTTCGCCCAGGGCTTCCTCCTGGCCCGCCCCCTGCCCGCCGCCGAGCTGCCGGCCGCCCTGGCCCGGCCGGTGCCGATCCCGGAGGACTAGCGGCCTACGCTGCCCTTGCGCCGCCCGGCGCCCGAGAGGGGAGGACACATGTTCATCCAGATCATCACGGGGAAGGTCGTCGACGCAGGGGGGCTGGCTCGCCAGATGGAGCGCTGGGAGATCGAGCTGCGGCCGGGTGCCGAGGGCTTCCTGGGCAGTACCGCCGGCGTCACCACCGACGGGCGGGGGTTCGTGGCGGCCCGCTTCGACTCCGAGGAGGCGGCCCGCCGCAACAGCGACCGGCCCGAGCAGTCGGCCTGGTGGGCGGAGACCGAGAAGATGCTCTCGGACGTCGTCTTCCGCGACAGCGAGGAGGTCGTCACCATGGGCGGCGGCGGTTCCGACCAGGCCCGCTTCGTCCAGGTGATGCGCGGCCACGTCACCGACGCGGCGCGCATGGCCCAGCTGCGGGCCCGCATGGCCGAGTTCGAGGAGGCCATGGCCGCCCTGCGCCCCGACGTGCTGGGCGACGTGGTCGCCATCCACGGCGACGGCACCTTCACCGACATCGTGTACTTCACCTCAGAGGCGGAGGCGCGGGCCAACGAGGCCAAGGAGATGCCGGCCGAGGCCCAGGCCATGTTCGCCGAGTGGATGGAGGTCGCCCCCGTCGACGAGTACCTCGACCTCACCGACCCCAAATACAGCTGAAACGACCTCAGTCCCGCGTCAGCGGGTCGACCACACGCGCATAGCGGGTCCCCGTCAGCAGCCGGTAGACGCGCTCGGTGAGCTGGTGGCCCTCCCGCTCGTGGGCGGCGGCGACGATCCCCTCGCCGAAGGCCCGGCGGATCCGCTCGAGGGCCTCCTGCTGCGCGGGGGTGGGCTCCGGGTCGGGCAGGTCGTCGGGGAACTGCTCCAGCTCGCCGGCGTCGAACCACAGGAACTGGCACTCGGCGCACACGTCCAGGGGGGCGGCACCGGTGTCCGCGGTGTCGCCCGGCTGGCCCTCCGGGACCTCGTCGGGGTCGTACGAGACGTCGAACTGCCCCATCGGCCGGCCGCACGACGGGCAGGCCCGGGGACCCGGCCCGGCGGCGCGCGCCTTCTGCCACAGTTGACTGATCTCGTCCTCCTGGAGGCGGCCGTGGGCCTCGGTGACGGTCATGCCGGCACCGTGGCCGGCGGGACACACCCACGTGTCGAGCTGGCCGCTGGCGGTGAGCGTGAGCGGCCCGGAGCAGGTCGGGCAGGTCGCGGTGGGTGTGCTCATGGACGGTGAGTCTCGCATGGGCGCGGTGACGTAACGAGCCGGAAACCGGGGGATGTCAGGATGGTCCCGGTGGGCGACCTGCTCGACGACTACGTGACCACCGGGTGGGACGAGATGTTCGACCACCTGGGCGAGCCGCGGCCGAGCTACCGCGCCCTCCACCAGTCCGTCCAGGTGCTGTCGGCCGGCGAGTTCCGCGACCGCTGCGCGGCACGCGACCGCGCCTTCATGGACCAGGGCATCACCTTCTCGCTGTCGGGCGAGGAGCGCCTCTTCCCGCTCGACCTGTTCCCGCGCGTCCTCTCGCCGGCCGAGTGGTCGACCATCGAGCGGGGGGTGGCCCAGCGGGTGCTCGCCCTGGAGGCGTTCCTCGCCGACGTCTACAGCGACGGGCAGATCTTCCGCGACGGTGTGATGCCCCGGCGCTGCGTCACCAGCGCCACCCACTTCCACCGGGCGGCGTTCGGCGCCCAGCCCCCGAACGGCGTACGGGTCCACGTCGCCGGCATCGACCTGGTGCGGGGCGACGAGACGTTCCACGTGCTGGAGGACAACGTCCGCACGCCGTCGGGCATCTCCTACGTCATCGAGAACCGGCGGGCCATGGCCCGGGTGTTCCCGGAGCTGTTCGCCAGCCACCGCGTGCGCCCGGTCGACGCCTACCCGGCCCGCCTGCTGGAGGCCCTGCGGGCGGCCGCCCCCGCCGGCCGGGCCGACCCCACCGTGGTGCTGCTCACGCCGGGCGTCTACAACTCGGCGTACTTCGAGCACGCCTTCCTCGCCCGCCAGATGGGGCTGGAGCTGGTCGAGGGCCGCGACCTGGTGTGCCGGGAGAACGTCGTCCACATGCGCAGCACCGAAGGCGAGCAGCGCGTCGACGTGGTGTACCGCCGGGTCGACGACGAGTTCCTCGACCCGCTGCACTTCCGCAGCGACTCGCTCGTCGGGTGCCCGGGGATCCTGAACGCGGCCCGGGCCGGCAACGTCACCATCGCCAACGCGGTGGGCAACGGCGTGGCCGACGACAAGCTCGTCTACACCTACGTGCCGGCCATGATCGAGTACTACCTGGGCGAGAAGGCGGTCCTGCCCAACGTCACCACCTACCGCCTGGAGGACCCCGAGCAGCTCCGCCACGCGCTGGCCCGCCTCGACCAGCTGGTGCTCAAGCCGGTCGACGGGTCGGGTGGCTACGGCCTGGTGATCGGCCCGCAGGCGGGCGACGAGGAGCTGGCCGCCGCCCGGAAGGCGGTGCTCGAGGACCCCCGGCGCTGGATCGCCCAGGAGGTGGTCCAGCTGTCCACCTCCCCGACCCAGGTGGGCGACCGGCTCCGCCCCCGCCACGTCGACCTGCGCCCCTTCGCCGTGAACGACGGCGGCCGGGTGTGGGTGGTGCCGGGCGGGCTCACCCGCGTCGCCCTGCGGGAGGGCAGCCTGGTGGTGAACTCCAGCCAGGGCGGCGGGTCCAAGGACACCTGGGTGCTGGCCGGCGCCGGAGCCCGCACCCGGCCCGCCGCCGCGCCGGTCGGGGCGCAGGTCGCCGCCGTGGCGGTGGCCAGCCACGACGGCACCCGGCTGGACCCCGGGCCGGCCTACGCCCAGGTGGCCCAGCAGCAGCAGGAGCCCCAGCAGCAGCAGGGGCCGCTGTGCTGAGCCGCATCGCCGAGTCGCTCTACTGGGTCGGCCGCTACATGGAGCGGGCCGAGGACATGGCCCGCATCCTCGACGTCCATGTCCACCGCCTGCTGGAGGACCCGGCGGTGGAGGAGGGCGTGGCGTGCGCCGCCCTGCTCGCGGCGATGGGCCTGGCGCCAGGCGACGGGGACGTCGACGTCGCCGAGGTGACGCGGGTGCTCGGCCTCGACCCCGACAGCCCGGCGTCGATCGTGCGGTGGGTCGGCAACGCCCACCAGAACGCCCGGGGCGCCCGGGACGCCATGTCGGCGGAGATGTGGGAGTGCCTCAACGCCACCCAGCACAGCCTCTCCGTCCAGGCCGAGCGGGCGCTGGAGGTCGGCCCCCACGCCTTCTTCCAGTACGTGAAGGAGCGGGCCGCCATCATGGCCGGACTGGCGGACGCCACCATGAGCCGCGACGACGGATGGCGGTTCCTCGTCCTCGGCCGCAGCCTGGAGCGGGTCGACATGACCACCAGGCTCCTGCTGGCCCGCTTCCGGGAGCCGTCGGGACCCGCCGGATGGACCACCACCCTGCGGTCGTGCTCGGCCCACGAGGCGTTCCTGCGCACGTACCGGCGGGGCGTCGAGCCGGCCCTGGTCGTCGAGTTCCTCGTCCTCGACCGGCTGTTCCCGCGCTCGTGCATCCACGCCCTCGGCGTGGCCGAGCAGTGCCTGGCCGAGCTCGACCCCGACGCCGGCCGGGTGGGCGTCGACGACGAGGCCCGCCGGCTGCTGGGCCGGGCCCGGACCCAGCTCGAGTTCCAGCGGGTGGGCGAGCTGCTGGGCGACCTCTCCGGCTACCTCCACCACCTCCAGGTGACGTGCGCCGAGGCCGGCGACGCGGTGGCCCGCCGGTTCTTCGCCCAGAGCGGGCTCCTGGCCTGGGCCCACGCCGCCGACGAGCCGGCGGGCTGGAGCGAACACCTCCGGGTGCAGCGGTGACCCTTCGCCTCGCAAGCGGAGCTTGCTCGGCGAGCTGGACATGCCGGCCTCCGGCCGGCGCTGAGGCTGCCGACCGGCTCCGCCGGCTCGGCAGCCGCCCTGTGGGGGGCTTCGCCCCCCACACCCCCCGTGCCACCAGCCGAACGAGGCCGCCTGCGGCGGCGGGGCCGGCCGCCGGCAATCAGTACCTCGCTACCGCCGGCGGGTGGGATCGGTGACCTGGCGCATCCAGATCACCCACCACAGCGGCTACCGCTACCAGGGCGAGGTCAACTCGTCCTACAACGAGGCGCGCATCACCCCGCTGTCCACCGACCGCCAGGTGGTGCTCGACGCGTCCGTCACCGTCGCCCCGGCGGCCACCGTCTTCCGGTACTGGGACTACTGGGGAACCCTGGTCGACGCCTTCGAGGTCCACCAGCCCCACACCGAGCTGGCAGTCACCGGAAGCTCGGTGGTGGAGACGTCGGAGCCCCAGCGCCACCCCGAGCGCGTCGGCTGGGACGTCCTGGCCGGCCGCGCCGTGGTCGACGAGTACGCCGAGTACCTCACGCCCACCCGGTTCACGCCGGTCGACGAGGAGCTGGCCGACGCGGCGCGCCACCTGGTCGCCCGCCACGACCCGCTCGACGCCTGCCAGGCGGCCGTGGAGTGGGCCCGCTCCCGCCTGCGCTACGAGGCCGGCACCACCGACGCCTCGTCGTCCGGGCTCCAGGCCCTGCACCACGGCGTGGGGGTCTGCCAGGACTTCGCCCACGTCACCCTCGCCCTGCTGCGCGCCATGGGGATCCCCGGCCGCTACGTCTCCGGCTACCTCCATCCGGACCGCTCGGCCCCGGTGGGTGGCACCGTCACCGGCCAGAGCCACGCCTGGGTCGACGCCTGGGTCGGCGACTGGATGCCGCTCGACCCCACCAACGGCGACGCCGTGGGCGAGCGCCACGTGGTCGTGGGGCGGGCCCGCGACTACGCCGACGTCAGCCCCCTCCAGGGCATCTACCACGGCGGCCCGGCCGAGGCCCTGGTGGTGAACGTCGAGCTCACCCGCCAGGCGTAGGCCGCTTTGGCCCCCCGCCGCGGGAGCCTGTAGACCTGGGATGGTGGCGACGTTCCTCTCCCCGGCCTGGTTCGACCAGGTGAACGAGGCAGCCCGGGCCGACGGCGGGCTGCGGGCGGCCACCGCCGGCGCCCGGGTCACCGTCCAGCAGGTGGTCACCGGCGGGCCCGACGGCGACGTGCGCTACTGGCTCGAGCTCGACGACGGCGCCGTGCGGGTGGTGGCGGGCACCGCCCCGAGCCCCGACGCCACCGTCACCCAGTCCTGGGACACGGCGGCCGCCGTGCGCGCCGGCCGGCTCCGGATCGAGGAGGCGCTGGCCGCCGGGCACATCCGGCTGGCGGGCGACCTCGGCACCCTCGCCCGCCACCAGGGCGCCCTGCGGTCGGTGGCCGCCGCCGTCGGCGACGCCGCCTGATGCCCACCACCCGCCCGAAGGTGCCGGGCTGGCACCCCGACCCCGACGATCCGAGCTCGATCCGCCACTGGGACGGGAAGCGGTGGGGCCACGAGCGCCGGCCCCGCCCGTCGTGGGCGCCGCTCCCCCGCAGCGGCAGCCTGGGCGACGGCCCCGGCACCCCGCCGGCGGCGGGCGGCGGGTCGAACCGGCGCTGGTACCTGCTCGCCGGCGCCGCCCTGGTGCTGGCCATCGCCATGGTGAGCCTGCCCCTCTGGCTCACCTCGGGCACCGAGCCGCCGCAGCGCACCATCCAGGACGACGCCTTCGTGGAGCAGGCCGACGCCGCCTGCGCCGATGCCCTACCCGCCATAAAGAAGAGCCGCCCCAAGTCCAAGGAGGACACGGGCACGCCCGCCGCCTTCGCCGCCCGCATCGACGCAGCGGCCGGGTCGCTGGGCGACCTGGTGGCCAAGCTCCGCGCCATCCCCGTCCCCGAGGCCGACCGGGCCCATGTCGAGCCGTGGCTCACCGACTGGGACGAGTACATCGACGTCGGCCACCGCTACGCCGACGCGGTGCGCACCGGGAACCGCGAGCAGCGGGCCCAACTGGACACGAAGTCCCGGCTCCTCGAGCGGCGCATCTTCCTGTTCGCCAAGGGCAACGACATGCCCAATTGCTTCCAGCTGTCCCAGTCGGACCCCGGGGCCGGCCAGCCGCCCATCTGAGCCGCCGCACCAAACGGGCGCTTGAACAATTGGGCGGCGGCGGTACCCTTGGAAGGTTGCTTCCAAACCGACGTCAACGGCGACGGAGGTACCAATGCGGACGGTCGAGCGCTCCAACGCCGGGGCGCCCTTGTTGAGGCGCTATGTGCTCGTTGGCGCCCTCGGGACCGCTGCCTATTTCTGGCTCCCCCCCGTCCGCCACAGCGGCGTCCTGTTCAACCTGCTCGGCCTCTCCGCCGTGGTCGCCGTGCTGCTCGGGTGCCGGGCCCACCGTCCGGCCGACGTCCGGCCGTGGCGGCTCTTCGCCCTCGCCCAGCTGCTGTTCGTGGTCGGCGACGCCTACTACTACACCTACCCGAAGCTGGCCCACCGGGAAGTCCCCTTCCCGTCGGTGGGCGACGCCTTCTACCTGGCCGTGTACCCCGTGGCGGTGGCCGGCCTGGTCCCCCTCGTGCGCCGGCGCAACCGCGGCCGCGACGCCGCCGGCCTGGTCGACGCCCTGATCGTCACCATCGGGCTGACCCTGGTGTCGTGGGTCGTCCTCATGGCGCCCTACGCCCACGACGCCGCGCTGTCGCCCCTGCGCAAGGTGTTCTCCATCGCCTACCCGCTCATGGACGTGCTGCTGCTGGCCGTGGTGGTGCGCATCTCCGTCGACTCGGGGCGCCGGCCGCCGGCGTTCACCCTGCTGCTCACCGGCCTCGTCTGCCTGCTGACCGCCGACGCCGCCTACGGCTACATCTCCCTCCACGGCACCTACAGCACCGGAGCGCCGCTCGACGCGCTCTGGCTGGCCTACTACGTGCTGCTCGGCGCCGCCGCCCTGCACCCGTCCATGGCCGACCTCAGCGAGCCCTCGGGAGCCCAGCCGGCCGGCCTGTCGCGGAACCGGCTGCGGCTGCTCACCGCCGCCACCCTCACCGCGCCGGCGGTGCAGGCGGTCCAGGCCGCCCGCGGCGAGCCGGTCGACGTGCCGGTCGTGGTCGTCGGCTCGGTGGCGCTGTTCCTCCTGGTCGTGGCCCGGCTGCGGCTCCAGGCCGCCGAGCTGGAGGCGGCGCGCGACGAGGCCATCGAGCTGGCCAGGCACAAGTCGGACTTCCTCGCCACCATGAGCCACGAGATCCGCACGCCGATGAACGGCGTCATCGGGATGACAGGCCTGCTGCTCGACACCGGCCTCGACGCAAACCAGCGGGAGCTGGCGGCCACCGCCCGCAACTCGGCCGAGTCCCTGCTGGCGATCATCAACGACATCCTCGACATCTCCAAGCTCGAGGCGGGCCGGGTCGGCCTGGAGGAGATCGGGCTCGACATCGGCGACCTGGTGGAGGAGGTCGGGCAGCTGCTGGCAGGGCAGGCCCACGCCAAGGGCCTGGAGCTGGTGGTGTCGGTGGACCCCACCCTGGAGTCGCCGCTGGCCGGCGACCCGGTGCGGATCCGCCAGGTGCTCGTGAACCTGGTCGGCAACGCCGTGAAGTTCACCGGCGCCGGCGAGGTGGTGGTGAGCGCCTCCGCCGCCGGCCGGCACGACGACACGGTCGTGGTGCGCCTCGAGGTGCGGGACACCGGCATGGGCATCACCCCCGAGGCCCAGGAGCGGCTGTTCGAGGACTTCACCCAGGCCGACCGCACCACCACCCGCCGCTTCGGCGGCACCGGGCTCGGCCTGGCGATCTCCCAGCGGCTGGTCGGCCTCATGGGCGGGTCCATCGACGTGCGCTCGCAGCCCGGCGCCGGCAGCACCTTCTGGTTCGACGTCCCCCTGCGGCGGGTGGCCGGCGCCGACGCGGTGCCGGCGGTCCATCTGGGCGACGCCCGGGTGCTGGTGGTCGACGACAACCCGGCGAGCGCCCGGGCCCTCGCCACCGGCGTCACCCGGTGGGGCCTCCGCCCCGTCGTGGTCCCCGGAGCGGCCGAGGCGCTGGACGCCGTGCAGTCGGGCGAGCGGTTCGACGTGGTCGTCGCCGACGACACCCTGCCGGGCACCACCGGGGCCGAGCTGGCGGCCGCCCTCGGCCACGGTGCCGAGCCGCCTCCGCCCGTGGTGCTGGTCGTCGCCGGCATGGCCGAGGCGAGGGCACCGGCCGGGCCGGGCGTCGTCGCCCGCCTGGCCAAGCCGGTGCGCCGCGCCCAGCTCGGCGAGGCCCTGGCCGCCGCCCTCGGCCTGCGCTCCCGGGCGGCGGCGCCCGGCCCGGCCGAGCCCGTCCGGGCTCCGTCGCGTTCGGGACGGATCCTGGTGGCGGACGACAACGCGGTGAACCGGCGCCTGGCCGTCCTCCTGCTGGAGCGGATGGGCTACGACGTGGACACGGTCGTCGACGGCGCCGAGGCCGTCGTCGCGGTGGCCACCACCAGCTACGCCGCGGTGGTCATGGACTGCGAGATGCCGGTGGTCGACGGCTACGGCGCGGCGGCCGAGATCCGCCGCCAGGAGCGGCACGGCCACCTTCCCATCGTGGCCGTCACGGCGTCGGTGCTGCCCGACGACGTGGGGCGGGCGCTGGCGTCGGGCATGGACGCCCACGTCGCCAAGCCGATCGACGCCGGCGAGCTCCAGCGCACGCTCGACGAGCTGCTGCACGAGGGCGGGAACCGCCCGGCGGCCGGCGAGCAGCGGCCGCCGGCGGGCGACTCCCTGTTCGACCAGACCGTGCTCGACCAGCTCCGCCGGCTCGGGGGCGCCGAGGACGTCCTCCCCCTGGTCGAGGTGTTCCTCGAGCACGCCCCCATGCACCTCGACAGCGTGGTCGCCGCCCTGGCCGCCGGCGACGTGGCCGAGGTCGGTGCCGCCGCCCACAAGCTGGCCGGCTCGGCGGCCGCCTTCGGGGTCACCGCCGTGGTGCGGGCCGCCCGCGGCGTCGAGACCCGGGCCAAGGACGGCCACCTTCCCGAGCCGGCCGAGATGGCCGAGCTGGAGGCGAGCCTGGAGGCTGCCATCCGCGCCCTGCCCGCCGAGTTCCTCGAGGGCGGCGGCGGGTCGGGCGCCGTGCTGACCCTCGAATAGCCCTACTCGAAGGGGGGGGGCGCCTCGTCCTCCGCCGGCTCGTTCACCATCCGGTCGACGTCGTCGACGGCCCGGCGCGTGGGGTGCGGCAGCGTCGCCTCGTCCCGGGCCTGCTTCTGGCAGCTGTCCACCAGCCGGCGGGCCACGTCGCGCAGCGGGACGTTGAGGCGCTGCGACGCCCGGGCGAGGACGTCGAAGGCCTCCTCCGGGTGGTAGCCCTGGGTGGCCACCAGCACGCCCTTCGCCTGCTCGATCACCGGCAGGGTGAGGAGCATCCGCTCCACGTGGGCCACCAGGGCGCGCAGGCGCTCCAATTCGTCCGGGACGCCCCGCTCTGGGATGTTCAGGCGCAGGTCACGGTCACGAGTGCCGTCGCCGGCCCCGACCACAGCCCAGAAACTACCATTCGCCGGGCGCGCTGCAACGGCAACTAGTCGCTGGCGGCGTCCACGTCGAAGGTGCCGCCGGCCCGCCAGTAGAAGCCGTCGCGGCGCTCCAGGAACTCCTCGTCCACCAGGTACCGGCGCAGGGCGGCGTAGTCGGGGTGGGCCTCGGCCAGCAGGTCGTTGACCGCCTTCTCCGGGTAGGTGCGGCCGGGCTCGAAGCGGCCGGACAGGAAGTCGAGCACCACCCGGCGCTTCTGGCGCGCGGCCGGGATCGACGCCAGCCGGCCGTCGGGGGTCACGAAGTTGCGCAGGACGCCGGCCTGCTCGGGCGTGGCCCCGAGGTCCTCGGGCCGCACCTCGGGCCGCCGGCCGGCCGCCTCCCTGGCGGCTACGGCGAAGGGCTCGGCGCGGGCGGCCAGGCCGCCGTCGCCCCGCTCGACCACGCCGGCCCCGGCCAGCCGCTCCAGGGCCCGGACCACCGCCCGGGCATCCAAACCGGTGCGCTCCCCCACCTCGGCAGCGGTGGTGGCCCCGAGCACGACGGCGGCCAGGCACCGCAGGCGGGCGTCGTCGGCCAGCAGGCCCACCAGCGTGGCGGCGTCCGGTCCTTCCACCCCGTGACGCGGCATGGTCCGAACGGTACGCTCGTCGGGACGTGCTGTCGCACACGAAGGGAGACGCCGTGACGCTTGGCGAGGTGATCGACGACCACTTCCTGACGCGGTACCGCGAGCTGCTGGACGCCGAGGATGCCGCCTTCGACGCCCTGGAGCACGCGTACGAGGAGGGTGACCGGGCCCACTTCGAGCTGGACCTGGGCGCCTGGGAGGAGGCGATCGCCCGCAAGCTGGCGTACCTGCGCCGGCGGGGCGTCGACGTCGGCGTGCCGGCCGCCGCCGAGGTGGGGGCTGCCCTCCGCTGAGAATCGCCTCACTCTGGTTGGCGAACCGGTGCGGCAACCGCACCGATCTGCCAACCAGAGTGGCCCTCGTGGGCCAATAGCCACCGCTTGGTGTCCAGGCCGCCGGAGAAGCCGCCGATGGACCCGTCGCCGGCCACCACCCGGTGGCAGGGGACGACGATCGGCACCGGGTTGGCGCCCACCGCCTGCCCCACCGCCCGGCCGGCGCCGGGCCGGCCGGCGGCCGCCGCCAGCCGCCCGTAGCTGGTGAGCGACTTGGCGGGGACCCGGCGCAGGGCGCCGAGCACCGCCACGCTGAACGGGGTGCGGCCCGACAGGTCGACGTCCATCTCCTCGACGGCGTCGAGGGCGCCGTCGAAGTAGGCCCGGAGGGCGTCAGCCACCTCGTCCACCGGCCGGTCGCCGGGAACGGGCCGGTCGCCGGCGCCGTGCAGGTCGAGCAGCCGCAGGCCGGCGTCCGACGTGCGCACGTAGAGGGGCCCGACCGGCGAGTCCTGGACCCAGGCGGCGGCCCTCATCCGAGCAGCCCGGCCACGTCGTGGCGCTCGCCCAGCAGCTCCTCGGTGGTGGCCCGGAGCCGCTCGCCGGCGAAGTCGTCGATCCCGAAGCCGTCGGCCACCGACCAGGTGCTGCCGTCGGTGACCACGGGGAAGCCGAACTGGAGGCCCTCGGGGATCCCGTACTCCCCCCGGCTGACCACGGCCAGGGCGGCCACGTCGCCCTCGGCGGTGGGCGTGCGGATGCTGCGTACCGAGTCGACGACGGCGTTGGCGGCCGAGGCGGCCGACGACGCGCCCCTGGCCTTGATCACCGCCGCCCCCCGCTGCTGGATGGTGGTGATGAACTCGCCGCGCAGCCAGTCGTCGTCGCCGATCACCTCGGGTGCCCGCTTCCCCCCGATGGTGGCGTTGGCGAAGTCGGGGAACTGGGTGCTCGAGTGGTTGCCCCAGATGGCCAGGTTGGCCACGTCGGCGACGGGCACGCCGGCCCTCGAGGCGAGCAGGGCCCGGGCCCGGTTCTGGTCGAGGCGGGTCATGGCGAACCAGCGCTCGGCCGGGATCTCGGGGGCGTTGGTGCGGGCGATGAGGCAGTTGGTGTTGCAGGGGTTGCCCACCACGAGGACGCGCACGTCGTCGGCGGCGGCGGCCGCCAGCGCCCGGCCCTGGGGACCGAAGATCCCGCCGTTCACGGTGAGCAGGTCCCGGCGCTCCATGCCCGCCTTGCGGGGAATGGAGCCGACCAGCAGGGCCCACGACACGCCGTCGAAGGCGGTGGCGGCGTCGGCGGTGGTGTCCACCCCCGCCAGCAGCGGGAAGGCGCAGTCGGTGAGCTCCATGACCACCCCCTCCAAAGCCGGCAGGGCGGGCTCGATCTCCAGCAGCCGCAGCTCGACCGGCTGGTCGGGGCCGAGCAGGTCGCCGGCGGCGATGCGGAAGAGCAGGGCGTAGCCGATCTGGCCGGCCGCCCCGGTGACGGCCACGCGGACGGGTCTGGTGCTCATGCCCACGACCCTAGGCCGGGGGGCCGTCGTGGTGACGCACCTCGGCGTGGTGGTCGACACCGTCGGCCGACGCCGGGTCGGCGTGGATGATCACCTTGGCCAGCATCGGCACCTGGTGGAGCAGGGCGTGGCGGGCGTCCTCGGCGATGCGGTGGCCCTCGACCACCGACAGCCGGTCGTCGACCCGCACCTCGGCCTCGCAGTGCAGCCGGTGGCCGATCCACCGCAGGCGCAGCTCGCCCACGCCGAGGGCGCCCGGGACGGCGGCCAGGATGCCGCTCACCCGCTCGGCCAGGCCCGGCTCGACCCCGTCCATGAGGCGGAGGCCGACGCCGGTGGCCGCCTCCCAGAACACCTTCAGGATCACCACGGCGATGACGAGCCCGGCCACCGCGTCGGCCCGCTCCACGCCGAGGGCCACCCCCACGGCGCCGGCGAGGACTCCGAGCGACCCGAGGCCGTCGGTGCGGGCGTGCAGCCCGTCGGCGATCAGGGCGGCCGACCCGATGCGGGTGCCGGTGTTGATGCGCAGGCGGGCCACCGCCTCGTTGCCGGCGAAGCCGATGACGGCGGCCGCCATCACCGCCGGCAGGTAGGACACCTCGGCCGGATCCATGAGCCGGCGCACCGACTCGAAGGCGGCGAACAGGCCCGACGCGGCGATGAAGAGGACGATGGCGACACCGGCCAGGTCCTCGGCCCGGCCGAAGCCGTAGGTGAAGCGCGACGTGGCGGCCCGCCGGCCGACGGTGAAGGCCAGCCACAGGGGCAGGACGGTGAGGGCGTCGGCGCCGTTGTGGAACGTGTCGTTGAGGAGGGCCACCGACCCGCTGAGCAGCGCCACCACGAGCTGGGCTGCGGCGGTGGCGGCCAGGCCCAGCAGCGACAGCCACAGCGCCCGCTTCCCCAGCCGGCTGGCCTCGAGGTTCGAGTCGATGGGGAACAGCGCGGTGTGGCGGTGGGGCCGGAAGAGGCCGCGCAGGCCGCGGGGGTGGCCGTGCCCGTGATCGTGGTGGTCGTGGGCCATGGCACCAGCGTGCCAGGCCCCGCGGCGAAGGCGCCCAATGGGCAAGTTGCGCGCCTCGGGACGTTCGCCGCCGCGGATGCGACCACATCCTCTGTGCCCGGCCGCCCGCCACGGCGATCTTGATCCCGGGACCCAGTTCGGGCCCCAGGGAGAAAGGCAGAGTGCGATGGAGCGGAGGGAGAGGCACTACGACCGACCGGTGATGACGCCGGCCGGGATGATGCCGGGAGGATCCGAGATGACGAGTTGGTACGGCCACGTGCCGTTCCCGTCGCCGGCCGCCCTGGCCGTGAAGCGGACCGAGCTGCTCGCCCTCATCGAGCAGCGCAAGCTGGAGAAGGCGCACACGCCTGCTGTGCCGAAGGCCAGCTAGCACCACGGGATTTTGGGCGGGCCGGGCAGCGGCCGGCCCGCCGGAAGCCCCTGCAGGTCAGCGGTCGAGCTCGGTCCTGAGCTCCCGCTCGAGCCGGAGTCCGAGGTCCCGGCGTGACACCAGGCCCACCGTCCCGAGCAGCTCCTCCATCAACGGGATGTGTGCGCCTCGCTCGAAGTCGAACTCGTAGGTGACGCAGCCGCCCGCGAACTCGTCGGTGATCGTCCCCGCGTAGCGGGGCGAGATGGACCGCAGGTGCACCGACGTGCGCACGCCGGCCGCCCGGGCCGCCATCGGGGCGCCGGCCGCCCCGTCGCACGACTCCGCCAGTCCCACCCGCACCGTCCGCCCGCCCGCCCGGCCGGGCTCGAGGGTGAACCGCACGCGGCCGGGGCGGGCGACGAACCCGGCGTCCTGCCAGCCCTCGGCCAGCTCGGTGACGCAGGGGAGGTAGGCGGCGTCGGGCGCCGCCTGGGCGACGAGGGCCATCCGCTGCACGCTCCTGCAGCGGGGAGCGGCGCCGGGGACGGCGTCGGGCGAGCAGGCGGCGAGAAGGGCGAGCAACACGACCGGCACCAGGCACCGGCGGGGCGGGATCACAAGAGTCCGGCCACGTCGATGTAGGCGGCGACGGCGCTGGCGGCGACGGCGGCCAGCGCCACCACGCCGAGGGTGACGGCCACCCGCCGGACGCTCCACACCTGGATGGGCACCGGCGTGCGCTCTGGGGCGAGGCGCCGGAACCGTGCCACCAGGTCCCGGCCGTCGGCCCGGAGCCGGGACCGCAGCTGGCTCGGGACGGTCACCCCCCGGGTGGCGGCGAACGCCTCGGCGATGTCGTCGGGCGCGAAGCGCCGCACAGCCTCGGCGTACACCCGCTCGGGGTCGGCGGCCAGGGCGAGGGTCAGCATCATGTTGGCCAGGTCCACCGCCTGGCGCCACGGGGTCGGGCGCACGGCGGCGAAGGCCACGTCGATGAGGCGGACGTGGCCGTCCTGCACGAGCACGTTCGACGGCTTGATGTCGCGGTGGGCCACGCCGGCGTCCCACAGCAGGCGGACGGCGTCGAGCGCCTCGCCGATGACGGCGTCGTCGACCGGCTCGGTCCCCAGCTCGCGGGCGCCGGGGAACAGCTCCATGACGATGGCGTACTCCCGCTCCGGCGTGATCTCCACGAAGCCGTACGGGCGGGGTGTGGGGAGGCCGGCGTCGCGCAGCAGGCGCAGCAGGTGGTCCTCGTACTCCACCAGCCGGCGCACGCTGGAGAACGGCTTCTCGTCCTCGAGGCGCCCGTAGAGCACCATGCGCGTGAGCTTGTACCAGCGGTCGGCCCGCAGGTGGCTGCGGGCGTAGAGCTTGGCGAACAGCGCGCCGTCGGCGGTGCGGAGGAGGAGCGGTGTCGAGCCGGCCGAGCCCTCCAGCCCGAACGGCTCCACCGACCCGACGTCGAGGCCCAGCTGCTGGTCGAGGGCCTGCACGATGGCCTCGCCCCGCCGGCCGCCGACGTCGAGGTGGGCGGTGCGGCCCCGCCGGTAGGCCACCGGCACCACCTCGTCGGGGACGGCCAGCCGCAGCAGCACGGTGGTGAGGGCCCAGCCGAGGGCGACGGCGGCGGCGACGTCGGAGGGGTGGTCGACGCCCAGGTACACCTGGGCGACCCCGAGCACGCCGACCAGCGCCGCCAGGCCGACCGTGGCCCGGCGCCGCCAGGCGCCGGCGGGCACCAGGGTGGCGGTGGCGGCGGCCAGCACGAGCGCCAGCTCGGCGACCGGGCGCGACGGGAAGGCGTAGCCCTGCCAGCGCCCGAGGATCGCCACGCCGGCGGGGCGCATCCGGCCGGCCGTGGCCAGCATGCCCGTGAGCAGCAGCGACCCGACGAGCAGCACGGCGAGGTAGGCGGCCAGGTGCTGGAAACGGCGGAAGGCGAGGAGCACCACGATGGTGCCCCACGCCACCAGGCGGACGGTCCATGGCGACCCGAGCGACTGGAGGGCGAGCATCATGGAGGTCACGAAGCCGACGCGACCATGGGCCACCACCCGCATCACCCCGTCGTCGGCCGCCGTCACCACCACCACCAGCGGCCGGAGGAGCAGGGCGGACCACAGCACGAGCACGCCCGCCGCGGCGGCGGCGTACCACTTGGTGCTGGGCCGGATCGTGCGGGGCAGGGGCGGCGGCTCGCCCGACGGCCGGCGCCGGCGGCCCACCGGGGAGGTCAGGAGGACGGGGCGGACGTCGCTGCTCATCGCCTCACTCGCCGTCCTGCTGGCCCTGCTGCCGGGCTGCTCGGGCGGGAAGCCGGCCGGGCCGGCGGCAGCCGGCGGCGACCGGGTCGTGGTGGCCGGGTTCAACTTCCCCGAGAGCACCCTGCTGGCCGAGATCTACGCCGGCGCCCTCGAGCGGGCGGGGGTGCCCGTGCGCCGAGAGCTCGACCTGGGCCCGCGCGAGCTGGTGCAGCCGGCGCAGCTGGGCGGTCTGGTCGACGTGGTGCCCGAGTACCTCGGGTCGGCGCTGGCCAGCCTGGAGCCGGGCGCCGGCGTCGACACCGCCGACCCCGCCGCCGTGCGCCGGCGCCTGGCCGAGGTGCTGGCGCCCAGGGGTGTGCGCGTGCTCGAGCCGTCGCCCGCCCAGAACCAGAACGGCCTGGCCGTCACCAAGGAGACCGCGGCCCGCCTCAAGGCGAGGACCGTGAGCGACCTGCGGCCCACCGCCGGCGGGCTGGCGCTGGCCGGGCCGCCGGAGTGCCCGCAGCGGCCCTACTGCGTGCCCGGCTACCTCGACACCTACGGGCTCCGCTTCGGCAGGTTCCTGCCCTTCGACAGCGAGCGCCAGCGCGTCACCGCCCTGCGCGACGACGTGGCCGACGTCGCCGTGATGTTCACCACCGACGGCGAGCTGGCCGGCGAGGACCTGGTCCTGCTGGAGGACGACCGCCGGCTCCAGCCGGCCGAGAACGTCGTCCCCCTGGTCTCCGACCGGGCCGCCGGCCGCTACGGCGCCCGGGTGACGGACACCCTGAACGCCGTGTCCGCTGCCCTCACCTCGGAGAACCTGCGCTTCCTCAACTGGCGCGTGAGCGTGGCCGGCAAGGACGTCAGGAAGGAAGCGGCGGCCTGGCTGGATCGCCACAACATGTGAGTGTCGGGAATCTGCCGCCGGCCGCCCGGACGCTCGAGGCGGATTCCTCCGGCTTGCGGAGGCATTCGCCTCGGCCGGCGGGTGGCGTGCCGGCGTCATGGGTTGTAGGCGGCCGTGGCGCCGGCCTCGAGGCGGGCGGCGGTGGCGTCGACGTCGCGGGTGCGGAGGAAGTCCTGGAGGGCGGCGCGCATGCCCTGGCCCTCCTTGCCGCCGAAGGCGGCCGGGGCCAGGTCGGACAGGTCGAAGCGGAACGAGTCGCCCGCTTCCAGCACGCTGCGGGCGAAGGTCCGGGACAGCTCGTCGGGGTACACGGCGAGGTCGAGGTTGCGGTTGGGCGACACGAAGCCTCCCCTGGCCGCCCACAGCGCGGCCGCCTCGGGGGTGGCCACCCAGCGTAGGAAGGCGGCGCCCGCCGCCGACGGCCGGAGCAGCACGGCCGCGTCGCCGGCCCCCACGACGGCAGCGGCGGCGGCCGGTCGGGAGCCGGCGGCGGCCGGGAACGGGAAGGCGTCGGTGTCGACGCCGACCTCGGCGCCGGCGCCCCGTAGCTCGCCGGCCACGAAGTCCCCTTCGACCGTCATGGCCGCCGAGGGCGGCTTGGCCGCCAGCCGCTGCACCGAGGAGGGGAAGTCGGTGCCGAGCGAGCCGTCCACGCCGGCGGCCAGCCGGCCGGGCGCCAGCAGGGCCGCCATGAGGCCCAGGACCCTCGTCACCGACGGATCGGTCCACGGGAGCTCGTGGCGGGTCAGCCGGTCGTAGGCGTCGGGGCCCGCGGTCCGCAGGTACAGGTTCTCGAACCAGTCGGTGAGGGCCCACCCGGCGGCGCCGGCCACCGAGAACGGCGCCAGGCCCGCGGCCTCGACGGCCGACGCCAGCCGGGCCAGGCCGTCGAGGTCGGCCGGCGGGACGGCGCCGAGCCGCTCGAAGACGCCGACGTCGTACCAGACGAGCGACTTGTCGGCTGCCTTGAGCCAGACCCCGTAGAGATGCCCGCCGGCCGACCCGAGGTCGCGCCACACCCGGTCGTAATTGCGACGCACCAGGTCGCCGGCCACGCCGTCGAGGGCCACGAGCCGCCCGTCGGCGGCGTAGCGCTGCAGCAGCCCCGGCTGGGGGACGAACGCCACGTCGGGGGCCGATCCCTCGGCGATCCGGGCGTCGAGGGCGGCGGCGACCCCGTGCCCGGCCGAGGTGTACAGCACCGTGGCGCCGGTGGCCCGCTCGAAGCCCCGGAGGACGGCGGCGATGCCGTCGTACTCGGCGCCCGACCACACGCCGAGCACCTCGATGCGCGCCCCGTCGAGCCGGCCCTTCCCGGCCACGCCGGGCGAGCACGACACCGCCGCCACGGCGACGAGCGCGAGCACCACGGAGGACCACGGTCGCGGCCTCACGCCGCCAGGATCGGCGCCGCCGCCGGACACCGCCAGAGGCGAAGGACCACATCGGGGCCGTTCGGCCCTGTCGGGTCGTAGCCGCCGGTCCCAACCTTGAGGGCGACGACAAGTGCGAGGAGTTGGCCGGCGCGCCCGGCGGGGTGGCCGGCGGAAGGAGCCACCATGGCGAAGTCGGTCATCGACATCACGGCCCCGACGACCGTTGACGTGGCGGCCCGGACGGTCGACGCCAGCAAGATCTACGGCAAGGGCCAGACCGAGGTCCGGGCCCTCGACGGTGTGACCGTGGAGTTCAGCGGGGCCCGGTTCACGGCGATCATGGGCCCGTCGGGGTCGGGCAAGTCGACGCTGCTGCACTGCATCGCCGGCCTCGACGCCCTGACCTCGGGGAGCGCCTTCATCGGCGCCGCCGACCTGAGCACGCTGAACGACCACGAGCTCACCGTGCTCCGGCGCGACCGCGTCGGGTTCATCTTCCAGGCCTACAACCTGGTGCCGACGCTGACGGCGCGGGAGAACATCCTCCTTCCGCTGATGCTCGCCGGCCGCAAGGGCGACCAGGCGTGGATCGACAGGGTCATCGACACCATGGGGATCCGCGACCGCCTGGCCCACCGCCCGTCGGAGATGTCGGGCGGCCAGCAGCAGCGGGTGGCGGTGGCCAGAGCGCTGGCCAACCGGCCCCAGATCGTCTTCGCCGACGAGCCGACGGGGAACCTGGACTCCAAGGCGGGAGCCGAGGTGCTCGCCTTCATGCGCAAGGCGGTGGTCGACATGGGCCAGACCATCGTCATGGTGACCCATGACCCCATCGCCGCCAGCTACGCCGACCGCATCGTGTTCCTGGCCGACGGCAAGGTCGTCGACGAGATGACCGGGCCCACCGCCGAGCGGGTGCTCGAGCGGATGAAGCGCTTCGGGGAGTGAGGCACCGTGTTCCGGACAACGCTCAAGGGCCTCCTGGCCCGCAAGGGGCGGCTGTTCATGACCGCCCTCGCCGTCACCCTCGGCGTGTCGTTCATGGCCGGCACGCTGGTGCTGACCGACACCATCGGCAAGACCTTCGACGACCTGTTCGCCGACGTCTACAAGGACACCGACGCCGTCGTCCGGGCCAAGGCCGCCTTCGAGGGCCCCCAGGGCATCGGCGCCCAGCGGGGCCGGGTCGACTCCTCGCTGGTGGCCACCGTCCAGGCCGTCGACGGCGTGCGCGCCGCCGAGGGCGAGATCTTCGGGTACGCCCGCCTCGTGGGCGCCGACGGCAAGGCCGTCGGGAACCCGGAGATGGGTGCCCCGACGGTCGGCGTCAACTGGCCGGCCAACCCGGCGTTCAACCCCTTCCGCCTCCAGGAAGGCACCGAGCCCCGGACCGGCGACGAGGTCGTGATCGACGCCA
>DASSMA010000083.1:0-48636 GCA_035689115.1 Acidimicrobiales bacterium
GGCGTATCGTCTTCACCCGTCGGATGCCTTTCGGTGCGTGAGAATCGTTGGCTGTGAGAACCCCGATTCTGTTGCAGCGGAAGGCATTCGACGCGGATGGTCACCTTCTCGAGCGCGGCCTACCTGCGGATCCAGGTCTGAGGAGCATCCATGCCACTGCCGCGCTGACCGCTCGGGGCAGGGCGCGTAGTTCCTCGGATCCATGTCTGTGGAGTGTTCGGGCGCGGGGGATGGGCTACGCGAGACTCCGGAGGTAGTCGTCCGGCGAGGCGAGCGGTGCTGGCGGATAGGAGCGCCGGGCGTAGTCGCGGTCGAATGGCAGTTCGTCGAGGGTGTCGGGGTCCCACATCGAGCACCGAGCGGCGAAGGGGTTGCCGGCGAAGACCAGGATGGCGGCGTTGTTGGATCGCAACGGGTTCTGGGTGGCGTGGATCGTCTTCGCTCCCATGAGCGCGACAGCGCCGGCGTCGTAGTCGTGGCCGTTGGCGACGGCGAGCCCGTGTGGCGTGCGCCGGTAGAAGGTGTCGCGTGACCGTCCGGCGTAGAGCGCGACGGCGCTCCAGCATCCGTGGTCGTGTGGCTTGAAGGAGAAGCTCGGGGCGTTCACGGCCTGGAAGATCGTGAGGTCGTCGCTCACGTGGAGCAGCGTCATCTGCTGGCGACCGGCGGGCAGGGCGGCGTCCACCGCAGCCGGGTCGCGGATCGCCCGTTCGAGTACCTCGCGCACGGCTGCTCGTGGGTCGGTCTCGGCGATGGCGCGCTGGCAGTCGACGACGAGCTGGTCGAGGTCGAGCCTCACTGGTTCGGCCCCTTGAGTTGTGCGATGGCGGCGCCGGCGTCGAGCCACACGTTCTCGCGGGCGATGCGGCCGTCCCGGAACTCGAAGACGTGGAGCACCCGAATCGAGATGCGCCGGCCGTTGCCGGGGATGCCGAGGAAGTCGCCGACCACGGACGCTGTCCAGATCTTGTCGTCGACGACGAAGTCGTCCCCGTAGAGGCGACGCAGGACGTCGGCTCGTTCGCCTTTGACGTTGGTGAAGAGGTGGCCGTAACGCTCGCCGACTTCGGCTGGGCCGTGCAGCACGCCGGCGGGGTCGCCGACCACGTCGTGGACGACGTCGTCGGTGAAGGTCGCAAGGGTGCCGTCGACGTCGCCTTCGGCTTCTCGACGAAAGTGGTCCTCGATCAGCTGGTCGATGGCGTTGCGGCTCATCGTGGTCGCCATGACGTCTCCTTTGACTTTACCGATCATCTAACGACGATGGAGAGGGTAAACTGACGGAGTGGCCGACGTCAACCCCCGCAAGGCGTACGCATCGCCGCTTCGTGAGCGGCAAGCGGCCTTGACCCGACGAGCCGTGCTCGATGCGGCACGCGAGCTGTTCGTCGACCGGGGCTACACGGCGACGACGATCGACGCCATCGCCGACAGGGCGGGGGTGAGCAAGCCGACAGTCTTCAGCGCCGTCGGCAACAAGCAGACGCTCCTGAAGACGCTGCGAGACGTCGCCTTCACCGGCGACGAAGCCCCCGCCGCGGTACGGGACCGTCCGCACGTCGAGGCCATCCGAGCCGAACCGGACCGGCGACGTGCAGTCGAGCTCATCGCCAAGCACCTCACTGCGGTGGCAGGACGATACGCCGAGCTCCACGAGGTCCTGCGCGCCGCCGCGCACGGAAGCGACAAGGAGTTGCGCGATCTATGGGAGGCCGAGCAGCGGGAGGGGTTGGCGGGCGCAGGCTTCTGGGTCGGGATCCTCGCCGAAAAGGGACCGCTGCCCGCCGGCATGGCGCGGCGCGCTGCGGTCGATGTCATGTGGCTCCTGATGACGCCCGACCATTACTACCGACTCGTCCACCAGCGTGGCTGGTCTCAGCGCAGGTACGAATCCTGGCTCGCCGACACCATCACACGGCTGCTCCTCGACGAGGGTTCCTGACGACCGCGCGCCGACCGTCCGGGCCGTGAGCGGCGATGCTCAGATGCTGGTGCGGCAGGTTCGCCGAGCGCCAGTGGTGAGCACGACGATCTCGACGCGGCCGACCTCGTTGCTCGATCATGATGCGAGCGGCCGACTGCCAGCCGGAGCACGGCGCTGTCGTCGTTGGAGCCCCCTGGCCGGGCCCCGGCGCGACGGAATTGGGGGTTGTACCCTCTTGTGGCATGAGGCCCCCGGGAAGGTCCCGCCCGCCCAAGGCGCTTTCCCCCGTGGAGGCGTCGATGGTCGCCTCCTACGAGTTGACCCAATGGATTCGGAGCGGGCGAGGTCTTCTCCCCGTGCAGGTCCCCATGATGTTGGGCGCAGGTGAGGTGGCGTACGCAGTCTCGTCGGCGCAGGTGCTCCAGCGAACGGCGGAGACGGTGAACTACCAGCACTCGTCGATGTTCGCCTTCGGGAGGCCGGCATTCATGGTGGGCGCCTTCGCCGCCAACGCCATGATGAACCGCAGCGCCCGTCAGCGCGCCGAGCGCGCAGCCGCCGCCCAGTGGCGCTGGCGCGATTCGGGCCACCTGTTCCTGACCAACCAGCGGCTGGCGCTTCAGGGTTCGTTGTCCTGGGCTGACTTCTGGTTCGGCGCGCTGCGGTCGGTGAACACGGACCACCTCTCCCTCATGATGTACCTCGACGGATGCCCACCCACGGCGCTTCGCTGCCCGAGCCCCGGGTGGTGGTACGTCGCGCTGCATTGGCTCATCTACGGTTCAGTGCCTTCCATATCGGTGCCGGCGGACCTCCTCGAGCGAGCGGCTGCGATCCGGGATGCCGCCAACGGGAACGTTCTCGAACGTCCGCGACCGACCGAGGGCTAGAGCGACGGCCTTGCGAGGCCCGGACCGGAGAGATCGCCCGGATGCCGGTGCCACCTTCCCTCGATCGAGCCAGTGCTCAGCCGGACAGGCCGGCAACGACGTCCGCCGCGGATTGCGAGCTCGGCGCCAACAGGGACAGACGTACTTGGAAGGCTGGGTATCCCGGAGACACCCCGGGCAGACGTCGGTGAGGATCTCGCCGAACGTCACGATGGCCGCTTCTCGGGGTCGGCGCCACGGACTCGCTGAGGGCGGCGGCTGCGGCCGGCAAGAGCCTCACGTCGACGCGAGGATGGCCCCCTCGTCCGTGTGCGGCCCGCGTCGCCGCCCTGGTACCGGTCGGTGGGCACGGGCGCCTCGCTGGCACCGGCGACGGGCCGGATCTGGAGCGACGACGACGAACCTGCTGCCGGCGCCGGGAGCGACTCGGCGTTGCCGATTTCGCGAGGTGCCAGGCACCCGGGCCTCTCGGCACATGGCCGGAGAGGCACCTGCGCCGGGTCCTCGGTGGACGGCGGCTCGACCTTCACCTCGGTGCCGAAGTCGTGGAAGTCGGTGAGGGCGTCCAGCCGGACGGGTATGCCGTCGCCGTCGATTTGGGAGTACGGGATGGTCTTCGAAGGCGGCGGATCACCCGGTGGTGGTCCACCCACAAGCTCGAGGGCCACGTCGTCGAACGGCAGCACGGGCTCCGGCAGCCCGACCTCGTAGTGGTCCGTCGCCACTCCCCGCACGCTCGCGCGACCGGCAGGCCCCAGTTGCGCGCCGTCGGTGCGGAGCGCACGCAGGACGACGGCCGGGTCGAGAATCTCGCGAGGGAACGCCGGCGAGCCGGAGTGCAACCAGCCTCCCTTGCCCCCGTGGAGCATGCGCGTCCAGACATCCGCGCCGACCCACACCGGCTCGACGGGCGGCGATCCGCCGGTATTCGCCGCCCAGCCCCTGCGGCGCGCCAGGTCGACGGCCCTCGGTGGTGCCCTGGCCGAGGAGGCGAGCCTGCGAGCCTGCCATGTCGATGCGGAACCGGACCGGCCATCCGGAACTCTTCGTCGCCTCGGTCGCGTTGGCCACGCCTCGTCGACCGTCGCGTTCAGCGGTGTCCCGCCCGGGCCGGCGTCCGGTCCTCCGCCAACACCACCAGCGTCGCTGCCGCCCTGTCGTGCAGCCCCTGGCGCACCGGGCTGCTGGTGATGGGCAGGTAGACGGCGATCGTCCAGACCAGTTCCAGGGGCCCCAGAGCCCGGTCGAGGGGAGGGACGAGCAGCACGAGCAGGCCGGGACCGGCGGGCACCACCCATCGGATCGCCGCCCGCCGCCAGCCAGGGACGGCGTGGTCGGCGGCTCCGACGATCTTCGTCCCTGCCGCCACCTTGCCGGGCGTGCGGCCGCGGAGGGCGACGGGGACGATGTGGTAGAGCGCCACCCAGGCGGTCAGCACCAGCTGAGGCGCGACCGCCTGCCGGTCTCGGTGGAAGACGCCGACGTAGGTCCACAACCAGACCAGTCCGAGGATGATGCTGTCGACCACATAGCCGGCGAGCCGCCGGCCGGGTTCGGCCAGCGCCGGCGAGTCCGGTGCATCGACCGAGGGAGGCGGCGTCGTGTCGGGCTCGTCCTGCAGCGTACCGGTGGCCGGGACGGCCTTTGCCTCGTCGACGACTGCGTCGACCTCAGCTTCGTGCGAGTGGGGGACGACGAGGCGGCCACTGTCCCAGACCTGTGGGATCTCGGCGCCCCGCAGGACGAGCTCGACCCTGGTCCGACGCTCGGCCGGCCAGTCCGCAAGGTCGTACTCGACGACCTCGTGGTCGCCGTCCCGGGCGACTGGGCTCGGTCGCTCGGTCACCAGCGCCACCCCGCAGTCGGCGCACGTGTCGAACGCCGGCCGGTACTCCGCCCCGCACTGGGGGCACCATCGACCTCCCGCGTCGAGCGTGTTCACCGTCCAAGAGGATGCCCGATCTGGCGGGGGCCGCGCTCGCTCCGCGGGCCTAATGACCCGGTTTCCGCCCCCTCCGCGAGCGCGCCACTCGCCCGATGGTCACCGGGGACAGCCGGGGTGGGATCCAGGGCGGCCTCGGTGTGGCCAGACGGTCGAGGGCGGTGGCGACCATCCAGTGGTGTCCCTGGGCGGCGTCGCAGCCGAGGGCGGTGAGGCAGGCGGCCTCGTCGGCGGTCTCGACGCCCTCGGCGACGGCCAGCATGTCGAGGGAGTGGGCGAGGTCGATCACCGCCGACAGCACGGCCTGCTTCCGGGGGTCGTGGTCGAGGCCGGTCACGAAGGCCCGGTCCAGCTTCAGCACGTCGACCGGCAGGTCGAGCAGCTTGGCCAGTGCCGAATAGCCGGTGCCGAAGTCGTCGACGCAGATGCGGATACCCCGCTCACGGAGCATCCCGAGGAGGCGCGCCGCCGGCTCGAGGTTCATGAAGGCGCTCTCGGTGACCTCCAGCCAGAGGCTCCCCGGCTGCAGCCCGGTCTGGAGCAGGAGGCTGTCCACCATGGGCAGCAGGTCGGCGCCGAGGAGCTGCCGGGGCGCCACGTTGACCGACACCACGGCGTCGCCCACACCGAGTGCCGCCTGCAAGTCGGCGTGGTCGTGGCAGGCCTGCTGCAGGACCCAGCCCCCGAGCCGGGAGATCAGGTCTGCGTCCTCGGCCACGGCGATGAACTCCCCCGGGAACAGCAGCCCCCGGGAGGGGTGGTGCCAGCGGAGGAGGGCTTCGACCCCGAGCGGGCCACCGGTGGCGAGGTCGACGATCGACTGGTAGGCCAGGCCGAACTCGTCCCGGTTGAGGGCCCGCTGGAGGTCGTGCTCCATGTCGAGCCTGATCAGGGTCCGGTCCCGCAGGGTCTCGTCGAACACCTCGACCCGGTTGCGGCCCAGTTCCTTGGCGGCGTAGAGGGCCATGTCGGCGTTGCGGAGAAGCGCCTGCGGCTCTTCGAGCCCCCAGGAGAGCGCCACGCCGACGCTCGTGGCCGCGAAGATCTCCCTGCCCGCCAGCCGGATGGGTTCGGCCAGGATGCCCCTGATGCGTTCGGCGAGGGCCCGCGCGTGCTCGACGCCGTCGATGCCCTCGCACAGGACCAAGAACTCGTCGCCGCCGAGGCGGCCGGCCGTGTCACCGCCCCGGAGGGTGGAGGTCAGCCTGGCGGACATGGCGACCAGGAGCTGATCGCCGGCCTCGTGGCCCAGGCTGTCGTTGATCAGCTTGAAGCGGTCGACGTCGAGGAACAGCAGGCCGACCGCGCTGGGCTGGCGGGCCGTCCGCGCCAGCGCGACGCCGAGCCGGTCGAGGATGAGTGTCCGGTTGGGGAGGCCGGTCAGCGGGTCGTGGAGGGCCTGGTGGGCGAGGAGGAGCTGGCCGCGCTTGCGCTCGACGGCGTAGCGGACGGCCCGGGCCAGGAGGCTCCCGTCCAGCTGGTTCTTGAGGAGGTAGTCCTGGGCGCCCGCCTGCAGGGCCTGCAGCGCCAGGTCGGTGTCGTCCCGCCCGGTGATGACCACGACGGCGAGCTCCGGATCGTGCGCCTGGATCCGGGCCAGGCCGTCGAGGCGATCGGCGTCGGGCAGGGACAGATCGAGGATCACGCAGTTGTGGACCCGGTTGTCGAGCACCTCGTACACGTCGGCGATGCGCTCGACGTGGGTCAGCAGCAGGTCGCCGCCCACCCAGGCGCGACGCAACAGCTCGGCGACGAGGCGGGCGTCGACCGGGGAGTCCTCGACGAGCAGGACCCCTTCGCCAACGGCCCCCGTCGCCGTTATCACGTCACCGGCTCGGAGACGTCCCGGGGAAGCTCGACCACCTGGAGCCAGAACGCCTCGATCTTGCCGACGATCTCGACCAGCGCCCGGAAGTCGACGGGCTTGACGACGTAGCAGTTGGCGTGGAGGTTGTAGGCCCGCAGGATGTCCTCCTCCGCCTTCGACGTGGTGAGGATCACGACCGGGATGGCGCTGAGCACCGCGTCGAGGCGGATCGCCTCGAGCACCTCGTGGCCGGAGCGGCCGGGCAGGTTCAGGTCGAGGAGCACGAGGTCGGGCGGTGGCGTCCCGTCGTACTCGCCCCGCCCGTGGAGAGCGTCCAGCGCCAGGTCGGCGTCGCCGGCCACGACCAGCTGGTTGGCCACCTTGGAGCGCTGGAGCGCTTCCCGGGTGAGGCGGACGTCGCCCGGGCTGTCCTCCACCAGGAGTATCCGGACGGCCCGGTGCGTGGCCGTCACTGCTCCCACTCCACCGGAATCGTGAACCAGAAGGTCGCACCTCCGCCGGGCGTCGCCTCCACCCCGACGTGTCCGCCCCGCTGCTCGACCACCTTCTTGCAGATGGCCAGGCCCATGCCCGTGCCCGGGTACTCCGTCCGCCGCTGCAGGCGTTGGAACATCCCGAACACCCGCTCCCGGTAGGCGGGGTCGACACCGATGCCGTGGTCCTCGACCTCGAACCGCCACCCGCCCGGGACCCCGGTGGCGGACAGGCGCACCTCGGGTTCGACGCCGGGAAGGGTGAACTTCACGGCGTTGGCGACGAGGTTGTGGAGGACCTGGCGGGCCGGAACGGCGGCCCACGTGACCGACGGCAGCGGGTCGACGCGTACGCAGGTGCCCGGCTCGACGCCGGCCAGACCGGCGAGCACGTCGGCCGCCAGCTCCTCCATGTCGACCACCTCCGTGGCTTCGTGCTGCCCCGCCCGGG
Source organism: Acidimicrobiales bacterium (assembly GCA_035689115.1). Taxonomy (GTDB): domain Bacteria; phylum Actinomycetota; class Acidimicrobiia; order Acidimicrobiales; genus JAHFUS01. The sequence goes on from DASSMA010000083.1 coordinate 7,509, forward strand.
AGTACTCGAGCAGGTCGGCGACGAGCGCCTGCATGCGCTCGACTCCCGAGGTGATGAAGTCGAGATACTCGCGCCCGGGGCCGTCGAGCCGGGCGGCGTAGTCCTCCGCCAGGAGGCGGGCGAACCCGCTCACCACCCGGAGGGGCTCGCCCAGGTCGTGGGACGCCACGTAGGCCAGCTCGGCGAGGTCGTGGTTCGACCGCTCCAGTTCGCGGTTGCGCCGCTGGAGCTCGGCCTGGGCGGCTCGGCTCTCGCTCACGTCCCGCAGGATCACGGTGAACGTCGTCTGCCCGTCAGACGCCAGCTTGGAGATCGAGGCCTCGGCGGGGAACAGGGAGCCGTCGCGCCGGCGTCCCTGGATCCCGCCGCGACGGACACCCATGGGTCGGGCCACGTCGGCGGCCGCCGCGAACTCCTCGACGTGGCGGCGGTGGACGTCGCCCAACGCCGCCGGGAGCAGCACGTCCAGGGGTTCACCCGTCACGTCGTCGGCGTCCCACCCGAAGATCCGTTCCGCGCCCTGGTTGAACTGGACGATGCGCTGCTGCTCGTCGACGCTGATGATGGCGTCCACCGCCAGGTCGACGAGGGCCGCCAACCGGGCTTCGGTGGTGCGGGCGAGCTGTTCGAGCTGGCGCTGGCGGCTGAGGTCGCGGATGACCGCCGAGGCGCCCACCACCGCTCCGGTCGCGTCGCGGACCGGCGATGCCGTGAGCGCCACCGCCACGAGCCGGCCGTCCTTGCGGAGGCGGACCGTGTCGAGGTCGTCGACCCGCTGGCCGGACCGGACCCGGGCGGTGACGCCGGCCAGTTCGCCTTCCCGTTCCGGCGGGACGATCACGCCGATGTTGTGGCCGACCACCTCGGGCTCGGACCATCCGAAGACGTGCTGGGCGCCGGCGTTCCAGCTGCGGATCGTCCCGTCGAGGTCCGTGCTCATCACCGCCACCGTCGTGGACCGGACGAGGGCCCCGAACTCGGCCAGGCGGTCCCGGGCCCGAACCAGTTCCGGGTGCGCGGCCCCCCCGCCGTCGTCGTCCCCGGGGAGGGAAGGCGGCGCCCCCGCCAGCCGGGCTGCCGGTGCGGGGCCTCCCTCGGGCGGCGGCGGAGCCAGGAGCTCCAGCATCCGCTCCGGCGTGGCGGTCTTCTCGATGTAGCCGTCGGCCCCCAGCGAGGCGACCTCGGCCGACATCCGCGAGGCGGCGAAGCCCGACAGCACGACGACCCTGGCGGCGTTGGCCACTTCCTTGATGCGGGGGAGCGCCTCCAAGCCGTCCATGACCGGCATCGCCAGATCGAGAAGGACCAGGTCGGGCTGGAGGCGGTCGGCCAGCACGACGGCCTCCGCACCGTCCTCTGCCTCGCCGATCACGGTGAAGCGGCCGGTGCGTTCCAGCATCTTCCGCAGCAGCGTCCGGAGCCCGGAGGCGTCGTCGACGACGAGGACGCGGGTCGCGGTCGCCGGGGGGGCCTCGCCGAGGGTCGCGGTCACCTCGCGCCGGCGTCCTCGACCGGCCGGGCCGGGCGGTCGCGCAGCAGGTCACCGGGACGCGGCCGGCCGTCGAGGCGGGCGCTGCCGAGCAGGTCGCTGATGAGGTCCCGGGCCGAGACCAGCGTGTGCTCGAGCGCTTCCTGGGAGGTCTGCTTCTCGTCGAGCAGGAGTGCGAGATGGGCCGCCGAGAGGCCCTGGACGATCTCGTCGTTGATCTGGAGCGCCTGCCGCTGGCGCTCACGCAGGTCGTCGAACAGCTTGGCGCCCCGCATCAGGGGGCCGTACGTCCGCCGCAGTGACCAGTAGTAGACGCCGATCGCCGCGGTGGAGAGGTCCCACACCGCCTCGTGCCAGTCGAGGTTGGTGCGAATCGCACTCCCGGCCACGCGGTCGAGGCCGAGCGTGGGCAACAGCAGGTGCTCGGCGTGCAGGGCGTGCCCGATGCCGCAGCGAAGAAGATCATCGCCGTCGCCAGGCCCAGCCGGTTGGACCTGACCTGGCCCGAGCGGGCGAGGGGTACGAGGACGGCGAGTGCGATGGCCATGTAGACGACGAACAGCATCAGATTGGCCACAAGCGTGAGCTTCCACCACATGGCGACGCTCCATGAATAGGACTGGCCGGGCGCCAGGCCTGCTCCCGCGCGCGGAGGTGGTCCACCATTGTTGGGCCGGGCTGCCATGCACTGCCATAGCCCGGACGGGTCATTTCCGCTGGTGCGCGGCGCCGGCCGCGGCGATAGCGTCGGCACCCGAGATGGCTCCCGCACGAAGGCCCACGATCGGCCGAGCCCAGGTCGAGGCGGCGGTCTCGAAGCTGCAGGACCGCATCGGAGAGACGATGGCGAGGACGGGCGTGCCCGGGCTGGCGGCCGGCGTGGTCTTCGACGACGAGGTGATCCTGGCCCGCGGCTTCGGCGTGAGCGCCCTCGGCGGGTCCGACGAGGTCGGACCCGACACGGTGTTCCAGATCGCCTCGCTGTCGAAGTCGCTGGGGTCCTCGGTCATGTGCGCGCTGGTGCGGGAGGGGGCGCTGGCCTGGGACGACCCCGTGCGAACGGGGATCCCGGAGTTCGCGCTCGCGGACCCGTGGGTCTCCGAGCACGTCACCTTCGCCGATCTCTTCAGCCACCGCAGCGGGCTGCCCGAGCACGCCGGCGACCTGCTCGAGGATCTCGGCTACGACCGCGACACCGTGCTGGCGCGCCTTCGTCTCTACCCGCTCGCCCCCTTCCGGGCCTCCTACGGCTACACCAACTTCGGGTTGACCGCGGCGGGCGTGGCCGGCGCCGCCCGGGCCGGCACGACGTGGGAGGGCGCCTCGGAGGACCTCCTCTACAAGCCGCTCGGCATGGCCAGTACCAGCTCCACCTACGCAGGCTTCAGGTCGCGCCCGAACCGGGCCACCGGCCATGTCCGCCGGGACGGACGCTGGATGGTCACGCCCCAGCCCCGCCAGCCCGACGGCCAGTCGCCGGCGGGGGGCGTGTCGAGCAGCGTCGACGACCTGCTCCTGTGGCTGGCCACGATGCTCCGGGACGGCGCCACCGCCGGCGGGTACGTCGTCGACCCGGGAGCGCTGGCGCAGAGCTGGCTGCCGCACGCCATCTCGAATCCGCCGGACGGTCCCACCGCCCGGGCCGGCTTCTACGGCCTCGGCTTGAACGTGGCCTACGATGGGGGCGGGCGGCTCCGCCTGGGCCACTCGGGCGCCTTCGCCCTCGGCGCGGGCACCGCCATGACGTTCTATCCGGCCGAGCGGATGGGCATCGTGGTGCTCACCAACGGCGAGCCCACCGGTGTGGCCGAGGCCACCACCGAGAGCTTCTGCGACGACGTGTTCCTCGGTGCACAGCGCAACGACTGGCTGGCGGTGATCGGCCCGTACTTCGACCGGCTGATCCATCCGGCGCCGAAGAAGGACTTCGCCGCCGGAGGGGAAGCGGCCGGGCCCGAGGAGCGCTACACCGGCACCTACGACAGCGACCTGTACGGCCGGCTCGTGGTCGATGCCCGGCCGGGCGGCGGGTTGCAGCTCACGCTCGGTCCCGACCGGCACGCGTACCTGCTGCAACCACACGAGGGCGACGAGATGTGGTGGCAGTTCGCCGGCGAGAACGCGGGGCCGCCGGCGGCGGCGACGTTCACCGTGACCGCCGGCGATCGCGCCACCGCGGTGACGCTGGACCATTTCGACAGCGAGGGGCTGGGTACCTTCACCCGGCGTTGACGCCCTGCGGCCGAGGGCTCGTCAGCCCCGGAACACCCCGTTGACGGCGGTTCCGCAGGTCGGGCAGGGCCAGCGGCCGGCCCCTCTTCGCTGGCACAGGAGCACTCGCCGCGCGGCTGAGCCCGGTCGGTGGTGGGTAGGGCCTCGACGTGCCCGACCTGACCGCGACCCTCGCAGGCGCCGATGCCGCCCCCGCACCCCGGCCCGGCCCCCGTCTCCCGCTGCCCCGTGGGCCGCGGAGCGAGCGACTGGTCGCCGTGCTCCGGCGCCGACCACACGATCCGGGGCGGCTGCCCGACGGAGACGACGCCCTCGACGGCGAGGACACCCCGCTGGCGATCCACGTCCTCTACGAGCTCCACTACCGCGGGTTCGACGGGGTGGACGAGCGCTGGGAATGGGAGCCCGGCCTGCTGCGCGAGCGCCGCCGTCTCGAGGAGGAGTTCGAGGGCCGCCTCGTCGCCACCGTCGGGCCACCCCCGATCGCGCCGACCGCGAACGAGGTCACCGGCGAGCTCGACGGCCTCCTCCACCGGGAGTGCCCCTCGCTGTCGCGGTGGATCCTCGAGCACGGCGGCCTGCGGGAGCTTCGGGAGCTGGCGGTCCATCGCTCGATCTACCAGCTCCGGGAGGCCGATTCCCACACGTTCGCCATCCCGCGCCTGTTCGGCGGGCCCAAAGCGGCACTGGTCGAGATCCAGCGGGGCGAGTACGGCGACGGCGCTCCGGCCGGCGTGCACGCCGAGGTCTTCGGCGAGACCATGGTGGCGCTCGGGCTCGACGCCACCTACGGCGCTTATCTCGACCACACCCCGGGCACCACCCTGTCGACGGTCAACCTGGTCGACCTGTTCGGGCTCCACCGGCGCTGGCGCGGAGCCCTCGCCGGCCATCTCGCCCACTTCGAGATGGCGTCCGCCGTCCCCATGGGCCGGTACGCCGCCGCGCTGCGGGCCGCCGGGCGACCCAGCGCGGCGCGCTTCTACGACCTCCACGTGGAGGCCGACGCCCACCACGGGCCGGTCGGGCGCGACCTGCTCGCCGCCGGCCTGGCCCGCGTCGAACCGGCCGTCGCCGGCGACATCGTGTTCGGGGCGCGGGCCCTGGCCGCCGTGGAAGACCGCTTCGCAACGGCGATCATGGAACGCTGGGCGTGCGGCGATTCGTCCCTGCGCCGGCCCATCCGCTGCGACGGCGGGACATGACAGGCGCCCGCACCGCCGCCATCCGCCGGCTCTTCCGGCCTGTCGTCGTGCGCCGGGAGGTCCCGGCGCCGCCGGACGAGGTGTACGCCGTCCTCGCCGAACCGTCCAGCTACCCGGACTGGCTCGTCGGCGCCCCGGCGCATCCGCAACGTGGACCGGCGGGTTCCCGGAGCCGGGAGCCGGCTTCGAGCACACCGTCGGCGCCCCGGGCCCCCTCCGGGTCGACGACGCCACCCGGAGCGCCGGCGCCGATCCCGGCCGCCACCTCGCCCTCGTCGCCAAGGCGGGGGCCTTCCGGGCCTGGGTCGAGTTCCACCTCGAACCGGACGGGCCGGGAGGCACCCTCGTCAGCTTCCGCGAGCAGCCGCTCTGGCCCGTCGCTGCCCTCACGCCGCTCCTGCGCCGGACGCTCGTCTTGCGCAACGAGGCGTCCCTCCAACGCCTGGCCGAGCGCTTCGGCGGCTGACCTCCGGCACCAACGTAGAGTTCCGCCGTGGTGGGCTGATGGGCGGCACTGGGGACGGCGCTGCGCCGGCCGTCACGGTCACGAACTGGCTCGCCCGGGTCGCCATGGGGCTCATGTTCGGGTTCTGGGCCACCGTGCTGGTCATCCTCCCTGCCGCCCTCGCTCCGCCGAAGCCATGGTCCGCGGCGCTGCTTCCCCTGGCCTTCGTCGCCGCCTTCGGCCGGGCCCTGCGCATCCGGCTCGTCCTCGGGACCTCGACGGTGAGGATCTACAACTACTTCGAGACCGTCGCCATCGAGGTGGCCGACGTCGAGGCGCTCGTGCCGGGCGCGGCGCGGGTGCTGTCTCCCGGCGGTGGGGCGTGCGCCGGCTTCCAGGTGGCCGGGCGACCGGCGCCCTACCCGGCCATGGCGACGATGTCGTGGAGCTGGACGTTCGGGGGGCCGAGCAGGAAGTCGAGGAAGCTCTTCCGCCTGCTCTCCGACTGGGCGGCGGCACACGGGATCCCCATGCGGCTGGAGGCGCGCCATCTCGGCTGACGGTGCCGGGGATGGCATCCTTCCGCCGTGCGTCTCTGGAGCCGCCCTCCCGGTGGCTGCCGCCGGTTCCGCGGGTCCCTGGTGCGGTTCCGGTTCTCGCGCGGCGGGTTCTGGAACAGCCTCACGGCTTGCGAGGAGTCGCTGACGCTGGGTCGCTGGCCGTTGGGCGATGTCGTCGTCAGGCGGGAGGTGACGAGGGCGGTCGGGATCCAGAAGACGTCGCTGCCGCTGTGGTGGCGCACCGACGTCCGGTTCGACACCGACGGCCCCGGAGCGCCGTACATCTTTGTGCCGTTCCGGCCCCGGCTCCTCGAGCAGCGCCTGCGGGCCATGGGCTGGCCGGTCGAGCGCCTCGAGGACGTGCGCCTGTCCCGCCTCTGGCGTCGTGGGCGGTCGTCAGGAAGGTGAGACCGAAGCCGTGGGCGGTATGGTGCGCTCTTCGCTGGTCTGACCAGACCTGAACGAGCGAGGGGGACGACGTGGACAATTCCGTGACGATGCGAAGCACCTACGAACGCATCAGCGCCGGCGACATCGACGGCTTCGGGGCGCTGGTGGCCGACGGCTTCGTCGAGAATCAGGGTGGTCCGGGCTTCCCGCCCACCAAGGAGGGGACGCTGGCGTTCTTCCGGACTCTCGTGGGCGCCTTCCCCGACCTGCACATGGCCGTCGAGGACCTGCTCGCCGACGGCGACAAGACCGTCGCGCGGGTGCGGGCGACGGGGACGCAGCAGGGCGAGTTCATGGGCGTGCCCGCCACCGGCAACGCCGTCGACATCCAGCTGATCGACATCATGCGGTTCGACGACGCCGGCCTGGTGTGCGAGCACTGGGGCGTCGCCGACATGCTGTCGCTCATGCAGCAGCTCGGCGTCGTGCCCGCCGGCCCGCCGGAGTAGGCAGCGCGAGCGGGCGGTCACGACTCCGGGGCCGCCCGTTCCTCCGCCTGGCGCGCCGCGGCGAGCACGGCGTCGTACCGCCTTCGGACGTCGGCCCGGTCGCCGGGCTCGGGCACCGACTCGTCGCAACCCCGCTGGATCATGGCGGCCTGGTCGAGCAGGGCGGCCCGCTGGTCGGCGGTGGTTGTGTGGCCCATGATCGCGGCCAGGGCGTCGAGCTGGCGGATCATCACCGCCGGCATCCCCGCCGAGGCCTGGCGGATGGTGTCGAAGGCCCGGTCGACGACGCGCTCGTAGCGGAGCCTGGCGGCGATGACCCGCACGTACCCCTGGCGGTCCCGGTGCACGGCCGCCGGCCTCCACCGCGCCGTGATCTTGCACAGGCCGTCGCTCAGCCAGTCGATGCAGGTGAGGGCGCTGAAGGTGTCGTTGACCGCAGGGGACAGCGCCCGGATGGCGATCTCGACGAGCTGGTCGATGGCGAAGGTGAGGTCCTGCGCCAGCGTGCGGTGGGGCCCCGTGAGGTGGGCCCGCTCGAGGCTGCGGGTGACCTGCGGCACGGCCTCGGCCGGCCAGACATGGGCGAGCGGGCCGCCGGCCACGACGAAGTGGCCGGGGCGGTGGGTGAGCCGGATCACCGCCTGCGCCTCCGCCGCGATCGTGACCAGCGTGTCGAAGGCGACGAGCTGGAGGTAGCCGCTCGCGGGTGCGGGCACGGCGGCACCGCCGTCGTCGATGCGGCGGCGGAGCTCGGCGACGGGCAGGCCGGCCTCGGGCCCGCGGTGCTCGCCGGCGCCGATGTCCTCGGCCTCGATGGCCGCCGCCAGGTCGCGGGCGATGCTCGCGATCACCTGGGGCAGCTGGATCGACGTGGCCACGTGGTGGATGAAGTAGATCAGCACTCCGAGCGAGAGCAGCACCAGGGCCAGTGCCACGGTGATCGACGCGTGCGGCACGTACTCGCCGTGTGAGCCGGTGGAGATCGAGCCGAGGGCGAGCACGGCGAACACGAACGTGGCGACGAAGGTGCCGAGGGTCACCTGGGTGCCGCGGTCGCGGATGAAGTTTCCGAGGATCCGCGGCCCGAACTGCGTGGAGGCGAGCGTGAGGGCGACGATGGTGATGGAGAACACCAGGCCGACCACCGTGATCACGGCGGCGGCGATGGCGGTGAGGATCTGGCGGGCGGCGTCGGCCGAGCCGTTGTCGATCCAGGAGGGCAGCGTGATGTCGCCGCGGTAGGCGGCCTTGTCGACCAGCTGGATCGCGACGAACAGGAGGACGGCGCCGGCGACCTCGATGGTGGGGATCAGCCAGAGGTTGGTGCGGAGGGCGTGGCTGCGTGCTGCGGGCGCCCGCCAGCGACGGCTCATGGGCCGATCCTCGCGGACGGGGCGCCGGTGCGCACCCAGGGTGGGTCAGGCGAACAGGGCCCGGAGGACGGGGAACCCCTTGACGAGGACGAATGCGTTGTCGGCGTGCAGGGAGACGGCGACGTGCCGGCCGGTGGTCGACCGGATCACGAGGGTCCCGTTGGCGGAGCGGGGTTCGCCGAGCGTGTTCCAGGGGAGCACCTGGTCGGGCTTGCGCCGGTGGGCGACCCCGCCCCGGGAGAGCACGGCGTCGCCGATCGTGACCGTCGCCCCGGTGCGAAGGGTGCCGGCCAGGGACTCGACGAGCCGGGGTGCCACCTGCGACGCCAGGACGTCCCAGGCGTAGCTGGTCATGGGGAGAAGCGGGTTGGACGACGACCCTCCGCTGCTCGCCGCCTTGAGCCGGAAGCGCCGCCCGTCCATCGTGCCGATCCTGATCTCGGCGCTGGTGGCCATCTGCTGGCGCTTGACGACGAAGGCGGCCGACGCGATGGCGGCATAGGGGATCACGTCGTTCCCGAGGGCGATGGCGGTGGGCGAGACAGCCATCTGCGCCCTCCGGCCCAGCCCGGCCGGGACCTCGATCTGCCACGACCACCCACCCCCCATGGGTGCGAAGGGAGGAACGGGCGGCTGGAGGAGCGGCGGAGCGGGGGCGGGGGCCGCCTGCGGGATCGGCGCCGGCGCCGGCGGCGCCTGCACCATCGGCGGCTCCACGCTCGCCGGCACCGCCGCCGCCGCGTCGCCCGAGAGCGTGACCTCGCCGCGCAGGGCGAGGTCGACGAGCTGGTCGAGTGCGAGAGCCGAACCGGCGGCGTCGACGACCGAGAGAGGACCTGCCCACGAGAAGGCCAGCCGCACGCCGGGGGTGGCGAGTGCCCGGTCGACCACCACCGCCCGCTCGGCGGCGGCCACCACGCGCTCGCGCTCGTCGGGCGTGCCCGTCCGCCAGCCGGCGGCGATGAGGGCGGCGGCGAAGTCGCGCTGGATCCCGTGGTCACGGACGGACCGGAGGCCGGCCACGCCCGCCGGCAGCCGGAGCTGCTCGAGCACTCGGTCGGCCACCCGGGCCCGCCCCCGCTGGGCCGGCGCGAACACGACGTCGGGCCACTGCTCCCACGGCGCCACCTGCGACACGGAGCCCCCATTGACCAGGCGGAGCCAGTGCTCGTCGGCGGCCATGAGGACGCGCTGCGGGTCGCGGAGGACGGCGCGCGCAGCCCGCTGGTCGGGCGCCGGCGTCCCCTCCTCGGGAAGGGCGCCGAGCTGGGCGATCCGCTGCTCCGTCGGTGGGTGGGACGCCCACGGGTGGCCGACAGCGGCGGCCCGGCCGGCCAGCAGCTCCCTGACGCGCGCCGGCTGGACGAGGAGCTCCCGCAGGCCGCGACCGACGTCGTCGGGCCGGTAGCCGGCGTCCAGCATCGGCACCAGGTAGGTGTTCCGCAGCAGCGCCTCGGCCCGGGCGGCGACCTCGAGCCGCGCCAGGGCGTCGGCGATCGCCTGGCGGCCGGCGACGCGGACGGCGGCCCGGTCGGCGACCAGCTCCTGGCCGCGGCGCACGGCGGCCGTGATCCGCCGCTGGAGCTCCCAGTACTTGACGAAGACCAGGGCGACCCGCGAGCCCTTGAGCGTCTCGACGACCCGCGCCAGCGCCTGCTCGGTGCGGAACGTGAGGGGGCCGAGCCGGGTGTCGCCGCCGCTGAAGTGTCCCATCTCGTGGGCCAGCACGGCCCGGAGCTGGGAGACGGTGAGCACGTCGAACAGCGGCGTGCCGATGGCCAGCGTGCGGCGGCGGGAGAACAGCCCGAGGAGCGGGCCGAACTCGTACACGTAGGCGTTCACGTCGGAGACCAGCACGACCCGGTCGGGCACGGGAGCGCCGGCCACCCCGGCCACCTCGCGGACAAGGGCGAACAAGCCCGGCTCGTCCGCTTCCGACAGCTCGAACTCGTCCTTCGGCCGCTCGGGCGACTTCACCATGGCGACGAGGGCGCGGCCGAGGCCGAGGGCGACCGCCGCGGTGAGGATCACCAGGCCGAACTGCACCCGGCCGAGCCGGTAGATCACCACGTTCACCGCGACCAGCGCGAGGACGACGGCAGCCCCGAGGACCGGCACGCCGACCAGCAGGGCGACGGACACCATGGCGCGGAGGACCAGCGACTGCGGGGGCTTCGGCGGGGTGGTGGAAGGGGCCGGCAGCACCACCGGGTCGAGGCTCAGCACCGGTGCGCTGGCGACGTCGGGCATCCACTCATGATCGAGGCCCGCACGGCTGTGCTCAAACCATTTCGGAAGGCGGTGGCCGCCTTCCGGCGGAAATGTCCCATCCCGCCGGGCGCCGGGCGCCGTAGAAGCGCCGTGACCCACCACACCGAGGCGGTGCAGCACGGGCCGGCATGCAAGCCGGCACGGGTCACCGGCCCGCCCCTCCGGGCCCGGCCGGCTCCCGCCCCGACCATCTGACGGAGAACATGACCAAGCTCGTTCCGACGGGCGCCGGCCGCACCGCCCGGCGCCGTCTCCTTCCGGCCGTGCCACTGCTGGTCCTCGTCCTCGCCGGCACCGCCTGCGGGGGTGGCGACTCCAAGGCAGCCTCCGCCAAGACCCCGGTCACCGCCGGGGCCCCCGACGTCCAGGTAGCCATCGACACGTTCATGTTCGGCCCGAAGACGGTGCGGGTGCACGTCGGGGACACCGTGACGTGGACCAACCACGACGCCATCCTCCACACCGTCACGTCCGGCACCCGTCGGTACGACCCGACCAACAGCGGCCTCGTGACGGCGACGGACAAGGACGGGATGTTCGACATGCAGCTCGACGGGAAGGGCGCCACGGCGCAATTCACGTTCTCCGAGGCGGGGACCTTCCACTACTTCTGCGACCGCCACCCCGGCATGGAAGCCGACGTGGAGGTCTCGTGAGGTCGTCCGGGACCGCCCCCCGCTCCGAACCAGGCTCGATACCGAATCGCGACAGGAGCACAACTGTGAATCGCAAGACACCGAAGCTGCTGGCCATCCTCGCCGTCGCCGGCGCGCTGACCGCTGCGTGCGGCAGCTCCAAGGACGAAACGAAGGCGACCGCCGACACGTCCGCGACGACGGCCATGGCCGACATGGCCAACGGCACCGACACCGGCGCATCGCAGCTGCGGGCCGGGCTCACCGGCCTGCTCCAGGAGCACGTGTACCTGGCCGGCATCACGACCGGCGAGGCGCTGGCCGGGCACGACTTCAAGCCGGCCGCCGCCGCCCTCGAGGCCAACACCCAGGCCCTCCAGGACGCCATCTCGTCCGTGTACGGCCAGGCCGGCGGCGCCCAGTTCGGCGACCTGTGGCGCAAGCACATCGGGTTCTTCGTCGACTACACCACCGGTCGGGCGACCAAGGACCAGGCCAAGATCGCCAAGGCGAAGGCCGACCTCGACGGGTACCGCGCCGACTTCGGCGCCTTCCTCGAGTCGGCCACCAAGGGTGCGCTGCCCAAGCAGGCCGTTGCCGACGAGCTGAAGCCGCACGTCGACACGCTGTTCGCCGCCATCGACGCCCAGGCCGCCAAGGACCCGAACGCGGTCGACAAGCTGAAGGCGGCTGCCGACCACATGCCGATGACGGCGTCGATCCTCGCCGGGGCCATCGCCAAGCAGTTCCCCAACAAGTTCTCCGGCTCGACCGACGCGCCCGCGGCCGCCCTGCGCTCGACGCTGACGGCCGCCCTGCAGGAGCACGTGTACCTGGCCGGCATCACCACCGGCACCGCCCTCAGCGGCGCCGACTTCAAGCCGGCGGCGGCCGTGCTGGAGAAGAACACGCAGGCCCTCCAGGACGCCGTGACCTCGGTGTACGGCCAGGCCGGCGGCGCCCAGTTCGGCGACCTGTGGCGCAAGCACATCGGCTTCTTCGTGGACTACACCACCGGCCGGGCGACCAAGGACCAGGCCAAGGTGTCCAAGGCGGTCGCCGACCTCGACGGCTACCGGGCCGACTTCGGTGCCTTCCTCGAGTCCGCCACCAAGGGCGGTCTGAGCAAGCAGGCGGTCGCCGACGAGTTGAAGCCCCACGTCGAGTCCCTCGCCGCTGCCGTCGACGCCCAGGCGGCGAAGGACCCGGCGCAGTTCGACAAGCTCCGGGCCGCCGCCCAGCACATGCCGATGACGGCGTCCATCCTGGCCGGCGCCATCGTCAAGCAGTTCCCCTCGAAGTTCTCCGGCTAGCACCCACCCCAGCCGGGAGAAGACACCGGCCGCCGCCCGAAACCCACGGGCGGCGGCCGGTGGTCGTTCCCGGGCGGCGATCTTTGCCGTCCTCTTACGTTCGGATGGGCGCCCCCTGACCTCCGAATTGCGAGGCTTGCGGAAGTCCATTTCGCACTCAACGTCACAGGAGGACGCCGATGGTCGAGCGACAGGTTGCCCGCGCCACCGCCATCGTCGGGCTCATGGGGATCGCCCTGATCCACTTGCTCGACCTGCCCGGGAAGCTGAAAGAGACGCCGTATCTCGGGTTCGCCTACATCGTGCTCATCGCCGGGTGTGCGCTCGTCGCCTTGCGCCTGGTGCACCACGACGACCGCCCCACCTGGTACGCCGCCGCCGTGCTGGCCGGCGCCACCATCGCCGGCTACGCCATCAACCGCACCATCGGCATGCCCGAAGCCACCGGCGACATCGGGAACTGGCTGGAGCCGCTGGGCCTCGCCGCGCTGTTCGTGGAGGCGATGGTCGTCGCCCTCGCCGTGCTGCGCCTGCGCTCGCCGGAGGAGGAGCCCGACCGGCCCTACTACCGGTCGGCCACCCAGGCCCAGCCCACCCGCGTCGGGCGCTAGCCCCAGCCCGGCGGTCGCCCGTCGCCGGCCGGCCCCCGGCCGGCGGCGGGCCTACCATCGCCCCGATGGCCGAGTGGGTGTACTTCCTGCACGCGCCGAGGGACGACTTCGGCGCCACGATGACCGCCGAGGAGCAGGAGGCGTTCGACCGCCATTTCGAGTGGCTCCGCCGCCTGCACGGCGACGGCGTGCTCATCCTCGCCGGCCCCACCCTCGGGCGGGTGAACACCGGCATCAACGTGTTCGAGGCCCCCGACGAGGCGGCGGCCCTGCGGATCTTGCAGGAGGACCCGGTGGTGGCCGGAGGGTTCGCCCGGGGCGAACTGCGACCGTTCCGGGTCAGCCTGCTGCGGGGCCGGGAGTAACGCCCGGGCAGGCCTTCGAGCCGAACACGGCGTGGCCGGACCAGGTCCGCCCGCCGTCGCCGGTGCGGTAGAGGCACCCGGCCCGGTCGGCCGTCGTCGAGTACGCCCACAGCACCGACCGGTCCAGCACGCCCACGTCGGTGAAGGCGGCGGGGAGGGTGGTGCGGCTCCACGCCGTGCCGCCGTCGCCCGAGTACTCGACCACCACCGGGAGCCCGCCGGCGACCAGGAGATGGCCGGCGTCGAGCACGGTGACGGCGCTCACGCCGTGGGGGAAGCGGTGGGTCGGCGCCCAGGTCCGGCCGCCGTCGACGGTCGCCCACAGGGTGCCGGCGCGGGCGTCGTCGGTGGCCGTGACCGCCCAGCCGTGGAGGCGGTCGGCGAAGGCGAGGTCGCGGAGGAACTCGTCCTCGGCGCCGATGAGCCTGGCCACCGTCCAGGTGGCGCCGCCGTCGGCGGTGGCGGCGATCTGGCGGTCGGCGTCGGCCACCCAGCCGTGGAGGGTGTCCACGAAGCGCACCGTCGAGGCCAGGGGCAGGGCCGTCGGTGACAGGGCGGTCCACGTCCGGCCGCCGTCGGTGGACCGCAGCACGGCGGGCGCCCCGCCGGTGTCCCCGGCGGCGAAGCCCCGCCGGGCGTCCAGGAAGTACACGTCGTGCACGAAGGTGGCCGGGTCGGGCAGCCGCGCCGCCCTCCAGGTGGCGCCGCCGTCGGCCGTGAGGAGGACCCGGCCGGCGGTGCTGCCCGTGACCGCCGCCCAGCCGTGGGCGTCGTCGACGAAGAAGAGCGCCTCGGTCGCCCCGATACCTGCCAGACAATGGGAGGTCCACGTCGCCCCGCCGTCGCCGCTGCCGACCAGGACCGGCGCCCCCGCCCCCGCCCCTTCCAGCTCCACCCAGACGCCCGAGGGCCGGGCCCGGATGGCCTCCACGCCCTTCAGCCGCCCGCCATCCGGCACCGGGCAGGGCTGGGTGACGCCGGCCGACCGCGCAGGCGTCGTCGCCGGGGCGGCCGGGGGCTGGGCCGCTGTCGGCGCGGTGGTGGGCGCAGGCCGCCGGCTGCCGGCGTTCAGGCGCTCGGCCTTCCCCGGGCCGGAACATGCGGCGCCGAGCAGCGCGGCCGCGGCCAGGACGGCGGCGACGGAGCGGGTGCCCACCCACTTTCATCGGCAGGCCGGTGTGCCGGCGGAGGCCGTGAGGACCAAAGTCCTCCGCCGGCCGGATCAGCTGTCGGCGCCGTCGCCCTTGGCCCGGGTCACCACCAGGTCGCCCACCTTGCGGCCCATGGTGAGGCCGGCCTCGTCCATGGGGAAGTGGATGCCGGCCCAGATCCGGGACTCGGCCTGGGTCTCGGCCCGCTGCTTGAACTCGGCCGCGTGGGACGGGAACAGGTAGGTCATCACCTGCTGGACGGCGCCGGCGTAGGTGGAGCTGCCTGACACGTAGGCGGGGAAGCGCGGGGTGTCGATCACCGGCTTGAAGTTCTTGTCGATGCCCAGGTCGTGGATGGCGTTCTCGGGGCGGGGCATCCAGTAGGTGAACTTGGTGTCCCACGACGCCACGCCGGCGTCGGCCAGCGCGACGGTGACCAGCGCCATGGCCCGCACCGCCCGGGGAAGGGTGAGCCGCTGGCCGTCGACCAGGTCACCGTTGACCGCCTTCAGGATGTCGCCCTGGGAGGTGTCGGCGACGATCCCGGCGGGCAGCGGCGTGCCGGCCAGGCCGGCGTAGAAGTGCACCGCCTGGAGCTGCTCGGGGGTGAGGTGGTCCTTCCCGTCGGCGACCTGCTTGGCCTCGGCGATGTACTCCGGGCTGCCGTAGGCCGGCGGCGGCGGGGCCCGGAACTGGCTGCCCGACGTCATGACCCATGTCTTCCACGTGCCGGCCAGCGGTTCGGTGGGCGGCGAGCTCGGGTCGGCCCCGGGCGGCGGCTCCCAGAAGGCGGGGCCATGGCCGATGCCGGGCGGGCGGGTGCCGTCCCACTTCTTGTCGGAGCCGTCGGTCTTGGCCCGGGCGATCACCAGGTCGGCGACCTTGTGGCCCAGCTCGAGGCCCGCTTCCACCTCGCTGCGGGTGTTGACCCCGGCGTAGACCCGGCTGTCGGCCGCCTGGTCGGCCAGCGCGTCCATCTTCGCCTGGGAGGCCAGGTTCGGGTACAGGTAGGCGAGGACGCGGGCGGCGGCCCCGGCGATGGTGGCGTGGGCGGACGGGTAGGACGGGTCGGGGCCCGGGCCGATCATGGTGTCGCTGTTCACGTCCGGCGGGTCGACCTTGTACTTGTACTTCCAGTACCACGCAGCGGTGACGGCGTCGTTCATGGCCACGTGGAGGAGGGCGTAGTTCCGGGACGACAGCGGCGGGTTCTTGGCGCTCTTGGAGACCAGGTCCAGCTCGGTGTCGGTCCACGGCTTGGTGGGCAGGGGGCCGTTGAACTTCTGCACCATGGCCTTCACCTCGGCCGTCCGCTTGCCGGCCAGGTCCTTCAGCTCCGCCTGGTCGGCCTTCGCCTTGGCCGACCCCGGCTTGGGCGGGGCCGGTACCGCCAGCTTGGCCGGCGAGCCGATGACCCACGTCTTCCACTGGCCGGCGGTGGGCTCGCTGCCGTCGGCGGCCGCCCTGGCCCCGCTCGACGACCCGCACGCCGCCAGCAGGGGCAGCACGAGGGCGGCGGCCAGGCCGAGCGTGGCCAGTCTCCTGCGAGATGT
The DNA here is from genome assembly GCA_035689115.1 of Acidimicrobiales bacterium. Lineage (GTDB taxonomy): Bacteria > Actinomycetota > Acidimicrobiia > Acidimicrobiales > JAHFUS01. The sequence continues at coordinate 23,611 of DASSMA010000083.1, forward strand.
CATGCGGAGCTCCCTTGGAGGACCGACGACCGGACGGTCCCGTCGCCGTTGTGCCACTGCTGGGGGAACGGGCGGGACGACGCCACGATCGGCTCGCGCTCCCAGCGCGTCGGCACCGGTGCGGCCACCGCCCGCACCCGGTCGAGGGCCAGGAGGGCGAGGAGGGCGACGGGGAGGGCGTAGTCGCCGGCCCGCTCGACGAACTGGAACAGGGGCTGGCCGGCCAGCGGGCGGAGCAGCTCCGTGCCGAGCTTCCACGCCAGCACGAACACCAGCAGTTGGCGGACGGGAGCCAGGAGGACGGCGAGGCCGAGCGCCACCTCGAACCAGCCGACCCAGGCGGCCAGGTGCAGGGTGGCCGACGTGTCCCGGGCGATGCCGGCGACGGCGAAGAAGTCGCCCCATTCGGCCTTGTGGGCCCAGATGCCGAGGCCGCCGTGGCCCACGAGCAGCAGGGCGATGGTCACCCGGGCGACCCAGGCCACCTGGCCGGCCCGCACGGCGTCGAGGGACGGCGACGGCCGCACGGTACCGAACCAGGAGGACCAGGACCGCGAGGGGAGGCCGGCCAGGACCAGGAAGGCGAGAGGGCCGCCGTAGTTGGCGCCTCGCTCGACCAGCTCGAAGGCGGACTCCCCGACCAGGGGGCGGAGGACGGCGGTGAAGAGGCCCCAGAAGGCCATCCACACCAGCGCCGCCCGCATGGGCCGGAACAGCACCAGCAGCGCCATGGAGATGTCGACGGTGCCGGTGACGTAGAAGAAGACGTGGTTGGCGGCGTGCTCGGACACGCCGAGCAGCCCGTAGTAGGGGAGCCACGCCCTGGAGTGGGCCAGGCCGGCCATGCCGTGCCCGATGAACTCCAGCGCCACCCCGACGCGCAGGGCCCAGTACAGCACCGTCGCAGGCGTGGGCGCCGGGCGCTCGGTCACAGAGAAGGCGGGCAGGGCGACCAACGACATCGGTGGTGAGGGTACGAATCGCCCGTAAGCAGGCCGTAAGTGGTGTCTACGAGCCTTCGAGCGCCTCCAGCACGTCCTCGGGCGCCGGCTCGGCGCCGCCCAGGAAGGCCCGGTGGGCCTGGACGGCGAGGACGGACAGGCCGGTGGGCCCCCCGCCCCGGAGCCTCTCGGGCAGGAGGTCGGGGTGCTCGCCGAGCCAGCGGGCGGCTGCTCGAACGGCCGCCGCGGCGTCCTCGTCGGCCGGCGAGGGCACGGCGAAGCGCCACCGGCGGGTGCGCTCGGCGATGGCCGGCGCCTCCGGCTCCACCGCAGCGGCGGCGAACACCCGGCAGTCGTAGGAGCGGCAGGCGCGGGGCCGGTGCTCGTAGATCGAGCACCGGCCATCGACGAGCATCGGGCAGTGGCCCCGCTCGTCGAAGCCGAGCACCACGTGGCCGGCGGGCCGCAGGGGAGCGGGGAAGAGCAGGGCGGGCGGGATACGGGCCAGCGTGGCCGCCTCGTCGGGGCCGATGTGGACGAACTGCGACGACGTGCAGCACGCCGTGCACCCGTCGCACGGCACCACCGCTTCCCCGCCGGCCACCGCCCGTTCCGCCTCGCGCAGCCAGACCGAGAACCGGCCGGCGGCAAGCGGCGGGTCGTCGCCCATCGGGGTCACGGTAGCGGGGCCGAAAGGGCAGGACCGGGTGCCCAAAAGGGCCTCCTGGGCGGCCGCCCTTGCCGGCGCCGCGCCGCCGCCGGATACTCGCCCTCCGGAGGGAGGAAGCATGCGGGCTCGTCCGGTCCATCAGCAGAACGCCGGCCGCCAACCGCCAGTGCGCCGCGCCGGATCGACCGCCGCCCTCCTCGCGCCCACCCCGGCATCCCTGCTCCAACTCCAGCGCCTGGCCGGGAACGCCTCGGTCACCGCCCTGCTCGCCGGGTGGGGAGCCCCCGGGGCGACGACGGTCCAGCGCCAGCTCGCCCCAGGGATGTACGTCCTCAACGCCAGGGGCCGCCTGCGCAGCGAGGGCAGCCGTCACCCGAAGATCGAGAGCCTTCGGCCCGGGCGCCCGGCCACGGTGCTCCCCAACGGCGGGCGGAAGTCCGCCTTCAAGATCGGGACGTCGGGCCTGGTCGAGAACTCCTGGGCGAGGACGGCCAGCGCCGGACCGGGGTGGATCCGGGACGCCCGGCTGGACCCGACCACCCTGGTCGGAGCGCTCGACGCCACCCTCCGCGGCCCGCGGAAGCCCACGGCCGACGAGCTGCGGGCGGTGATCGCCTGGGCGACGCCCGACGAGCGCAGGGCGGCGGCCGCCGACGATGCCTTCCTGGCCAGGGCCAAGAAGGCGCTGGACTCGGACACCTACCTCCAGGTCCTGCCCGCTCTCGGCGTCCACCGCACGCCGGACCGGGTCAAGAGCGGAGGCCCGGGCGCCCTCGGGCACCCGACCGGCCACGACGCCGACGTCGCCATCCGCGCCGAACTGGCGCACGAGGTCGCCGACGCGGTGAAGGCGGGCCGGCAGGTCGAGGGCGAGGTCTCCGTGGTGGGCGACCAGGACTTCCAGGCGGCCTTCGACCGCCAGTGGGTGGTGGCCGCCGGCCAGAAGCAGTACATCGGGAAGAACGCCTGGGACATCTGCGAGGCGTTCGTCGACGTGAACCTCCCGAAGCGCCACATCTGGATCCACCGCAGCCTCGGCGACCTGGGGACGATCATCCACGAGGGCATGCACAAGTACGCGGACTCGCTCCTCCGGGACGAGCAGATCCAGCTGTGCAACGTCAACAAGATCACCCACGGGGGCACGTCGCGGCTCGACGAGGGCATCACCGAGTACTTCACCCGCCCGGTGGTGGTGAACCAGCTGAAGGTCCCTCGGGCGGACTACTACGCCAACGAGCACAAGGTCGCCACCAAGCTGGCCGCCCGCTTCGGCCGGCCCACACTGGTGAACGCCTACTTCAACGGCGACTTCGAGGGGCTGAAGCAGGCCTTCGGCAAGGGATGGCCCGTGTTCGCCGAGCGCCTCGAGCGGTCGGACTGGCGCTGGCTGCTCATCAACGGCTGGATGTGACATGCCGTCGACCGCCGAGGAGTGGATCGACTTCGCCAGGGGCCGCCTGTCGCCCGAACGCACGCACCTCACCCTCACGGACGCCCCTCCCGTCGAGGCGCCGGGCGACCTCGGGGCGGTGGCCGGCTTCGGCGGCGAGGCCGAGGGCGTCGACCTCCATGTCAGCGTGTACGTCTTCGAGGAGTGGGGCGCCGGCCTGGCGCCGATGCAGGACCTGAAGGCGCACGCCGAGGCTCAGGGACGGGAGCCCCTTGCCGTCGTGGACGGGCCCGTCCTCTTCTTCGCCACGGCCGGGCCCGAGCAGGAAGACCGGTTGGCCCTGTTCGCCGTCGCCGACTGCTTCAGCGGCCCACGGCTCTAGGAGCCCGGTGTCTTTCGCGCTCGGCGCTGAGCGCCGAGGGCCGACCTACCCTGACCAGCGCCTCTCCAGAGCAGACGAGCGGGTGACGGGGCGGTCGGCCCCGAACGAGGGTTTCGACACCAGTCTCCTCAGGAGGGTGAGAGCGTTGAGCCACTGCGGAACGGCAACTCAATCGTCACGCAGCGAGCAGGCGATGCGAACTGCCAGTCGGGTCGACGAACTCGGGGGATCGTGTTGGACGCCTGGACAGAGCAGGGCCTCCTCACCGCATCCCTGCCACGGGACGAGGGACGCCGCTCCACCCCGCCGCGACCTGCCGACTCCGGGCACACTCGGCGCACACGCCTCTCCCACCTGCAAGAGCCCGACGCCTCTGGCGTCGAGCATTCCGGGGACGTCCTCGGCGACGCGAACGCTCGAGGCCAGCACATCGCCGACAAGCGACTCGGGTTCCAACGATTCCACGTGAAGGGCGTCCCAGGTCGGACGGTACAGGTACTCCCACTCGACCTCGGTGACGCAACGAACGTTCAGGCGTTCGCACAGCAGGCGAGTCTCATCCTCGTCCAGCATGGCGGGGGCGAGCCAGGAGTCAGGCTCGGCAACGCGTGCTCGCAACTGGTCAATGTCGAAGAGGCCGAGCGGGTCGAGAGCCTGGTACGAGACGGGGAAGCACGAGACGATGAAATCCGAGACGACGACGGACGCGCTTGGAGGAAGGTTGTGCTCCTCGAGACCGACCAGATCGACGTACGGATCCAGGAATGCTCGTTCCTCGGCGGTCACCCCGACCATGGCCTTGCCGCCGTGGACGGCGACGAAGATCGCGTCCACATGCGTGGAGCGGAGGTAGTCGTGCTCGCCTGCACGGCCAGCGTCCTGGACGAGGGAACGCAGAAATGAGGTCGTCAGAGGTCCGGACCCAGCTCGTCGGGGTCTGTGACGCCTTCCAACCAGGCCGTGAAGGCTCGGGCTGAAGGCGGCAGTCCGTAGGACCGTAGTGCGGACACCTCCTGCGGGGGCGGCCGCCATGACGCCAGTGGCGGGACGAGCGCCTGCAGACTGGCCACCGCGTCCGGACCCAGCGCGGTCGACCGCAGCCGGCGCGGTTCGCCGAACACGAGGCGCAGGTAGGTCCGCAACGGGCCGGTGCCGAGCAGTTCACCCCGGGACACCGCACCGAGCAGCTTGGCGGCCGTGTACCGGCGCAGGTGCGCCGGTACCCGGCTGAGCGCCCCCTTGCAGACGGCGCTGGGCTCCTCGCCGATGAGGAAGTCGCAGCGGGTCAGCTCGTCGCCCCCCTCGACCGACTCGAACGCCCGACACAGCTCGTCGACGCACGCCGGCGAGGCGTCGTCGGGCCTGAAGCGCAGCGCTGCCATTGATTGCCCGAATCGACGCAGCGGGCCCCCACCGGACGGTCCTCTCGGGGCGCTGAGGTCCGAAGGGAGTGTGCCCAAGATGACGGCGGCCAGCCAGGCGGTGCACTGCTCGACTTCATCCGTGTTCTCCGTGCCGGCGCCGATCTGCTCCAGGACGGCATGCTCGGCGCATCCCGTCCAGGCAAGCACGACGAGTGCGGCACGCGAAACGTTCCGGTCGCCATCTGCCAGCAGCGGTATGAGCCGAGAGTGTTCGGCAACAACGGCGTCCCATGAGGCAACCTCCTCGGGAAGAACCTGGTGTGCACGCTGCACCCGCCAGTCCAACTGATCGCCCATTGTCCCGATGGCGGCGCACCGGATCAGATGCAAGATGTCGAAACGGTACGGGGCCCGGCTGTCGAGAACAGCGTCGACGAGGAGGGGAACGGTGGGCGGCGTGGCGGTACAACGATCACCTTGAGGGGTGATGGCCCAGTACAAGCCGTCGAGGCTCGCATCCACGAGCGCGGGATCCCTCAGGCCGTCGAGCAGCTCCGGGATTTCGCTCCCCCCGATGTCCTCCCAGCGCGTCACGGCACCATCGTGCCCGTCCCGGAGCGCCGTTTGTCAACGCTGGGCCGGGCCGGGTGACCGGCTGGCTCGGGAGTGGAACCTCCCGGAGGCTGGTGTCCAAAACCCTCGTTCGGGGCGGAGGGCAGGGGCAGGGTCGGCCCCTCGGCGCGGAGCGCCGATGTCGAACGGCGCCAGCCTCCTGGGCGATGCGACCTTCGGCCCTGGGCGCCCCGACGGCGCCGCTCGACACTGGGCCCATGACGACCACCCATGCTCCCGAGCTCACCGCCCTCTACACCGCCCGCCGGAACGTCGTGACCCTCGTCGAGGTCCCGGAGCTGCTGTTCTGTAGCGTCGACGGCCGGGGCGCACCGGGCGATCGCGCCTTCGCCGAGGCGATCAAGGGCGTCTACACGGTGGGCTACGGCGTGCGGTTCCTGCGGCGCGACGCCGGCCACGACGACAAGGTGTCGCCGCTGGAGGCACTCTGGACGTCGCCCGACCCGGCCGGCGACTACGCCGCCGCCGCCGCCGCCGGCGGCTTCACCGCCACCGACATGAGCAGGTGGTCGTGGCGCGTGCTCCTGCGCCTGCCCGACGAAGCCGAGGGACTGGTCGACCGGGTCAAGGCCGAGGCCGTGCGCCGCCACCCGGAGGTCGAGCCCGTCGTGGCCGCCGTGGGAGTGCAGCGGTGGCGGGAGGGCCTGGCCGTGCAGACGCTGCACGTCGGCCCCTACGGCGAGGAGCTGCCGACGGTGGCGCTCCTGCACGACTTCGCCGCCGCCCACGGCTACGTGGCCACCGGGCGTCACCACGAGATCTACCTCGGGGACCCCCGGAGGGCCGCGCCGGAGCGGCTACGCACCATCCTGCGCCAGCCGGTCCGCCCCGCCTGATCTGGCCGCCTCGACCCGCGCCAGCGCCTCCTCCGGCGAGGTGACGCCGATCAGCTCCAGGCACTCGGGGTCCGAGAACGGGCGCTCGCCCAGCTCGGCCCACACCGTCTTGCCCTCGGCCTCGCTCCGCGTGCCCCACGACGTGGCGAGGGCGGCCACGAGGGCCAGCCCCCTGCCGCTCGTGGCGCCCTCCGGCGGCGGCGCCAGCATCGGGAGCCGGGGGTTCTCGTCGTAGAGCTCGATCCGCACGAACCCGAGGCCGTCGGATCGAAGGACGAGGCGCATCGTGGTACGGGCGTGCAGCACCGCGTTCGTCACCAGCTCGCTGGTGAGCAGGACGGTGTCGTCGCGGAGAGCCTCCAGCTCCCACTCGGCGAGGGTGTTGGCCGCGAAGCGGCGCGCTGCGCCGACGAGCGCGGGTGCACTTTCGATGTCGAGGCACGCCTCCAGCACGGCACTCCTCCGGTAGACCATCCAGTTCCCTGATGCGCGCCGACTCAACCCTCCCGTTGTGGCAACATGCCGGTCGAACCGGTGCGAACCGGAAGATCCCACCGCCGGAGGCGCCGATGCGAGCCGCGCGTCGTTCGTGAGTGCTCCCCAGTTGCGTACGGAGACCGTCATCGACGCGCCGCCCCAGGCGGTGTGGGACGTGCTCGCCGACTTCGCGGCGTGGGACGGGTGGAACCCCACGCTGCAGCGGGCGTCGGGCCCGCCGGTCGTGGGGACCGACGTGCGCATGCGGCTACGCCTCGGCCGGGTGCACGTGCCCATGCGCCAGCGGATCCTGGTGGCCGACGGGCCCCGCGAGCTGGCGTGGAACAGCCGCCAGCCCGTGCCGGCCGCCCTCGACGTGATCCGCCGCTTCCTGCTCGAGCCGGCCGACGGCGGGCGGACGCGGCTGGTGCAGCTGGAGGACACCACCGGCTTCCTCGGGTGGCTCGAGGTCCGCCTCCTCGGCCGGCTGATCGTGCGGGGTTACGACGCCCTGGCCCGGGCCCTGGCCGCCCGCCTCGGCGTCGAGGTCGTCAGCTGATGCCGCGGGGCCCGTCGCGCTGGGAGAAGCACATCAACTCCCACGAGCGCTTCGTGCACGACAGCATCGACAGCCTCGGCTACGACTGGTCGCGCGTGGCCGACCCGGCGGTGGCCGCCCACTACCCCCGGAAGGTGTACCTGCCCCGCACCGCCGACGACGTGGTGAAGATCGTCAAGGAGGCCCGGGCCCTCGGCGAGCACCTCACCGTGCGGGCCCACGGCCACTCCAGCAACGACCTGGTGGTCGTCGACGGCGGCACGGTGCTGCTCACCGAGAAGATGAACCGCGTCCTCGACGTCGACGAGGCGGCGCTCACCGCCACGATCCAGCCCGGGTGCCAGTCCGCCGACGTCGACGACCTGCTGGCCGAGCGGGGCCTCGGCCTCCTGGTCATCGGCGACCACGCCCACGTCACCGCGGGCGGCTTCGCCTCGGTGGGCGGCATCAGCGCCTCGTCGTTCCGCCACGGCCTGTTCGTCGACACCATCGAGCGCCTGGAGTACGTCACCTGGGACGGGGAGGTGGTGGCCTGCAGCCGGTCCGAGCACCCCGAGCGGTTCAACCAGGTGCTCCTCGGCCTCGGCCGCTTCGGCGTGATCACCGCCATCACCCTGCGGATCGAGCGGGTCGACAAGTACGGCCGGCTGTGGCGGAACCACCAGGTCCACTACCGCTCGCTCGACGCCTTCCTCGCCGACGCCGTCGCTCTCATCCGCACGCCGCCCCCCGAGGCGCTGTTCATGCGGGGCATGTTCGTCGACGCCGGCAAGATCGGCGTGGGCCAGTTCTCCGTCTACGCCGACACCGAGCCGGCGCCGATGGCCCGGATGGAGGACAAGGTCGCCAACGGCTTCCTCCACGGGATCGGCTTCGTCGCCGGCAAGCTGCCGTCGGCGATCGACAAGGCGCTCAAGTACGTGGGCCTGGCCGGCATCCTCTACAGCCCGCGTTTCACCTCCCAGAAGAACGCGGAATCGTTCTCCGACAAGATCATCGACTCCACGGTGGGGGAGCCCACCCGCTACCTGGTCGCCATCGCCCGCCAGCGCAACCTCGACGAGGTGTGCCGGCGCCTGCTGGACCTGCTCCGGCGCTACCGGGCCGAGCACGGGTGCTTCACCGTGCTCACCCTGTACCTGAAGGGCATCGCCTCGCCCTACCTGGCGGCCGGCCACGACGGCGACGACCGGTGGGCCGAGGTCCTCTTCTACGTTGCCATCAAGCCCGAGCGCTTCCCGTCCGAGCTGCTGGACCGGCTGGTGGAGGAGTTCGACGACGCCTGCCTCCAGCTGGGCGCCTACCGCTACATGCACTCCCGCACCACCCGCGACCCCGACCGGCGCCGCCGCCTCGACCCCAACTCCGCGTACGAGAGAAAGGCCTCGCCAGGGTGACGGGTGCCACGCGACCGGTGGCGGAGCGGGTCGGGTGGCCGGCGATGGGCCTGGCCCGCGCCGGCCCCCTCACCGACACCGAGGTGTGGCTGTACGTCATCGGTCTCGTCGTCGGGTTCATCCACCTGTGCGACGTGGTGAGTGCCAGCGCCGAGTCGGCGATCCAGTTCGTCCCCGCCCTGCTGCTGTGGCTGGCCATGGTGTTCATCCGCATCGTCGACCCCCGGCTGGGCCAGCGGTGGACGCCGGAGATGCTGATCGCCGTCTCCATCGCCTGGATCCAGGGCGGGGTCATGCGGCACCTCTGGCCGATGCTCACCAAGGGCGTGTCGCCGGCGGCGATGACGGGCACGTTCTCCACCATCGTCGGCGTGATGTACGTCGTGCTGGCCCTGCTGGCCATACACCGGCGGGGCGGATGGCTCGTCCCCCGCCACTTCCATTACTGACGCAGCGACTCCACGAAGCCGCCCACGCGGGAGAACACCGTGTCGCGCTCCACGTCGAGGGTGATCACGTGCCAGGAGCGCTCCAGCCACACCAGCTCTTTCCGGGGTGAGCCGAGCTTCTCGTGCAGCAGGCGGGGGTTGGCGGCCGGCGCCTCGTGGTCGTGGCGGCCGTGCATGATGAGCGCCGGCGCCCGCACCTCGGCCATCTTCGGGGGGAGGGCGGTGAGCCAGCGGGCCATGCGGTAGGTGACGCCGGTGGGCAGCCGGTCGTAGCCGATCTCGCGGCGCAGCGACGGCTCGGAGATGTCGTTGCCGACGCCCTTCACCGTGGGGACGAACCAGCGGATGAGGTTGAGCGCCAACCGCTTCATCCACTCGACCTCCACCACGCTGGCCAGCAGCACCAGGCCCGCCACGTCGTCGCCCAGGTCGGCGGCCAGGTCGACGGCCAGCGCCGAACCGAACGACACGCCCATCACGAACACCGGGTGGCACCGCCCGGCCAGCTCGTCGTGGGCGGCCCGCACCGTGGCAACCCACTCCTCGGGCCGGCGGTGGGCGAAGTCGTACACGTCGGTGCCGTGGCCGGGCAGCAGGGGGGCGGACACGCGGACCCCCTGCGCCGCCAGGTGCTCGCCCAACCCGCGCATGGTCTGCGGGCTGCTGGAGAAGCCGTGGATCAGCAGGGCACCGGCCGGCCCGTCGCCGAGCTCGAAACCCTCGGCGCCGGGCAGCAGGCTGGTGGCCACCGGCCGACGCTACCGCCCGCCGCCATGTCACGTTCCGTCCAGGTTGTCGCGACCCCCGCCAGGGTACTGCTAGACAAGAGGTTCCTTTTTCGCAGACGAGGAGGGCCGCCATGGCCGAGGGCCACGAGCAGCATGGTCAGTGGGAGACGCACGAGCACGAGGCGGTGGTGCACACCCATCGGCACTATCACGTCACCCACAACCACAACCGGATCGCCGGCGGCTTCGACCACCTCAGCTCCGAGCACGAGCACGAGCACGACCACGCGGCCACGTCCCACGCGCACTACCCGCACGAGGACTTCGACCACGAGCACCAGGGCGAGGCGCACGACCACGACCACGCCGCTCCCGTCAAGAAGGCGGCGGCCAAGAAGGCGCCGGCCAAGAAGGCGGCAGCCCGGAAGGCCTCCGGTACGTCGGGCAACGGCTCGAGCGACGACGCCGAGGTCGCCGACCGGGTCTGACGCCGCCTGGCGTAGGGAGACGCCGACGACCACCATTGGGCGGTGGCCCGGATCATCCGCGTCGACGACCCGGCCGACCAGCGGGTCGGGGACTACGTCGGCCTGAGCGATCCCGACCTGCGGCGGCGGCGGGAAGGCTCGGCCGGCGCCGACGGGGCCTTCTTCATCGCCGAGGGCACCGCCGTGATCCGCCGGCTCCTGGGCTCTCCCTACCGCGTCCGCTCGCTGCTCCTCACGCCCCGGCGCCTGGCCCTGCTCGAACCCGACCTGGCCGGCGTCGAGGCGCCGGTCTACGTGGGCAGCCAGGAGGTCGTGAACGCCGTCTCGGGGTTCCATCTGCACCGCGGGGCGCTGGCGTCGGCCCACCGCGACCCGCTCCCCGACCCACTGGCGCTGGCCGCCGCCGCCGACCTGGTGGTGGTGGGCGAGGGCCTCAACGACCACGAGAACCTGGGCGCCCTGTTCCGCAACGCCGCCGCCTTCGGCGCCGGCGCCCTGCTCCTCGACCCCACCTCCGCCGACCCGCTCTACCGCCGCTCCGTGCGCGTGTCGGTGGGCCAGGTGCTGCGCGTGCCCTTCGCCCGGGCCGCCCCCTGGCCGGGCGTCCTCCACGGGCTGCGCGACCTCGGCTTCGAGCTGCTCGCCCTCACGCCGGCCGAGGACGCCGTCGACCTGCGGGCCGTGGCCCCGCGCCCCCGCCAGGCGGTGCTGGTGGGGGCGGAGTGGTCGGGACTGTCGCCGGCCGCCCAGGCCGCCGCCCACCGCCGCGTCCGCATCCCGATGGCCGCCGGCGTGGACTCGCTCAACGTGGCCACCGCCGCCGCCGTCGCCCTCCACCACCTGGCCCGCGTCCCGAGTACATAGGGTGCGGTTTCCGCACCCTATGTACTCCAGACTGGGGGTCAGCCGGCCTTGCCGGGGCGGCCGGGGGCGAGCAGCTCCCGCCGGCGGGCCTCCTTCACCCAGCGCTGGGCGGTGGTGACGGGCACGTCGTTGGCCTCGGCGAGGGCGACCACCGGGCGGGACGACGTGGCCGCCAGGTGGCGGTAGGTGGTGGCCACCGCCTCGTAGAAGGCGTCGGGATAGCCCTGCACCGCGTTCGACCGCAGCGAGGCGCGGATGCGGGCCCTCGGCTGGCGGGAGGGCACCCCGGGCGACCGGTGGTGGAGCTGGGCGTTGGCGGCCGCCTCGATGCGCCCGACGGGGATGCCCCGCAGCACCTCGGCCGACACCGTGCCCTCGACGTGGAGGGCGGTGACGTGGAGCCGGCCGTCGTCGGTCTCGCCGACCCGGACCCGCACCGACGCCGGCAGCCCGGCGGCGTCGGCCCACGCGTACCAGCCGTCGTCGAGGGGCACCAGTCGTGACATGTCCTGAGCATAGCGTGCCGCGGGCGATTGAAATCTAGTTGCGCCGATCCAGACGTCTGGATACGCTTATCCCGATAGATAGCCGGACAGGGGTTCCGGCAGAAAGAGAAGAGATGCAGACCTCCATCGTGGCCCTCGCCGTCCTGGCGGCGGTGACGATCCTCGTCCTCGTCAAGTCGGTCCACCGCATCGGCCCTGCCGAGGTCGGACTGGTGACGAAGAAGCTGGGGTTCAAACGCCTCGACGACGACAACCCGATCGCCTTCGCCGGCGAGGCCGGCTACCAGGCGACGCTGCTCATGCCCGGCCTGCGGTTCCGCCTCTGGCCCGTCCACTCCGTGGCCCGGCATCCCTGGGTGCAGGTGCCGGCGGGCGAGATCGGCGTGGTGATCGCCCAGGTCGGCGAGCCCCTACCCATCGGCGCCAAGAGCGCCGCCTACCGCTCCGAGTTCGGGAGCTTCTCCGACATCGAGACGTTCCTGCGCAACGGCGGCCAGAAGGGCGTCCAGCGCCCGGTGCTGCCCCCGGGCACCCTGGTGCCGATCCACCCCGTCGGCTTCCTCGTGCTCACCTCGCGCGAGGTCTTCGGCATCCCGGTGGCCCCCGAGCTGGCCACCATGAGCGACGACGGGGTGCTCTCGCCCGAGTCCTTCGGCCTCGCCCCCCAGCAGCTCCAGGTGGTCGTGATCGCCCCGCAGGGGGAGTCCGACGTGATCGGCGTCGTCACCACGCTCGAGGGCACGCCGGTGGAGAAGGGCGACATCGCCAGCCGCCTGGGCGGGTTCGACGACGTGGTGGCCCTCGAGTCGGGGCCGGCCACCGACGCCGAGCTGATCGACACACTCCTCGGCTCGAAGAACGACCTCCACAACAACTACCAGGACTTCCAGGCGTTCCTCGACGCCGGCGGCCGCATCGGGCTTCAGCACGACCCGCTCCTGTACGGCGCCTACCTCCTGAACCCGTTCCTCGTGCGGGTGGATCTGGTGCCCATGCTGGTGGTCAACCAGGGCGAGGTGGCGGTCGTGAAGGGCTTCGTGGGCCTGCCCACGCTCGACACGTCCGGCGCCGACTTCAAGTTCGGCTCCATCGTCCGCCCCGGCCACCGCGGCATCTGGCAGGAGCCGCTGCGCACCGGCAAGTACCCGCTGAACCCCCGTGTCTACGCGGCCGAGATCGTGCCCACCTTCATCCTGACCCTCAACTGGGCCAACGCCCAGAGCCAGGCCCACGACCTCGACACCCGGCTGGAGCCGATCGTGGGCAAGAGCCGTGAGGGCTTCGTGTTCACCATCGACCTCCAGGTCCAGATCCACGTCTCCGACACCCGGGCGCCCAAGGTGATCTCGATGGTCGCCACCATGCAGAACCTGGTCAACGAGGTGCTCCAGTCGGCGGTGGGCAACCACTTCCGCAACACGCTCCAGAACCTCGAGGCGGTCCGCTTCATCGAGACCCGCCAGCAGGTGCAGGAGAGCGCCTACGACGCCGTCCGCGCCTACCTCGCCGCCTACGAGGTCGAGACGCGCGGCGTCTACATCCAGGACGTCGTGTTCCCGCCGGAGCTGGTCGAGGTGCTGACGAAGCGGGAGATCGCCAACCAGGAGCGCACCACCTACGCCGAGGAGGAGCGGGCGGAGACGGCCCGTGTCGAGATGGAGAAGGCCCGGGGCACGGCCGACATGCAGGCCGAGCTGGCCGCGTCCCAGGTGTCCGTCGACATCAACGCCAACCGGGCCCGGGCCCGCGAGGCCGAGGCCCGGGGCGAGGCCGCCTTCGTGCGGACCACCGGTCGGGCCGAGGCCGACCGCACCGAGGCCATCGGCCTGGCCGAGGCCCACGCCACCCAGGCCCTGGGCCTGGCCCGGGCCGCCGGCTACGAGGCGCAGCGGGCGGCCATCGGCGAGGGCGGGACGGCCCTGGTGGCCGTCACCACCGCCATCGCCGAGGGTGGGGTCGACATCATGCCCGACATCCTCGTCACCGGCGGGGGCGGCGCCCTCGACGGGCTGGCCGCCACCCTCATGGGCATGTTCCGCACCAACGGGAAGCCGTCCGCGCCCGCCCCGGACGGGGCAGCCGCCGAGCCGGTGGACGAGGTCCTGGAGGCGCCGGCCGAGGACGCCGAGCCGGCCCTGGAGCTGGTGCCGGCGGGCGACGACCACCAGAGGGGGCGCCGGCGCCGGCCGCCGGCGGAGTCGTAGCGGCACGTGCAGAGGCGGCGCCCCTTGGGGGGCGCCGCCTCGCCGCGTTGGATTGCGCGCCGCGGCGGGCACCCTGTGCCCGGTTTCCGGAGGGATCCGCCTCGAGGAGGACGGCGGCTAGCCGACTCTCACACCGGCCACGCCGCCGTCGTCGAGGCGCGTGGCCCAGACGCCGCCGGTCACCGCCACCGGCGGGAGCTCGAGGTCGCGGCTGGCGGCCAGCGCCAGGCGCGGGCCCGCACCCTCCACGACCATGGCGCCGTCGGCCGCCCGGAGCAACCTGAGCCAGTCGTCCGACGTCGCCACGAGCACAGCTCCCTCACCGGTGGCCACCAGGCGGACGAGCCGGCCCGGGATTGGCGGGGTGGTCCAGCGGACGACGCCGGTGCGGGCGTCGAGCGCCTGGACCGCACCGCCGTTCGTGGCCACGGCGACGGTCCGGTCGCCGACGGCGACGATGTCACGGGCGTTCGGCTGCTCCCACAGCGTCCGCCCCGAGGCGGCCTCGATGCCGGTCGGCACGCCGCCGACCGCCACCACGAGGACGTCTCCGGCGGCCACGGCTGTCGCCGGCAGGTCGGGAAGGGGCCGGGTCCAGAGAACGGCCCCCGTCGTCCGGGCGATGCCGGCCAGGCGCACCGGCTCCGATGCAGCCGCCGGCGGGCCGGCTCCTGACGCGCCACGGTCGGACTGCACCACGATCACCTCTGCCGTGACGGCGACCGGGCGGGGCACGGCGATGTCGACCTTGGCATCGGTCACCGTCCGCCCGGTCCGGTCGAAGGCGACGACCGCCCCGCTGCCACTCGGCGAGCTGCCGCCGGCCACCAGGAGGCCGCCCTGGGCGAGGACGTAGGGGAACCGGCCGGCGTCCCGGCCGGTGTCGAGCCGCCTTCCCTCCGCCGCCGACCGGACGGCGATCGCCGTTCCTCCGAGCAGCACGCTCCCGTCGCCGGCGGCCAGCGCCCCCCACCGCACGTCCTCGGAGCCCGTCCAACGTCGCCGCCCGGTGGCGGCGTCGAGGGCGACGACCCGCGGCCACCCCTCGAACCCGCTCAGCACGACGGTGCCGCCGGAGGCGGCGGCCGCCGAGAACGACCCGCGGATGCTCCATCGCAGCCGGCCCCCGGTATCCACGGACGCGATGCAGCCGCCGGCGGCGACGACGAACCCCCCGTCCACCGCCAGCGGGTCGAACGGCACGTACGTGGATCCGGCGGTGGACCGCACCGTCCACGCCACCTGACCGCGCGCCGGCGTCACCTGGAGGCCTGGGCATCCGCCCGCACCGAGCCGGGCCGTCGGCGGCCGATCGTCCAAGGGGTGCGGCCCGAGGCGGACGAAGCCGAACCCCAGCCGCAGCAGCACCAGCACGACGACACCCAGCACCCCGACGAGGCGGCCATGGTGTCGGTCAAACGCTGCCTTCCCCGCCGCCCCCACCTCGACCATGGTGGCAGGCCACGAGGTCGAAGAAGCCGCAACGCGCCGAGGCGGCGCCCCTGCGGGCGCCGCCTCGGGTGTCTGTCAGATGCAGAGGCCGGGCAGGAGGCAGAGCTTCTTGGAGCCCGCCGGCGGCCCGTTGATGCCCGGGGCGCTGGGCGACGGGGGCGGAGGGGCCGGGGGCGGGTCGAGGAACCACTCGCTGCCGTCGCCGCCCGACAGGTAGGGGTGCTGGAGGCCCTTGCGCTGGCCCGCCGTCATGACCGGCGCCTCCCGGGCGGCGAAGGCGAAGGCTTCCTGGATGGACACCTTGCCGTCGTGGTTGGCGTCGCCCCGACCCTTCAGCATCCCCTCGTTGGCCAGCAGGCCGGTGAACACCGACATCTGCCAGTCCGGGCGCTCGTAGCCCTTCTCCGTCTCCTGCGAGGAGGCGGTGAAGAGCCGGCGGGGCCCACTGAGCAGGCCCTCCTCGAAGCCGGCCGCCTCGCAGCCGGAGATGTTGGTCCAGAGCCATCCCCGGATGCCGTCGAGGCGCTGGGCCAGCTCCCGGTCGGAGATGACGTTGGTGGCGTCGTAGGGGACGATGAACTCGTCCTTGTCCTCGCCGTCGTGGTCCGGATCGCCGGTGCGCTGGTAGACGTGGCCGGAGTAGTGGAAGACCGTGAACGAGCCCTCGCTCGAGCGGTCGGCCAGCCACTGGATACCGGCCCGGATGTTGGCCGCCGTGGCCGCCGCTCCGGTGAGGACGCGGACCTGGTCGTCGGACCAACCGGCCCGACGGAACACCTCGCGCATGGCGGTGGCGTCGCCGGCGCCGCCCACGGGGGCGGCCGGCCGGCCCTTGAAATGGGCGCTCATGCCGATGATGAGCGCTGACCTGTTGGTGGAAGCAGTCGGGCCCGCTTTCGCGGGCCCGACTGCCAGGACACTGAAGAGCAGTGCAACTGCCACCGCCCCCATGGACCGCCGCTTCATGGTGCTGCTATCTCAAGGCCCGGCGGACCCGGCGGAGGCCGAAGGCGCCGCCCAGCATGGCGAGGCCGGTGAGGGCCATGGCCGTGCCGTTGGAGCCGGTGCGGGGCAGCTGCTCCACGCCGGTGGAGGGCAGCTGGCCGCTGACCGTGGGCACCGTGACCGTGACCGACCCGGTGATCGGCACCGTGATCTTGGCGCCGCCCTGGGCCGACCCGGTGGCGCAGCTCCCGGTGGCGGTGGCGTTGTTGGTGAACGTCCCGCCCTTGGAGCTGGTGGGTATCTGCACGGCTATCGACACCGATTTACTGGCGTGTGGACCGATGGGCCCGATGTCGTTCCAGGTGACCGGGTTGGTGGCCGAGTTGGCCGCCGGGTTGGTGCCGGTGATCGTGTACTTCACGCCGCTGGAGGTGGTGATGGTGTCGACCACCTTCACGTTGGTGAGGTCGCAGTCGGCGAACGGGTTGGTGACGGTGATGTTGTAGGTGAAGCTCTCACCGGGGTTGACGGTGGTCTTGTCGGCCGTCTTGGACACCGGGATGCTGCACTTGATGCCGCCGGCCGGGACCTGGGCCCGGGACTCCATGTGGCCGACCCGCACGTCGAGGGCGTTGGCCACGGTGGGAGCGAGGGCGGTGTTGAGCAGCGTGACCCGCACCACGTCGACGGCGGCCGAAGCCGAGGTGCCGTCGCCGCCCTGGGTCGGGCTGCTGTTGGCGTCGCCGCCGATGGCCCGGGGATCTTCGCCCACCGCGATCTCGACGATGCCGGGCAGGCTCACGACCAGGCCCTGGCCGCCGAGGAGCTGCTGGAGGGTGATCTCGACGGGCAGGCCGCCGAGGCCGGAGATGCGGACGACCGGGGTGGAGGGGCTGGTGGCGTCCGGCCCGTAGGTGACGTAGGACTGGCCCGGGACGCCGGTGGCCACGGTGCGCAGCCGCCACTCGCCGAGCAGCTCGATGGTGATCGGCGTGAGCGTGTTCTGGAGCAGCGTGACCGGGGCCACGGTCATCCGGGTCTCGGTCATGAGCCCGAAGTTGTCGCCGACCTTGTTGCCCTGGGCGTCGGTCTGCGGCACCAGCCGGGTGATCGACTTGCTCTGGGTGACGGAGCGGGTGGGATCCGGGGCGTCGACGGCGACCGCCGGGCCCGAGAAGGGCTGGTCGGCGCCGGTGGGGGTGCCGAGGTCGAGCAGCTGGGCGTCGGCGACGTAGCCGAGGCCGGTGCTGGCGTCCTCACCGAGGATGCAGGTGCCGTCGGCGTTGAACCGGGCCTGGGCCTGGCCCCTCGCCAGCGAGGCGTACGCCGCCGGCGGGATCTTGATCGGGCCGACCTGGTTGGTGATGAGGCCGGTGCTCGGCGGCGCCGAGGCCAGGGCCCGCTGGGCCAGCAGGATCTGGTTGGCGTTCACGTCGGTGGCGATGGTGGTGCCGACGCCCAGCTCGAAGCCGGAGCCGCGGCCGAAGCTGCGGTCACCCTTCAGGTTGGCGTCGAGCGTGGTGTTGGGCAGCTGGGGCTGGATGACCTGGCCCACCTCGTTGACGATGGTGCCGGCGGCCGCACCCGGGCCCTGGGTGATGGTGCCCGTGCCCTTGGAGGCGATCGAGGCGCCCGATTCGCTGACCTCGGTGTCGACGAGGCGGGTGCCGCCCACGTCGAGCGCACCGACGTGCACGGGGGTGCCCGTGCTGTAGCCGTTGTAGTTGGCGTCAGCCGAGGCGACCTGCGCCTGGGCTGGGCCCCCAACCAGCATTCCGGTCGTGGCGCCTGCCAGGAGCAGGCTCGCCACCAATGACAACCGTTTCTTCACAGGTATCTTCCCTTCGCCGAAGACCCGACACGCCCGGCGCTGCCGGTTCTCTCGCTACGTCCGAGAGACGGCACCCACTGCGCCTTATGACGGTGATTGCCCGTTTTTCTTTCGTTCACGCCGGAATGGGCGTCCCATCCCTTTTTGCTCGACGCTGACGACATCCTGGCACATCGGCGCACGACCTACCTAGTCCGTTGTCCCGTGGCGGGAATCGGCGCCTGCCCGCCACTGTTCTTGCTAGCATCACGCATAAGTTTCCTTCGTCCGCCCTAGTGAGGTAGCCCGATGGCGCTGGACCCGAACCGCTGGACGCGGAAGACCACCGAGGCGTTCAGCACCGCCACCGACCTGGCCCGGTCGGCCAACAACCCCGAGGTCACCCCCGACCACCTGCTCGCCGCCCTGCTCGGCCAGGCCGACGGCGTGGTGCTGCCGCTGCTGGAGCGAGCCGGGATCGCCCCCCTGACGGCCCGCAACACGGTGAATGACGCACTCGCCAAGCTCCCCAAGGCCTACGGCGCCGAGGCCACGGTGGGCCGCGAGCTCCAGCGGGTGATGGAGGCGGCCGACACCGCCCGGGCCGATTTGAAGGACGAGTACCTGTCCACCGAGCACGTCCTGCTGGTGCTGGCCGACCGGTTGGGCACCAGCCGCGACCAGCTGCTGGCGGCGCTGCGGGAGGTGCGGGGCAGTCACCGGGTCACCACCGACGACCCCGAGGCCCAGTACCAGGCCCTGGAGAAGTACGGGCGCGACCTCACCGACGAGGCCCGCCGGGGCAAGCTCGACCCCGTCATCGGCCGGGACGAGGAGATCCGCCGGGTGATCCAGGTCCTCTCCCGCCGCACCAAGAACAACCCTGTCCTGATCGGCGAGCCGGGCGTGGGCAAGACGGCCATCGTCGAGGGCCTGGCCCGCCGCATCGTCGAGGGCGACGTCCCCGAGAGCCTGAAGAACCGCCGGCTCGTGTCCCTCGACGTGGGGGCGCTGGTGGCCGGCGCCAAGTACCGGGGCGAGTTCGAGGAGCGGCTGAAGGCCGTCCTGAAGGAGATCACCGACGCCGCCGGCGAGGTCATCACCTTCGTCGACGAGCTGCACACCATCGTGGGCGCCGGCGCCGCCGAGGGGGCCATGGACGCCGGCAACATGATCAAGCCGCTGCTGGCCAGGGGCGAGCTGCGCATGATCGGCGCCACCACCCTCGACGAGTACCGCAAGCACGTCGAGAAGGACCCCGCCCTGGAGCGGCGGTTCCAGCAGGTCTACGTCGGCCCGCCGTCGGCCCAGGACACCGTGGCCATCCTCCGGGGCCTGAAGGAGCGCTACGAGATCCACCACGGGGTCCGCATCCAGGACGCCGCCCTGGTGGCGGCCGCCGTCCTGTCCGACCGCTACGTCACCGGCCGCTTCCTGCCCGACAAGGCCATCGACCTGATCGACGAGGCCGCCTCCAAGCTGCGCATCGAGATCGACTCGGTGCCCACGGAGATCGACGTGGTGGAGCGGCGCATCCGCCAGATGGAGATCGAGCGGGTGGCCCTGGAGAAGGAGACCGACGCCGCCTCCCTCGACCGGCTGGCCAAGCTCGACGAGGAACTGGCCAACCTGCGGGAGCAGGCCGACGGCCTCCGCGCCCACTGGCAGGCCGAGAAGGACGACATCTCCTCCATCCAGGCCCTGAAGGAGGAGCTGGAGGCGGCCCGCACGGCCATGGAGCGCTTCGAGCGGGAGGGCGACCTCAACCGGGCGGCCGAGATCCGCTTCGGCCGGCTCCCCGAGCTGGAGAGGCGGGTCGAGGAGGCCGGCGCCAAGCTGGAGGAGCGCCAGGCCGGCGACCGGATGCTGAAGGAGGAGGTCGACGCCGAGGACGTGGCCGAGGTGGTGGCCAAGTGGACCGGCGTGCCCGTCTCCCGGCTGCTGGAGGGCGAGGTGGCCAAGCTCGTCCGCATGGAGGACGTCCTCCACGAGCGGGTGGTGGGCCAGGACGAGGCGGTCACGGCGGTGGCCAACGCCATCCGCCGCTCCCGATCCGGCCTGTCCGACCCGAACCGGCCCATCGGCTCGTTCCTGTTCCTCGGCCCCACCGGCGTGGGCAAGACCGAGCTGGCCCGGTCGCTGGCCGACTTCCTGTTCGACGACGAGAAGGCGCTGGTCCGGGTCGACATGGGCGAGTACCAGGAGAAGCACACGGTGGCCCGCCTCATCGGGGCGCCCCCCGGCTACGTCGGCTACGACGAGGGCGGCCAGCTCACCGAGGCCATCCGCCGGCGCCCCTACGCGGTGGTGCTGCTCGACGAGATCGAGAAGGCCCACAGCGACGTGTTCAACGTCCTGCTCCAGGTCCTCGACGACGGCCGCCTCACCGACGGCCAGGGCCGCACCGTCGACTTCACCAACACCGTCGTCATCATGACGTCCAACCTGCCCGGGGACCCCCGGGCCTTCTTCAAGCCCGAGTTCATCAACCGGATCGACGAGATCGTGAGCTTCCGGGAGCTCACCGAGGACGACCTGGCGGCCATCGTCGGCATCCAGCTGCGCCACCTGGCCCGGCGGCTGGCCGACCGGCGCCTCGAGCTGGAGGTCACCGACGGGGCTCGGGCCTGGCTGGCCCGCCACGGCTACGACCCCGCCTTCGGGGCCCGGCCGCTGCGCCGCTTCATCCAGCGCCACATCGGCGACCCCCTCGCCATCGCCCTCCTGGAGGGCCGCTACGCGGAGGGGGCCACCGTCACGGTCGACGTGGCGGGGGACGATCTGATTCTCAAGTAGGCGGGCCGGCGCGAGCGTTATGCTGCGCGGACCGCCAGCAGTTCGTCGTTAGGAGTGGCGCGTGCCCGCGACCGTCGTGGTCGGGACCCAGTGGGGTGACGAGGGGAAGGGGAAGCTCACCGACCTCCTCTCCAAGGAGATGAGCGTGGTCGTCCGCTACCAGGGCGGCCACAACGCCGGCCACACCATCGTGGTGGGCGAGGAGACGTTCGCCCTCCAGCTGATCCCGAGCGGCGTCCTCTACCCCCACATCACACCGGTGATCGGCAACGGGGTGGTGGTCGACCCGGCCGTGCTGCTCTCGGAGATCGACGGCCTTGAGGCCCGGGGCATCGACTGCTCGCGGCTGCGGGTCAGCGGCAACGCCCACATGATCATGCCCTACCACCAGGAACTGGACCGGTGCGCCGAGCGGCGGCTGGGCAAGAACCGGCTGGGCACCACCAAGTCGGGCATCGGCCCGGCCTACGCCGACAAGGCGGCCCGGGTAGGCCTGCGCCTCCAGGACCTCCTCGACCCCAAGATCTTCCGCGAGAAGCTCGAGGTGGTGCTGAAGGAGAAGAACGCCATCCTCGCCAAGGTCTACAACCGGCTGCCGCTGTCGGCCGACGACCTGGCCGACACCTACCTGGGGCAGTACGCCGAGCGCGTCGCCCCCCTGGTAGCCGACACCGTCGGCCTGGTCCACGAGGCCCTCGACGACGGCCGGCACGTGCTGTTCGAGGGCGCCCAGGCCACCTTCCTCGACCTGGACCACGGCACCTATCCCTTCGTCACCTCGTCGAACCCGGTGGCCGGCGGGGCCTGCACCGGCGCCGGCATCGGGCCCTGCCTGATCGACAACGTCATCGGCATCGCCAAGGCCTACGTCACCAGGGTGGGGTCGGGGCCGTTCCCCACCGAGTTGGAGGGGCCGTTCGCCGACGAGCTGATCGAGCGGGGCCACGAGTACGGCACCGTCACCGGCCGGCGCCGGCGGGTGGGCTGGTTCGACGCCGTGATGGTGCGCCACGCCGTGCGCCTGAATTCCCTCACCGAGCTGTCCCTCACCAAGCTCGACATGCTCGACACCATGGACACGGTGAAGGTCTGCGTGGCCTACGAGGTCGACGGCCGGCGGGTCGAGCACCTGCCCTACCACCAGTCCGACCTCCACAAGGCGGTGCCCGTCTACGAGGAGCTGCCCGGCTGGCGAGCCGACCTGTCGGGCGTCACCGAGGTCGTCGACCTCCCCCCGGCCGCCCGCTCCTACGTCGAGTTCCTGGCCGAGCGGGCAGGCGTGCCCATCAGGCTGGTGGGCGTGGGCCCCGGCCGCGACCAGTTCGTGCGCATGCCGGCCGGCGCCGCCGCGTGAAGGTCGCCGTCGTCGGCGACGGCGGCCGGGAGCAGGCCCTGCGCCACGTGCTCGGCCGCACCGCCACGCTGGTCGATCCGTCGGCCGACGCCGACCTCTACGTCATCGGCCCGGAGCAGCCGCTGGTCGACGGCGAGGCCGACCGGCTGCGGGCGGACGGGAAGCTGGTGTTCGGGCCGGGGGCCGACGGGGCCCGCCTGGAGGGCTCCAAGGCGTGGATGAAGGAGGTGCTGGTGGGCGCCGGCGTCCCCACCGCCCGCCACGGCACCTTCACCGAGGTGGAGCCGGCCATCGCCTTCCTCCGCACCCTGCCCGGGCTCTACGTGGTCAAGACCGACGGCCTCGCCGCCGGCAAGGGGGTCTTCGTCACCGAGTCGCTCGACGAGGCGGCCGACGACGTGCGGGCCAAGCTGTCGGGCTCGTCGTTCGGCTCGGCCGGCCGCACGGTGGTGATCGAGGAGGGCCTGCGGGGCCCGGAGCTGTCCCTGCTGGCGGTGTGCGACGGCCGGCGGGCGGTGCCGCTGGCGCCGGCGCGCGACTACAAGCGGGTGGGCGACGGCGACGCCGGCCCCAACACCGGCGGCATGGGCGCCTTCTCGCCGGTGCCCGACGCCGGCCCGGCGGTGGTCGACGAGGTGATGGCCAAGGCGGTGGAGCCCACGCTGGCCGCCCTGCGGGCAGAGGGGATCGACTACCGGGGCGTCCTCTACACGGGGCTCATGCTCACCGCCGAGGGGCCCAAGGTGATCGAGTACAACGTCCGCTTCGGCGACCCGGAGGCGCAGGTGGTGCTGCCCCGCTTCGCCGGCGACCTGGCCCGGTTCCTGGCCGAGGCGGCCGCCGGCGACCTGCAGAGCGAGGCGTCGTTCGTGGAGGATGCCTGCGTGTGCGTGGTGCTGGCCGCCGAGGGGTACCCGGCGTCGCCCCGGGCCGGCGCCGAGGTGTCGGGCATCGGCGAGGCGGAGACGATGGAGGGCGTGATGGTGTTGAAGACCGGCGTGCGCCCCGACGCCGGCGGCCGCCTGGTCGCCGCCGGCGGCCGGGTCCTGAACGTGGTGGCCCTGGGGCCGACCGTCGCCGCCGCCCGGGACCGGGCCTACGAGGCCGCTGCCCGCATCCACTTCGACGGCATGCACTACAGGAAGGACATCGCATCGTGAAGGTCGCCATCCTCATGGGCTCGCCCAACGACAAGGCCAAGATGGCGGGCGCCGGCGAGATGCTGGGCCGCTTCGGGGTGGAGGTCGACGAGCGGGTGCTGTCCGCCCACCGCACGCCGGCCGACGTGGCGGCGTTCGCCTCCTCGGCGCGGGAGGAGGGGTTCGCCGCCGTCATCTGCGGCGCCGGCATGGCCGCCCACCTGGCGGGGGTCGTCGCCGCCCACACCACGCTGCCGGTGATCGGTGTGCCGCTGTCGGGCGGGGCCCTCAACGGCGTCGACGCCCTCTACGCCACCGTCCAGATGCCGAAGGGCATCCCCGTCGCCACCGTCGCCGTCGACGGCTCGGCCAACGCCGGCATCCTGGCCGTCGAGATGCTGGCCGTCACCGACGAGTCGCTGGCCGCCAAGCTGGCCGAGTTCCGGGCCGGCGGCGCTCGCTGAAGCATTGATCCCTCGTTACTCGCTGCCGGAGATGGCGGCGCTCTGGACCGATGAAGCCCGGCTGGCCACCTGGCTGGAGGTCGAGGTGCTGGCGGTGGAGGCGTGGGCCCGCCTGGGCGTGGTGCCCGCCGATGCCGCCCGGGCGGTGCGGGAGCGGGCGCCGGCGGTGACGGCCGCCACCGTCGAGGCGGTCAACGAGCGGGAGAAGGTCACCGACCACGACGTGGCGGCGTTCGTCGACGTGGTGCAGGAGGCCATCGGCCCGCCCGAGGGCAACTGGGTCCACTACGGCCTCACGTCCTCCGACGTGGTCGACACCGCCCTCGGCGTCAGTCTGATGCGGGCGGCCGACCTGCTGGTGGAGGCGGCCGGCGGGCTGGTGGCGGCGCTCAAGCGGCGGGCCCTCGAGTTCCGCGACACGCCCATGGCCGGGCGCACCCACGGCGTGCACGCCGAGCCGACGACGTTCGGCGCCAAGCTGGCCCTCTGGTGCCTCCAGGCCGACCGCGACCGGGAGCGGCTGCGCCGGGCCAGGGACGCGGTGGCCGTCGGGAAGCTGTCCGGCGCCGTCGGCACGTACTCCAACGTGGACCCGTCGGTGGAGGCCCACGTCTGCGAGTCCCTGGGGCTGCGGGCCGTCCCGTCCACCCAGGTCGTGGCCCGCGACCGCCACGCCGAGTTCCTGTGGGCGTGCGCGTCGGCCGGCGCCGGCGTGGAGCTGATGGCCACCGAGGTCCGCCACCTCCAGCGCACCGAGGTGCGGGAGGCGTTCGAGCCCTTCCGGGCCGGCCAGAAGGGCAGCTCGGCCATGCCCCACAAGCGCAACCCGATCAAGGCCGAACAGCTGTCCGGGCTGGCCCGGGTGCTGCGGGGCTACCTCGGCGCCGGGCTGGAAGACGTCGCCCTCTGGCACGAGCGGGACATCAGCCACAGCTCGGTCGAGCGGGTGATCCTGCCCGACGCCAGCATCCTGGCCCACTACGTGCTGGTCCGCAGCCGGGCCCTCATCGACGGGCTCACCGTGCAGGCCGACCGGATGCTGGAGAACCTCGACCGTTCCTACGGGCTGGTCTTCAGCCAGCCCGTGCTGCTGGCCCTGGTGGCGGCCGGCACCACCCGCGACGCCGCCTACCGGATCGTGCAGCGCAACGCCATGGCCGCGTGGGAACAGGGCA